>NZ_JBFAUM010000042.1:0-52511 GCF_040679195.1 Actinoallomurus sp. NPDC052308 | reverse complement strand
TTGGACAAGCGTGAGGATGTGGATAATTATCTGGCGGTGATGGAGCGGTTGTGCATCGACGCCGAGCCCGCCACCCGCATCCGCGACACCCTCGGCTCTATCCTCCGCGACCTCTGACACGACGTCGCCGCCGGAAGGCGCGAGAAACGCCGCCGGAAGGCGCGGGGAACGCCGCCGGAAGGCGCGGGGAACGAACGCGAAGAGCGCGTGAAGCACGCGCGGACTCCGTCCGCCGTGCGGGATCGATCTCAGAGTTCGCGCATGATCTTGCTGATCAGGTCCATGGACTCATCCGGCGAGGCGCTCTGTACGCACAGGCGCTCCATCGCCGCCGTGTAGTGGTCCATGTCGTCGTCCTTCTCCAGGTACATCGCACCCGTGAGCTGCTCGATGTAGGCGATGTCGGGGAGTTCCGGCTCGGGGAACCGCAGGATCGTGAACGCCCCGGCCTCACCGGCGTGACCGCCGACCCGGAACGGCATGACCTGCACCGTGATGTTCTCCCGCCGGGCGGCCTCGTGCAGCGCGCGGAGCTGGGCCCGGGTCACCTCGACGCTGCCGATCGGCCGCCACAGCGCCGCCTCGTCGATCACGGCCCACAGACGCGGCGGATGCGGCTGGTAGAGGAGCCGCTGCCGGCGCATCCGCAGTTCGACCCGGCGTTCGATCTCGGCCGACGACGGATCGGACATGCCCTGACGGACGACCGCCCGCGTGTACTCCGGGGTCTGCAGCAGGCCGGGGATGAACTGCACCTCGTAGGTCCGGATGACCTGCGCCGCCTCCTCCAGGTCGACGTAGGGGCGGAACCAGGCGGGCATCGCGTTGTTGTAGGCCTGCAGCCAGCCCGGCCGGCTGGCCTCGCGTACGACGGTCAGCAGGGCGTCGCGCTCGCCGCGGTCGTCGATGCCGTACAGCTTGAGCAGCGCGACGACGTCGTCCTCGTCGAGGCCGGCCCGGCCCTGTTCGAGGCGGCCGATCCGGCTCTCCGTCGTGTTGATGGCCTCGGCCGCGTCCTTGCGGCTCACCCCGGCCGCCTCCCGCAGGCGCCGCAGCTGCGCGCCCACGATCCTGCGGCGTACGGTGGGCCTGCTCACCGAATGCACCGCTACGGCCACGGGTACCCACCTCCGATCACCATAATGCGGGCAGAGTCTGCCATCGAATGACCACTGGTGAACAGACCTGACGGCCCCCTCTGACCGAAATAGCCCTTGAAAACCTTCTTTTATGGCGGATCGGTCCAATGGAGTGGGTCGTCGGCCGGCTCCATCCGGTCTTCTCTGGGCGGCTCAGGTGGTCGCGGTGGCCTCTTCCTCCTCGATCCGGCGGTTCCACTCCGCCTTGCTCGCCCGCCAGCCCTCGTCGTCCGCACCACGGCGCCAGTAACCGGAGATGGACAGCTGGTCCATCGACAGGTCCCGCTCGATTCGCAGGTGCCGCCGCAGCCGCTTGACGAACTCCGCCTCGCCGTGCACGAACGCGTGGACCTCGCCCGGCGGGAACTCCAGGTTCCGTACGGCCTCGACGAGCGCGGCACCGACCTCGGCGGTGTCACGGTGCAGCCACACGATCCGGGCGTCGCCCGGCGAGGCGAGCGGCACCTCGTCCTCCACGCCGGCCACCTCGACGAAGACCCGGGCGGTCGCGTCCTCCGGGAGCCTCTCCAGCGAGGCGGCGATGGCCGGCAGCGCGCTCTCGTCACCCACGAGCAGGTGCCAGTCGGCCGTCTCGCTCGGCGCGTACCCTCCGCCGGGCCCCAGGAACAGGACCTCCTCGCCCGGCTTGACCCCGGCGGCCCACGGGCCGGCCAGGCCGTGGTCCCCGTGGTACACGAAGTCGATGGCCAGCTCCCGGGCATCCGCGTCCCAGGAGCGGACCGTGTACGTGCGCTGCCGCGGCCACTGGTCGCGCGGCAGGTCGCGGCGTATGGCCTCCATGTCGAACGGCTCGGGGTACTCCACGCCGGGGACCGGAAAAAGGATCTTCACGTAGTGGTCGGTGTAGGCGCCGACGGGGAATCCGGCCAGCTCATCACCGCCGATCACCACCCGGATCAGGTGCGGCGTGATCCGCTCTACGCGCTCGACGCGCCCGCGGTTCACCCGCCGGCCCCGCCGGGCGGGCCTGTCGTCAGTCATAGGGATCTCCTTGTTTAGGTAAGCCTAACTTTATGCCGCGATGGCTCTCACACCGCAATGGCGTGAGCGGGATCACGGCCGGGACGCCCACCCCGAGGCGGACCCCGGCTCCGGAACGACCGGGCCGGCGGGGACCGCTCCGAGAGCGGGCCGGTGGACGGCTCCCGTGACATCTGTCATGGGAAAGTCGGTGATAGCGCGCTCTATAGGGACGACGAGGGCTCTGCGAGGATCGACGTCGTGGAGGGAAACGAAGTGCGGCTCCGGCCGCCACGTCACCTGGTCAGCAGGAAGGCCATCGGCTACTGGACCCTGCGCGCGCTGGGCGGCTGGCTGCCCATCGCCGCAGGGCAGGTCATCTGGATGCTCGATGACCGGGGCCACGTCCCATGGCATCTCGCGGGCCTCATCCTGACCGGGGTGCTCGGCGCGGCGCACGTCATCGTCATGCCGCGGTGGCGGTTCCGCGTGCACCGCTGGGAGGTGACGCCGGAGGCCGTCTACACGCAGTCCGGCTGGTTCGACCAGGAACGGCGCATCGCCCCGATCTCCCGGATCCAGACCGTCGACAGCGAGCGCGGACCGTTCGAGCGACTGTTCGGCCTCGCCAACGTCACCGTGACGACGGCCTCGGCGGCGGGCCCGTTGAAGATCCGCGGACTCGACCTGGAGGCGGCGGAACGGCTCGTCGACCACCTCACCGAGGGCACCGCGGCCGACCGGAGCGACGCCACATGAGTGCCACCGAACCAGGTCCGGGTGCCGGTGACTGGCGGCGGCTGTCCACCCGGATGCTCCTCGTTCACCCGGTGCAGGAGCTCCTGCGGGCGTGGCCGGTCCTCGTCGGCGCCGTGGTCGTCGGCAGCACCGGAGGGCGCGGGTCCTGGTGGAGCCTGAGCGCCACGGGCCTCGTCATCCTCGGCGGGCTGCTGCGCTGGTTCACCACCTCCTACCGCGTCACCGCCGAACAGCTCCAGGTCCGCAAGGGCCTCCTGCGGCGGCAGGTCCTGACCGTCCCTCGCGGCCGGATCCGTACGGTCGACGTCACGGCCCACGCCCTGCACCGCTCGCTCGGCCTGGCCAAGGTGGAGGTGGGCACCGGCCGTACCGACCGCAAGAACGACGGCGTGAAGCTGGACGCGATGACGGCCACCGAGGCCGCCCGGCTGCGGGAGGAGCTCCTGCACCGCGCGGCGGCCCCCGCCGCGCGGCCGGCCGAGCGGCCCCGTGAGACGCTCCTGGCCCGGATGCGCCCGGACTGGGTGCGGTACGGCCCGTTCACGCTGACGGGGTTCGTCACGGTCGGCGTCGTGGCCGGCGTCGTCTGGCGTTCGCTCAACGAGGCGCACGTCGACCCCCGGCGCATCGAGGTGCTGAGCGCGCTGCTGGACCGGTTCGGGCGGACCTCGCCGGCGGTGGACGTCCTGGTCGTCGTGGTCGCGCTTCTCGTGGTCGTGACGGTGGCCTCCACCCTCGGGTACGTCCTGTCCTTCCACGGCTTCCGGCTCACCCGTAACGAGGCCGGCACGCTCCATGTCACCCGCGGCCTCATCACGACCCGCGCGATCACCATCGAGGAGCGGAGGCTGCGCGGAGTCGAGTTCAGCGAGCCGCTGCTGCTGCGGGCCGTCGGCGGGGCCCGGTGCATCGCCATCACCACCGGGCTGCGGGTCGGGCGCGGCGCCGAACGCGGCGGGTCACTGCTGCTGCCGCCCGCGCCGCGCGCCGAGGCACTCCGGGTGGCCGCCGCGGTCCTGCGGGACGACGTCCCCTTCACCCGCACGCTGACCGGGCACGGGCCGCGCGCGGCCCGCCGCCGGTTCTCCCGCGCCGTCGGCGCCGCACTCCTCCTCGTGGCCGCAGTCCTCGCCCTGTGGGCCCTCGGGGCGGTGCCCGCGTGGACGTGGCAGGTCGCGCTCGTCCTCGTGCCGCTCGCCGCCCTGCTGGCGACCGACCGCGCGCACGCCCTCGGGCACACCGTCGTCGACGGCACCCTCGTCAGCCGTCGCGGCTCGCTCGTACGACGCCGGAGCGCGCTGTCCTGCGAGGGGATCATCGGCTGGAACCTGCGACGCTCCTTCTTCCAACGGCGGAGCGGCCTGGCCACCCTGGTCGCGACGACCGCCGCCGGACGTCAGCGGGTGGAGGTCCAGGACGTACCCCTGCCGCAGGCCCTGCGGATCGCCGAGGAGGCCCTGCCGGGCCTGCTGGCGCCCTTCCTGGAGCGCTGAGCGCGGTTCCGGCCCGGCGCGCGGCGAGGTCTGCTCGGCCGCCGGGCGCCGAGCGCTGAGCGCCGCTCCGGCCCGGTGCCTGGCGTGCCCGTTCGGCTCAGCGGGCGGGGCGGCGGCTCAGGATTCGGTCGCGGCCGGGCGTTCGCGGAGGGCTCCGGCGGGCAGGGCGATGAGGGCGGTCATGACCGCGACCAGCGCGAGCGCGGTGGTGAGCGAGGTCGCCTGCGCCACGAACCCGATGACGGGTGGGGCGATCATCCATCCGCCGTACCCGACGGTGCCGACGGCGGCCACCGCCGTGCCCGGGTCCCGGCCGGGGGTACGGCCCGCGGCGCTGAAGGTCAGGGGGACGACCGTCGCCATGCCGAGTCCGAGCAGGACGAACGCGACGACGACCACCGGCGTGACCGGTACGAGCAGCCCCACGGCCAGGCCGACGGCGCCGATCAGGGCCGCCGTGCGCACCACGAGGGGCGCGCCGAGCCGTTCCACGACACGGTCCCCGACGAGACGGGCGGCGGCCATGGACAGGGAGAACCCGGCGTAGCCCCACGCGGCGACGCCGGGCGTCGCGTGCGCGGTCGTGCGGAGGTACACCGCGCTCCAGTCGGCCGCGGCCGCCTCCCCGAACAGGCTGCCGAAGGTGATGACGCCGAGGAGGAGCAGGGCGCGGTCCGGCCGGGCGAACACCTTTCCGGCGGCCGTCGGCGGCGCGGGCGTGAGGCGGGTGCCGCACAGGGTGCCGACCACGGCGATGATCACCCCGACGGTCAGCAGGTGCGCCGGTGCCGCGACGCCGGCATGGGCGACGAGTCCGGCGCTCGCCGAGCCGATCAGACCGCCGACGCTCCACAGGCCGTGCAGCCCCGACATGATCGACCGGCCGTAGCGCTCCTGGACCGTGACGCCCTGGGCGTTCATCGCCACGTCGAGGACGCCGCTGACGGCACCGAAGAGGACCAGCGAAACGAAGATCACCGGCAGGACCGGCGCGAAGGCCGGGAGCGGCAGGGCGACTCCGACGGCGATCACCAGTACGCGGGTCAGCGTGCGGCTGTCGACCCGCGCGCTCAGCCACGCGGCGACCGGCATGGCCGTGAGCCCGCCGATCGCCGCGCCCATCAGCGCCAGCCCCAGGTCGGCGGAGGTGAGGTGCCGTGCCTCCTTCACCCAGGGGATGCGGGCGGCCCAGCTTCCCGCCGCGATGCCGTGCAGGGCGAAGACGGTGGCGACGGCGAGGCGGGCCAGGCGGTCCCGGCGGGTCGGACCGGTCGAGACGGAGGTCGAAGTCACCCGACCATGATCACCCACGCGCGCGGCTCGGCGATCCCCGTCAACGGCGATGCCGGCCCTGCGCGCGGGCCGCGTGGCCCTCGAGGGTGTGCCGCAGGCGGCTGTTGGTCCGCCCGTACAGCAGGTAGACGATCAGCCCGAACGCCATCCAGATCCCGAAGTACTCCCACGTGCGCAGGTGCAGGTTGAGCATGAGCCAGCCGGTGGCGCCGATCGCCAGGATCGGCGTCACGGGCACGCCGGGCACGCGGAACCCGCGCGGCAGGTCCGGGCGGCTGCGGCGGAGCACCGGCACGCCCGCCGACACGAAGAGGAAGGCGAACAGCGTCCCAATGACGATCATCTGCTGGAGCGTGAGGACGCTGACCTTCCCGAACGTCCAGACGTCGACCTGGGACAGCGCGATGGCCGTGCCCCCGACCAGGAGCGCGGCGCGGGTCGGCACCTTGTACCGGCCGCTGATCGCGGCGAGCGGCGCGGGCAGCAGGCCGTCCCGCGCCATCGCGAAGATCACGCGGGTCTGGGCGACCATGACGACGAGGATGACGGTGGCCAGGCCGATCACGGCGCCCACGTCGATGACCAGGCCCATCCCGCTCGACCCGACGGCGGTGAACGCACTGGCCAGCGGCGTCGCCGGGTCCAGCCTGCCGTACGGGACCATGCCCACCATGGCGACCGCGACGCCGATGTAGAGGGCGATCGCGATGAGCAGGCTGACGATCATCCCGGCCGGCACCCGGCGCGGTGCGTCCTGGGTCTCCTCGGCGGCCGTGGCGATGAGGTCGAAGCCGATGTAGGCGAAGGCGATCGCCGACGTGGCGGCGAAGATGCCGAACAGGCCGAACGCGTGCGGCGCGCCGCCCGTGATCAGGTCCAGGACGGTCCGGTCGCCGCCGGTGGGCACGGGCCGGGCGGGCGGCACGAACGGCTTGAGGTTGGCGGGGTGGAAGAAGAGGAGGCCGCCGGCGATCACCAGCCCGATCGCGATGACCTTCGCCAGCACCATGAACCACAGCGTGTAGAGGCTGAGCCGCGCGCCGATGGCCACCACCACTGCCAGCAGGGCGAGGATGAGCAGGGAGAACAGGTCGAAGCCCGTCTCGTGCCCGACGACGCCCGCGATCGCCCTGGGCACGTGGATGGCGGAGACGCCGGAGATGGTGCCGACGTCGGTGATGAGCTGCGTCGCGTACAGGGACCAGGCCCGGCCGACGACCGCGGCGGCGAGTTGCAGTTCGAGCAGGAGCGCCCAGCCGATCACCCAGGCCCAGATCTCGCCGAAGGCGACGTAGGTGAACGAGTAGGCGCTGCCCGCGACCGGCATCGTGGACGACAGCTCCGCGTAGGAGAGCGCGGACAGCAGACAGGCGAGGCCCGCGATGACGAAGGAGACGATCACGGCGGGACCGGCCGTCGTCGCGGCCTGCTGGCCGGCGATCTTGAAGATGCCGGCGCCCACCATCACGCCGAGGCCCAGAACGATCAGGTCGCGTGTCTTGTAGATGAGGGCCAGCCGATGGCGGCCCCCGTAGTGCGGGCTGACGGTCTCCTCGATCGGCAGCCGGCGGAGCAGGTTGTTGCGGAACGGCGCCTGGACGCTCAACTCCTGTTGTCCCCCAAAGGTTCTCGGCCGGTCGAGCCCCCCACCGCCTACGTGTCCTAGGGACACCAAGGATGTCCAAGTTCCTGATGGATAACAAGGTCACAACCGCTTAATAGGTTTTCGGAAGGTACGCGACACTTCGACCGTGTTCGGCCGATGTTCTGGAAAGCAGGAGCGGTCGGGTGGCATGGTGGGGGCCAGCGTTCACCCTGGGTCAGGAGAGATCTCCATGCGCCGCAGAACCGCCGTCCTCGGGCTCGCCGCCCTCGCCCTGGCGACCCTCACCGCGCCCGCCCAGGCACGGAGCCTGCCCGGCCGGTCCCCGGGCCTCGCTCCGCCACAGGGCAAACAGGCGGTCGCGGTCGGATACGGCGGCGCCGTCTCCAGCGTCGACCTGGACGCGACCCGGGCCGGCATCGAGGTGCTCCGGAACGGCGGCAACGCGGTCGACGCGGCGGTCGCCGCGGCCGCCACCCTCGGCGTGACCGAGCCGTACGTCGCCGCGATCGGCGGTGGCGGCTTCTTCACGTACTACGACGCGCGGACCCACAAAGTCTCCACCATCGACGGCCGCGAGACCGGCCCGGCGCGGATGACCAAGGACATCTTCATCGACCCGAAGACCGGCAAGCCGCTGTCGTTCGACGAGGCCGTGACCAGCGGGCTGTCGATCGGCGTGCCCGGCACGCTCGCGACGTGGGACAAGGCCTTGCGCAGCTTCGGCACCCGCCGCCTCGGCACGCTTCTCCAGCCGGCGATCAGGGTGGCCGACCACGGCTTCACGGTGGACCAGGAGTTCTACGACCAGACCGCGGTCAACGCCGAACGGTTCAAGGACATCGTGCCGACGCGCGAGCTGTTCCTGCCGGGCGGGCAGCCGCCGGCCGTCGGGTCGACCTTCCGCAACCCCGACCTGGCCGACACCTACCGCCAGATCGCCCGGCGCGGCCCCGACTGGTTCTACGGCGGCGGGCTCGGCGCCGAGATCGCCCAGACGGTGCGCAAACCCCCCGTCGACCCGAAGGCCACCCGGAACATCCGGCCCGGCGTGATGCAGACCTCGGACCTCGCCGCCTACCGCGCCGTGGGCCGCGCCCCGACGCACGTCGACTACCGCGGGCTGGACGTCTACGGCATGGCCCCGCCCTCCTCGGGCGGCTCCACCGTGGGCGAGGCGCTGAACATCATGAAGAACTTCCACTTCAGCGACCCCGTCCAGGCCGTGCACACCTACCTCGAGGCGTCCCGGCTCGCCTACGCCGACCGCAACGCCTACGTCGGCGACCCGGCGTACGTCGACGTGCCGCTGAAGACGCTCCTGTCGGACGGGTTCGCGAGTTCGCGGGCGTGCCTCATCAAACCGGACGAGGCGGCCAAGAGCCCGGTGGCCCCGGGCGACCTGAAGGCGCACGGCTGCGCGACCCCGCAGGGCCAGGGCCAGGACCTGCCGTACGAGGGGCCGCAGACGACGCACCTGGTGACCGCGGACCGCTGGGGCAACGTCGTGTCGTACACGCTGACGATCGAGCAGTTCGGCGGCAGCGGGATCACCGTGCCGCACCGCGGCTTCCTGCTCAACAACGAGATGACGGACTTCGACTTCACGTCCTCGACGCCGGCGGGCTACCCCGACCCGAACCTGCCCGCGGCGGGCAAGCGCCCGCGCAGCAGCATGGCGCCCACGATCGTGCTGCGGAACGGACGGCCGTACCTCGCCGTCGGCTCGCCGGGCGGCTCCACCATCATCACCACGGTCCTGCAGATCCTGCTGAACCGCGTGGACCTCGGCATGACGCTGCCCCAGGCGGTGGCGGCGCCGCGCGCCACCCAGCGCAACACGCCGCAGACCTTCGCCGAGCAGGCGTTCATCGACCAGTACGGCGCCGCGCTCAAGGCGAAGGGCCATGACCTGGCACTGTTCCCCGGACCGCCGGCGGGCGTGATCGGCGCGGCGACCGGGGTGGAGTTCCTCGGCGGCGGCAGGCTCCAGGCCGTCGCCGAACCGGTCCGCCGGCACGGTGGCAGCGCGATGGTGGTTCTGCCCAGCCGGTAACGCGGGGTTCGTCCCCGCCGCGGCCGCGGCTCCTCCGCCGGCCGCGGCGGAGCGCCGTCCCGGGCCGCCCGCGGGCTCCGGCCACGCGGGCCGCCTATGGGCGACCCGGGCCGCCACGCCATCGTTCCGGAATGATTACGCGATCACTAGGCGAGGTCGGCGCAGGTCAGGGCTACCATCGAGCGGGGAAGGGAGCGCCGATGGCCGAGGCGTACGTCCAGGTGACGACGAGCACCGACTCACGCCATGAGGCGGCCGAGATCGCCCGGTCCGCGGTCACCGAGCGCCTCGCCGCGGCCGCCCAGCTCGTCGGCCCGATCGCCAGCACCTACTGGTGGGAGGGAGAGATCGAGACGGCCGAGGAGTGGATGGTCGTCTTCAAGACCACCGCCGAGCGCTTCGAGGCCCTGGCCGGCCGGATCGCCGAGCGGCACTCCTACGACACCCCGGAGATCATCGCCACCCCCGTCGTCGCGGGGAGCGTCGACTACCTCGCCTGGGTCCGCGAGCAGACCACCCTGTGACGCCGTATCAGCGTGTCATCTGCTCGTATGCGGGCAATAATCACTTACTTGCGTCGTGGCGTGTCCTCCTGCGCGCCCGAGACGATCTCTCAAGGCGGTGACGGATGAGCGAGGATTACGGGCTGTTCGGCCCCGGATCCGTGACCTGGAAGGTGATGGGGGAGCCCGTCCTGTTGGTGGGCGGCCTCCGCGCGCTCATCCTGCAGGCGCTGCACCCGCCGTCCATGTGGGGCACCGCGCAGAACTCCGAGCTCATGGACCCGCGGGCGGCCTGGGACCGGCTCGCCCGCACGGTCGAGTTCGTGCGTGTCCGGACGTACGGCACCCTGGACGAGGTCGAGCGGGTCGGCCGCCGGGTCCGCCGGATCCACTCCCGGCTGACCGGCTTCCACCCCCACACCGGCGAGATCTTCCGGATCGACGAGCCCGAGAACCTCCTGTGGGTGCACATGGGCGAGGTCGACTCCTACCTCGACGTCGCATGGCGCTCCGGCGTGCCGCTCACCCCCGAGGAGGCCGACGCGTTCGTCGACGAACAGCGCCGGGCGGGCGCGGTCGTCGGGCTGGACCCGGCCGACATCCCCGCCTCGGTGGCCGAGATGCGGGACTACTACGCGCGGATCCGCCCGGAGCTCTTCGCCTGCCGGGAGGCCAAGCAGGGCCTGCGGCGCCTGTACAACCCGGCGATCCCGCGCCGGATGCTGCCGCTGAAGCTCGCCGCGCCGAGCATCGCGACGCTCGTCGTGGCGACCCTGCCCCGCTGGGCGCGCCGGATGTACGGCCTGCCGGCCACGCCGCTGGAGGACCTGTGGGCCACGACGACGCTGAAGGCGCTGTACCGCGGCACCCGGATCGTCCCCGAGCAGTGGCGTTACTCGCCCGACGCCCGCCGCGCCCGCCGCCTGACCCGCGAGACGGCGTCGGACCTCGCCGCCGTGTCCTGACCGTGGCCCGAACCTAGCGGGCGGGGACGTTCCAGGAGCCGATGACGGGGCGGTCGTGCTCGGTGCCGAGGGCGGAGACGGTCCCGGTGTCGAGCCGGAACAGCCGGCCGTCGGTGGGCGGCAGGCCCAGCCACCGCGCGGTGAGCACGCGGAGCACGTGCCCGTGCGCGACGAGCGCCACGTTCCCCTCGGCGAGGTACGGCCGGACGCGTTCGATGACGGCGTCGGTGCGCGCGCCGACCTGCTCGGCGGTCTCGCCCTCCGGCACGCCGTCGCTCCAGAGGTACCAGCCGGGCCGGTCACGGCGGATGTCCGGGGTCGTGCGCCCCTCGTACGCGCCGTAGTCCCACTCCCAGAGGCGGTCGTCGACGTCGCCCTCGGTCAGCCCGGCCAGCTCGGCCGTGCGGCGGGCGCGCTGAGCGGGGCTGGTCAGGGTGCGCGTGACGTCGCGGGCGGCGATGATCGGGGCCAGCGCCTTGGCCTGCTCCTCGCCGCGCGAGGTCAGGGGAACATCGGTACGGCCGGTGTGCCTGCCCGTGCGGCTCCATTCGGTCTCACCATGGCGCAGCAGTATCAATTCCCCCATGAGGGCACAATACGGGAGACCTGCACGGCGCTCCCCACCGCCCCGGGGACGGGAGGAGCGCCGAGTGGAGCCCGCGATCGCGGTCAGGCGAGGACGTCGTCCAGCGCGGTGGCCTCGAGGCCGTGCGCCTCGGCGACGGGCTCGCTGACCAGGGCGCCGTCGTAGGTGCTGAGGCCGAGCGCCAGCGCGCGGTCGTCGCGCAGCGCCGCGCGCCAGCCCTTGTCGGCGAGCGCGACGGCGTACGGCAGCGTGACGTTCGTCAGCGCGTACGTCGAGGTGTTCGGCACCGAGCCGGGCATGTTGGCGACGCAGTAGAAGACCGAGCCGTGCACCTGGTAGGTCGGGTCGGCGTGCGTCGTCGGGTGGGAGTCCTCGAAGCAGCCGCCCTGGTCGATGGCGATGTCCACGAGCACCGAGCCCGCCTTCATCCGGGACACCAGCTCGTTGGAGATCAGCGTGGGCGCCTTGGCGCCGGGGATCAGCACGGCGCCGATGACCAGGTCGGCGTCGAGCGCCTCCCGCTCGATGGCGTACGCGCTGGACACCAGCGTCTTCAGCCGGCCCTGGTAGATGGCGTCGATGTAGCGGAGCCGGTCGACGTTGACGTCCATCACCGTGACGTCCGCGCCCATCCCGACCGCGATCTGCGCGGCGTTCAGGCCGGAGACGCCGCCGCCGACCACGACCACCTTGGCCGGGGCGACGCCGGGCACGCCGCCCGGAAGGACGCCGCGACCGCCGTTGAAACGCATCAGGTTGTAGGCGCCGACCTGCGGAGCGAGCCGCCCGGCGACCTCCGACATCGGGGCCAGCAGCGGCAGGGACCGGTTCGGCAACTGCACGGTCTCGTACGCGATGGAGGTGACGCCGTTCTCGAGCAGCGCGTCCGTGCACGGGCGCGAGGCCGCCAGATGCAGGTAGGTGAAGAGCGTCTGGCCCTTCCGCATCCGGGGGTACTCCTCGGCGATCGGCTCCTTGACCTTCAGGATCAGCTCGCCGGCCGCCCACACGTCGTCGGCGGACTCCAAGATCTTGGCCCCGGCGCCGATGTAGTCCTCGTCGGGGATGGACGAGCCCGCGCCGGCCCCACGCTCGATCAGGACGTCGTGGCCGTGCCGGACCAGCTCATGCACGCCCGCGGGCGTGATCGCCACACGGTATTCATGGTTCTTGATCTCGCGGGGTACGCCGACCTTCACGTTTCCTCCTAGTGGTGCTTACACCCCAAGAGTGGCCGCGGAACGCCCGCAGCGGCGGCGGCAACATGTATCCGCCTCGCCGCGCTTGCTGACATGCTGTCAGCGGGTCGGGGGCTCCTCCCGCCGGCGGGTGAACACCGCGTCCAGGTCCGGGCCCTCAGTGGCCAGCACCAGCACCTCGTCCCCCGCCCGCAACAGCGTGTCCCCGCGCACCGGGACCAGGCGCCCGTCGCGGATGACGAAGCTGATCCAGACGTCCTCGCCGCACGGCAGGTCGTCCACGCTCATGCCGTCGGCGGCCGAACCCTCCCGTACCTGGTACCGGTGCAGCCCCTCGGGCTCCTCCTGGAACCGCACGCCCAGGCTCCACGGTTCGGGCTCGACGACGCGCAGCGGGATGCGCAGGCGGCGGGCGAACTCCGGCACGAGGCTGCCCTGCACGACCACCGAGAACGCCACGACGACGAAGATGATCTCGTAGGCGCGCCGGGCCCCGGGCAGCCCCGCCTGCAGGATGAACAGGCCGAGCAGGATCGGGACCGCGCCCTTCAGCCCCGTCCACAGCACGAAGATCCGCTCGGCGCGCCGCAGGCGCACCGGCCACAGCAGCAGCCCGACGAACAGCGGGCGGATGACGAAGGCCAGCGCCGCGGCGAGGACCAGCCCGATCCACCACGCGCCGCCGTCGCCCAGGCCGCGCAGGCTGATCGTGAGGCCGAGCATGGTGAAGGCGACGATCTCGGCGAGGCTCGCCAGCGAGGAGTGGAACCGCTCGATCTCCCGCTTGTACGGCGCGCGTTCGTCGCCGAGCACGATGCCGGCCACAAGGACGGCCAGGAAGCCCGAGCCGTGGGCGATCGTCGCCAGCCCGTAGACCGCCAGCGCCCCGAAGAGCACCCGCAGCGCGTACAGGCCCTCGTTGGGCAGCGGGACGCGCCGCATGAAGCCCAGCAGGATCATCCCGCCGGCGACGCCGATGGCGGCGCCGACGACCATCTGCTCGACGAACGTGACGGTGACATCCCCGATCGCCGACGCGCCGCCGCCGGTGGCGCCCAGGACCGCGACCAGGAGGGCGATGCCGACCGGATCGTTCGCCCCGGACTCACCCTCCAGGAGGGTGCCGGTGCGTCCGGCGATCTCCCGGCGGCCCAGCACGGAGAACACCACGGCCGGGTCGGTGGGGGAGAGGGCCGTGCCGAGCAGCAGCGCCAGCCGCCAGTCGATGCCGAGGCCGTAGTGGGCGAGCAGGGCGACCGCCGCCCCGGTGACGAGGGTCCCGGCGACGCCGATCCAGATCGTGGCGCCGGCCGCGGCCCGGAACCTGCGCCGGCCGATGTGCATCCCGCCGTCGAACAGGATCACCGCGAGCGCCACCGTGACGATCTTCTCGATCGTCGGGATCGAGACCGTGCCGAGGCGGGGCCACAGGTCCGAGGCGATCGCCGCGCACACCAGGAAGATGGCCGGCGCCGGGATCCGCGTGCGCTCGCTGAACCGGTTGGACAGGACCGCGACCGTGCCGATGAGTGCGATCAGCAGGATCGCGAGCCCGAACTTCTCGGTGTCCGACAAGGCACTGCCCTTCTACGGGGACGACGAAGACAGAGCCGACCAGACTTCCCGGCACACCTTGGGTTCTAACGGTATCTATACGCGGCGCAACACGTGACCACGAGCGGCGACGTCCGCACGCCCGCCGCGCTCCTCGAGGCGGGCGGCGATCGCGTAGCGGTGCTCGACCTCCTTGTTGCCGCCGTACTTGAACTTCGCGCGGACGTCGGTGACGGTGAGCTCGACGCCGCGGATGCCGGGCAGCAGCCGGCGGTCCGGGTCCTCCTCGGCGGACACCGGAAGCCGCCCGGAGCCGGGCTCGAAGTGGCCGAGCTGGCGGTTCAGCAGTTCGGCCTTCTCCGCCGGATCGTCGACGATCCGGACGTCGCAGGCGAGCTGCACGGTCGCGTAGTAGGACGTCGGCACGCCGCGGCCGTCGGGAGTGGCGGCGCCGGCGTTCCACTCCGACCGCACGTAGGTGTAGTCGTCGACGACCGTGAGGAGCGCCCGGGGGTTCTCGTCCAGGGCCGCCCAGACCGGGTTGGGCCGGGCCAGGTGGAGCCAGGCGGTCCGTACGCCGTCGAAGGTGAAGTGGGTGGGCACGACGATCGGCACGTCGCGCCCGCGCCCGGCGGCGATCAGCTGACCGAAGTCGTGGTCACCGAGCCAGGTACGCCACTCCTCCTCGTCGGCCGCGTCCCAGGGATGGATGAGCATGGCTCCACCTCTTCTCGTCCGAGCTGCCGGATTTCGTCAGGAGATGCCGAAGATCCGTTCGATGACGGTGATGCCGAAGTAGGCGACGAAGACCACCGAGATCAGCCACAGCAGCCAGCCGGCCCAGCGGCCGCGGGCGGTCTGGATCACGGTGTAGGCGATGACGCCCGCGCCGACGCCGTTGGTGATGGAGTACGTGAAGGGCATGGTCACGATGGCGAGGAACGCCGGGATCGCGATGTCCAGGTCGGACCAGGCGATCTTGGCGACCTGGGTCATCATCAGCGCGCCGACGATCACCAGGGCGGGCGCGGCCGCCTGCGCCGGCACGACGGCCGCGATCGGGGTGAGGAACAGCGTCGCGGCGAAGAGGATGCCGGTGACGATGTTGGCCAGGCCGGTCCGGGCGCCCTCCCCGATCCCCGCCGCCGACTCGACGAACACGGTGCCGGCGGAGGAGCTGGTGAGCCCGCCGGTGATCGCCGACAGGCCGTCCACGGCGAGGATGCGGCCCAGGCGGGGGACCCGGCCCTCCTCGTCGAGCAGCCCGGCCTCCTCGGTGAGGCCGAGGATCGTGCCCATCGCGTCGAAGAAGCCGCTCAGCACGAGGGTGAACAGCACGACGAGGGCGGTCAGCACGCCCGCCCGGCCGAAGCCGCCGAACAGGTCGACCTTGCCGAACAGTCCGAAGTCCGGCGTCGAGACGAGCTTGGAGGGCAGCTTCGGCACGACCGTGCCCCACGCCTCGGCCGCGATCTTGGTGTTGCCGTTGATGACGACGGCGAGCACCGTGGCCACGGCGATGCTCAGCAGGATCGCGCCGGGGACGCGGCGGACGTACAGCACGATCATCAGCAGCAGGCCGATGACGAACACGAGCACCGGCCAGCCCGTGAGGTGGCCCCCGGTCCCGAGGTTCAGCGGAGTGCCCTCGCCCTTGCTGACGAAGCCGGAGTCGACCATGCCGATCAGCGCGATGAAGGCGCCGATGCCGGCGGCGATGGCGTGCTTGATGGCCAGCGGGATGGCGTTCATGATGCGTTCGCGCAGCCCGGTCAGGGCCAGGATGACGATGATGACGCCCTCGAGCACCACCAGGCCCATGGCCTGCGGCCAGGTCATGTGCGGCGCGGCCTGGTAGGCGACGACCGCGTTGATCCCCAGCCCGGACGCGAGGGCCAGCGGCACGTTGCCGACCAGGCCCATGATGAGCGTGGAGATCGTCGCCGACAGCGCGGTCATCGTCGTGAGCTGCGGGATCGACAGCTTCGCGTGGGTGACGTCGGTCGCCCCGCCGAGGATGATGGGGTTCAGCAGGATGATGTAGGCCATAGCCACGAACGTCGTGACGCCGCCGCGGACCTCGCGTGCGACCGTCGTCCGGCGCGCGGTCAGGTCGAAGAATCGGTCCAGGGGACCTCCGGCCTCCAGCCGCGTCGTCATTCGGGGGCTCCGTTTCGCAGGACTGGGCGTACGGCCTCCGACGAATCGATCGGGCGAGGGGATCGTCAGGGTCTCGGGCCGCAAGGGGGACGTCGGAAGACTAGCCGCCCATGCGGCGTTCCGGACCACCCGGTACGGACGTTACACATCCGTCGTATCCAGGTAACACGTCCGTTGTCGGGATCGGGCGGGGCGGCGTGCGGCCTCGCGGACGCCACCGCCCCGGCCCGGCGTCGGCGGTGAAGGGTGTGGTTCGGGGATACGTGGGTAATGGGGGAATCCCGCTTCGGCTTTGCGGAGATCGGCCGCGAAGCGCGCGTCCGCACGTCGTGATCCCGCGGTGGGCGACGGCACGGGTTTTCGAAGTCCTCAAAAAGGTCTTCAGTAAGAAGACGGCGAAAACTATCCTTTCTGGTACAAGTATTGTCAGCGACGGGGGACGGTCGGCCGGGGGCGGCCGGTTCGCCGCTGATGAGAGGCGTGATCGTTGAACTGTCCTGGTTCACGGGGGAACCGCACCCAGGTCGAAGGCCGTGCCGTACGGGCCTTCGTGAGCCGCGACCCGGAGTCGACCACTCCTCCTGATTCTCTGTTGATTGTTTCGGTAAAAGTGGGTCAATGTGGACAGTCACCAATCGCTCGGACAACGGATCCGCTGGGCACGGATGCGTAAGGGCCTTTCGCAGGCGCAACTGGCTCTCCCTGAGCTGTCCGACAGCTACGTCTCCCTGATCGAGAGCGGAAAGCGCACCCCCACCCCGGAGGTCGTACGGCTCCTGGCCCGCAAGCTCGGCTGCTCGGCGTCCTACCTCTCCAGTGGCATCGACGAGGCCACCCAGGACCGGCTGCAGACGGCGCTCGACCAGGCCGAGACCGCGCTGCGGGGCGGCCGGGCGACCGATGCGCGGGACCGCTTCGCGGAGCTGCTCGCCGACCCGGCGCTCAGCAGCCTGCCCGAGCCGGCGCGCCGGGCGCGCTGGGGACACGCTCTCGCCCTCGAGGCGGCCGGCGCGATCGAGGAGGCCCTCCGCGAGTTCGCCGCCCTCGGGGCGGCCCTGTCGCCGGAGTACGACACCGATGAGTGGATCCGCGTGAACGTCGCGGCCGCCCGCTGCCATTGGGACAACGGCGACCTGACGGAGAGCGCGGCCGTGGCCGAGCGCGCGTTCGCGCGGGTCACCGCGAAACAGGGGCCGTGGAGCGACGAGACGGTCAAGCTCGGCGCCACCCTCGTCGGCGTCTACCTCGAACGGGGCGACCTGGTCAGCGCGCGGCAGCTCACCGACCGGCTGGTCGAGCGCGCCGAGGCGACGGGCAGTCCGGTCGCCCGGATGGCCGCCTACTGGGAGGCCGCCCTGGTGGCCCAGCACACGGCGGACTTCGAAGGGGCCGTGACGTACGGGGAGCGGGCGCTCGCCCTCCTGGGCGAGGTCGCCGACCTGCGCGACGCCAGCCGGCTGCGGGGGGAGTACGCGACCCTCATGCTGCTGGCCCGGCCGCAGGACGCGGCGCGCGCCCGTGACGAGCTCGAACGCGCCCTCCACGAGCGGACCGCGACCGGGGCGGCCGACGCCGACATCGCCTGGTGCCTGACCCAGCTCTCCCGCGCGGAGCTGGCGATGGGCGAGCCGCGGCGGGCCGCCGAACGGGCGAACGAGGCGCTCGAGATCCTCGGCAGCGAGGCCCGGCCGGCCACCGCCGGCGCCCTGATCGCGCTCGCCGAGGCCACGTTGCGGCTCAGCCGGCGGGAGGAGGCCACGGCGACGGTGGACCGGGCGATGGCGTGCCTCGGGGAGATCGGCCCGTCTCGTGAGGCGGCGCAGGGCTGGTTCCGGCTCGCCGAGCTGCTGTCGGACGCCGGGTCCCCGCAGCAGCGGGCCGACGCGTACCGGCAGGCGCTGGCCTGCGCGGGCCTGTGACGGCGGTCGGGCGCGCCCTCCGAACGCCGATCCGTCCCGCCGTGCCCTGAACGCCGATCCGCCTCACCGCGCGCCCTGACGGTGAATAAGCTGAGGAGGTCCGGGGAGCGCTCCCGGCGAGCGGGCGGACGGCCGAGGAGGCCGCAGGCCGCGCCCGCCGAGCGGTGAGCGCCCCCGGGAGACCCACCGACCCGGAGAGACGACCGCCTCGCCATGATGATCCTTTCGTTCGCGCACCGCCCCGGTGCCGCCGACGCCCACGCCGGCGCGCCGCGCGCAGCCGTCCTCCTCCGGCGGTCGGTCTCCCGTGCGTAGGCACCGGCCGTACGCCGCGGCGGCACTCGTCGGCCTCACCAGCCTCGCCGCCCTCCTGATCGCGTTGGTCGCCGGCGGCGCGGTCCGCGAGAAGGTGATCAGTGGGCTCGCGGACGCCGGCGCGCTGACCCGGTGGGGCCTGCCGGTCGCCCGGCTGGCCATGGATCTCGGGGGCGCGCTGACCGTCGGCACCCTGCTGTGCGCCGTCGCCCTGCTGCCCTCGGCCAAGGGCGTCATGGACCCCCAGGCCGTGCGGTACGTGCGGGCGACGTCCTGGATCGCCGCGGTCTGGGCGGCCGGCGCGGCCGCCACGCTGATCTTCACCGTCTCCGACATCCTGGGCGAGCCGGTCGGCACGGTCGCCGGCGGCAACGAGCTGTCCAGCTACGTCGGGCAGCTCCCGCAGGGCACCGCGCTGATGATCGTCGTCCTCCTGGCCGCGATGATCGCCCTGCTGACCCGGACCGCGGCCACGCTCGGCAGCGCGGCGGGCCTGCTCGTCGTCGCCCTCGCCGCCCTGCTGCCGCCGCCGCTCACCGGCCACTCGGCGACCTCGCCCAACCACGAGCTGGCGATCAGCGGGCTGGCCATGCACGTCGTCGCGCTCGCGCCCTGGGTCGGCGGCCTGCTGGTCCTCACCTGGCACGCCGTCCACGACGGCGACCATCTCGGGGTGGCCGCCCACCGGTTCAGCCGGATGGCGCTGTGGTGCTTCGTCGCCGTCGGCGTCAGCGGTGTCGCGAACGCCATCTCCCGGCTGCCCACCCCCGCCCAGCTGTTCACCAGCGACTACGGCCGGCTGGTCCTCGCCAAGGTGGTGCTGTTCGTCCTCCTCGGGGCCGCCGGATGGTTCCACCGCGAACGCACGCTGCCCGCCGTCATGGCGCACAACCCCAAGGGGTACACGCGGCCGCCGGTCGGCCGTCCGCCGTGGCCGCTGGTGCGGCTCCTCGCCGCCGAGGCCTTCCTGATGGCCGCCACGATGGGCGTCGCCGTCGCGCTCGCCCGGACCGCTCCGCCCGCGCCGTCCGCCGAAGAGTCGCCGATCCGCAGCCTGCTCGGCTTCGACATGCCGCCGCCGGTCACCATCGGCCGGCTGGCGACCATGTGGCGGCCGGACCTGTTCTTCGGCGTCCTCGTCATCGTGCTGGGCGGCCTGTACCTCGCCGGCGTCTCCCGGCTGCGCCGGCGCGGCGACCGGTGGCCCGTGAGCCGGACCGTCTCCTGGTTCGTCGGCCTGGTCACCGTGGTCGCGGTGACGATGACCGGCGCCGCGACCTACGCGCCGGTGCTGTTCAGCGTGCACATGGTGCAGCACATGACGCTGTCCATGCTCACTCCGATCTTCCTCGTGCTCGGCGCCCCGGTGACGCTGGCGCTGCGCGCGCTGAAGCCGGCCGCCATCCGGGGCGACCGCGGCCCGCGCGAGTGGCTGGCGGCGATGCTGAAGAGCCGGGCGGCCAAGTTCATCGGCCATCCGGCCGTCGCCACGGTCATCTTCATGGGCAGCACGTACGCGCTGTACTTCACCCCGCTGTTCGGCTACCTCATGCGCGCCCACGTCGGCCACCTGGCGATGCTCGTGCACTTCATGGCGGCCGGCACCCTGTTCTTCTGGGTCCTGATCGGGGTCGACCCGACGCCGCGCCGGCTGCCGTACATCGCCCGGATCCTCCTGCTGTTCGTCACCATGCCGTTCCACGCCTTCTTCGGCATCGCGCTGATGGAGCTCGGGCAGCCGATCGCCGCGGGCTGGTACAACTCGCTGCACCGGTCGTGGGGGCCGTCGATCCTCGTCGACCAGCAGACCGGCGGGGGGATCGCGTGGGCGTTCGGGGAGATCCCGACGTTCATCGTCCTGCTCGCCATCGTGTTCCAGTGGTTCATCGCGGATCAGCGCGTAGCGCGCCGCGAGGAGCGCCGCGCGGACCGGGCGGCGGCGCGCAAGGAGAACGACGAACTGGCCGACTACAACGCCTACCTGGCGTCCCTGGACAAGCGGGCGCACAGCCAGGAGTGACGGGTTCGGCGGTTCCGCCGAGCGCGGAGACCCCTATGCCCCACGCCGTCGTGGGGGAAGGCTGACCGTCATGGGTGACTTCCGGTTCTCCTTCGTCCTTCTCGGCACGTCGTCGCACGCGGAGCTCGTCGAGCGCTGCCAGGAGGCCGAGCGCCTCGGCTACGACACCGTCTTCGCCGCCGACCATCTCGGGGTGCCCGCGCCCTTCCCGACGCTCGTCGCGGCGGCCGCGGCGACCCGGCGGCTCCGGGTCGGCACCCTCGTGCTGAACGCCCCCTTCTGGAACCCGGCGCTGCTCGCCCGGGAGGTGGCCACCACCGACCTCCTCACCGACGGCCGGCTGGAGGTCGGGCTCGGCGCGGGGTACGTCAAGTGGGAGTTCGACGAGGCCGGCATCGCGTGGGAGCCGTTCGGCGCCCGAGCCGACCGTCTCGAGGCGACCGTCGACGAGCTGACCCGGCTGTTCGCCGCGGGCGGCTACGAGCGGCAGGCCGCGCTGCGCGAGTCCTACGGGTTTCCGGTGCTCGCGCCGGTGCAGCGGCGGGGCTTCGCCGGATCCGGGCCGCCGCTGCTGATCGGCGGCATGGGCGATCGGACCCTGCGGATCGCGGCCGAACGCGCCGACATCGTCGGGATCTCCGGGACGCTGCAGGTCAAGGGACAGCCGCTGGGCACCTTGCGCCTCGCCACGGCGGCCCAGGCGGACGAGCGCGTGCGGTACGCCCGCGAGTGCGCCGGCGCGCGGGCCGACCGGATCGAGTGGCAGACCCTGGTGCAGGCGGTGCGGCGGACCGGCGACCGCCGGGCCGTGGCCGAGGAGCTCAGCGCCCGGTACGGCGGGGCGATGAGCGCCGAGGAGGTTCTCGACACGCCGTTCCTCCTGATCGGCACCGTCGAGGAGATGGCCGAGCGGATCCTGCGCGACCGCGAGCGGTACGGCTTCACCTACTACACGGTGCACGCGCCGTTCATCGAGGAGTTCGCCCCCGTCATCGAGCGCGTACGGGCGCTCGCGCGCGGTCGGCACGGTTAGCCGGCCCGGCGGCGGGAACGTCCGTTCCTGTGTCCCGCACGATGATCACCGGGCTGCTGCTGGCCGCCGCGCTGCCGATGGCCGCCGGCTGCGCCGAGACACACGCCCGGCCGACCGCCGATCTGAGCGTCGGGACGCCGGTCGCCTCCGCTCGGGTGCGGACGTCACCGGTCGGATCGGCGCCCGGCTCGCTGGGCGTGCCCCTTCCGTCGGACACCGACCAGAGCTTCTCCCTGCCCATGCGGGTCGTCCGCAACGGCGGCGGCACCCTCGTCTTCGTCCCGATCCGGGTCAACGGCATGGGGCCGTACGAGTTCGTCCTGGACACCGGGTCGTCGAACTCCTCCGTCGACCGCAGCCTCGTCCGGCGGCTGGCGCTGCCGCGCACCGGGCAGGAGCACCGTGTCCAGGGCGTCACGGGCAGCGGGATGGTCCCGATCGTCAAGGTGCGGAGCTGGACGCTCGGCGGTGTTCCGCTCCGGGCGACGTCGCTGGCGGTGGTCGACCTGAACATGGGTGTGGCCGGGCTGCTCGGCTCGGACGAACTCCGCCACTTCAGCAGCGTCACCCTCGACTTCAGCCGCGACCGCATCGACTTCCGGAAATAGGCGGTGGCCGTTACGGCCGGCCGGGCGGCGACTCGGGGTTCGGCTAACCGGGCAACTGGCCGAGCGCGATATTGACGATGGTCTTGCTGCCGTCGGGGTGCTGGACCACGATCGGGACGGTCTGTCCGGGTTTGAGGCCGGCGAGGACGTCGGACAGGTCGGAGGTGCTCGGCGTCTTGGTGCGGTTGACCGACACGATGATGTCGTTGGGCCGGATCCCGGCCCTGTCGGCGGGACCGTCCCTCGTCACCGACACCACCCCGACGCCGACGACGTTGCCCGACAGGTCGGCGACGTCCCGGACCGTGATGCCGAGCGCGGCCCGGCCGGAGTTGGTCACCCGGCCCGACCTGATCAGCTGGTCGGCGATCAACTTCACCGTGTTGCTCGGGATCGCGAACCCGATTCCCGCGGCCGCGCCGCCGATCTGCGGGTCGGAGGCGGCCAGCGCCGGGATGCCGATGACCTCGTTCTCCAGGGTCACGAGCGCGCCGCCGCTGTTGCCCGGGTTGATCGGCGCGCTGGTCTGTACGGCGCCCGAGATGGTCGCGCCGGGGAACGCGCCCTCGCGCGGAGAGGAGACCGTGCGGCCCACCGCGGAGATGATGCCGCTGGTCACGCTGCCCGACAGGCCGAGCGGGTTGCCCATCGCCAGCACGATCTCGCCCACCGACAGGCGGCTGGAGTCGCCGAACCGCGCAGGGCGCAGCGAGGACGCGTCGTTCACCCGGACGACGGCCAGGTCGTCCGGGGAGTACTGGCCGATGAGCGTCGCGGGGAGCGCCTTCTTGCCGGTCGCGGTGGTCACCCGCAACCGGTTGGCGCCGGCGACGACGTGCGAGTTGGTGACGATGTCGCCCTTGTTGTCGTAGATGACCCCGGACCCGAGCCCGGTGTCGGTGTCGATCTGCACGACGGAGGGCAGCACCGCCTTGACGACCCGCTCGTAGTCCTGCTCGAGCCGCAGCCCGCCCACCTGGCCCGGCGGCGCGGGCGCCGTCGCGGCCGTGTTCGTGTTCTTCGCGTCGCCGCCCCCGCACCCGGCGATCAGGACGAGCGCAGTGATCATGGTGACGCCACATCGCGTCATGTGTCCCACATCACTGCTCTTCCCAGCAGGTCGGCCGGGTAAAGCGCCACGGACTGCCGGGTACGGGCAAGTACCGCCGGGCCGGCGTCGATCAGCCGCCGTGGTACTCGAGCCAGTGCGCGGCGAAGGACCCGGCCGACGAGCGGACACCGAGGACCACGATGCCGAGCGTGAGCAGCGGCGTGACCACCCACTTCTCCACGGCACCGTTGGTGTGCCCCACCAGCGGGATCGCGAGCCGCCAGGGGATGGGCCAGAAGACGGGGCAGCCCTGCGGCGTGATGCTGTCGGTGACGACGTGCGCGAGACAACCGAGCCCGACCGCGAACCCGGCCCACCCCAGCGTGAACCCGTGCCCGCCGATGCCCGGCCCGGCGAAGTGCATCCCGGCCATCAGGAAGGTCAGGCCGCCGGCGATCGCGGCGTTGAGCAGCGCGTCGAAGTGCTCGCGCTCCGGGACGCGGATCCCGATGCCGCGCAGGCCCAGGCCGATGATCAGGAACAGCATCACCCACCACGCCTGGACGACGTGTTCCGACAGCCAGTCGGCGCCGAGGGCCATGGCGACGCAGAACAGCAGCGAGTGGGTGGCATGCCGGTGCCCGCCGGACACCGCCGAGATGGCGCGGCACAGGGCGCGGGTGACCGGCCCGAACGTGTTGGCGATCGTGCCGTCGTGGTGGTCGAGGTCGGGCAGCAGCGCCGCCCCGGCGCAGACGACCGCTCCGGCCGCGATCTGACCGGGGGTCATCCGCATCCCGTAGTCGGTCAGGAAGGGGACGGTCCCGAGCCAGGCCGCGGCCCCCGCCAGCGCATGCGTATGGCCCATCATGTGAAGATCACCCGCTCTGTTGCCACGCGCGGACTGTAACCCGCTTCGAGGAGTACGGACGCGCGACGCGCCGGGGCGGTTCCCGTGATCGACGCGACACCGCCGTGGCCCGCGGGCCCGCGTTCCGTACCCGGGGGTCGACGTGGGAGCCGGCGTCTCGACGCGCGGCGGTGCGCGCCCGCGCGAGGAGGTCCGCGGCTTCAGGAATCCCGAACCGGGATGAGACGCCAGTCGGCCTTCTTCTGGTCGTACGGCGCGTCGAGACGCTTGGCGACGACGCCCGGCAGGCCCTGCTCGCGAGCCGCGGACCGTACCGCCGCGCCGTCGTCGAAGCAGGGCGCGGTCTGCCACCGGGGCCCGGCGAGGCCCAGCCCCTCGAGCAGTTCCCGTCGCCGCCGGTACGGCTCGTCGACGAGCGGGCGGCCGTCGAGGTACAGCAGGTCGAAGATCAGGTAGGTCTCGCGCCCCTCGAGGTCGGTGACCTCTCCGTCCAGGACGACCCGGTGGGCCGAGAGCGACTCCCCGAGGCCGGACGGGGCCTTGGCGGCCCTTCCGCCGCCGTCGAGGGCGCGCGTCGTACCGCGGTCGGAGAACACGATCGACCGGCGTCCGCCCCACGCGAACTCAAAGCCGTACGCGCCCGCGCGCCGGGGGAGGCGTTCCCGCCGCTCCGGCCGTACCGGGTCGATCCGCTCGGGCATCGGCACCGCGTCCGGGGCGACCGGCGGATCCATGCGATGGATCATCCAGTTCTCACCGCCGGTCGGAAACAGCACGTATCGGCCCGAGACGCGGTTCCCGCGCAGGACCACCTTGACCTCGCGGTCGGTCCACTTCTCCGTCTCGTACGTGCCGCGGTCCCAGATGGTCACCTGGCCACCGCCGTACTCGCCCTTCGGGATCTCCCCGGCGAAGGACGCGTACTCCAGCGGATGGTCCTCGGTGTGCACGGCGAGATGGTTGGTCCGCGGATCGTCCGGCAGGCCCTTCGGCAGCGCCCAGGAGACGAGCACGCCGTCGCGTTCGAGCCGGAAGTCCCAGTGCAGCCGCCGCGCGTGGTGCTCCTGGACCACGAACGTGTCGTCGTCGCCCCGGGGGAGCGGCCCCTCGTCCGGAACCGGCTCCGGCGTACGGCCCGCGTCGCGTTTCTGGCGGTAAGTCCCGAGTCTGTCGGCCACGGCGCGGTACGTACCCGCGAGGAACCGGCCTATCTCACGGGAGCGTGAGGATCTCCGTGCCGGTGTCGGTGACGAGGATCGTGTGCTCGAACTGCGCGGTGCGCTTGCGGTCCTTGGTGACGACCGTCCAGCGGTCCGGCCAGATCTCGTAGTCGATCGTGCCCAGCGTCAGCATCGGCTCGATGGTGAACGTCATGCCCGACTCGATGATCGTCGTCGCGTGCGGGTCGTCGTAGTGCGGCACGATCAGCCCGGAGTGGAACGTCGTGCCGATGCCGTGCCCGGTGAAGTCGCGCACCACGCCGTAGCCGAACCTCTTGGCGTAGGACTCGATGACCCGGCCGATGACGTTGAGCTGCCGGCCCGGGCGGACCGCCTTGATGCCGCGCATCATCGCCTCGTGGGTGCGCTCCACCAGCAGGCGGGACTCCTCGTCCACCTCGCCCACCAGGAATGTCGCGTCGGTGTCGCCGTGCACGCCGTCCTTGAACGCGGTGATGTCGATGTTGATGATGTCGCCCTCGCGGACGACCGTGTCGTCGGGGATGCCGTGGCAGATCACCTCGTTCAGCGAGGTGCACAGCGACTTGGGGAACCCGCGGTAGCCCAGCGTCGAGGGGTACGCGCCGTGGTCGAGCATGAACTCGTGCCCGATCCGGTCGAGCTCGTCCGTCGTCACGCCCGGCTGGATGCGCTTGCCGACCTCCTCGAGCGCCTGCGCGGCGATCCGGCCCGCCACCCGCATCCTCTCGATGATCTCGGGCGTCTTGACGTCCGGCTCTCCGGTCCGCGGCACCTTCTTGCCGACGTACTCCGGCCGGGGGATGTCCGACGGCACCTTGCGCATCGGGGAGACGTGACCGGGGCGGAGTTGCGTCGTCATGCTGTTGGAGTGTAGTCAGCATGCCGGGGCACAGATGACACCATGATCGGAGGTCGCGATGAGTGACGAGGGAAAGTGGTTCTTCTGCCTCAAGCACCAGCGGGTCGAGCACGGGCCCGGGTGCCCGGACCGGGACCGGATGGGCCCCTACGCCAGTGAGGAGGAGGCGGCCCACGCGTTGCAGCGGGCCGCCGAGCGCAACGAGCAGTGGCGGCGCCAGGACGACGACTTCTAGCCCCGGGCGTCAGGGGACGGCGGGGCCGCTGATCGTCTCCAGGAGCCGTGCCAGGCGGTCGCGCAGGCCGCGCCTGGGCAGCGGGTCCCCGGCGGCGGCGCTGACGAGGTGCTGGGCGGCGTCGAACGACACGAGCCGGTCGTCGGCCGGCACCGTCAGCGCCTCGTGCGCGAGGCCTTCCAGCTCACGGTCGCCGGTGTCCACCGCGAAGATCGTCGCGCCGACGCGGCGCGCGTCGTCCACCCGCTCCAGCAGCGGCGCCGGCGACTCGTCCTCGGACACGACGATCAGCGTCTCCCCGCGCCGGGCCGCCTCCAGGCGCTCCAGCCCGATCCGCAGGTGCGGCGGGGCGCCCGGCGGCGGCTCCCAGCGCACCAGCGTGGGCGCCAGCTCGGGCAGGCCGCCGAGCCGGCTCTCGTCGTCCAGGTGCGCGGCCAGGTGCCACGGCTCGTCGTCGGGCGGGCCGAAGACCAGCAGGCCGCCCGGCGTCCGGGTGGACGACCGCAACGCCCAGGCGAACTCCCGCGTGCGCTCCGGCCAGCCGGTCGTCGCGAGCAGCTCCCGCAGAGCCGCCACTTGACTCGCGTCCATGGTCCTTATCGTGCCGTACGGACCGTGAGATCACGTGCACTTTGTTAGCTGCGAAAAATCTCAGGTAGGTATTGCCGCATGGAGATACTCGGGGTCGACATCGGCGGGTCCGGCATCAAGGGCGCGCCGGTCGACGTGGACAAGGGTGAGTTCACCCGGGACCGGCTGCGCCTCCCCACCCCGGAGGGCGCGCCGCCCCGGGAGGTGGCGCAGGCCGTCGCCGAGATCGTCGCGCACTTCGGCTGGACGGGACCGGTGGGCGTCACCTTCCCCGGCGTGGTCACCGACGGCGTCGTCCGTACGGCGGCCAACCTCGGGGACGCATGGATCGACCTGGCCGCGCGCGACCTGTTCGCGGAGGCGAGCGGGGTGCCCGTGACGCTGCTCAACGACGCCGACGCCGCCGGCGTCGCGGAGATGACCTTCGGCGTGGGACGCGGCCGGGCCGGCACGGTCCTCATGCTGACGCTCGGCACCGGCGTCGGCAGCGCCCTGTTCCTCGACGGGACGCTCGTGCCGAACACCGAGCTCGGGCACATCGAGATCCGCGGCAAGGACGCCGAGCGGCGGGCCTCCGCCCACGCCCGGGAGGCTCACGACTGGAGCTGGCACGACTGGGCGAAGCGGCTGTCGGAGTACCTCGGGCGGATCGAGGACCTGCTGTGGCCATCGCTGATCGTCCTGGGCGGTGGCATCAGCAAGAAGGCCGACCGCTTCCTGCCCCTCCTGGCCGACGTACGGACCCCGGTCGTCCCGGCCGAGCTGCACAACGACGCGGGCATCATCGGCGCCGCGATGGCCGCGGTACCCGGCGCGGCGCGGTCCTGAGGCGGCCTGGCAGGATCATCCACTATGAGCACTCAGCAGGCGGATCTGCCGGACGTCAGCGGTCTTTCCATCGGCATCCTCGGCGGCACCGGTGACCAGGGCAAGGGGCTGGCGCGCCGGTTCGCCCTCGCCGGCCATGAGGTGATCATCGGGTCGCGCAAGGCCGAACGCGCCGAGCAGGCGGCCGAGAGCCTCGGGGACGGCCTGCGCGTCCGGGGCGCGGCGAACGCCGTCGTCGCCCGCGAGGCCGACCTCGTCATCGTGGCCGTGCCGTACGACGGCCACAAGGCGCTCCTGGAGTCCCTCCGGGACGAACTGGCCGGCAAGATCGTGGTCGACTGCGTCAACCCGCTCGGCTTCGACAAGCAGGGCGCCTACGCGCTGCCCGTCGAGGAGGGCAGCGCCGCCCAGCAGGCCGCGGCCGCCCTGCCCGACAGCACCGTCGTCGCGGCGTTCCACCACGTCTCGGCCGTGACCCTCCTCGACCCGGCCGTCGAGGAGATCGACCTCGACGTCCTCGTCCTGGGCGAGGACCGGGAGGCCACCAACACGGTGCAGGCCCTCGCGGGCCGGATCGGCGGCGTGCGCGGCGTCTACGGCGGGCGGCTCCGCAACGCCCACCAGGTCGAGGCGCTGACCGCCAACCTGATCTCCATCAACCGGCGCTACAAGGCACACGCGGGCCTGCGGGTCACCGACGTCTGAGCCGTCGATGCTCGACGACCTCGGAGTCCCGTTCCGGCCCGCCCGGGACGTGCGCCGTGTCGTGTCGCTCGTGCCGTCCCTCACCGAGGCGATCGCGCGTACGGCCCCGGGTCTGCTGGTGGGCGCCACCGACTGGTGCGTCCAGCCGCCGGACCTCGGGGTCGTACGCGTCGGCGGCACCAAGAATCCCGACGTGCGCCGGATCGCCGGGCTGGCGCCGGACCTGGTCGTCGCCAACTTCGAGGAGAACCGCCCGGCCGACCTCGACGCGCTGCGCGCCGCGGGCGTGCCCGTCTGGGTCACCGTGATCCGCACCCTCCCGGAGGCACTGACGAGCCTCGGGCGCATGCTCGCCGCCTGCGGGCAGGACCCGCCCGGATGGCTCACCGAGGCCCGTACGGTGTGGGCCGACGTGCTCGGCGGACCCCCGTCGCCCCGCGTGACGGCGGTGGTCCCGATCTGGCGGCGGCCCTGGATGGTGCTCGGCCGGGAGACATTCGCCGGCGACCTCCTCGCGCGGCTCGGCGTCGCGAACGCGTACGGACGCGCCGACGAGCGGTACCCCAAGGTCTCCGTCGAGGAGATGCTGGGCCGGCGGCCGGGGCTGGTCGTCCTGCCGGACGAGCCGTACGCCTTCTCCGCCACGGACGGGCCGGAGATGTTCCCGGACGTGCCGGTGGCCCTGGTGAGCGGCCGGCACCTGGAGTGGTACGGGCCGTCGCTCACCGAGGCGCGGCGGGTCCTCAGCGCGTCGCTGCCGCGCTCCGGCCCCTCCTCCAGTCCACGGCCATGATCGTACGAGCGGCGGCGAGCGGCATCAGGCCGGCGCACACCTTCTTCCGCAGCGCGTTCTCGACCTCGTCCTTGTCGGCGGCGGTGCCCCCGCCGGCGTCGTACCGGGGCTCCGGCCACAGGTTGCGCGGATCCCGTGGCGCCCCGCCGAGCTCCAGCGGGACCAGGTGGTCCTCCTCGTAGTGCGCGGGGTTCGTGTCGGCGTAGCCGTACTCGGCGATCTGCCGCACCTTGAGCGCGTTCGTGTACGACACCGGCGGCCGTACGGTCCTGGTCCACCCGGCCACGCAGATCGTCGAGCCGATCGTCTCCTGCGTGACGTCCGGGTTGACCGCGCCGGGCTGACAGGCCGGATCTGGCAGCGGCAGGTAGACCTGGGAGCAGGTCCCTGGAGAGCCGGGCACCGCGCCGCCCGGAACGGCCGGGACCGCGGAGACGCGTTCCGCCGCGAAGCCCGGGGACGCGGTCGAGGCCGATACGGCGATCGCGGTGAGAAGGGTCGTCGTGCACAGGACGACGGCGAAGACGCGCGGCATGGAAGTGCCCTTCGGAAAGCGGGGGTTCGCCCCGCCATCCGGGCACTCGTCCCTGACGGCTCGGACCGGTCGTCGGTTGTGGCGTTACACGGGTGGTGATCATCTACCCCGACCGGGCGATCTTCAAAACGCGGTCGCGACCGGCGACGGCGCGGACGGCACCGCGGCGTTCCCCTCCAGCGCGGCGAAGGCGTTCAGCACGGCGGCGCGGTCGTGACCGGCGTCCAGCAGCAGGTGCATGAGGACGCGGGCCTTGAGCGGTTCGAGACCGGTGACCGCCATTCCGCCGGGCGGTGCGGTCGGGGAGTGCAGGACGACCGGGATGCGGACGGTGGCTTCGGCGAGGACCGGGATCAGAGCGTCGAGGGCGGCCTGCCCGGCGCGGGCGGCGACGATCAGGCCGTCGCAGTGGCCGGCGAGCGCCCGCAGCAACGCGCCGTCGTCGCCGAGCGCCACGACGTGGAGCCCGACGCGCGGGGGACGCCCGGCGAAGGGCCCGCGCACCGTGAACCGCTCCGGCGGGCGCCACAGCAGACGCGGGATCCCGCCGATCACCTGGCCCAGTGGCCCCGCCCCCGGGGAGGCGAACGCCGGCGCCGCGAGGCCGGTCGCCCTGACGTGCCGGGCCGCGTGGATGTCCCCGTGCGCCACGACCGCGCAGCCGAGCCACCGCGGGCCGGCGGCCGCGACGGCGATGGCGTCCGCCAGCTCGGACGGGCCGCCGGAGGCCGCGACCAGGGCGATGGGCGCGGAACCCTCATGCAGCAGCTCCAGCGCCCAGGCGGTCTCCGCGAGGGTCTCCGCCGGATGGACGACGACGACGCCGCTCGCCCCACCGGCGACGGCCTCGCCGACCGCGCGGGCCAGCTCGCCGACCCCGGCGAAGGTCGAGACGGGACCGGCGGCCGGGCGGCGCTCTACCCTGACCCCGTTCGGCAGCGACGGCACGGCGTCGACCATGGCGCCGGACCCCTCCGGCAGGAACACGACGACGAGCCGGGGCATGATCTCCGGCCCGCCGGCGGGCACGGTCCCGGCCGGAACGTCACCGGTCGCGCCGTCGGCCGGGCCCGCACCGGTCCGGAGAGCCACGGACGCGTCCGGCCCAGGGGAGGGCGCGACCGCGAAGGAGACGTCGTCCGGTGCCGGTGTGCCGGACGGGCCCGTGGCCGGCGGCGCGACGGCGGGGTACCCGCCGGACGGCGCCCCGGCCGCCGGAGCCCCATCAGGCCCGGCGTCCGGTTCGCGCCCCGGGAGCGCGACCTGCCAGGAGGGTGGGATCGGCCACGGCGGCGGGCTCACAGAGGCGCTCATGCTCGGCATCCTTCGGCGTCACGCGGCGCCGACGGCGTCCGGCTCGTGATCAGACGACGGACGAAACCTAATGCATCGAGATCATCCGCGGGGGTGAGTTGTCGCGAATACGGGGGTCCAGATGCGGCCCGGCGTGGTCAGGCGGGGAGGTGGTGGGCCTCGCCGGGCCAGGAGCCGTCGAAACCGTCGTCCCGGTCGGGCAGCTCCAGCTCGCACCAGACGACCTTGCCGTCGCCGGCGGGCCGGGCGCCCCAGCGCTTGGCGAGCCGGTGCACGACCTGCAGGCCGCGTCCGCCCTCGTCGTCATCGGCGGCCTGGCGGGCCCGGGGGAGCGCGTCGGAGTCGTCGCGCACCTCGCAGACCAGGGTGCGGTCGCGCAGCAGCCGCAGCTCGATGTCGCCCGAGGCGTACCGCAGCGCGTTGGTGACGAGTTCGGACACCACCAGCTCGGTGCTGAAGGACAGCTCCTCGCAGTCCCAGCGTTCGAGCGTCTCGCGGACCCGGACCCGGGCGTCCCGTACGGCGGACGGCAGGGCGGGCAGCCGCCAGGAGACGACGTGACCGGCGGGCAGGCGGCGCAGGCGGGCGATGAGCACGGCGATGTCGTCGCGGTCGTGGTCGGCGTAGGCACTGTCGAGGGTGGCCTTGGCCAGCTCCTCCAGCGGTCGGAACAGCGCCTCCGCGCCGAACAGCCCCTGCAGCCGGGACAGGCCGTCGTCGATGTCCTGGCCGCGGTTCTCCACGAGCCCGTCGGTGTAGAGCACGAGGACGCTGCCGTCCCCGATCGTGAACGTCCGGGTCTCGATCATCCCCTCGCCGACGCCGAGGGGCGGCGCGGGCGGGACGTCGAGGAACTCGCTGGTGCCGTTCGGCCGGAGCAGCAGCGGCGGCAGGTGCCCCGCCGAGGCGATCTCGCAAGTGCCGTCGGTCGCGTCGTACAGGGCGTACACGCAGGTGGCGAAGGCGGGCTCCCGCTCGCCGATCTCCCGCATCAGCGCGTCGAGCTGCTGCAGGCCGTCCGCGGGGGAGAGCTCGAGGTTGACGATGGTCCGCAGGGCGGTGCGCAGGCGGCCCATCGTGACGGCGGCGCGTACGCCGTGCCCGGCGACGTCGCCGACGATGAGGGCGACGCGGCCGCCGGGCAGCGCGATCGACTCGTACCAGTCGCCGCCGACCTCGATCAGCTGGTTGCCGGGCAGGTAACGGTGCCGGACCGCGACGCTGGACGGCGCGGTGAGGCCGGTCGGCAGCATGCTGCGCTGGAGGGTGAGGGCGGTCGCGCGCTCGCGGCTGTAGTGCCGGGCGTTGTCGATGTAGAGGGCGGCGCGGGCGGCGAACTCCATTCCGAGCTCGACGTCGTACGCGTCGAAGGCCCGGTGCGCGGAGCTCCGGGTGCAGACCAGGAACCCCAGCGTCGTGCCCCGGGCGATCAGCGGCAGCACGACCATCGAGGTGTCGGCGAGGAGCTTGGCGACGGGCTTGCGCCGCCACAGCCGGGCGGTCCGCTTGGCGACCTTGCCGTCGAGGTGGGGCACCAGCACCGGCTCGCCGGTGGCCATGCAGCGCGTGTACGGGGTGTCGGGCGGGTAGGTGAGGACCTCCCCGGTCGGGAAGGCGGCGTTCCAGCGGGGGTCGGACTCGTCGGAGGCGAGGGCGACCCGGCGCAGCACCGTGGTGCCGTCCGCCGCGACCGAGGGCTGCTCGTCGGCGGCGACGATGGCCTCCTGGATGAGGACGCCGGCGGAGTTGCAGAAGTGCGGCACGATGACGTCGACGAGCTCGCGTGCCATCTGGTCGAGGTCCAGGGTGGCGCCGATCCGTACGAGCGCGTCGTCCAGCATGGCCCGGCGCATCAGGGCCGGGTCGGTGAAGCGCTCGAGATCGGTGACGGCGACCCGGATCATCATCAGGTCGACCGGGTCGGCGGCGGCGGTGTGCATCGGCTGGACGGTGACGACGCCGTTGCGCGCCTCGCCGTCCGGGGCGCGCAACCCCAGGACGGCGGTCCGCTCGTGGCGGTCGGCGAGGGCGTCGAGGAGCCCGGTCAGGGCCTCCTTGCTCTCGTCGGTGAACAGGCCGGACACGTTCGTGCCGACGATCTCTTCAGGGGCATTGCCGAGCACGCCGGAGGAGTTCTGCCCGCACTGGAGGATCTGGCCGGCCCGGCCGATGCCGAGGACCAGAGTTCTCGCCGAAGAGTCGGCCATCCGCCGGAGTCCTTCCTGTGACCCGTCATCCCCCGTTGTAAAAGTATGACCAAATGTGATCGGCGGAGGAAGATCATCACAACTCCGGGTTCAGCGTGGCGCGAGTCCCGTCATGAGGGCGTCGACGACCCGCTCCGCGTAGTCCTCCGGGACCGGACCGGCGCCGGCGGCCCGCGTCCGGTGGGCGACGGCTCCCGTGAGGATCCACAGGGTCAGCTCGACGTCCAGGTCGGGGCGCAGCTCTCCGGAGGCGACGCCCCGCCGCAGCACCTCCCGCATGACCTCGCGCCGGGGCTCGACGATCTCGCGGGTGAAGCGGTCCATCAGCTCCGGGTAGCGCTCCGAACTGCCGAGGACGCTCCAGTAGCAGTCGACCCGCTTCTTGTCGCTCTTGTCGGCGACGAACGCCTTGGCGAGGGCGACGAGGTCCTCGCGGAACGACTCGCCGCGCGGCTCGGGCAGCGGCCCCTTCAACGCGGCGAGCGCGTCGATGATGAGCGCCTCCTTGTTGGGCCAGCGGCGGTAGATCGTCGTCTTGCCGACCCCCGCGCGTGCGGCGACGGCCTCGATGGAGACGCCCGCCACCCCGCCCTCCTCGGCGAGGAGGTCCAGGGTGGCGTCGACGATCGCCTTGGCGGCGCGCTCGCTGCGCGGCCGTCCCGGCGGCCGCGCAGCACACTGGTCAGTGGTGTGCGTCATCACGCTTCACCGTCTCACACCTCCACGGGTTCGCGCTGTTCGACGTGGGGAACGTCGGGCTCGACCGCGGGCCTGCCCGGCATCCACTTCAGGACGACGAGCGCTCCGAGGAAGGCGACGGCGGCCGAGATGGCGGAGGTGATGTGCATGGCGTGGACGAAGGAGTCGTGCGCCGGCGACAGGAGCGCCCGGCCCGCCGGTCCGAGCTTCTCGGCCACTCCCGTGGTCGCGCCGATGTCCGACCCGGCGACGGCGCGCAGGTTCTCGGGCAGCGCGGTCAGGTGCGGCTTCATGCCGTTCCGGTAGATCGAGGCCACCAGGGAGCCCAGCAGGGCGGTGCCGAGCGCGACGGCGACCTGACGGGCGATGTTGTTGATGGCCGAGCCGGATCCGGCCTGCTCCCTCGGCAGCACCGACATGACGGAGGTGGTGGCCGGGGTCATCACCAGGGCCATGCCCGCGCCCTGCACGAAGAACGTGATCCCCAGGATCCAGATCGGGCTGTGGACCGCGGCGAAGTGGTAGCTGAGCAGCGCCAGCGCGACCATCGTCAGGCCGGTCGCGGCGACCGGCCTGGCGCCGTACCGGGCGACCAGCCCCGCGCTGCGCGGGGAGAAGATCATCTGGCCGGCGGCCAGCGGCAGCGTGAGCAGGCCCGCCTGCAGCGGGGTGTAGCCGCGGACGTTCTGCAGGTACAGCGAGATGAACAGGAAGACGCCGCCGAGCGCGAAGAACACCAGGGCGATGGCGCCGACGGACGCCGACAGCCGTCCGTCGCGGAACAGCCGGACGTTGAGGGAGGGGTGCTCGATGCGGGACTCGTACCAGACGAACAGGGCGAGCAGCGCGACCCCGGCGAGCACGGAGCCGTACACGGCCGGCGCGGTGACGGTCGCCTTCTCGCCGCCTTCGATGATCCCGTAGGTGAGCAGGATCAGGCCGGCGATCGACAGCAGCACACCACCGAAGTCGATCTTGGCGCGCACCGGGTTCCGCGACTCCGGAACGAGGAACGCGATGCCGATCACGCCGGCGATGACGATCGGGACGTTGATCAGGAAGACCGAGCCCCACCAGAAGTGGTCGAGAAGCAGGCCGCCGGTGATGGGCCCGACGGCGACGCCGATGCCGACGGCGCCGGCCCACAAGCCGATGGCGCGGGCGCGCTCCTCCGGCTCGAAGACGTTCGTGATGATCGAAAGGGTCTGCGGCATGACCGCCGCGCCGCCGAATCCCATCGCCGCGCGGGCGAGGATGAGCTGGTCGGGCGTCTGCGCGTACGAGGAGAGCAGCGAGGCCAGGCCGAACAGGAGCATGCCGATCATCAGCATGCGCTTGCGGCCGATCCGGTCGCCGAGCACGCCGAAGGTGAACAGCAGCCCGGCGAACACGAGCGTGTAGGAGTTGATGGCCCATTCGAGCTGGCCCTGGCTGGCGCCGAGGCCGGCGCTCGGGTCCGCGATCGTCTTCAGGGCGACGTTGAGGACCGTGTTGTCGAGCACGATGACGAGCAGGCTGACGATGAGAACGCCGAGGATGGCCCAGCGTCTCTTCTGGATGGTCTGCGGATCCATGAGGCCCTTCGGGGGAATATCGATACGAGTCAGTGTCGTTTCTGAACAACGCACAGCCTAGGCCGGTTCATTCCGATACGCAACCGTACCGTTTTGAAACCTCCCGGGAAGAGGCGGGGGTGTACGAGTCGTTGACCCCGTGGGATCATCGATCCGTCCGGGGACGCCACCGTGGCGCCTCGAGGCAGGAGGTTTCCGATGTCTGTATCGACCAGTCGGCCGACCACCCTGTACGGCGGCCAGACCGGGCGCCGCGTGACCGTCCGCGACATCGCGGCGGCGAAGGAGCGCGGCGAGAAGTGGCCCATGCTCACCGCGTACGACGCGCTCACCGCGCGGGTCTTCGACGACGCCGGGATCCCGGTGCTGCTCGTCGGCGACTCCGCCGGGATGGTGGTGTTCGGCCACGAGTCCACGATCCCCGTCACCGTCGACGACCTCATCCCGCTGACCGCGGCGGTCGTGCGCGGCACCTCCCGCGCCATGATCGTCGCCGACCTGCCGTTCGGCGCCTACCAGGCCGGTGTGGCCGAGGCCCTGCACACCGGCGCGCGGTTCCTCAAGGAGGCCGGCGCGCACGCGATCAAGCTCGAAGGCGGCCGGCGGGTGCTCCCGCAGGTGGAGGCGCTCGTCGCGGCGGGCATCCCCGTGATGGCGCACCTCGGTCTCACGCCGCAGTCGGTGAACGCCTTCGGCGGCTACCGCGTCCAGGGGCGCGGTGAGGACGGCGAGCGCCTGATGGCCGACGCCAAGGACCTCGAGGCGGCCGGCGCGTTCTCCGTCGTGCTCGAATGCGTGCCCACCGAACTCGCCGAGCGCGTCACCGCCGCGCTGTCCATCCCGACCATCGGGATCGGGGCCGGCCCCGGCACCGACGCGCAGGTGCTGGTGTGGCAGGACATGGCCGGCCTCACCCCGCACACCGCGAAGTTCGTCAAGCGCTACGCCGAGGTGGGCGGCGTGCTGCGCGGCGCCGCCGAGGAGTTCGCCGCCGACGTCGTCTCGGGCGTCTTCCCCGGCCCCGAGCACACCTACCGCTGATCCCCGACCGCCGCCGCCCGCCCCGGGACCGCCGGGGCCGGGCGGCGGCGCCGTCACGCCGACCGGGCGAGCGGGGTCAGGCGTCCTTCACGGTCTGCCGCTTCGCGACGCGCGCGGGGTCGGCGGTGTGGGGGGCGACGATCTCGCGCCACTTGTTGGTGATGGGGAGCCGGCGGTCGCGGCCGAAGTTCTTCGGGGTGATCTTCGGGCCGGGCGGGTACTGGCGGCGCTTGTACTCGGCCGCGTCGACCAGCCGGATCACGCGCTCGACCAGCTCCGGGTCGTGGCCCGCCGCGATGAGGCCGTCGCGGCCCATGTCCTTCTCGACGTAGTCGTCCAGGAGCGCGTCGAGGATGTCGTACGGCGGGAGCGAGTCGGTGTCGAGCTGGCCGGGGCGCAGCTCCGCGGACGGCGGCTTGTCGATGATGTTCTGCGGGATCGGCGGGGTCTCCGACGGGGGCGTGAACGGGTGGGCCCCGTCGATCCGCTCGTTGCGCCACCGGCACAGCGCGAACACCGTGACCTTGGGCACGTCCTTGATCGGCCCGTAGCCGCCCGCCGAGTCGCCGTACAGCGTGGAGTAGCCGGTGGCCAGCTCGCTCTTGTTGCCGGTGGTCAGCACCAGGTGGCCGTGCTCGTTGGACAGGCCCATGAGGATGTTGCCGCGGACCCGCGCCTGGAGGTTCTCGGCGGCCAGGCCGTGCAGCTCCAGCTCGGCCTCGTAGGCGTCGACCATGCCGCGGATCGGCACCGTGCGGGAGTGGATGCCCTGCCGTTTGACCAGGTCCTCCGCGTCGGTGATGGAGTGATCGCTGGAGTAGCGGCTCGGCATGAGGACGGTGTGCACGTTGTCCGGGCCGATGGCGTCCGCGGCGATCGTCGCCACCAGCGCGGAGTCGATGCCGCCGGACAGCCCGAGGATGACCGAGCGGAAGCCGTTCTTGCGGACGTAGTCGCGCACGCCGAGCACGAGCGCGCCGTACACCTCGCCGAGGTCGCCCAGCGGCTCGGCGCGGGGCGGCTCCTCCGGGGTGTACGCCGGGACCGGGTCAGGCGACAGCAGCACGCGCTCGATCGTGATGGTGGTGCCGTCGTGCCCGTCGGCGGGCGTCTCGCCCGGCGTGAACTCCGCCGGGGCGGCGGGCAGGTCGAGGTCGGCGACGAGCAGGTCCTCCTCGAACTGCGGGCCGCGGGCGATCAGCTCACCCTCGCCGGTGACGATGACGGAGTCGCCGTCGAACACCAGCTCGTCCTGGCCGCCGACCGAGTTCACGTACGCGAGCGCGCACCCCGCCTCACGGGCCCGGCGCGCGCACAGCTCCAGGCGGACGTCGTCCTTGTTGCGCTCGTACGGCGAGGCGTTCGGGGCGACGAGCAACTGGGCGCCGGCCTCACGGGTCACCGTGACCGGCCCGCCCTCCTGCCACAGGTCCTCGCAGATCGCCACGGCGACGTCGACGCCGTGCAGCCGCAGGACGGGCAGTCGGTCACCGCGGACGAAGTACCGGTACTCGTCGAAGACGCCGTAGTTCGGCAGGTGGTGCTTCGCGGTGCGGACGGCGACCCGGCCCTGGTACAGCACCGCCGCCGCGTCGAGCGGCGCGCCCGCGGGCTGGCCGACGCGGTCCACGACGTCGGCGCGCCGGTCGAGGTAGCCGAGCACGACGGCCAGCTCGCCCAGGCCCTCGTCGGCGAGCCGGCGGGCCGTCGCCTCCAGGGTGGCGATCGACGCGTCCACGAACGACTTGCGCAGCGCGAGGTCCTCCACCGGGTAGCCGGTGAGGAACATCTCGGGAAAGACGACGAGGTGGGCGCCGCGGTCGGCGGCGCGCCGGGTCCATTCGACGGTGCGGTCGGCGTTGCCGGTGAGGTCGCCGACGGTCGCGTTGGCTTGAGCGAGTGCGATACGAAGCTGTGCCACGCTTCGAGACTAGACGGGGCGCGCCGGGTGGTGTCGTCAGGGATCTGATGATCGAGTATCAGGGCCGGCGGTCGCGTGGCGGCGACGGCAGCGTCCGTACCTCGGGGAACAGCAGCGGGGTGAGGACGACGAGGACCTGCAGGGCGCCCGCGGTCAAGAGCGTCGTCCGCAGGCCGAAGCAGCCGGCGACGGGCGCCACCACCGCCAGGCCGAGCGGCTGGCAGGCGAGCGCCCCCGCCCACTCGTAGGCGCAGACCCGCGACAGGGCGGTCGCCGGGATGTGGTGCTGCAGGGCCGTCTCCCAGAGCGTGTTGAAGACCATGAGGACGAGGCCGCCGAAGAACGCCGCGATCGCGATGCCGGGCACCGTGAGCTCGCCTGCCAGGGCGAGGGCCGGGCAGGCGAACATCACCATCATCGCCAGTCCCGAGCGCAGCGGGAACCGCGGCCGTACGCAGAGCGCGATCGCGCCGCCGCCGAGACAGCCGGCGCCGAACGTCGCCGAGATCAGCGCCCACGCGCCCGCGCCGCCGAACGACCGGGCGCTCAGTGTGGGACCGAGCACCGAGAACGCCCCGCCGAGCAGGTTGACCAGGGAGGCGGCCACGATGACGCTCCACACCCACCGGCGGGACCGGAACTCCCGCCAGCCGTCGGCCAGCTCGCGGGTGAACCGCTGCGGCCGTTCGTGACCGGTCCGCCGCAGCCGCAGCCGGGACAGGCAGGCGGCGCTGACCGCGAAGGTCGCCGAGTCCGCGGCGAGCGCCCAGCCCGGGCCCGCGCCGACGACGAAGGCGCCGGCCACCGCGGGCCCGGTGAGGAGGGACGTGGACAGCGCCAGGACGCGCAGGGCGTTGGCGGGCTGGCGCTGTTCGGGCCGCGTCGTCGCCTGGACGACTCCGGCGACGGCGGGCCCGGAGAGCGCGGCGGCGATCCCGTGCACCGCCTGGAGGACCAGGAGATGCCAGATCCGCGCGGCGCCGCTGATCAACAGGGCCGCCGCGACGCCCTGGCTGACGGCGCGTACGAGGTCGGTGCCGAGCATCAGCGAGTGGCGTGGCAGCCGGTCGGCGATGACGCCGCCGACCAGGGTGAACATCACCTGCGCGGCCGACCCGGTGGCGAGAACGGCCCCGAGGTCGACGGCGCGCCCGGTCAGGCCGAGGACGGCGAAGGCGAGGGCGGGCGCGACCATGCCGTCGCCGAGCATGGAGGTGCACTGGCCGAGGAAGAACCAGCGGAAGTTCCGCTCCCGGAGAACGGACAGTCCGTGCACCGGGCCACAGGACCTCGGAGCCTGCACCATTCAGCTCGTACGCCGCCTCGGAGGGGGACTAACCACCTGAAGTTAGACATTTTCACAGGAACCGGTCAACCCCTCGGGTCCTCCGGATCAGTCGAGCGCCCGCCGCCGGCGCCGCACGGCGGGTCCGAGCGCCAGCGCCCCGGCCGCGGCGGTCCCGCACAGGGCCGCGCAGACCAGCCACGGTGACCAGGAGGCCAGGCCGAGCAGCCCGCCGCCGATCGGCGGGGCGAGCAGCGAGGCCGCCGAGAACGCCGTGCCGTACAGCCCGCTGTAGCGCCCCCTCAGGTGCGCGGGCGAGAGATCCGCGATGATCGCCGTGGACACCGACGCGAAGAGGATCTCGCCCAGCGTCCACACCAGGACCGTCGCCGCGAACGCCCACGCCGACGCGGCGAACGCGGTCAGCCCGAATCCGGCGCCCACCACGGCCACGCCCGCGGCCAGGACGCGGCTGTGGTCGCGGCGGCCGAGCCAGGCGCCGATCAGCGGCTGCACGATCACGATCCCGACGCCGTTGAGGGCCACCGCGAAGCCGTACGCCGACGCCGGAAGCCCCGCCTGCCGCATCGCCAGCGGGAGCGTCGAGTAGGACTGCATGTAGACGAATCCGTAGCAGAGGACGACGAGCACCGAGCCGACGGCGACGCGGTCCCGCAGGACGTCCACGAGCCCGCCGGGTTCGCGCTCCGCGCGCCGGCCACGGGTCTCGGGCACCGCCCGCCAGACCAGGACGCCGCACACCACGCAGGTGGCCGCGTCGATCCAGAACAACCAGGAGAAGCCCGCCCGCGACAGCGTCCCGCCGAGCACCATCGCGACCGCGAAGCCCAGGTTGATCGCCCAGAACAGCAGCCCGAAGGCGCGGGCGCGCTCGGCCGGCCCGACCAGGTCGGCCAGCAGCGCCTGCGAGGCCGGACGGAACGCGTCGATGGTCAGCCCGAGCACGAACACCAGCGTGATCAGCGCCGGGGTCGTGGTGGTGTACCCGAGCGCGAGCATCGCGGCGGCGGTGGCCAGCATCCCGCCGGTCAGCGTGGCGCGTCGCCCGATCCGGTCGGCGAGCACTCCGCCGACGAGCTGGGAGACGATCGAGCCGAGGCCGAACAGCGCCAGCACGAGCCCGGTCGCGCCGACGGACAGGCCGCGCACTCCCGTGAGATAGAAGGCGAGGAACGGCTCGACCATCGTGCCGAGCCGGTTGACGAAGCTGCCGGTCCACAGCGCCCAGAAGCCTCGTGGCAGACCTCCGACCCGCGTGTGGAGGAACGCGGGGAGCCGGGGGGAAGGGGGAGCGGGCATCTCGTCGACGGAGGTCATGGGGGCATGGTCGACAACACCCGGGCCCGGCTGGAACTCTTTTAGCGGTGCCTAAATGATCGAATTCCTCTTCGCCCCGGACGACGTCGCGCGCGTCCGGTTCGCGTTCTCGCCCCTCTGGGAGCTCATGCACAGCCTGCGCGTGCTGGCCGACCCGTCCCGCCGCGCGCTGCACCTGCCGTGGGTCCGCGCCGTACGGCCCCGGCTGCGCGGACTCGACCTGACGCCGTTGCGCGCGCTCGTCCCCGCGAGCGGGTACATGCCCGACTTCCTGACCCCGCCGCCGGAGTCCCCGCTGCCGGACTTCGCCGCCGAACTGGCGCGGGTGCGGGCCACGCCCGCCCGCCGGGTCGCCGTGGAGATCCGGGACGTCGGGAAGGACGCCGAGGGGCCGGCGTTCCGCGCTCCTTCTTCGGCCGAGGCGTTCGTGCGGGCGGGCACGGACGCCGCCGGCCTGCGCGCGCGGCGCCGAGCGATGGCCGAGGCGCCCGAGCGCGCCCTCGGTGAGGTCGCCGACCTGATCGCCGCGTACTGGGAGGCGGCGCTCGAGGAGTCCTGGCCGCGGATGCGGGCGCTGCTGGAGGGCGACGTGCTCCGCCGGTCCCGCGCCCTGACCGAGCGCGGGGCCGAGGGGCTCTTCGCCGGGCTGCACGAGGCCGTCCGCTGGCACGGCGACCGGCTCGCCGTCCAGCGCCGGTGGCACCATCACGGCCCGCTGGCCGGCCGCGGGCTGGTGCTGGTGCCGAGCGCGTTCGTCTGGCCGGCCGTCTCGGTGATGACCCCGCCGTACCAGCCGATGCTGAGTTATCCCGCGTACGGCGTCGCGACGCTGTGGGAGACCGCCCCGGCGGCGCCTCCGGACGCCCTCGCGGCACTGATCGGGCGGCGCCGGGCGGCGCTGCTGCTCGCGCTGACGGTCCCGGCGTCGACGACGGAGCTCGCCGGGCGCCTGGCGGTGACCCCCGGTGCGATCAGTCAGCACCTGGGCGTCCTGCGCGCCTGCGGTCTGGTGACGGGCCATCGGGTCGGCCGGCGCGTGCTGTACGCGCGCACGGCGGCCGGCGACGCGCTCGCGGGCGCGGGCGGCGTGGTCGACGAGGACGCGCTCGCGGAGGGCCGGTGACGCGCTCGCGGCGCGGGCATCGCGATCGACATGGACGTGACGGTGCGCAACTGGTTGACTCTTCCGCGTGAGTGGGACGGATGGAGCGTCGTACCCCCCTCGGAGGCACCGTGCACCTGGTCACTCTCTCCCGCGCGTGCGCCGTGCCCGCGGCGGCGATGACCGCCTGCCTGCTGACCGCCTGCGCGCCGGCCGGCCAGACCGTGCGAGGCGTTCACCTGGTCGCCCGCGGCACGCTCACCACCTGCACGCACCTGCCCTACGCCCCGTTCCAGTTCCAGCGGGGCAAGGCGATCGTCGGCTTCGACGTGGACCTGATCGACCTGGTCGCCCGGCGGCTCGGCGTGCGGCAGAAGATCATCGACACGCGGTTCACCGCGATCACCTCGGGGGAGGTGTTCGCGGTCGCGGCGTGCGACCTGGCGGCCGCCGGCATGACCGTCAACCCGCAGCGGGCGGCGGTGGTCGACTTCTCCCGGCCCTACTTCGAATCCGGGCAGGTGCTGATGGTCCGGCGTGACGCGCGCATAACGCCGGACGCCGCAGGCTCCGGCGGGCTGCGCGTCGGCGTGGTCGTCGGCACGACGGGACAGGCGTACGCGCGCCATCAGGGGTGGCAGACGAAGGGGTATGAGAACGCCACCACCGAGCTGGACGCGCTGCGCACCGGTCAGGTCGACGCGCTGATCCAGGACGACCCGGTGGTGCGCTACTGGCTCACCGACGAGGCCAACGCCGACTTCACCCTCCTCCCGGGGCTGCGCACCCGCGAGCAGTACGGCTTCGCCGTGCGCAAGGGCCACAACCCGGCGCTGCTGCGGCTGATCGACGACGTCATCGCGCAGATCCGGCGGGACGGCACCTACCGGCGGACGTACGAGCGGTGGATGGGCCCGATGCCACCCGAGGCCACCGGGTGACGCCACCGGACTGATCGGCCGGAACCGGCCATGGTGTCGCCGCCGCGTCGGAGACGATGATCGACTTAGGCGTCGCCGACGGGGGAGTCCGATGCGCAGAGTCGTCGTCGTCGCGGCCGGCGTGCTCATCCTGCTGGCGGCGGCCGTCTTCTCGTGCGTGGCCCTGCGAGGACCGCACGGCCCGGCGACGCCGGAGGCGGCCTCGGCCGCGTACTTCCGCGCCTGGAGCGGCGGCGACTTCGCGGCGATGCGGCGGCTGGCCGACGATCCGCCCGGCGACTTCGCCGACCGGCACCGGGCCCTGTCCCGGGCGCTGCGCGTCGACTCGGTGGACTTCACGCCGGGTCCGCCGGTACGGCACGGGGACGAGGCGTCCGTCGACTACGCCGTCACCCGGCACCTGACCGGCGTCGGAGAGTGGAGCTTCCACGCGACCCTGCGGCTCGCGCGCCGGAACGGCGCCTGGCGGGTGGTGTGGTCGCCGGCGACGCTGCACCCGGCCCTGGCCGACGGCGGACGGTGGATCCTCGACCGGACCGAGGCCGGGTCGGGAGCGCCGGTCGCCGCGGACGGCAGGCCCCTTCCCGCCGACAACGGCGCCCAGCCGTACCTCGCCGACGTCGGCGAGCGGCTGGGCGAGGAAGACGGCGTCCCCGGCTGGGCGGTGCGGATCCAGAACCCGGGGCGGCCGGCGCAGCAGCTCACGGTCTTCCCCGGCCGTGGCGCGGCGCCCGTCCGCACCACGATCGACCGGCGCGCCCAGGCGGCCGCCGACGCGGCCGTGGGATCGGCGCAGGCCGCCCTCGTCGCGATCCGCCCCTCGACCGGCGAGATCGTGGCGGTCGCCGACCGGCTGCCGCAGGCCGAGAGCGCCTTCACCGGCCTGTACCCGCCGGGGTCGACGTTCAAGGTGGTCGTCGCGGCGGCGCTGCTGGGCGGCGGGATGACGCCGGCGAGCCCGGTCGACTGCCCGGCCGTGACGGTGGCCGGGCAGCGCACGATCCACAACCACGGCGGCCTGGCGCTCGGCCGGGTCTCGCTCGCCGACGCGTTCGCCGAGTCCTGCAACACGACGTTCGCGGGACTCGGTGTGTCGGCGGGAGCCGGGCGGCTGCGGGAGAGCGCCGCCGCGTTCGGCTTCGGCGCGCACTTCGACACGGGGACGGACACGGCCTACTCCGGGGACCTCCTCGACCCGGGCGGCGACAACGGGCTGGCCGAGGCGTCGATCGGCCAGGGGAAGGTGCAGGCGACCCCGCTCGCGATGGCGGTGGTCGCCGCGGCCGTGGCCGACGGCTCGTACCGTCCGCCGCGTCTGGTGCCCGCGCGCCTCGTCCACGCGGGAACGGCCCGGCCGCTGCCGTCCTCCGTGGTCGCCGGGCTGCGGTCGATGATGCGGGCGGTCGCGACGCGGGGCACCGCGGCCCGGGCCGGACTTCCGGCGGGCACGGCGGGCAAGACGGGGACGGCCGAATATGATGCCCAAGGTCATACGCACGCGTGGTTCATCGGCTACCGGGGCGATCTGGCCTTTGCCGTCTTCGTTCTGCACGGCGGGGACGGCGGGCAGGTGGCCGGACCGGTCGCAGCCCGTTTTCTTGCTGTGATCAAGTCGTGACCCGCTGACGTTCTCGCAGGTGGCGAGCGGTATGACATAGTCGGACAGTTGTTTGTCCTGCTTATGGAGGAATTGTGGCTATTAGTCGTCGGCTTGCCGCCGCCACCGCCGGACTCTGCGCGGCCGCCCTCGCCCTCACCGCCTGTGGCGGCGGAGGGGACGGAGTGACAGTTCAGGGTGCCAAGCTGGTGAAGAAGGGCAAGCTGACCACCTGCACGCACCTGCCGTACCCGCCGTTCCAGTCGGCCCAGGGCGGCAAGGTCGTCGGTTTCGACGTCGACCTGATCGACCTGGTCGCCAAGAAGCTCGGCGTCACCCAGCAGGTCATCGACACCCCGTTTGAGACGATCAAGACGGGGTCCGCGCTGAACGCGGGGAAGTGCGACGTCGCCGCCGCCGGTATGACGATCAAGCCGGAGCGGGCGCGGTTCATCGACTTCACCAAGCCGTACTTCAACGCCACGCAGGCGCTCATGGCCAAGAAGGGCATCACCTACGCGTCGCTGGACGATGTCAAGGCCAAGAAGCTCAAGGTCGGCTCCCAGGCCAGCACCACCGGTGAGGACTTCGTCCACTCCAAGGGCATCGACTCGAAGTCCTTCAAGGACTCCGCCAGCCTCCTCAACGGGCTGCGCAGCGGCCAGGTCGACGTGATCATCGAGGACTACCCGGTCGTGCAGGGCTGGCTGAAGGACCCGGCGAACGCCGCGTACGGCGTCGCGGCCAGCCTCAACACCGGCGAGCAGTACGGCTTCGCGGTCCGCAAGGGCAAGAACCCCAAGCTGCTCTCGCTGATCAACCAGACCATCGACGAGGCCCGGCAGAGCGGCGAGTACAAGAAGATCTACGAGAAGTGGATCGGCCCGATGCCGGCGGGCGCCTGAGCCGGCCCTGATCGATTCGAGAGGCCGCAATGACTGAACACGCGGAGGCGGCGCCGCGGCTGACCCGCACGCAGCGCCGTCGGCTGATCCTGGGCGGCGAGTACGGCATCTTCGTCGTCGCCGTCGTCCTGCTCGTGTCCCTGGCGGACTGGGGGGCGCTGAAGACCAACTTCGCCGAATGGCGGGTCGCCAAGACGCTGTTCCCCGACATCATCACGGTCGCGCTGCGCAACACCCTGCTGTTCACGGTCACCGGGTTCGCACTCGGCCTGGTGGCCGGCCTGCTGCTGGCGCTGATGCGGCTGTCCTCGGTGCCGCCGTACCGCTGGTTCGCCATCGCCTACATCGAGGTGTTCCGGGGACTGCCCGCGCTGCTCATCTTCATCTTCGTGGGCACCGGCGTCCCGCTCGCCTTCCCGGGGGTCAACTTCCCCGGTGGCGTGTACGGCCAGGCCGCCGTCGCCCTGGGAGTGGTCTCGGCGGCGTACATGGCCGAGACCATCCGGGCCGGCATTGAGGCCGTGCCGCGCGGTCAGATGGAGGCGGCGCGCACGCTCGGCATGTCACACGGGCGCGCCATGCGCTCGATCATCATTCCGCAGGCGCTCCGCATCGTGATCCCGCCGCTGACCAACGAACTGGTCCTGCTGTTCAAGGACTCGTCTCTCGTTCTGTTCCTCGGCATCACGCTGCAGCAGCGGGAGCTGTCCAAGCTCGCCCAGGACGCGGCCAGCCAGCAGGGCAACACCACGCCGATCATCGTGGCCGCCCTCTGCTACCTGATCATCACGATTCCGCTCGGCCATCTGGCGCGGCGGCTGGAGGCCCGGCAGAAGAGGGGGCAGCGGTGACGACCGTGAACACCACCGCGGCGGTCCAGGTCACCGGGCTGCACAAGGCGTTCGGGGACCTGCAGGTGCTGCGCGGCATCGACTTCGAGGTCGCGGGCGGCGAGGTCGTGTGCATCATCGGGCCGTCCGGGTCCGGCAAGTCCACGCTGCTGCGCTGCGTGAACCTCCTGGAGGAGCCCACCGCCGGGCAGGTGTACGTCGGCGGGGTCGAGCTGACCGACCCGGACGTGGACATCGACGCGGCCCGCCGCCGCGTCGGCATGGTGTTCCAGCAGTTCAACCTGTTCCCGCACCTGTCGGTGCTCGGCAACGTCACCATCGCGCAGCGCAAGGTGCTGCGGCGCTCCGCCGAGGAGGCCGACCGGATCGCGCGCGACGACCTCGCCCGCGTCGGACTGGCCGACAAGGTGGACGCCTACCCGGCGCAGCTGTCCGGCGGCCAGCAGCAGCGGGTCGCGATCGCCCGCGCCCTGGCCATGGGCCCGGACGTCATGCTGTTCGACGAGCCGACCTCCGCGCTCGACCCCGAGCTCGTCGGCGACGTGCTCGGCGTCATGCGCAAGCTGGCCCTCGAGGGCATGACGATGCTGGTGGTCACGCACGAGATGACCTTCGCCCGAGAGGTCGCCGACCGCGTGGTCTTCATGGACGGCGGCGTCATCGTCGAGGAGGGGCCGCCGTCGAAGGTCATCGGCGAGCCGACCCACGAGCGGACCCGCAGGTTCCTGTCCCGCGTCCTCGACCCGGCCGCCGCCGAGGTCGAGGAGTGACCCGGTGGGCCCCCGACAGCACGCCGTCGGGGGCCCACCGGGAACGCGGTCGCCCTGTCGCGGCCTTGTAACGTGACCGAAACATGAACACGGCACACTGATACAAGCGCCAGAGTTGTCGTCGCAGGTATCAAAGGGGATCCGTTTTGGACCGTCAGCAGGAGTTCGTGCTCCGCACGCTCGAGGAGCGCGACATCCGCTTCATCCGGCTGTGGTTCACCGACGTGCTCGGATTCCTCAAGTCCGTCGCGGTCGCCCCGGCCGAGCTGGAGCAGGCGTTCGCCGAGGGCATCGGGTTCGACGGCTCGGCCGTCGAGGGGTTCGCCCGTGTCTACGAGGCCGACATGCTCGCCAAGCCCGATCCGTCGACGTTCCAGGTGCTGCCGTGGCGTGCCGAGTCGCCGGGCACCGCCCGGATGTTCTGCGACATCCTCATGCCGGACGGGTCGCCGAGCTTCGCCGACCCGCGCTACGTCCTCAAGCGCACCCTCAGCCGCGCGGCCGACCTCGGGTTCACCTTCTACACCCACCCTGAGCTGGAGTTCTACCTGCTCGGCGAGCAGCCCGACGACGGCAGCGAGCCGACGCCGGTCGACCTGGGCGGCTACTTCGACCACACGCCGCACCGCGCCGCGCACGACTTCCGGCGCAACGCCATCATGATGCTGGAGTCGATGGGCATCTCCGTCGAGTTCAGCCACCACGAGGGCGGTCCGGGCCAGCAGGAGATCGACCTGCGCTACGCCGACGCGCTCACCACGGCCGACAACATCATGACGTTCCGCCTGGTGATGAAGGAGGTCGCGCTCGAGCAAGGCGTGCACGCCTCCTTCATGCCGAAGCCGTTCACCGAGTACCCGGGCTCGGGGATGCACACCCACATGTCGCTGTTCGAGGGCGACCGCAACGCCTTCTACGAGCCGGGCGCCGAGTACCAGCTCTCCAAGGTCGGGCGCGCGTTCATCGCCGGTCTCCTCCGGCACGCCGCCGAGATCACGGCCGTCACCAACCAGTGGGTCAACTCCTACAAGCGCCTGTGGGGCGGCGTCGGCGCGTCCGCCGGCGCGGGCGGCGAGGCGCCGCCGTACATCTGCTGGGGCCACAACAACCGGTCCGCGCTGGTGCGCGTGCCGATGTACAAGCCGCAGAAGGGCCACGCGACCCGCATCGAGTTCCGCGCGCCTGACACCGCCTGCAACCCCTACCTCGCCTTCGCCGTGATCCTGGGCGCCGGCCTCAGGGGCATCGAGCAGGGCTACGAGCTGCCGCCGGGCGCCGAGGACGACGTGTGGGCGCTCACCGCGGCCGAGCGCCGCGCGATGGGCATCGAGCCGCTGCCGCAGAGCCTGGACGAGGCGATCAGCGCGATGGAGCGCAGCGAGCTGGTCGCCGAGGTCCTCGGCGAGCACGTCTTCGACTTCTTCCTGCGCAACAAGCGCGCGGAGTGGGAGGACTACCGCCGCCAGGTCACCGAGTACGAGCGCCGCCGCTACCTCTCGGTGCTGTAGCCGCAGCCGGGTGCCGTGTGCTTCGCCGTCCAGTGACATGAACTTCCCCGTCCCGGCGCCCATGGTCGGCCGCCGGAACGGGGATCGGTTACCGACCGTCGTCGCTCAGGTCAACGGCGACCGCGGTGGCGGGGGATCGGGTCCGTCATGACCCTGTCCCCGTTTCCGGGCGTGTGCTCGACGACGACGAAGTCGGTGTTGTTGCCGACCGCACGTACCGTGCTGTCCACGCCGCCGACACGGACCGTCACCGGGCGTTCGGTGTTGCCGACCTCTCGGACGGCGGCCTGTACCACGCTGGGTTCGGTGGATGTCCTTTTCATCGTTCACTCCCGACTCTCGGTTGACAGGTGGTGAGCATTGGCGTTCACCATGTCAATGGCCGTCCGGGAGGTCCGGTGACCGCAACCGCGACCGGGGTCGTCACCTCTCCGTGCTCTGAGACGAGGAGATCATCTCCATTGCCACGGTGAGGCCGGTGGTGCGGCGCTCCTCGTCGGTGATGTCGTAGTCGTCGAAGGTGAAGAGGGCGATGTTCAGCCCGAAGATGGCCATCGCCGACTTGAGCTGGTCGGTCAGCGGCGCCTTCCGGTCGGCGAGCAGCTCGATCAGGGCCCGGACCCGGCACTTCATCTTCTCGCCGACCGCGAGGTCGCGCATGGTGCCCTGGTTCTCGTGGGCGAAGCGCATGAGCGCCGGCGCCGAGGTGTAGAGGTTGTCGGCGTAGCGGCGCACCAGCTCCTGCCGCGTCTCCAGGGTCGGCGGCTGTGCCTGCCCCCAGGCGATCAGGTCGTCCAACCTGGCGAGGGCATCGTCGAACAGGCTGACGATGATGTCCTCTTTGGTCTTGAAGTGGTAGTACAGCGCGGCCTTGGTGACGTGGAGGCGCTCGGCGATCTCCCGTAGCGAGGTCTTCTCGTAACCGTGCTCGGCGAACAGCTCCAGCGCGACCGCCTGAATCCGCTCCCGGGTGTCGCCGCGGGGCTCGCCCATGATCAATCTCCGTCCAACCTAACTTGACGACCGGCTAGTTCCTAACTTACCGTACGGCAGGTAAAGAAACTAGCCGGTCGACAAGTAAGCGTCCGACCATAGAGAGAGGTTATCGATGTCGGGGACGAACACGGCGGAGTCAGCGCCACCAGGCGCGGCGGAGCCGAGAAGCACGCGATCCATCTACATCGCGATCATCGGCCTGATGCTCGGCATGTTCCTCGCGATGCTCGACAACCTGATCGTCGGCACCGCGCTGCCGACGATCGTCGGCGACCTCGGGGGCCTCAGCCACCTCGCCTGGGTCGTCACCGCCTACACCCTCGCCACGGCGGCCGCGACGCCGATCTGGGGCAAGCTCGGCGACCTGTACGGCCGCAAGGGCATGTTCATGGCGTCCATCGTGATCTTCCTCGTGGGCTCCATGCTGTCCGGGCTGTCGCAGAGCATGGGCCAGCTCATCGGGTTCCGCGCGCTGCAGGGCCTCGGCGCCGGCGGCCTCATGGTCGGCGCCTTCGCGATCATCGGTGACCTCGTCCCGCCGCGCGAGCGCGGCCGCTTCCAGGCGATCATCGGCGGGATGATGCCGATCGCCTTCGTCGGCGGCCCGCTGATCGGCGGCTTCCTCACCGACCACCTGAGCTGGCGCTGGACCTTCTACGTCAACGTGCCGCTCGGCGCGGTCGCCCTGCTCGTCACCGGTGTCGGCATGCGCCTGCACACCCCGCACATCAAGGCGAAGATCGACTTCCTCGGGGCGTTCCTGCTGACGGTCGGCGTCGTCTCCCTCACCCTGGTCGCGAGCTGGGGCGGCAGCGAGTACCCCTGGGGATCCTGGCAGATCATCGGGCTGGCGATCCTGTCGGTCGTGGCCCTGGTCCTGTTCGTCCTCGCCGAGTCCCGCGCCCCCGAGCCGATCCTGCCGCCGCGGCTGTTCCGCAACAAGAACTTCGCGGTCGCCCAGGTCCTGAGCTTCCTCGTCGGCGCGGCGATGTTCGGCGCGGTCAACTTCCTCCCGCAGTACATGCAGGACGTCCAGGGCGCCTCGGCGACGGCGAGCGGCCTGCTCCTCCTGCCGCTGATGTTCGGCATGCTGGTCGTGATGCTGACGACCGGGCAGCTGATCTCCCGCAACGGCCGCTACAAGCTGTACCCGATCATCGGCGGCGCGGTGATGACGGTCGGCATGCTCGTGCTGCTGCTGCTCAAGGTCGACACCAGCACGGCGGTCAGCTCGGCGCTCACCGCCGGTGTGGGCCTCGGCATGGGCTTCATCATGCAGAACACCATGCTGATCACCCAGAACAGCGCGGAGCTGCGGGACATGGGCGCGGCGAGCGGCTCGGTCACCCTGTTCCGTACGGTGGGCGGCTCGCTCGGCGTGGCGCTGTTCGGCTCCATCTTCACCAACCGCCTGGAGCACACCATCTCCGACCGGCTCGGCCCGGAGGCCGCCCACAAGATCGCGTCGGGTGGCGCGCACGTGACGCCGGCGTTGCTGCACAAGCTGCCCCTGCCGGTGCAGGAGGCGTTCAAGTCCGGCGTCACCAGTGGCCTGCACGGCACGGTGATCGGCGGAGCGGTCGTCGCCTTCCTGGCCTTCCTCCTCGCCTGGTTCGTCCGCGAGGTGCCGCTGCGCGGCTCGGCGGCCAAGGGGCCGAAGGAGCAGCTCGAGGAGACCATCTCCGAACCGGTCATCTGATCCGGCCCGGCCCCGGGACCGGGGCCGAGCCGGTCACCTGATCCGATCTCACCGAGGACCAGGGGATTCCAGCCGGGAATCCCCTGGTCCTCGCTCAGCGGGGGAGCGTGCCGAAGCGGGCGCCGACGCCGAAGCCGAAGGTGCTCGCCTTGATCAGCTTGGTCGCGACGTCCGCGTACCCGTCACCGTTGACATCCCCAACCGCGACAGGGCGCTGCCCTCGGTACCGGAGGTGTCGTGCTAGTCCTTGTTGAAGTCACGGGCGGTCGGCGTGGCCCGCCCACCGCGACCGCCTTGGTTGACAGTCTTTCCCTAGAACCGACACGCTCGTTAGCGAGCCGGCGTCCTTCTTGGCGTCGATGTCATCGCTGGGTGGGCCGATCGCCAGATCGGAGTAACCGTCCCGGGTCAGCTTCTTGGCCGTGAACGGTCGAGCTTGGGGCTCGGGTGTTCACGCCTTGTTGCGCTCCCCGTCGCGGCTGGGTGTCGTGCCGGGGTCGCATCTCCCCTCCCTGTGGGGGTGGGGACGGGCATGCTGACGAATGCCCACGCCACACGCGCCCGTTTCCGGATGTTGGTGGCGGCGATGACGTCGGCGGGGCCAGCGAACCCGCACCGGCGACAACAAAAAGTGTTCCGGTCGGGCCGGTTGGCCCGTTCGGTGTGTCCGCACCACGGCGTGGGGCACCGCTGGGAGGTGTAGGCCGGGTCCACCTCTAAGAACGGCACCCCGGCCCGCATTGCCTTGTACTGGAGGAAGGTGCCGAGCTGGTGGAACGGCCAGGAGGAGTGTGTGGCCCGCTGGTGCCGCCTGAGCCGTGCCCGGTCGCGTATCCCGCTCAGTTCCTCCAGCGCGATACCGCGTCCGGTGCGTCGGGCATCGGCCACGATCTTCTTACTGATCTTG
>NZ_JBFAUM010000041.1:0-59509 GCF_040679195.1 Actinoallomurus sp. NPDC052308 | reverse complement strand
CGCCGAGCTTCGTCACGAGCTTCGACCCGATCAGGCCGGTACCGCCGACTACCACGATCTTCATTGACAAGCCTTCCCGTCCGCCGGGGCGCTCCGTGCGCCATCCGGTCGCCAGCTAAGACAGGCCACCCGTCCGGCCTGTGACACCTCGGACGAAAAATCTTTAGAGTCGCGGTTGTGGGCCCGCTTCGGCGATGGACAGCAGCCGCGACGCGGCGCGGGCCGCCCCCGCCTGGTGGGCCGTGTGCACGGCGGTCAGGGCGCGGTCCCGCCGGTGGACCGGGTCGGGGGTCAGCTCGACGGCCCGGGCCAGGAACGCCGCTGCCGCCGTGGTACCGCCGCGGGCCCGGGCCCGGTCGGCCGAACGCTCGAGGGCGGCCGCGACGTCCTCGGCGGGGGCGGGGGCGGCCTGTGCCGCGTGCCACGCGCGGCGGTCGGGATCGGCTTCGGGGTCGGTGACCTCGGCCAGCGCGCCGTGCGCTCGGCGCCGCTCCTCCGGCGAGGCCGTCCAGTAGGTGGCCGAGCGCATCCGCGGGTGCTGGAACCGCACCCGGTCATCTCCAACAGGGCCAGGGGGTTGCCCCGCGTCTCGTCGACGACCCGTTCCAGCACCTGGTCGTCCCACGGACCCGGCACGGCCGCGCGCAGCAGCGCACGCGCGTCGTCGGCGGGAAGCCCGGTGACCGCCAGTTCGGGTAGTCCGGTCAACGCCGCCGCCGGATCGGGCAGTCCCGTCGGCTCCAGGGCCGGATCGGGCATTCGTGTCGCGAAGACGATCGCCACCGACTCGGACCGCAGCCGGCGGGCGGTGAACGTCAGGACCTTCAGCGATGCCTGGTCGCCGGGTGGCCCAGCTGGTGCAGCCCGGCGAAGGCCAGCTTCGTCTCCGACTGGACGCCTGCGACGCGCGAGACCACGAACCCCCGCGCCCGCCCGATCAGGCGGTCGAGCAACGCCGTCTTGCCCACGGGTCAGACTCGTCTACCGCGACCCCTTGACGTGGTTTTGCCACCAGTACGGCGGCAGCACCTGGCAGGCCGACAGCGAGCTACTGAAGCTACTGGGCCTGTGGTACGTGATCAACATACGCGTGATGAACTCCTCCACGGTCGGGTACGGAGGCCGGCCGCCGATGCTCCGTTGCATCGCGGCGAGGCGTTCGTCCACGGGACGGTATGCGGCGATCGCCGCCCGGGAGGTCTTGGCCACGAGGAAGCCCGGTGTGCCGGCGCCGGTGAGGAGTCGGTCGGCGGGACGGCCGTGCCGTGCCCACTCGGCGCGGTAGTGCTCGACAAGGGGGCGCACGCTCTCGCTGGAGGCGCCCGCGTTGGAGAACACCACGGGGTCACCGTATTCGGCGGCCAGAGCCACCGATTCCGGCGACGACGAGCTGCCGTGCCAGATCCGGGGCCGTCCACGCAGCGGCCGGGGGAGGGTGCGGACCTCGTCGAGGCGTGGCCGCCGTCCGGCGTGCCACTACCCAACCGTGGGGTAGTGGTCAGCGACCGTGGGTCGGGGTCAGCAAGCAGCCGACGTTGCTGACGCACAGGGTGATCAGATCCGCTGCACACGATCACACCGTAGGCACCTGACCTGCGGAAACGCTACCTGACCGGCAGTCCTGTGATCGTGCGGCCGATGACCAGGCGCTGGATCTCCGACGTGCCCTCGAAGATGGTGAAGATCTTGCTGTCGCGGTGCCAGCGCTCGACCGGGTAGTCGCGGGTGTAGCCGTTGCCGCCCAGGATCTGGATGGCGTCCTCAGTGACGCGTACCGCGGTCTCGCCGGCGTGCAGCTTGGCCATCGAGCCCTCGGCGCTGGAGAACTCCTTGCCGGTGCGGGCCATCCAGGCGGCGCGCCAGACCAGGAGGCGGGAGGCGTCGACCTGGGTCTTCATGTCGGCCAGCTTGAAGGCGATGGCCTGAAAGTCACCGATCTTCTTGCCGAACTGCTCGCGCTCGCGGGCGTACTCGAGGGCGTACTCGTACGCGGCGCGGGCGATGCCGACGGCCATGGCGCCGACCGTGGGGCGGGACGCCTCGAACGTGCGCAGGGCGGCCTGGCCGGCGGCGCGCTTGCCCTCCCGGACGCGGGCGAGCCGCTCGTCGAGTTTCTCCTTGCCGCCGACGAGGCAGGAGCCGGGGACACGGACGTCGTCGAGGACGACCTCGGCGGTGTGGGAGGCGCGGATGCCGTGCTTCTTGAACTTCTGGCCCTGGGACAGGCCGGGAGTGCCGGGCGGCACGATGAAGCTGGCCTGGCCGCGGGTGCCGAGCTCGGGGTCGACGGAGGCCACGACCACGTGGACGTTGGCGATGCCGCCGTTCGTCGCCCAGGTCTTGGTGCCGTTGATCACCCACTCGTCCTTGGCCTCGTCGTACTCCGCGCGGGTGCGGATCGAGCCGACGTCGGACCCGGCGTCGGGCTCGGAGGCGCAGAAGGCGCCGAGCTTGATGTCGTCGGCGGTGCCGAACATCTGTGGCACCCACTCGCCGATCTGCTCGTTGGTGCCGGTCGCGGCCACGGAGACGGCCGCCAGGCCGGAGCCGACGAGCGACAGGCCGATGCCGGCGTCACCCCAGAACAGCTCCTCGAACGCCACCGGGATGCCGAGCCCGGACGGCTCCATCCACTGGCCCGCGAAGAAGTCGAGGGAGTACAGCCCGATCTTGGCGGCCTCCTGGAGGATCGGCCACGGCGTCTCCTCCCGCTCGTCCCACTCCTGACCGGCGGGGCGAATGACGTCCTTGGCGAACTCGTGGACCCATTCCTGCACCGCCCGAACGTCCTCGTTCAGCTCGAGCGAGAAGGCCGGGGCGCCGTCCTCCGACATGTTTCCTCCGTTCACGGCCGGCCACGGGCGGCGGGCACGCTATTGGACCCGTTGTCGATTTTCACCCTAGCGGGCGGGGTGCTACCGCCGGTAACAGGGTGGTGAGTGTCACAATACGGCCGGAAGAGAGTTGACTTGATGCGATGGGAGTCACGAGGCTGTAACGAGCGGTGCGCCCCCCGCGAGGTAAGAGGTAACTTATTACCCAATCCGCGCCCGTGTCCCTGGTCGCTCGGAAGAACGGGAGTTCGTGTGGGTTCGCCCGGTTCCCCCCGCCGTCGGGATTCCCGCCCCACCCGCGTGCTGGCGTACGGCGCGGCCGTCCTGGCCGTCGTCCTGGTCGCCGCGCTCGCCGCCGTCTTCTGGCCCAGTGGCGAGCAGACGCACGTCACCGCCTACTTCGAACGCGCGACCGGCGTCTACCCCGGCACCGAGGTCCGCATCCTCGGCGTGAAGGTCGGCAAGGTCACCCGCGTGACCCCCAAGGGCAACATGGTCGAGGTCGGCATGGCGTTCGACGCCAAGCACAAGGTCCCGGCGAACGCCCAAGCGGTCATCATCGTCCCCTCGCTGGTCGCCGACCGCTACATCCAGTTCACGCCGGTGTACCGCGGCGGGGCCGCGCTCAGGAACGGGGCCACCCTGTCCCTGTCCAGCACCGCGGTGCCGGTCGAGCTGGACGACGCGAACCAGTCGGTCAACGATCTGGCCAAGGCCCTCGGGCCGCAGGGCGCCAACGCCCAGGGCGCGCTGTCCCGGCTGCTGAAGTCCAGCGCGCAGACCCTCGACGGGCAGGGCGAGAACTTCAAGCAGACCCTTCAGGACCTGTCCGAGGTCAGCCGGATCCTCGCCGACAACCGCGGTGACACCAGCCAGACCGTACGCAACCTCGCGAAGATCACGCAGGCGATGGCCGCGAGCGACCGGCAGATCCGGGCGTTCTCCGAGAACCTCGCGACCGTCTCCGGCACGCTCAACGGGGAACGAGCCGAGCTCACGGCGGCGCTGAAGAGCCTGACGGTCGCGCTGCAGGAGGTCTCGGCGTTCGTCAAGGAGAACAAGTCGCAGATCGCCGCGAACGTCCAGGGACTCGCCCAGGTGACCGGCATCCTCGTCAAGGAGAAGCAGGCCCTGCAGACCTTCCTGGACAAGGCTCCGGTGGCGGCCACCAACGCCATGTCGGTCTATGACTACCAGGACGGCACACTGCACTCGCGGCTGAACCTCATGCAGTCGCAGAACATCGCGATGTGGCTGTGCTCGCTGGCCTACTCCCTCGGCGCCCCGCCCAAGCAGTGCGAGACGCTGCTCAAGCCGCTGAACGCGCTGGGCGCCCCGCTCAGCAAGATCGGGCTGGACCTGTCCGGGCTGACCCAGGCCACGACGCACTTCGACGTCGTGCCACCGCCGGCGGACGCGTACGGCAGCGGCTCCGCCCGTACGACGGCGAAGACCAAGCAGGCCGGCCCGGCGGCGAGCGCGAATCCGGACCCGACCTTCGGCGGGATCCTGGCGCCCCCGTCCCCCGGCTGAGCCCGGTCTCGGGTGCTCGACACCCGGCCTCCGACGGGTCCCGTCTCAGGCGCACGCGCCTCGTCGAACTCATTCCGGCCGCGCGGCCGGAGGCGGACAGACACGTCGATTCCGGCTATCAATGGGCGATACTTGGACAGACGCGCGTAGATCATCTCTCGTCGCCTCGGCCGTGACGGGGAACCTGTGCCCGTCGTCGTGGGTTCCCGCGTGAACTCGGACTCGACCGGTCAGGAGCGGCTGAGTGGCACTGGACATGTCCTTCCTGATCGCCGACCCGGATCACTACGCGCCCTGGGACGCCGCCGATCCCGGTCCGCGCTACGCCGCGGGTCCCCTGCCGGCCGGATGGACGCGGCGGGACTCCGGCGCGTGGACTCACTGGGGGCCGGCGGATCTCCTTCTCCCGGATCAGGGGTGGAAGGTGCATGTGTCCAGCTCCCTGCCGAACGCGCAGTTCGTGCTGGGAGTGGTGGCGGCGGCGTGCGCCGAATCGGGTGTCCCTTTCAAGCACCTGGCCGGGCGCGAGATGTTCCTGCACGCGCACGGCAAGCACGCGAACCGGGTGCAGAGCGGGAAGTTCTGCACCCTGTACCCGCCCACCGAGGACCGCGCGCTGCGGATCTTACGACGGCTGGCGGAGGACCTGTCCGGGATCAGCGGGCCCTTCGTGCTCTCCGATCGCCGTTTCGGCGCGAGCGAGTGCGTCTCGTACCGGTACGGGGCGTTCCGCGGTCGCGTACGGGTCGACGCGGAGGGCGAACGGGTACCCGTCATGCTCGGACCGGACGGCCGGGAGATCGATGACGAGCGCGGGCCGGCGTTCCACCTGCCGCCCGGTGTCGTCGACCCGTTCCGGCAGGCCGATCCGGACGTCGCGACCGGACCGGTCACCCTGCACGGCTACACCTTCGAGGCCGTCGTACGGCACGGCAACGCGGGCGGCGCCTACCGCTTCCGCGCCGCGGACGGCGGCCGGGTCTTCCTGAAAGAGGCGAGGGCGCACAACGGCTACACCCCCGACGGCGCCGACGCGAAGGCGCGGTTGACCGCCGAGTACCTGGTCCTCCGGGCGATACACGGTCGCGAGCCGGGCCTGTGCCCGCGACCGGTGGAGCTGTTCCAGCACTGGGAGCACAGCTATCTCGTCTCCGAGTTCGTGCCCGGCATGCCGCTGTACCGCTGGATGGTGCTGAACAACCCCGCGGTGCGCATCGGGCCGGACCCCGCGGAGTTCGCCGAGTATCACCGCCGCTGTCTGGCCATCATCGACCGGCTCGACGCGCAGTTGCGCCGCCTGCACGAGCTGGGCTACGTCTTCGTGGATCTCAGCCCGACCAATGTGCTCGTCGACGACGACGATCACGCCCGCCTGATCGACTTCGAGGCGGTGCAACCCCTCGAGGACGTACGGCGGATCATGGGCACTCCCGGCTACCTGCACCCGGACCCGCGCTCCGCGGTCGAGCGTGATCCGCTCGAGCTCGACCGCTTCGGGCTGTCCGCGCTGGCGCTGCTGCTCCTGTTCCCCGTGCACGAGGCGGTCGAACGGCAGCCGCCGCTCCTCGACCACCTGCACGCCGACCTGTCCGAGCTCGCGCCGGTCGCCCCGAGGCTGTGGCGGTGGGCCACCCGCTGCCAGGACCGGACCCCGGACTCCCGCCTGCCCACGCCGCAGGCCGTCCGCGAGGACACCGTCGCCGCGCTGCGCCGGCTGGCCGACCGGACCGCGGACGCGCTGGAGGCGATGGCCCGGCCGGACCACCCGGAGTCGGTCTATCCGACCAGCCCCCTGGGGTACCGGACCGACACCCGCGCGGTCGCCGCCGGTACCGCCGGTGTGCTCTACGCGCTGCGCCGCGCCGGGCGCGGCTGCGACCCGGCCGTGGTCCGCCGGCTGCGGGACGACGCGCTGGCCGCGGCGGACACCAGCGCTCCCGGCCTGCTGTACGGCAGCGCCGGCATCGCGTGCGTGCTGGCGGAGCTCGGGGAGGCCGACGCGGCCGGCACTCTGCTCGCCGCCGCGGCGGCTCATCCGCTGAACGCCACGTCCGCGACCCTCGGCGGCGGCGCGGCCGGTACCGCCCTCGGCCTGCTGATCCACCACCGCCGCACCGGCGAGCAGCGCTGGCTGGACCTGGCTCAGCGGCTGCTCGACCGGGTCCCGGACGGGGACGAGCTCACCGCCCGGTTGAGCCCGGTCAACCGGTCCGGGCTGGTCGGCGGCCGGACCGGCGTGGCGCTGGCGCTTTACGGCCTGTACCGGCGTACGGGGGATCCTCGATACTTCGCCCGGGGCATGCGGCTGCTCCAGGACGAACTGGCCTATGCCGAGCCGCTGCCGGTGGACGGCCTGGGTTTCAAGCTCTCGCACGCCGACCGTCGCGTCTATCCCTACCTGTTCGGCGGCAGCGCGGGATACGCCGCGGTGCTGTCCCGCTACCTCGCGTGCCGCCCGGACGCGGAGTTCGACGTGACCACCGGCGACGACCTCGGCGCGGCCGACGCGCTGGAGCGCTGCCTGCGCGCCTGCTCGGTGCGCTTCGCCGTGTTCCCGGGGCTGTTCCCGGGCCTGGCCGGTCTCGCCGTGACGCTGGCCGGCGCGGGTGAGCGGCTGGGCCGGCCCGAACTCATCGACGCCGCGCTCACCGGCGCCCGCGGCCTGTTCCGGTACGCGATCCCACGTGAGGACGGGGTCGGCTGGCTCGGCGAGCCGGGACAGCGACTGTCCGCCGACCTGTGGTCCGGCTCGGCCGGAATCCTTCTCGCCCTGCGGCGCCTGACGGATTCCGCGCCTGCCCCCCTTGACGCCCTCGACGGGCATCCGGCCGAGTCGAGGGATGCCGTAGCGCCCGCATCGATGGAAAGGAGCGGTCGGCATGGAAGAAGTTCTGCGGTTGCAGGCTGAGACGGCGGTCCAGGAGGAACTGGCCTGCAACGTGCTCACCATGAGCAGTAAGGGCAGCATCTGCCTGTGACGGTCGGCCTGCCGGACACGGCGACGTTGTCCGTGTCCGGCAGGCTCTCACCCGCCCGAACAGGCTTCAGACGGCGTGTCCGGCAGGTTCTCACCCGCCCGAGCGGGCCTCAGGCGGCCGAGTTGCTGTAGGCGCGGGCCTCGGCCATCGGCGGGCGCTCGCCGACCGAGACGTCCCGGATCCGCGCCTGGTGACCGTCGCCGTCCCGGCGAAACTGCGTCAGCACGGTCGACGGCGGTTCGAGCGGCACGATCCGGCCCTGCCGGTCGAGCCGGGACCACGCGGTCTGCATGATCTGGCCCGCCATGCCGCCGAGCGCCTCGGACGACTGGTGGCTGTGCTCGCGGGTGCCGAGGTCGACCTGGGCCATAGCGTCCAGGCCGGCGGCCTCCAGCACGTCGATGAGCAGGCCGAGCTCCACGCCGTAGCCGGTGACGAACGGGACCCGTTCGAGGAGGGTCCGCCGCCCGGCGTACTCGCCGCCCAGCGGCTGGACGAACCCGGCGAGCAGCGGCCAGTGCATGTTGATCAGTGGGCGGGCGACCAGCTCGGTCACCCGCCCGCCGCCGCTGGGGACGGAGACCCCGCCGGTGTTCAGCGGGCGGTCGTAGCAGGCCTTGACGTACGCCACGGACGGGTCCGTGAGCAGCGGGCCGAGCAGTCCGGTGACGAAAGAGGACGAGAAGTTCCGCAGGTCGGCGTCGACGAACACCAGGACGTCGCCGCGGGCCGCGTGCAGTGACTTCCACAGCGCCTCGCCCTTGCCGGACAGCGGCGGCAGGTCGGGCAGCACGGCGTCCTGGGCGACGACACGCGCGCCCGCGGCCGCCGCGACCTCGGCGGTGTCGTCGATGGACCGGGAGTCGATGACGAGGATCTCGTCGACGAGCGGGGCGCGCTCGACGAGATCCCGTCGTATCGTCGTGACGATCTCGCCGACCGTCGCGCGTTCGTTCCGGGCGGGCAGCACGACGCTCACCGTGGTCTCGCCCTTGGCGGCCAGGAGCCGGTCCACCGGCCAGTCCGCCGCGGAGCTCATGCGGTTGCGCAGCCACGCCTGTACCTGGGGCAGCACCTCATCGTCCCCTCTCCTGCGTCAGCACTCCGGGCCCATTGACTCCCGCCAGCGTTTCACCCTCGTTTCGCCGGCATCACAGCGAGGGGAACCCTGGCGGCTCGGACTCAGGTCTCGGCGTGCTGCTCCAGGAACGCGTAGACGTCCGCCTCGTCCACTCCGGGGAACGCGCCGGGCGGCAGCACGGCGAGGACGTGCGAATGGGCGCGCGCCGACGGCCAGGCGTGCCCCTCCCAACGGCGGGCCAGCTCGGCCGGGGGCCGCTGGCAGCAGTCGCCGTCCGGGCAGGCCGACCTGACGCGGCGGTTGGTGTCCCGGCCGCGGAACCACCGGGAGTGCTCGAACGGCACGCCGAGCGTGATGGCGAAGTCCCGCTCGTGGCTCGGGTCGATGTGCGACAGGCACCAGTACGTGCCGGTCGGGGTGTCGGTGTACTGGTAGTAGACGGAGAACCGGTCGTCGGCGCCGAACACCCGCCGCCCGGCCCACTGGCGGCACATCCGCTGGCCCTCGATCGCGCCGTGCTCGTCGGCGGGGAAGATCAGGCCGTCATTGGCGTACGCCTTGTAGATCGTGCCGCTCTCGTCGTTCTTCGTGAAGTGCACCGGCAGGTCGAGGTGGTGGGTCGCCAGGTTGGTGAACCGGTGCGCGGCCATCTCGTACGAGACGGAGAACACGTCGCACAGGTCCTCGATCGACAGCTCCCGGTCGGCCTTGGCCTCTTGCAGGTACGGCACGACCGTCCGCTCGGGCAGCAGGGTGGCGGCGGCGTAGTAGTTGGCCTCCACCCGCTGCCGGAGGAAGTCGGCGAAGTCCCTGGGCACGGCGTGCTCGAGCGCGATGTGGCCGAGGGTCTGCAGCAGGATCGTGCGCGGCGTGTGCATGCCGAGCTGCTCGCGCTCCAGGTAGATGCGGCGGTTGCGCAGGTCGGTGACGGACCGGACCGAGCGCGGAAGGTCCTGGACGTACCGCAGGGTGAAGCCGAAGTGGGTGACGAGCGACAGGAGCATGCCCTGGGACAGCGCGCCGCCCCGGTAGCCGGCGGCCTCCAGGGACTTGGCCGCGACCTGCTCGATCTCGCCGAAGTAGTTGCCGCGCTCGTGCATCTGGCGGCGCAGCTCGGCGTTGGCCTTGCGGGCGTCCTCAGGGCTGGCGGTCGGTTTCGTACGGCCCCGCTTCACCTCTTCGTACAGCGCGAGCAGGTGTTCGAGAACGTCGTTGGGCACCCGCTTGCCGACCTTGAGGTGCGGCAGGCCGAGCGCACTGTAGACGGGGTCGCGCTGGGCCTCCTCGAGCCCGATCTCCAGCTGGGCGCGCCGGTTCGGCGGCTGCTTGCGGAGCAGTTCCTCGATGGGGACCTCGAGCGCCGAGGCGAGCGCCTGCAGCAGGGACAGCTTGGGTTCGCGCCGGCCGTTCTCCAGAAGGGAGAGCTGGGACGGCGCGCGCCCGACGCGTTCTCCCAGCTCAGAGAGGGTGTAGCCACGTGCGCGCCGGAGGTGGCGAAGCCGCTGGCCGAACGTCACGAGGTCTAGACCATTCGTCAAGTTCAGCGCTTCTTCTTTTTGAAAGGCCGTCACAGGTTCATAATAGCGAAAATTATGCCGTTCTTCTTGTTACTGACCGGTTCACTACCCGCTCTCGAGGCCAGAGAGTAGGACACAAGCACCCAGGGGACGACAGAGGAGGGCAGTATCCATGAGCGACCGTCGCCTCAAGGGAGCAGCCGAAGAGCTGCAGCGTCAGTGGAAGACCGACCCGCGGTGGGCCGGCCTCGAGCGGACCTACACCGCCGAGGACGTCATCCGCCTGCGCGGCTCGGTGCAGGAGGAGCACACGCTCGCCCGCCTCGGCGCGGAGCGCCTGTGGAAGCTGCTCCACGAGCAGGAGTACATCAACGCGCTCGGCGCGCTGACCGGGAACCAGGCCGTCCAGCAGGTGCGGGCGGGCCTCAAGGCGATCTACCTGTCCGGCTGGCAGGTGGCGGCGGACGCGAACCTCAGCGGGCACACCTACCCCGACCAGAGCCTCTACCCGGCCAACTCCGTCCCGGCCGTCGTGCGCCGTATCAACAACGCCCTGCTGCGCGCCGACCAGATCACCTGGGCCGAGGGCGACGAGTCCGCCCCGCACTGGCTGGCGCCGATCGTCGCCGACGCCGAGGCGGGCTTCGGCGGGGTGCTGAACGCCTACGAGCTGATGAAGGCCATGATCGCCGCCGGCGCCGCGGGGGTGCACTGGGAGGACCAGCTCGCCTCGGAGAAGAAGTGCGGTCACCTCGGCGGGAAGGTGCTCATCCCGACCGGCCAGCACATCAAGACGCTGAACGCCGCCCGCCTCGCCGCCGACGTCGCCGGCGTCCCGTCACTGATCATCGCGCGGACCGACGCCCAGGCCGCGACGCTGCTGACGAGCGACGTGGACGAGCGTGACCAGCGGTTCGTCACCGGTGAGCGCACCGCCGAGGGCTTCTACCGGGTGCGCAACGGACTGGAGGCGTGCATCGCCCGCGGCCTGGCCTACTCGCCGCACTCCGACCTGCTGTGGATGGAGACCGGCACGCCGGACCTGGACGTGGCGCGGCGCTTCGCCGAGGCGATCAAGGCGGAGTACCCCGACCAGATGCTGGCCTACAACTGCTCGCCGTCGTTCAACTGGAAGAAGCACCTGGACGACTCCACGATCGCCAAGTTCCAGCGCGAGCTCGGGCACATGGGGTACACGTTCCAGTTCATCACCCTGGCCGGCTTCCACTCGCTCAACTACTCGATGTTCCACCTCGCCAAGGGCTACGCACAGGACGGCATGACGTCCTACGTCGAGCTGCAGGAGGCCGAGTTCGGGGCGGAGCGGGACGGCTACACGGCCACGAAGCACCAGCGCGAGGTCGGCACCGGTTACTTCGACCTGGTCAGCACGGCGATCTCGCCGGACTCCTCCACGGTGGCGCTGAAGGGGTCCACCGAGGAGGAGCAGTTCGTCAGCGCCCACTGAGAACTGCCCCCAGGTCGGCATGGTGGCCCCCGGCGACGCCGGGGGCCACCGTGCGCTCTTATCCGGTTTAGATGACTTGTCCGGATCAGGACCGAAGGCCACTTTCGGTGCTGGAAGTCTGGACAATCCCCCGGCACGTAGGCCAGAGTCGCAAGGTCCACTTGATCTTCTGCACGAGGAAACCCCCCACATGCGCAGAACATCCCGGCTGGTGGCGATCGGCGCGACGCTTGCCTCCGTCGCGGCCATCTCCCCCGCCGCGTCGGCCGCGGCACGGCCTCACTTCACCCCCGGCGCCCCCGGCATCGGCGACCCCTACTTCCCGCTGGAGGGCAACGGCGGGTACGACGCCCTGCACTACGGGCTCGACCTGAAGTACGACCCCTCGACCAAGCGCCTCGACGGCGTCGTCACCATGACCGCGCGGGCCACCCAGGACCTGTCCCGGTTCGACCTGGATCTGCAGCAGCTGACGGTCTCCAAGGTCACGGTGAACAAGCACAAGGCGGAGTTCACCCGCGACGGCCAGGAACTGATCATCACGCCCGAGAGCGGCCTGCGGAAGAACCGGACCTTCACCGTCAGCGTGACCTACGGCGGCGTGCCGCAGACGATCGTGGGCTCGCCGATCGTGTTCGGCTCCCCGTACGGCTTCGTCCACACCGACGACGGCGCGTTCATGGGCGACGAGCCGAACGCCGCGTCGACGTGGTTCCCGAGCAACGACCACCCGGGTGACAAGGCCGCCTTCACCTTCAAGGTGACGGTACCCAAGAACCTCGGCGTGATCGCGAACGGGCGGCTCGTGTCCCAGCGCACGAAGGGCGACCAGAGCACCTTCGTCTGGGACGAGAAGAACCCGATGGCGACCTACCTCGCCACCGCCGACATCGGCCAGTGGACATTCAAGAACGGCAAGACGCCCTCGGGCATCCGCGAGACGGTCGCCGTCGACCCGAAGCTCGTGGGCCGCGACCCGAACCACCCGGACCCGATGTCGTTCTTCTGGGACACCACCGCCGAGGCCACGGACCTGTGGGACAAGCTGTACGGGAAGTTCCCGTTCGACTCGACCGGCGCGATCGCCGACCTGGCGACGTACAACGGGCAGGCGATCGGCTTCTCGCTGGAGACCCAGACCCGGCCGCTGTACTCCGACGTGCGCAGCACGAACACGATCGCGCACGAGCTGGCGCACCAGTGGTTCGGCGACAGCGTCTCGGTGAAGACCTGGAACAACATCTGGCTGAACGAGAGCTTCGCGACGTTCTCGCAGTGGTACTGGGCCGAGAAGCACGGCGGACGGACGGTGCACGACCAGGCCCTGGCGGTCTACAACGGCCACGCGGCGACCGACAGCTGGTGGAACGTCGTGATCGCCGACCCGAAGCGGGACACCATGTTCCACGACCGGGTCTACAGCGGCGGCGGCATGGTGCTGGAGTTCCTCCGGGAGAAGATCGGTGACGACGCCTTCTTCAAGCTGCTCCGCACCTGGGCGGCCCAGCACCGGCACGCCAACGCCACCACCGAGCAGTTCACCGCGCTCGCCCAGAAGATCTCCGGGCAGGACCTGAGCGGGTTCTTCAAGACCTGGCTCTGGTCCCCCGGCAAGCCGGCCCTCCCGCAGGGCTGACCCTTTCCGCCGGGGATCCTCCGGGGTCCCCGGCGGAACACCACCCGAGTCTCCCCGGCCACCACACGCATATTCCGCAGCTCATACTCCGGGAAGCAGAACAGCAGGCCGCTCAAGAAGTGGTCAACGGCGGCAAAGAACCGGAAATCCTCGACGCACGGATGCGGTGCGGTGGCCTGCGCGATGTTTCCCTATCCGATGTCGGCGGTGCCGCGAGGACAATTCATCACCGACAAAGGGAAATGTCCACTCTGTTCGGGGGGAGCCTCATGGGTTCATTCGCTAGAGCGGCGGGCAGCGTAGCGGCTGCCGCGCTGATGGGGGCAGGAGTAGCGGCCGCATCGCCGCCCTCGGCCTACGCACAGCCCGTCGTGACGGTGCCGTGCAGCGGACCTGCGGGCGGGGCGGCCGGCCTGGTCACGGCGATCAAGAACGCCAACACGGCCGGTCACGGCACGATCCGGCTGGCCGCGAACTGCAACTACGACTTCACCGCCCCGACGGACACCTCAGGGACACGCGGCGGGGACGCGCTGCCCATCATCAGAGGCGACATCACCATCGTGGGCGGGCCGTCCACGCACATCCGGCGTACCGGAGGACCGGAATTCCGCCTGTTCGAGGTTTTCACCGGCGCCCGGCTCAGGGTCGAGGGAATCTTCATCGAGGGCGGTGACTCCGGAGCCAATACCGGCGGAGGCATCCTCAGCGCACGCGGCACCCTCAATCTGTTCCGGGTCACCCTGCGGAACAACACGGCGGACAACGGCGCCGGGCTGAGCAACGACAGCGGCACGGCGCTGCTCTCTTACACCCTGGTCACCGACAATACGACCATTCATCCGAATGGGTCCGGCGGCGGTGGCGCCGGCATCTACAGCGACGGCCGGCTCGAACTGAACTTCAGCCAGGTCAGTTTCAACAGCGCCAACAGCAGCGGCGGCGGCGTCTACAACGAGTTGGGCGGGACCGCGACCTTCTTCCGGACGACGCTCGACAAGAACACCGCCAAGATCCGTGGAGGCGGGCTGCTGAACGGCGTTGGCGGACGGGCCAGGCTGGTGCTCACCCTCGTCAAGGCCAACAGCGCGAACGACGGCGGCGGGATCTTCCGCGTCCCCGGCTCCGGCCCGGTCACGCTCGCGGACAGCCTGGTGACCGCGAACACTCCCAACAACTGCAGGCCGGTCGGCAGCGTGCCGGGCTGCTCCTGACGCGAGTGCTCGACCGTCTTCCGCAGCGGTGACAGCACACGACGATCGGACGGCATGGGGTGGCGGGAACGGGCTTCCCGCCACCCCATGCCGTTCCCGGGTCGGCTGATCCGATCCCCAGCGACGATCACGGAGCCCGGGAGGCCCGGCATGCCGGAAGGCGGCAGGATGACATACCTGGTGACGGGCGGGGCGGGGTTCATCGGCTCGCACCTCGTCGAGGCGCTGCTGGCCCGCGGCGACTCCGTCATCGCCCTCGACAACCTCTCGACGGGCAGCCCCGCCAATCTGAGCGAGGCGGCGAAGAACGCGGGCTTCCGCTTCGTCCACGGCTCGGTGCTCGACGACCTGATGGTCGACGAGCTCATGCGCCAGTGCGACGCCGTGGTCCACATGGCCGCGGCCGTCGGCGTACGGCTGGTGGTCGAGGAGCCACTGCGGTCGCTGATCACCAACATCCGCGGCTCGCAGATCGTGATCGAGGCGGCGCACCGTTACCGCCGCAAGGTCCTGATGACCAGCACGTCGGACATCTACGGGAAGAACTCCGCGGGGCCCCTGCGGGAGACCGCGGACCGGGTCCTCGGGCCTCCGTCGATCGTGCGCTGGGCGTACAGCACGGCGAAGGCCGTCGACGAGATCCTCGCCAACTGCTATCACCGGGAACGCGACCTGGCGACGATCGTGGTCCGGCTCTTCAACACGGTCGGCCCTCGGCAGAGCCCGGCGTACGGCATGGTCGTTCCGCGGCTGGTCCGGCAGGCCGTACGGGGCGAACCGCTGACCGTGTACGGGGACGGGCGGCAGACACGCTGCTTCACCCACGTCAGCGACGTCGTCGACGCGCTGCTCCGGCTCCTGGACGAGCCCGCCGCCATCGGGCAGACCTACAACGTCGGTTCCTCCCGCGAGATCAGCATCCGGGAGCTCGCCGAGACGATCATCGCGCGCACCGGCAGCGCGTCCGGGATCCAGGTCATCCCGTACGACCAGGCGTACGAGTCAGGGTTCGAGGACATGCAGCGGAAGGTCCCCGACACCACGAAACTGCGGGTGCTCACCGGCTGGCTGCCACGCCGTTCCCTCGATGACATCCTCGGCGACGCCATCACCCACGCGAGACGGGAACGGGCGGGATTTCCCGGACCGCCGCCGCCGCGCGCCATCCCGATACGGACGTGAGCGCGGGACCGCGCCACCGGCCACCGCACGCCACCCCGATACGGACGTGAGGGCGGGACCGCGCCGCCGTCGCCGCGCGCGGTCGCGGTACGGACGTGCGCGGTGCGTGCCGGCGCCGCGTCAGTCGGCGCTCCAGGACGGGGTGCGGCGCACAGTCCCCCACAGGTAGCGGAGGTCGGAGGCCCGAGGGAGCAGGTCACTCCACGAGTGCCGGGTGACCCGCAGGAACCACTGGACCTGGAGTGCCGCGAACACGCTGTAACCGACGCTGGAGGCGAACGCGGCGCCGACGGCACCGTACGACGGGATCAGCGCGAGGTTCAGGGCGACGTTGGCCGTGAGGGCCGCGACCGCCGTCACCGAGTTCCGCAGCGGGCGGTCGAGCCGGAGCAGGAAGGCGCCGACCGGTCTGCTCGCGCCGATCGCCCACAGGCCCGGCGCCAGTGCGAGGAGCGGGCCGACGGCCCCGGTGAACGCCGGCCCGTACACCACCGGGACCACGAACGGCGCGGTGGCGCAGAGGAACCCCACGGAGCCGGCGGCGACCAGCGCGGCGATCCTCGTGGACCGCACGGTGCACACGGTCGCCGCACGCTCGTCGTCCTCGAGCTGCCGTGGCATGGCGAGGTTCGCGACGACGTCGGACGGGACCCGGCCCAGCTCCATCAGCGTCACCGCCACGGCGTACAGCCCCACCTCGGCCGTCGTCGCCATCGCGCCCAGGATCAGGACGTCCACCCGTAGCAGCAGGAACATCGAGACGAGACCGGTGTGGTAGCGCAGCCCCAGGCGAAGCGTCCGGCGCGCCATCCCGAGGTCGCAGTGCCGCAGCCTCGGACGGGCGGCGGGCAGGAGGACCACCAGGGGCAGCGCGGCGGACATGGTCCACAGCGCGACCACCCACCACAGTGTCACCTTGCCCAGCGCGGCGAGCAGGACCAGCGACGCGCAGTGCACGCCCACGCTGAGCAGGCCACCGCGGTTGTTGACGTCGATGCGCGCCCTCAGGACCATGAGACGGGCGAGCAGCTTCTCGGTCATCGCGCACGGGATCCAGACCAGCGCCACGGCCAGCAGACCGGGATCCGTCACCGGGACGACGCCGGGCCCCAGCCCCACCACGACCACGGCGGCGGCGATCGCGCAGACCCCGCCGAGCGCCGCGCCGAACAGCACGCTGTTGGCGGTGACGACGGCGGTGTCGCGGACCCGGGACCAGAGCGCGACGTGCGATTCCTCCACCGACAGGTGTCCGAGGTGCAGTGCGACCGTACCGACGGCTATCAGCACCGCGTAGGCGCCTCGCCCCTCGGGGCCCAGCGACCGGTTCACGACCACGCTCATCAGCGCGCCCAGAACGAACCTGGCGGCGTAGGCGCCCAGGGTGCGGGCGGCCTGCCCGGCCGCCGCGTTCACCGCGCCGGCCGGCGGCCCGGACGGCGGCCCGGACGGCGGTCGCCGCGGTGGCGCACGACCGGATGGCGGTCACCGCGGTGATGCCCGACCCGGTGACGGTCGCCGCCGTGATGCTCGGCCGGGTGGCGGTCGCCGCGGTGGTTCACGGGCGGGCGGTGGGGCCGTGGTCGATCCCCGGCACCGGTGGGTCGAGGAAGGCCCGGCACCACAGTTCGAACTGGAGCAGCGCCCAGATCCGGCTGCCGTGGTCGTGTCCGTTCGCGTGCCGCCGCAGCAGCTCCCGCACCGCCTCGGGCCGGAACAGGCCACGGGATCTCGCCGTGTGGTCCGTCAGGACGTCCCACGAGAGGTCGGCCAGTTCGGTGCGGAGCCACCGCGCGAGCGGGACGCCGAAGCCCATCTTCGGCCGGGTCAGGAGCTCGGGCGGCAGCCACGGCGCGACCGCCTTCTTCAGCAGGTACTTCGTCGTTCCCGCGCGGACCTTCAGGCCCGGCGGTAGCCCGGCGGCCCACTCCATGAGGTGATGGTCCAGGAAGGGGGAACGCGCCTCCAGCGAGTTGGCCATCGTGGCGGTGTCCATCTTCACCAGGAGATCGCCGGGGAGGTACGTGTTGATGTCGACGTCCATGACGCGGCCCAGGACGGAGTCGGCGCGGGAGGCGGCGAACGCGTCGTCGAGCAGGTCGTGGCTGTCGATCTTCGCCAGGCGCGCGCGCAGCGGGTCGGAGTACAGCGCCGTCTTCTCCGCGGAGGTGAAGTACGACATCAACCGCGCGTGGCGGCGCGGTGCCGGGTGCCCCAGGAGGCCGAGCACCCGACCCGCCCGCTGCAGCCCCGAGCGCGGGGCGCCGCGCGCGGCGAGCGCCGAGCCGGCCCGGTCGAGCGGCCCCCGCAGGACCGGGAAGACGGGGATCCGACCGGCGCGCGCCATGAGTAGATAGCGCAGGTAGCCGCCGAACAGCTCGTCGCCGCCGTCCCCGTTGAGGACGACCGTCACCTGCGCACCGCTCATCCGCGCGACGTAGAAGGTGGGGATCGACGATGAGTCCGCGAACGGCTCGCTGTAGTGCCGGGACAGCGCGGGCAGCACCTCGAGGGCCGAGGAGGTGACGACCATCTCGTGGTGGTCGGTCGCGTAGTGCCGGGCCAGCATCCGCGCGTAGCGCCGTTCGTCCAGGCTCTCTTCGTCGAAGCCGATGCTGAACGTCTTGACGGGCCCGGTGGAGTACCGGGCCATCGCGGCGACGACCGCGGAGGAGTCGATCCCGCCGGACAGCAGGGCGCCGAGCGGCCGCTCACCGACCATGCGGACGCGCGTCGCGTCGAGCAGCCGGCCACGGAGCTCCTCGGCGGCCTCCTCCTCGGACGTGACCTCGCGCGGAGTGCAGTCGATGCGCCAGTAGCGTCGTGTCACGGCGACGCCGTCCTGCCAGGAGAGCAGGTGGCCGGGCACCAGCTTGTGCACGCCCCGGAGGATCGACCAGGGGGCCGGCACGTACTGATAGGTCAGGTAGTGGTGCAGCGCCACCAGGTCGACCTCGCGACGGGCCGCGGGATCCCGCGTGAGCGCCTTGAGCTCGGAGGCGAACCACAGTGTCCCGCCGTCGGAACGCCAGTACAGCGGCTTCTTGCCCACCCGGTCCCGGGCGAGGAGGAGCCGGCGCCGCCTGCCGTCCCAGATCGCGAACGCGAACATGCCACGGAGCCGGTGGACCAGATCGTCCCCGAAGTCCTCGTACAGGTGGACGAGGCACTCCGTGTCGCCGTTCGTGGCGAGACGGTGGCCTCGGTCGCGGAGTTCGCGCCGTAGCGCGGGGAAGTTGTAGATCTCCCCGTTGAAGACCGCCACCACGCTCCGGTCCTCGTTGTAGACCGGCTGGCCGCCGCCCGGCACGTCGACGATGGCGAGCCGCCGCATGCCGAGCGCGGCGTGCGCGTCCTCGTGGAAGCCCTCGCCGTCCGGCCCCCGGTGGGCGAGCACGTCGCACATACGGCGGACGAGGGATGGATCGGGGCGACCCGTCGTCACCACGCCCGCTATGCCGCACATATACACCCCCACCCTTTAAAAAGGCTATTTTTGAATCACTACGCGCGCTGCACGCACATTAACACTCCCCCGCCGACCGAGACCCGTCCGCCGCGAGATGCCGGGTTTCCAGCATTTCACCGTCCGGTCCACGCGGCGGCAAGTCACCGAAGCCGTCTCGATGAACAATTTCCGTGCGACTGACCAACTGTTGATCTTGAAGATGGGGCAGCCATTCACAAGGCGGTGATATACCTGGGGCCAGGGAGTGGAGATCTCTTCAACTCGACGCCGGGGAACAATAATGTCCATTTTCGCACCGGGCGCGCAGTCGGGCGAGGTCACGTCGACAGGCCAGCTCAACCATCACGTTGTGGATTTCGACGCGCCTTCGCCCCCGACTTGCCATCCACCGGGAAAACGCCTGATGGGCGGGCATGGAGCACGTCGTGTCAAGCATGCCGCCGACCGGGCGCTGGCGGTTCTGCTGCTCCTCGCCCTTGCCCCGCTACTGCTGGCCATCGCCATTGCCGTCCTATTGAGCAGTCCGGGACCCATATTCTTCGGGCACGAGCGTATCGGCACTGACGGCAAGCCATTCCGAATGTGGAAGTTCCGTTCCATGAAAGCGAATGCCGCAGAACAACTCGCAGATCTGCTGCACATTCACAATCGGGGCGATGAGCCGCTGTTCAAGATCCCCGACGATCCGCGCATCACCCGACTCGGCAAGTGGCTGCGCCGCTGGTCCCTCGACGAGCTGCCCCAGTTGTGGAACGTGGCGCTCGGCGAGATGTCGCTGGTCGGCCCGCGTCCGCAGATCGACGCCGAAGTGCTCCTCTACACCCCGGACGACTACGGCAGGCTCAGCGTACGGCCGGGCATCACCGGCCTCTGGCAGGTCAGCGGCAGGTCGCGGCTGTCCTGGAAGGAGGCGATCCACCTCGATCTGCACTACGTGAACAACTGGTCGCTCCTGCTCGACGCACGGATCCTGGCTCGCACCGTCAGCGCGGTGCTGGGCGGCCGCGGAGCGGGGTGAACCGATGACACGAGTGGAAGTGGAAGCGCCATCGGACGGGCGGCCGGTCCCCGTTCCCCGCACAGGAGGCGAGGGAGGCGGCCTCAAGGTCGCGCTCGTCCACGACTGGCTCACGAACCAGGGTGGAGCCGAGCGCGTCCTGTGGAGCCTGCACAAGGCGTTCCCGGACGCACCGATCTACACGTCGGTCTTCGCACCTCGCGCGCTGCCGCAGTTCACGCACGCCCAGGTGCGGACGTCGTTTCTGCAGAGGTGGCCCTTCGCCGCCACCCGTCACCAGCTTTATCCGGTTCTTCGGACATTCGCCTTCGAATCATTTGATTTCAGCTCGTACGACGTCGTCATCTCGAGTTGTTCCGCCGAGTCGAAAGGCATCGTGACACGCCCTGAGACACCGCACATCTGCTATCTGCACACGCCTACTCGCTACTATTGGAGCGACCACTACCGCTATGCAAAGAATCCAGGTTTCGGCCCCTTGAACCCAGTCATCCGGTTGGCCATGCCCGCTTTCATCCGGCACATGAGAATGTGGGACCTGGCGGCAACGGCCCGAGTGGATGCCTTCATCGCCAATTCGGCGTTCGTAGCGCAGCGGGTGGAGAAGTACTACCGGCGGGACGCCGTCGTGATCCATCCGCCCATCCAGACGCATCAGTTCTCCATCAAAGAGGACGGGCCGGACGATTTCTTCCTCATAGCCGGGCGGCTGGTCCCCTACAAGCACGTGGACCTAGCCGTACGGGCCTGCCGGGACCTGGACCTGCCGCTCGTCGTCGCGGGAACGGGAAGCGAGCTGCCCCGGCTGCGGGCGATGGCCGGTCCGAGGACCCGCTTCACCGGCCGGGTCAGCGACGAGGAGCTGGCCGGTTACTACCGCCGGGCCAGGGCGCTCATCCACTGCGCCGAAGAGGACTTCGGGCTGATACCGCTCGAGAGCATGGCGAGCGGGCGGCCGGTGATCGCCTTCAACGGCGGCGGCCTGCAGGAGACCGTGGTCGAGGGGCACACGGGGACGTTCTTCGACCGGCAGACCGTCGACTCCCTCAAGGACGCGCTGCGCCGTTTCGACGGGATGCGGTTCGAGCCGGAGGCCCTCCGACAGCATGCCGCGCGCTTCGACGAAGCGGTCTTCATCGAGAAGATGACGGCCTTCGTCACCGCGCTGCGCCGGAGGTCGGCGGAGGTGCCGACGCCATGAGAGGTTCACGGCCCCTCCGCGTCGCGTTGACCGGCAAGGTCCTGAGTCGCAACGTCGGCGGCAACACGACCTACACGGAACGGCTCTATCACCACCTGGCCGACGTGGGAGTGACGGCCGACGTGCTGCTACCGCCGGGCGACGGCCGGTCGGGCGTCGTCCGCGCGCTGGCCTACGCCGCCGCGGAGGGCGTCGTCTGGCCGCGTACGGTGGACGACCGGCACGCCGATCTCCTGCACTTTCCCGGGGACACCGGCGCGCTGGTGCGGGCGAGGGTGCCCGTCGTGGCCACCGTCCACGGCGTCCCGTCGGTCCGTGTCCCGGGTCTCCGGCGCGCCATGTGGGAGCGGACGTGGCGGCTGCGCGTGGCCCGGCTCACCGAGGTCGCGGCCGCCGTCATCACCGTCTCGGCGAACTCCGCACGCGAGATCGGACGCGAGTTCGGCGTTCCGGAGGAGCGCCTGCACGTCGTCCCGCACGGCATCGACACCGGGCGCTTCCACCCGGACAGCCGCGCGGACGCCCCGCTGCTGGCCCCCCTCCGGCTGCCGGAGCGCTTCGTCCTCCACCTCGGCAATCTCGATCCCCGCAAGAACATCCCGGCCCTGGTCGAGGCCGTCGGCCGACCGGAGATCAGCCGGCTGGGAGTACGACTCGTCGTCGCCGGCGGCCCCTTCCGAGGGTCGGAGCCCATCGAGCGGCTGCTGGCGGTCACCCCGCACGTGCGGTACCTCGGCCAGGTCCCGGCGGAGCTCGTCGCGCCCTTGATGCGAGCCGCGAGCGTCTTCGCGCTGCCGTCGAGCCACGAGGGGTTCGGACTTCCGGTCGTCGAGGCGATGGCCTGCGGCACGCCCGTCGTGACGTCCGACCGGGGCGCGCTGCCCGAGGTGACCGGTGACGCGGCGTACGTCGTCACCGATCTCGGCCCGGCCTCGATCGCCGCGGCCTTGCGCGAGGTCCTCACGGACGACGGACTCGCCGCGCGGCTGCGTACGCGGGGAGAGGCCAACGCGCGCCGGTACGCCTGGACGGAGTGCGCCCGGCGGCATCTGGAGATCTTCTCCGGCCTCGTCTCGGGACCGGCGACGTGATCGGCCGCGGAGGTTTCCGCCGGGTCACATCGGCGCCTCCTCGAAACAGCGGCCTGATCTGCAACGGAGACAACGAGTAGGAGATCGCGTGACGATCAGTGAATTCGTACGTGGGCTTCGTCGGCACCTGGTGTTGCTGGCGATCGCGCCTCTGCTGGGGGCCGCCGTCGCTCAGCTCATCACCATGCTGCAGCCCCGATCCTACGAGTCAAAGGCATCTGTCTTCTTCTCTCTCTCCCAGACGACGGACCGGCTTGACCAGGCGTACCAGGGGACCCTGTTCAGCCAGCAGAAAGTGCGGTCCTATGCCGACATCGTCACCACCCCGAAGGTCACCCAGCCCGTCATCGACGAGCTGCGCCTGCGCGTACGGCCGGACCTGCTCGCCAAGCGGCTGACCGTCGAGGTGCCCCTGGACACGACCCTGCTGAACATCAGCGTGCGCTACTCCGACCCGGTGATGGCCGCGCGGATCGTGAACAGCGTGACGAGCCATCTGTCCAAAGCGGTCTCGGACCTGGAGCCGCCTCAGCCGGGCCGGCCGTTGCCCATCCAGATCCACGTCGTCCGTCCGGGCACGGTCCCGCTCAAGCCGAGCAGTCCGCGACCGCTGCTGAACGTCGCCATCGGTCTCGTTCTGGGGACCATCGCCGGCATCGGGGCCGGGGCGCTCAAGGACGCCCTCGACACCCGGATCGGCCGGGCCGCGGACGTGACCCGGGTCAGCGGTCTCCCGGTGCTGGGCGAGGTCCCGCACGACGCGGCCGCCCGCAGGCACGTCCTCGTCGACGACACCGACCGGTTCGGCCGGCGGGCGGAGGCCTACCGCAAGCTCCGGACCAACCTGCGCTTCATCGGTGTCGACCAGCCGCCCCGGACGATCGTCGTGTCGAGCCCGCACCGCGGCGACGGCAAGTCGAGCACCGCGATGAACGTCGCCTTCTCGCTCGCCGACGACGGCGCTCGGGTGGTCCTCGTCGACGCGGACCTGCGGCGCTCGTCCATCGCCTCCGCCTTGGGTCTGGTCGAGGGAGCCGGTCTCACGAGCGTGCTGGCCGGCCAGGCCACGATCGCCGACGTGCTGCAGCAGGCGAAGAGACGATCGACGATCGACGTGATCGCCAGCGGTCCCGTTCCGCCGAACCCGAGCGAGCTGCTCGGCACCCGGAGGATGCAACAGATCCTGGAGGAGCTCAGCGAGAACGCGGACTATGTCATCATCGACTCGCCGCCGCTCCTCCCCGTCGCCGACGCCGCGGTGATCGCCCCAGGCTGTGACGGGGTCATCCTCGTGGCGCGGGCCGGAAGGACCAAGCAGGACGAGTTGCGCTCCGCCGCCGAGAGCCTCGCCGCCGTCAACGCCGAGACTCTGGGCGTGGTCGTCAACATGACGAAGTCCACCGCCAACGATCGCTACTACGTCTACTCGGGAAGAACCTCGCCGGGCGGCGGCGACGATGCGTCGCCGTCTCCTCGGCGCCGCGACGAGGAGGACCCGGTGCCGAGCGCGAGCGCCCGGTGATGAGAACCCTCGGCACGGTGAGCCGCCCGGCCGCGCCCGGCCGGGACGGCCCCACCGGGAAGTCCCTGTGGATCCGCCACGGCACCTGGTGGCTGCATCCCGCCTGGACGGGCGTTCTCGTCGCCCTCCCATGTCTCGCCGTCACCTGGTACATCCCCGACCAGGACTACCGTCTCTGGTGGCGCACGCCGAAGTACTTCGACTCGGCGGCCTGCCTGACCACGCTGCTCCTGCTCGGTGCCTTCGTCGTCGGCGCCATCGCGCCGTCGCTGGCCCGCAGGCGCAGCATCGTCCGGGGTTCGCGGGTGACTCCCACGGCGGACCAGCAGCGGATCCTCGCGCAGGCCGGTCGCGTCTTCGTCGTACTGACCCTGATCGGATACGCCGTCTGGGCCCTCCTCGCCATTTCGCGCGGGTACGGCGGCGACCAGTTGGGCAGCGCGCTCCTTCTCGACCGGGACACCCTGATCGGGGCGAAGGAGGAATACTTCTCGACGGCTCCCGGGGTGACGACACTGACGCAGTTCGGCCCCCTCGCCATCGTGTGCCTGCTGCTCGACCGCCGCATCAGCGGCCACCGCCACCGGTGGGCCCTGGCGCTCCTCGCGACCCTCGTGCTGGCCAGGGTGCTGATCAACGCCGAACGCCTGGCGCTCTTCGAGGCGGTCGTCCCCCTCATCGTGGTCGCCGCGGCCCTGCGGTCCGGCCGCTCCGCCCGGCCCCGGCATCGGCTCTGGTGGGCCCTGCTGCCGATGGTCGCCCCGCTGCTCCTGGCGGTCGTCTTCGGGCTCTTCGAGTACACGCGCAGCTGGAGCGACCGCTACCAGCACGAACACATCGGAGTCGGCGAGTTCGTCATGCTCCGGCTCGGCGGGTACTACGCGACCGCCTCCAACAACTCGGCGGTGCTCCTCACGCACCTGGCGCCGTACGCGAAGCTGCCGTGCTTCACCATCCCGGTGATCTGGAACTTCCCGATACTCAAGTCGCTGTTCAACGTCCACGGCGCCCTCGACGCGGGCCCGCACCACTGGATGCTGGTGCTGGCGCAATACGGGAATCCGGAGTTCAACAACCAGGGGGCCATCCTGCCGGCGGTCGCGGACTACGGCCCGGTCGGCGCGCTGGTGTGGTGGGCCGTCATCGGGTTGCTGCTTGGCGTCTGTTACCGCGCTCTGCGGGCGGGCGAACTGCACGGCCTCGTGCTGTACGCGGTCCTCTACGTGGGACTGCTCGAGATGGGGCGCATCTTCTACTGGGGGCTCGGCCGCGCCTTCCCGGTCATCACCGGCGGCATCCTCCTCGCGGTCCTCCTGCGTCGCGCGGGACTGCGGGCGGCGGGCGATGGAACCTGATCGGCCGATGGAGAGAGGATCCTCATGCCGCTGACCGAAGCGCCGATCGTCCCGTTCAACCGCGCCTACATCACAGGCGTGGAACAGCAGTACATGACGACGGCCATCGTGAACGGGCTCCTGGAAGGGGACGGGCCATTCACGAAACGGGCGAACGCCCTGGTCGCCGAGATCATCGGGGCACCCGCCGCATTGCTGACGACCTCGTGCACCCACGCCCTGGAGATGAGCGCGCTCCTGCTCGACCTGGCGCCGGGAGACGAGGTCATCGTGCCGTCGTTCACCTTCGTGTCGACGGCCACGGCGATCGCCCTGCGCGGCGCGGTCCCGGTCTTCGTCGACTGCCGGCCGGACACCCTGAACCTGGACGAGCGCCGGGTCGAGGCGGCGGTCACGCCGCGGACCCGGGCGATCGTCGTCGTGCACTACGCGGGCGTGGCGTGCGAGATGGACGCCGTCATGGCGATCGCCGACCGCTACGGCCTCGCGGTGGTCGAGGACAACGCGCACGGCCTCGGCGGCCGTTACAAGGGCCGCCCCCTCGGGTCGTTCGGCGCCCTGGCCGCACAGAGCTTCCACGCGACGAAGAACGTCCAGTGCGGTGAGGGCGGAGCGCTGGTCGTCAACGACGCGGCACTCATCGAACGCGCCGAGATCATCCGCGAGAAGGGGACGAACCGGAGCCAGTTCTTCCGCGGCATGACGGACAAGTACCGGTGGGTGGAGAACGGCTCCAGCTATCTGCCCTCGGACATCCTGGCCGCCTTCCTGGTCGCGCAGTTGGAGGCGATCGACGACATCCAGCGTCGACGCCATCGCATCTGGGACGCCTACGACGAACGGCTCGCGGACTGGGCCGGAGACAGAGGCGTCGAGCGGCCCACCGTCCCCGACGGCTGCGCGCACCCCGCGCACCTGTACTACCTGCTCCTGCCCGATCTGCCGAGCCGCCAGTCCCTCCTCCGGCACCTGGCGGAACGAGGCGTGCGCGCGGCCTTCCACTACCAGCCCCTGCATACCGCCCCAGGTGGGCTCCGTTACGGGCGGGTCGCCCCCGGAGGCTGTCCGGTCACCGAGGACGTCGCCGACCGGATCATCCGGCTCCCCCTGTTCGCGGAGATGAGCGACGCCGAATTCGACCTGGTCGTCGAGAGCATCACGTCGTTCAGCGGACCGACCGCTTAAGGAGTGACAGTGGCACCGGTGACGACGGTCCAGATGTCGAGGCGGGTCGGAAAGGAGACCTCGAAGTCCCGCGAGGTTCTCCGATCAGGCTGGATCCCGGCCGCGCTCACGCTCGCATTCACCGTCGCGGTGTCGCACCACTATGGCGTCGCCGCTCGGCAGACGGTCGTGTTCGGCGTGTTCGCCGTTCTCGGCGTGACAGTGCCGGGAACCCTCCTCGCCCGCGCCCTCCGCGGTCACTCGGCCGGTTTCCCCGAGGACGTGGCGCTCGGCACCGCCCTCGGGCACGGGATGACCGTTCTCGCCTACGTCCCCGCCCGGTGGGCCGGACTGCCGCTGCTGGTGCTCGCCTGGCCGGTCGCGACGATCGTCGCCTTCGTCATGGTTCCGGCGCTTCGTCCGTACTGGCGAGGAGCGGACCGCGCGAGCCGGGCCCCGGTCGCGCTCTCGTGGGGTCTCGCCACGTTCGTCGCACTGACCGTGGTCGCGAGCGCCACGTCCTTCTTCCGGGCGCACCGGCTGGCCTGGTCCGGGCACGCCACACCGTACGTCGACATGCTCTTCCACCTCAGCGTGGTGGGCGAGCTCAAGCACCACGTCCCGCCGACCTCACCGTTCGTGCTCGGCGAACCGCTCCACTATCACTGGTTCGTGTACGCCGACATGGCGGCGACGAGTTGGGTGACGGGGATCGAGCCCGAGACCCTGTTGTACCGCCTCTTCCTGCTCCCGGTCCTGGCGGCCACGGTCCTGCTGTTCGCGGCGATCGCGCGCCGGCTCACCGACCGGTGGTGGCCGGCCCTCGTGGCCCCTGGACTCGCGCTGTTCGCGCTGTGCCCGAACCCGTGCGCGTGGGCACCCGGTCTGGGGGCCGACTTCGTGCTGCGGTACAGCGTCCCCTGGTGCAGCCCCACCCAGACCTTCGGCGTGATGCTGTTCGCCTCCGTGGTCCTCCTCCTCGTCACGATCCTCCGGCAGCCGAGGCCCGGGAAGGGGTCTTGGACGATGTTCGCCATTCTGATCACGGCGACGTCGGGGGCGAAGTCCGTTTTCCTGCCGATGCTCTTCGCCGGTCTGATCGTCGTGCCGGCCGTGACCCTGCTCGTACGACGGCGGCTGCACCGGCCCGCCGTCATCGCCGCCCTCATGGTCACGGCGGCCCTGGTCTTCGCACAGATCGTGATCTACGGTGGGGCCTCTGACGGGCTGGTCGTCCACCCCCTCTCAGTCTTCAGCACGCTCGCCGCGGACATCGGCTCGACGGCCGAGCCCTCTCTTCCGCTGAAGCTCGCGGTCGTCGCGGCCTGCGTGTTCGGACTGGGCTGCTTCTGGATCGGGGTGTTCCTGCTCGGGCTACGGCCCAGGACGCTGCTCGACCCGCCGGTCCTGTTGCTCCTCGGGATCGGGGCGGCCGGGTTCGCGGCGGGTGTGACCCTCCGCTTCCCGGGAAGTTCCCAGCGTTACTTCCTGTACGGCGCGACGCCGTACCTGTGCCTCGCCGCGGTCCGCGGACTCGCGGCCGTACTCCCCCGGCCGGACATCGCGCGGTCGCGTTCCGTACCGGCCCTGGTGGGCGCGCTCGCCGGGGGGATCGCCGTCATCCTGACCGTCCGCAGGCTGGACGGAACGGCCAGGCCCGAGGCCGACGAGATGGTGCGACGGATCGTCGGCCCCGTCACCGTGCTCGTGCTCCTGATCGCCGCCCTCGCGGTGACACTGCTCGTGGCCGGACGCCGGCGCCTCGCGCTGCGGGCGGTGTCGCCGGGGGTGGTCGCCGCGTTCGTCATGGGTCTGGCGGTGCCCGCCAGCGTCGCTCATGTGAAGGAGACGTGGCACAACGTCTCCGCCAGGTCACCGACGACCGTCGTATCACCGGGGACCGTCGAAGCGGGGCGCTGGCTCCGTGACCACTCCCGCCCGGACGACGTCGTCGCGACGAACGCGATCTGCACCGCGGCCGACGCCCGGGTCTGCGACCTGAACCACTTCTCGGTGGCCGCCTACGCCGAACGACGCCTCCTCGTGGAAACCTGGATCTACGAGATGAGGACGCAGGACAGGGCCGCGAAGGAGCACGTCGAGGACGCCTCCGTACCGTTCTGGGACGGCCGGCGACTGGCGGACAACGACGCGGCCTTCCATCACCCGTCACCCGGCACGGTGCGACGCCTGCGCGACCGGTACGGCGTGCGCTGGCTGTTCGTCGATCTGCGGGAGGACCGGCCCGCGTCCGGACTCGACCGGTACGCGCATCTGCGGTACGCGGCGGGTGACTGGGCCGTCTACGAGATCTGAGCTCGCCCGTCGCGGGCGGTGAGGGGCCGCCACCACGCCTCGTTGGCGGCGTACCAGCGCACGACCTCGGCGAGCCCCTCGTCGAAGTCGACCTCGGGCCGGTAGCCGAGCCCGCGGATCTTCGTCGTGTCGACGGAGTAGCGCAGATCATGGCCTGGCCGGTCGGGCACGTACTCGACCATCTCCCAGCCCACCCCGTGCGCCGCGAGCAGTCGCCGGGCGAGGTCGGCGTTGGTCAGCTCGACGCCGCCGCCGATGTTGTACGTCTCCCCCGGCGACCCCTTCTGGAGCACGAGCTGGATGCCGCGGCAGTGGTCGGTGACGTGCAGCCACTCCCGTACGTTGCGCCCGTCGCCGTACAGCGGGATCCTGCGCCCGTCGAGCAGGTTCGTCACGAAGAGAGGGATGATCTTCTCCGGGAACTGCCGCGGGCCGTAGTTGTTCGAACAGCGGGTGACCCGGACGTCGAGGCCGTACGTCTGGTGGTACGCGCGGCAGAGCAGGTCCGCGCCGGCCTTCGACGCGGAGTACGGAGAGTTGGGCAGGAGGGGATCGGTCTCCACCCAGGACCCTTCGTCGATCGACCCGTACACCTCGTCGGTGGAGACCTGGACGAACGTCTGGACCCCTGCTTCGAGGGCCGCCTGGAGGAGCCGCTGCGTGCCGAGCACGTTCGTGTGGAGGAAGTCCGCGGCGGCGCCGATCGACCGGTCGACGTGCGTCTCCGCGGCGAAGTTGACGATGAAGTCGTGCCCGGGGACCAGCCGCCCCAGCAGGTCACCGTCGGCGATGTCACCGCGTACGAAGGTGAGATCCGGATGCCCCGCCAGCGCCGACAGGTTCTCCGGCCGGCCGGCGTAGGTGAGCTTGTCCAGAACGGTGACCTTGGCGTCCTCGAAGCCCGGATAGGCACCGCGCAGCAGCGCGCGAACATAGCTCGATCCGATGAAACCGGCCCCGCCGGTGACGAGAAACCTCATGCCCGTAGCTGCACCTTACTGTGATCTCCCACCATGAGCCGGTGGGCGTTGGGGACGCGCGACGCGCCCGTCACCTCGACGTCCCGCCCGATCAGCGAGTGCTCGATGCGCGGCACGCTCCGGATGGTGGAGCTCCCGAGGACGATGGAGTACTCGATCTCCGCGTCCTCGATCACGCAGTCCTCCGCGATGGAGGTGAACGGCCCGACGTAGGAGCGGACCACCTTGGTCCCGGACCCGATGACGATCGGTCCGCGCAGGACGGAGTCCTCGACGACGGCGCCCGGATGGACGACGACCCGTCCCTCGATCTCCGAACGCCCCCCTATCGTGCCGTCCGTACGAGCCTCGACCCGCTCCAGCAGGATACGGTTGCACTCGAGGATGTCCCGCAGCCGGCCGGTGTCCTTCCAGTACCCGCTGACCAGGTACGAGTGCACCTTGTGGTCGCGGTTGATCAACCACTGGATCGCGTCGGTTATCTCCAGTTCCCCCCGCGCCGACGGGGTGATGGCCCGCACCGCCTCGTGCACCACCGGCGAGAACATGTACACCCCGACGATGGCGAGGTCGCTCCGCGGCACATCCGGTTTCTCCTGGAGGCTGAGGATGGCCCCGTCGGCGTCGAGTTCGGCGACACCGTAGAACTGTGGCTCCGCGACCCTGCTGAGCAGGAGCTGTGCCGCGTAGTCGCTCGCCTGGAAAGCGGCCACCAGATCCGCTATCCCGCCGATGAGGAGGTTGTCGCCGAGATACATCACGAAGTCGTCATCACCGAGGAATTCCCGCGCGATGACGACACAATGCGCGAGTCCCAGCGGCGCTTCCTGCTGGATGTAGGACACTTTCAGCCCGAAGTCCGATCCGTCACCGACCGCGGCCCGGACCTCGTCACCGGTGTCCCCGATGACGATGGCGGTCTCCGTGATCCCCGCTTCGCGGATCGCGTCCAGACCGTAGAACAGCACCGGCCGGTTCGCCACCGGCACGAGTTGCTTCGCCGAAGTATGGGTGAGCGGACGTAGGCGGGTGCCTCGCCCTCCGGCCAACACCAATGCCTTCATGAAGCCGGCTCCCCCCGGTTCGGCGCGGTGGCGATACCACGATCGCATGCGGTTCTCTTCCACAGCACCGTGGTGGCCGCGTCTTTGCCGATCACTGCCCGAGATCGAATGACCTATTTGCGCACCGGGCGATAGGACACGCCGGTCGCCGCGCGTCCATTGCTTAGGATATCCACATCGGCGGATCCGGCCGCTCCGATTGCGAGCAACTCGTCGATAACTCGGACAAAAGGAGTGAGATGCAGGAACTATTGCGGGATGTCGAGGCCTACTTCGAAGACAAGATAAAGACGCATGGTGCGACCCATTATGGCGTGGATTTCACTACGCCGAGCGCACAAACGAACCGTTTCGAGCAACTCGTCAAGGTGGTCGACGGCGACGAGGCGTTCTCCATCAACGATTACGGTAGCGGATACGGCGCACTGGTGGAGTTCCTGGCGACCCGCTGGACCGACTTCGCCTACTGCGGATTCGACATCTCGAAAGCGATGCGGACCGTAGGCGAATCACTTTACGCGAGCGACACGCGAATACGTTTCACCGGCGACTACGCCGAGCTCGACATGGCCGACTACACCGTGGCCAGCGGCACCTTCAACATCAAACTCGACTGCGACTCAGACACCTGGCAGCGGTACGTCGTCGAGGAGGTCGGGCGTATGGCGGCGGTGAGCAAGAAAGGCTTCGCCTTCAACATGCTCACGTCGTACTCCGATCCGGAGCACATGCGAGACGATCTCTATTACGGGGACCCTCTCCTGTATTTCGACCACTGCAAGCGCAAGTTCTCGCGCAACGTCGCACTCCTCCACGACTACAACGGATTCGACTTCACGATCATAGTGCGCCTTTAGCGCGCCCCTCCGGCTCCCGAACGGTAATCCTGCGAGGTAACGATGTTCGTTTCCGTAGTCGTTCCGTGCTATCGATCGGCCCGGACCCTGCCGTCGCTCATCGACCGGCTCGCCGCCGCCCTGCCCGCGGCGGCCATCGGATACGAGGTCGTGCTGGTGGTCGACGGCAGCCCGGATGACACGTGGGAGGTCGCGGCGGAACTCGCGCGGGACCACCCGGAGGTCCGCGCCATCCGGTTGGCGCGCAATTACGGCCAGCACAACGCCACCATCGCCGGAGTACGCGCCGCCGTGCACGACGTCATCGTGACCATGGACGACGACCTGCAGCACCCGCCGGAGGAGATTCCGCGCCTGCTGGCCGCGCTCACCGACGAGGTCGACCTCGTGTACGGGCACCCGCGTGAGGAGGAGCACGGGATTCTGCGGAATCTCTCCTCACAGTTGTTCAAACTGGGGCTCTCCGGACCGCTCGGCGCGCGAGACGCGAGGTCGCTGAGCGCTTTCCGCGCGTTCCGCGCGTTCCTGCGGAGCGGACTGGACGACGTGACCGGTCCTTTCGTCTGCATCGACGTCGTCCTGTCCTGGTGCACGAGGAGGGTCCAGGACGTCGAGGTGCACATGGACCAGCGCAGCGAGGGAAGGTCCGGCTATACGCTGCGCACGCTACTGCGCCAGGCCGTCAACGTGGTCGTCGCGTACAGTTCGACGCCGCTGCGAATCGTGAGCTACCTCGGGCTGCTCGCCGGCGGATTCGGAGCCTGTCTGCTCGGCCTCGTCCTGTGGAGTTACTTCGCCGGCCACACGAGCGTCGCCGGCTTCACGAGCATCGCCTCGATGATCGCGCTGTTCTCGAGCGCGCAGATGCTCGGCATCGGGGTCCTCGGTGAATATCTGGGCCGCCTCCACTCCGGCGGCATGGGCCGCCCCACGTACGTGGTGCGAACAGAGGTCGGCGCGGCCGGCGCGAGCACGGGTCAGGTGCGAATCCCCGAAGTCGTGTCCCAGCGGTCGCAAGAGGGGTGGATGGCGTGAAACGCGTCGCGATAGTGCAGTCGAACTACATCCCGTGGAAAGGCTACTTCGACCTGATCGCCGCGGTCGATGAGTTCATCCTGCTCGACAACGTTCAGTTCACGACCGGTAGCTGGCGCAATCGCAACCGCGTGAAGACGGCGACCGGCGTCCGATGGCTCTCGATCCCGATCACCCGCGGCCCGCTGAACCGGCCGATCAACGAGGTGGAGGCCGGCGACCCGGACTGGCGCCTCAAGCACTGGCGAATCCTCACCGACGCCTACCGGAAGGCTCCGTACTGGGCGGACACGGCACCGGTCCTGGAACGACTCTACGAGAGCTGCCAGAGCCTTCGGCTGTCCGCGATCAACCGGCACTTCCTCGAAGGCGTCTGCGACATCCTCGGGATCCGGTCCCGGTTCACCCGGGCCGAGGACTACGACCCGACGGGGTCCAGGACCGAGCGCGTGGTGGATCTGTGCCGGAAGGCCGGCGCCGACGAGTACGTGACAGGACCGGCGGCTCGCGCCTATCTCGACGAGAGCCTCTTCCACGACGTGGGCATCGACGTCCACTGGTTCGACTATTCCGGATACCCGGAGTATCCCCAGATCCACCCGCCGTTCGACCACCAGGTGAGCATTCTCGACCTCATCGTCAACACCGGACCGGACGCCGCCCGCTACCTCAAGTTCGCCGCCCCGGCGTCCGCCCGTTCGTGAGCCACACCCGGAGTGAGCGTGCCATGTCGCGATCGAACGGCCGGACCCCGCTGAGAACCCGTGCCGCGCGCTGGGCCTGGATCTCGGAGCTGTTCGGCGAGCGCGTCACCTACCTGCTGGCGGGCGGCGTCACCGCCGTGGTCTACTACGTGCTCCTCGGCGGCGGGCTGCTGGCCGCCCAGGATCGGGTGCCGTACCTGTTCCTGGTGGTGGGCAGCCACTTCGTCACCGCTCTGATCGTCTATCCGATGTACCGGCTGGCGATCTTCAAGGTCTCCGGTGAGGACTGGCTGCCCGGCTTCATGCGGTTCTACGCGGTCGGGCTCGGCTTCCTCGCGGCGTCCGTGATCGGCCTGCCGATCATGGTCGAGTTCGGCGGGATTCCCCTCATGGTGGCGCAGGCGCTGATCATCCTGATGAGCCCGCCCCTGAGTTACGCGATAAATCGGACCTGGACCTTCCGGAAGCGAGGCGACGCCTGACATGTCCGCACAGCCACGGATGGCATGCGTGGTCGCCACGGTCGGCCGCCCGGTCCACCTGGACACGCTCCTGCGGTCACTGGCCGACCAGACCCTGCCACCCAGCCACGTCATCGTCGTCGACCAGAGCACGAACACCAAGACCGCCGACGTCATCGACACCTGGCGCGACCGCCTCCCCCTGCGCCGCCTCACCTCCGCCCGCGGCCTCTCGCTCGGACGCAACACCGGCCTGGCCGCCCTCGGCGACGACTACGACATCGTCACCTTCCCCGACGACGACGTCCGCCTCGCCCCCGACGCCCTCGCGAACGCCGCCGCCGCCTTCGCCACCGGCCACCACATCGGCGTCGTATCCGGCGCTCTGATCACCCCGTCCGGCCGCCTCGACCGGCAGCGGGCCCCGGCCCGTCCGACGCCGCTCACCGAGAGAACGGTCTGGGTCGCCGCCGAAGGCGCCACCTGCGTACGGTCGGCGTTCCTGCGATCCGTTGGGGGTTTCGACGAGACGCTCGGCGTCGGCAACCCCACCCCCTGGCAGTCCGGGGAAGGGACGGATCTGCTGCTGCGCGGCCTGCGAGCCGGCTGGACGATCCTCTTCGACCCGGCGATCGCGGTGCATGAGACGTGCGACGAGGACGGCCCGGCCGAGCCGGGGTGCCGGGCGAAGGCGCGCCACTACGCTCGCGGCACCGGGCGGGTCTACCGCCGGCACCACGGGATTCGCCGTCAGCTCATCAGCGTGCTCCGCCCGCTCGGCGGCCTCCTGCTGTGCTCGTTCACGGGGCGCGGCGCCGAGGCCCGCTGGCACTGGCAGCGGGCGCTGGGCCGGGCCGAGGGGCTGACGGGTCACGTCCTTCCCTACTCCGCCCTGCCCGAGCCGCTCGAACAACGCCGTTTCCGCGACAGCGCTCCGTCTCACGGGCCGGACGGGGCGATGAGGACCGGGCAATGAAGCGGTAACCTCCGCCGCAAAAGAGCGTCCATCGCCGACGGGGCGGCGGCCGGTCCCCCGCCCGCCCGCCGATCATCGAGACATGTCCTCACAGCCACGGATGGCATGCGTGGTCGCCACGGTCGGCCGCCCGGTCCACCTGGACACGCTCCTGCGGTCACTGGCCGACCAGACCCTGCCACCCAGCCACGTCATCGTCGTCGACCAGAGCACGAACACCAAGACCGCCGACGTCATCGACACCTGGCGCGACCGCCTCCCCCTGCGCCGCCTCACCTCCGCCCGCGGTGCCTCGCTCGGACGCAACACCGGCCTGGCCGCCCTCGGCGACGACTACGACATCGTCACCTTCCCCGACGACGACGTCCGCCTCGCCCCCGACGCCCTCGCGAACGCCGCCGCCGCCTTCGCCACCGGCCACCACATCGGCGTCGTATCCGGCGCCGTGAACTTCCCCGGCGGCCATCGCAGCCACCGGATCTGCGGCGGCCGGCGGACCGTCCTGACGAAGGCGACGGTCCGCACCAACACGATCGAGGCGGGATGCTTCTTCCGCGCGGCGTTCCTGCGCGGCGTCGGCGGATTCGACGAGACGCTCGGCGTCGGCAACCCCACCCCCTGGCAGTCGACGGCCGGCCTCGACCTGCTGCTGCGCGGCCTGCGCGCCGGCTGGACGATCCTCTTCGACCCGGCGATCGCCGTCTACGAGACCGGCTACAACGGCACCCCCGAGGACCTCCTCTACCGGGTGAAGTGCCGGCACTACGCGCGCGGAGCCGGGCGGGTCTACCGTCGCCACTACGGCCCCCGCCTGATCGCCCCCATCCTGGTCCGCGAGATGGGAGGCGTCGTCTTCTTCCTCGCGACGGGGCGTCGTCGCCGCGCCGCCTGGTGCCTGCAGCAGATCATCGGCATCCTCGAGGGCCTCACCGGGCGGGTCTTCAGCCAGGTCCGCGCTCCGGAGCCGCTCGAGGCACGGCGCTTCTACGACACCTCGGCCTGCTCGGCGACCGGGACCGGAGAGCCCGGTGAGTGAAGGCGTCCCGCCCGGCGCCGGGACAGGATACGGACGAAGACGAGGAAGGTCAGGACGCACCCGAGCGCGTTGAGCGTGGCCAGACCGACTGCGGCGCCGAACGCGCCATGCCAGGCCGCACCGACCGTCGGGCCGAGGAAGGCCAGCGCCCCGCCCAGGACGCGCAGGATGAACTGCTCGCGGACCGCTTCGAGGGCCCGCATCGCACCGCCCATCGTCATGGCGATGGTGCTGACGAACTGAACGGCGACGAGCGGCGGCAGCACGACACGCGCGGTGGTCCAGGAACTCCCCACCAGCCGGTCGCCCAGGCTCGGCGGCAGCGACAGCATGACGAGCCCCCAGCAGACGGCCACCGTGGCCAGGCTTCCCCCGATCACCAGCATCGTCGGCACGAGCCGGCTCGGCGCGTGGGCGATCGCCCGGCGGCATTCGGAGATCGCGATCGTACGTCCGGCGGCGCAGACCAGACCGACCGGTCCCAGCAGCGTGTTCCCGGCCCGCAGGGCGCCCACGGCCGCGACGCCCGCCACCACGCTGACCGCGAGCGTGCCCGCGTAGGCGGCGGTCGCGATGACGGCGACCTCGACCGCGTACGGGCGGGACAGCCTCCCGTAGTCGCGCCACCATCCGCGTACGGCGGTGCAGCGCGGCACGACACCGGCCTGAGCCATGCCGAGCACGGCCGCCGCCAGCCCGGCACCCGCCCACATCGCCAGCGCCCACACCAGCCCGGCGCCGGCGGTGAACAGCAGGACGAGCGCCACGGCCTGCGACGCCCCCCAGAACAGGTCGTTCGCCAGAGACCTCGCGGCCTGTCCGTGCGCGATGAACCCCACGCGCAGCGCGTCCTGGACCAACAGGCCGGGCAGCGCCAGCGCCAGGACCACGGCCGCGGGGTCCAGGCCGCCGCGCACCATGATGGACAGCGGGATGAGGACCGTCGCGGCCACGACGCCGAAGACCGCCGCGGCGCCGGCGCTGTCGGCCAGGTGCCGTCTGTCGTGCGACGCACCGGAGACGCGAACCAGCAGCGGCTCGCTGAACGTCGCCCGCGACAACTCGACGACGAGGACGTAATAGCCGTACAGCACGGCGAACACGCCGAACTCGGCGCGCGTGACATTTCGCGCCACCATGACGGTCAGCAGCATGTTGGTCGCCGCGGAGACCCCATAATCGGCCAGGACCCAACCACTGCGCCGCAAGGGTGCTTTGATCATCAATACCGCGCCTTTTTCGTCGTTGGCCACCAGGGATTCCACGCCGACGTCATCTGTGTATCAGGCCGCGAATGGCAGGCGATCAGGCCGCGATCAACGCTTCTGAAACAGTTCGACAAACACCTTCTCAACAGTTCTGGCGACACGCGGGACCGGAGGGCGGAAAGCCGCCGTGTCGCGGAGAATCCAAAAGAGATGAAGCCGCGCACCGACGATCCGACCTCGACCCCGGCCGAGCCCCGCGGCGCGGCCGCGACCCGGCTCGGGCGGGTCTTCCTGCTGATCGGCCAGCTCGGTCTCGGCGGCACCGAGAAGCAGGTGGTCCTCCTCGCGGACGGACTGCGCGCCCGGGGCGTCGACGCGCGCGTGCTGGTGATGTTCGAGGGCGGCCCTCGGGAGGACGAGCTCCGTGCCCGGGGTGTCCCCGTCGAGCATCTCGGCTTCCGGCGCAGGCCGGCGGGCCCGCGGATGCTCGCCGGAAACGTCGCCGCCTTCGTGCGGCTGGTCCGCCACCTGCGCCGCACCCGGCCACAGGCACTGCACGCGTTCCTCTTCCACAGTTACGTGACCGCCGCGCCGGCCGCTCGGCTGGCCGGGACGCCGGTGCTCGTGGCGGGCCGCCGCGGTCTGGCCGGCTTCGTCCGGGCCCGCCCGCTGCTGCGGGTCGTCGAGGCGGCGGCGACGCGGATGACCGATCACCTGGTGGCGAACGCCCGCGTCGTCGCCGAGGACGCGCTCCGCGACGGATGGGTCCGCCGTTCCAAGATCACCGTGGTCCGCAACGGGCTGCCCGCTTCGGCGTTCGATCCCGTGGCCCCGGCGGCCCTCCCGGCTCCGTCTCCCGTCGTCCTCTGCGTGGGCAACCTCATCGCGTACAAGGGTCACCGGCATCTCCTGGACGCCGTCGCACGACTGCGGTCGCGAGGCTCGGCCTGCATCCTCGTACTCGTCGGCGACGGGCCCGAGCGACCCGCGCTGGAGGACCAGGCGGCGCGGCTGGGCATCGATGTCCGCTTCCTCGGCGTCCGCACCGACGTCGGGCCGTTGCTGGCCCGGGCCGACGTCGTGGCCCTGGCCTCGCTCGAGGAGGGCATGAGCAACGCCGTCATGGAGGCGATGGCGGCCGGACGCCCGGTCGTCGCGACGGATGTCGGCGGCACCGGCGAGCTCCTCGACGGCCGGGGCCTGCTCGTACCTCCGGCCGACCCGGAGGCGCTGGCCGACGGCCTCGAACGGCTGCTGGGCGATCCCGGGCTCGCAGCCGACCTGGCGGCGAGGGCCCGCGCGTGGAGCCGGGCCCACCTGAGCGCCGATGCCATGGTCGAGCAGCACGTCCGCCTCTACGCCGACCTCGTCGGGCGGGCGCGGCGCCCGAAGGCGTACCGGCCGACTCGCCGGCGCCCGGTGCCGAGGACCCGCCGCGACACCGCGTGACGACACGCCCGCCGCCCCGTCGACCGTGACACCGCCTGACGACGCGCGCGCCGCCGGTCGACCGGGACGCGGCCTCAGCCCCCATGGGAGCGTTCGAAGACGAACTCGTTGCACCCGAGACCGCCTCCGCAGGTCGTCATGCGGCGCAGCGCGAAGCCGCGGGCTCGCAGGAAGTCGAACACCTCCTCGGGCCTGGCCACCTCGAACGGGAACCCGCCGACCCAGTCGAGGAGGTCATGCCATGCGGACATGCCGCGCGCCCGGACCTGCCCGGCCGGTACGCGGGCGGCCGGACGGACGAGTCGTTCGAGCAGGCGCAGCGGCAGGCGCCGGGCGAGGTAGGCGGCGCTGCCGGCCAGGAGCAGGCGACGCGTCAGCGGACCGGACCTGTTGTAGCGGCGCTTGACCCGCCACCACCTCCGGCTGCGCGGCCCCTGGTCGTTGTACACGGAGACGTAGAGCAGGCCGCCCGGCGCCACCAGGCGGGACGTCGCGTCCATCGCACCCCACAGGTCCCCGGTGTGGTGCAGGACCCCCCACGCGTAGACGATCTCGTACGTGCCGAGCGCCTCGGCGAATCCCGCGTCGAGGATCGACCCCTGTTCGATGAGCCAGTCGCTCCCCGGCGCGAACCGGTCCCGCAGCCCGGCCGCCGCCGCGACGGAGTCGGGGTCGAAGTCGAACGAGCGGACGCGGGCCCCGAGCCGGTGGGCGGCGAGGGAGAACAGCCCACTGCCGCACCCGACGTCAAGGAAGGCGCAGCCTGCCAGGTCGGCTCGTCCCAGCGGTCCCAGCAGCGAATCGCCGGCGGCCTCGATCCTCGCGTCGTCGACCAGCGCCGCGAACGAGCGCCAGTTCCTGCCGAACGCGAACCGGTCGGCCCGGTGGCCATCCGTTTCAGTGCGGAGCATGCGATCCGGTCCCTTCCCGCGATGCGATCGGTCCGGGCGCCGGCGTGCCTCCGCGCCCGTGGCCGGGCGCTCTGCGGAGGCGAGACGCGATCGAGGGCCGCGAAGGATCCGGGACCCGGCGAGGTCGCCACGCCAGCAGGCACCCGAGCGCTCCCCAGAACGGCGCGCTGACGGCGGGGTTCGCCAGCGGATTGGCGAACATGAGCAGCACCCCGAAGGTCAGCATGACGGCCTGCTGCACCGCCAGTTCGCCGGGGCGCCGGTGGAAGATCCCCAGGCCGACGAGGACGAGGAAGGCGAGAAGCGTGGGTACGCCCGCCTCGGCCGCCAGCCGCAGGTAGTCGTTGTGGGTGCCGAGATAGACGGCGAACCCGGGAGACCGCTGCGCGTAGGCGGGGAACATGGAATACCCGATCCCCCGGAACGGGTGGTCCGCGATGACGCGCGCGGCGAGTTCCGCCACTTGCGCGCGCTGTCCGTTGCTGGCGCTGAGATCCGTGGCCGTCCGGTTGGCCGCCCCGAGGTTCGCGACGTGCCGTGACAACCGGCCGAGCATCCCGGTCGCCGCCGCCACGCCCGCCCCCGCGCCGAGCCCGGCGACGAGGAGGGCATGGGCACGCCAGGACCGGTCGAGGAAGAGCACGCAGGCGACGCCGACGGCCGCCGCCAGGAACGCGCTCCGGGAGTGGGTCTGGACCAGCGCGAGGGCGCAGATCGCGGCGGGCAGGAGCCACCTCACGTTGCGGGCGTACCGCAGCAGCCCCACGGCGGCGACCAGCGGAGCCGCGAGCAGGCAGCCGAGATAGTTCGGATTGCAGCCGAGCCCCGCGAGGCGCGCGTGGACGAACTCGCCGCGGACGAGCACGTACGCGGCCGCGGCGGCGCCGGACAGGACGATGACGCGGGCGACCTGCCGAGGGTGCGGCCTCGCCGCGATGAGGAGACCCGACAGCGCCAGGCCGGACAGCAGCCCCACGAGATCCGCGAGACGGCTGAGCTGGAGCGGGGCCGCTCCGCCGAGGATGTGCAGGTGGTCGGCGAACCGGGGGCGCACCGGCGGCGGTGCCACCCGGGTCGTCATCGCCGGGCGGAAGAAGCTCACGAGGAGCAGGCCGGCGAACAGCGCGATCCCCAGGTAGCAGAGCCGGAACGGCAGGACGCCCGTCGCGAGCAGGACGGCGACCACCGGCGTGAGCGCGGCGATCCCGGCCACCGCGGCGAACCGGCCGTCGGCCGACGTCCCGCCGAGCATGCTCACGGGCACGAGCAGCAGCACGACCGTCGCCGGTCGCCACAGGTCTCGGAAGCCCGCGACCGCCGGGCGTGCGGAGCCGGGCGACGCGCCGTCCCGGGAGCCCTCGCCACGGTCGCGGCGGAACACCCCCACGCCGGTCCCTCCTGTCCGAGGCGGCGGGAACATCCGGAAGGCCGCGGCCGTCCCGCACGGTGCGAACGGATATAACTACGGAGCGTAGCAGTCGATGTACCGGCCGGACGGCCGACATCCGGGGGTGCCATGGAAGACGAGTCCCAGAACGCGGCCCGAGCGCGCGGAGACGCACCGTCGAGCCCCCGGTGGACGCGGCGGTCTCCGTACGGCCGCGGGCGGTGGCCGTTCGCCGTGCTCGACGTCCTCATCGTGTTACTGATCGGCTGCTGCGCCTTCGCCGAGACGGCACCACGCCGGGTGGACGCGATCGGGGGCTACTACCCCGGCAGACCCACGTGGGGGCTCGGGCAGGACTGGCTGCTCGTCCTCTACGACGAGCCCCGCCCTGATCAGCTCCGGCACGACGGGCCCCGCCACGACGAGCGTCGCGCGGCCGCGACGCGCGGGATCGGCACGGGGCGGCGTCAGGTCGACACGATCATGCTGCTCCACCTGCCCTCCACCGGCGGGAGGCCCACGCTGATCGACCTGCCGCCCGACGCCTACGCCCCGGCGGTGGCCGGGCACGGCGCCGGCTCTCTCCGGGCCGCGTTCGCGTGGGGCGGTCCCCCGTTGCTCGTACGGACGACCGAGTCCGTCACGCATGTCGGCGTCGAACGGTACCTGGAGATCGGCCTGACCGGCCTCGCGACGCTCGTCGGCCTGGTCGGCGGCGTACGGATCTGCGCGCGCCCGGCCGGCGCGGCCACGGCCGGGCCGCCGTCGCCCGGTACCGTGCGAAGTGCCAGGACGCCCGGCCCGCCGACGGCCTGCCCCCGGCTCTCCGGGCGACAGGCGCTCGCGTACCTGCGCGCCGCCGCGCACAACCGCGGCGACCTGGACCACGCCGAACATCAACGCAGGCTGGTCACGGCACTGGTCCGCGCGATGGCCGGACCCGGCGTGGCCCTCAACCCGGTGCGCGGTCTCTCGCTCATGGCGCACGGCACCGGCACCGTCACGACCGACGAGGGCGCCCACCTGTACGACCTCATCCGCCTGGCGCTCACCCTGCGTGAAACGGGCGACCTCCCGCCCACCGTGATCTCCACCGTCGGTCACGGGTCGGTGCCCGGCGTCGGCCGGGTCGTGACGCTGAACCCGGCGGAGGTCAGCGAGATCGCCAGGGCCCTGGTGACCGACTGCCCGAAACCGGGCTGTCCGGATCGTTGACCCGGCTCGATCCGCCGCGGCGCGCTGCCATGCGCGTGACGGCGACCAGGCGTCTGCTACTCTCCGCGACGGAACGACAGCACTGCGTCGCGGACAGGGTGCGACCGGAGTCGGAAGAGGTGGGATTCCTTGAGAACGGCGACGGCGACCCCGACCGGCACGACGCCGCGGACGCGCACGCGCGAGGTGATGCGCGTGCTGGTGCGGTGGACGGTCGTAGTCCTGGCGATCTGGGCGCTGGCGCGCCTGACCGGGAGCGACCGGATCTCCTTCCTCACCGGGATACTGGTCCCGGTGCTGGCCTTCACGCCGTACGCCGCCGCGTTGTCGACCGTGTTCATCGTCTACACCCTGGTGCTCCGGCGCTGGCGGGCGCTGGGTGTGACGGTCGCGGTCGCGGCGGCCTTCGCGATCGCGGTGGTGCCTCGGGCGGTCGGCGACTCCGGGCCGGCGGCGGACGGGCCGTCCCTGCGGGTGCTCACCGCGAACCTCCGCCTCGGCCTGGCGGATCCCTACGCGATCGTCGGCCTCGTACGCCGGACCGGCGCGGACGTGCTGAGCGTGCAGGAGTTCACCTCCCGGGCCGACGCCGGTCTCGACCGGGCGGGGCTGACGAGGCTGTTGCCGTACAAGGTCGCCATGCCGATGGCGGGCGCGCAGGGGACGGCCCTGTACGCGCGTCATCCGCTGCGCGCGCTGCCGACCTTCCCGATGAGCGAGATCGGGCTCGCGATGCCGCGCGCGGAGATGAGGCTGCCCGGCGGTCGCCGGGTGGAGCTGTTCGGCGTGCATCTGGCCCGGCCGTTGAGCCCGTCCGGGGTGGGGCAGTGGCGTCGCGCGCTCGTGCTGCTCCCCGGCGCTCGGCACGGCGTCGTACGGATCCTGGCCGGTGACTTCAACGCCACGCTGGACCACGCCCCCCTGCGCGGCCTGCTCGGCGAGGGGTACGCCGACGCGGCCGACAGGACCGGCAAGGGACTGGTCCCGACCTTCCGGAAGGCCTGGTGGGTACCCCCGATCGCCCTGGACCACATCATGATCGACGCGCGCTGCGCGGTCCAGCGGGCCGACGTGTACGCCCTGCCCCGCAGCGACCACCGCGCCGTGTTCGCACGGGTGCGGTTGCCGTGAGGATCCCGGTGCCCGCCGCCCCTGAGCGATTCCACCTGCTGTTCGTCTGCACCGCGAACATCTGCCGGTCGCCGATCGCGGCCGAACTGACCCGGCTGAGGATCCGCGCGGCCGGAGGGTCCGACGGATCGCGCCTCACCGTGAGCAGCGCCGGCACGCTCGGATGCGACGGGGTCGCGATGGATCCGCGCGCAGACGCGCTGCTGCGTTCCCTCGGCGGGCGCACGGCGGGGTTCTCCGCCCGGGCCGTCACCGCCGCCGTGGTGGCGACGGCCGACCTGGTCCTCACCGCGGAGCGCCGGCACCTGGAGGCGGTCGTCGCGTGCCGGCCGGCGTCTCATTCCAGGGTGTTCACGATCCTGGAGTTCGCGCGACTCGTCGACCGTCTCGACGCGGGGCGGCTCAGCGGCGCGTGCGTCGTCTCCCGGGCCGTGTCGCTGGTGCGGGAGGCCGCCCGCATGCGCGGCATGAGCCCGCCCGGCGCGATCGGCGCCGATGACATCCCCGACCCGTATCGGCGCTCGGACGGGGAGTACCGCGCCTGTGTCACGGCGATCGACCGGGCTCTCGAGCGGCCGCTTCGGTACGTCCTGTCCGAGTCGGCGTGATCTCTCGGTATTACGCGAGGCGATATCCCGTGCCGTCCGATTCATCGGGTGGCGCGCGACGGCCATTCCGCTTTCTTTAGCGAAGCCGGATCGTTCGTAAAGCGAGCAACGGAGATGTACGTAAGTGATCACTTTAGGTGCCGGGGGGCGCATGGTGGCGGACAATCGGATCAGAGTAATGCGGGTCATCACCCGGATGAACGTCGGCGGCCCGGCTCTCCAGGCGGTGGAGCTGATGCGCGGCCTCGACCCCGGACTCTTCGACCAGCGTCTCTACGCGGGGACCGTCGAACCGGGCGAGGCCGACCACCTCGACCTTCGCGGCGCCGACATCACCCCGAACCGGATACCTGCCCTCGGACGTACGGTACGGCCGGGCGACGACGCCCGCGCCATCGCGGCGCTGGTCAGCGAGATGCGCCGGTTCCGGCCGCACATCGTGCACACCCACACCGCCAAGGCCGGCCTGCTGGGCCGGGCCGCCGCCGTGCTGACGCGCGTGCCCGCTCGCGTGCACACGTACCACGGCCACCTGCTGCACGGTTATTTCTCGCCCGCCAAGACCCGGCTCGTGGTGACCGCGGAGCGTGCCGCGGCCGCGATGACGGACCGGCTCGTCGCGGTCGGCGCCCGCGTCCGTGACGAGCTCATCGCCGCCGGGATCGGCGGTTCCGAGCGGTATTCCGTGGTGCCGCCGGGCACCTCGCTCGGCCCGCTCCCCGGCCGCGCCGAGGCCCGACACGAGCTGGGGATCCCCGACGACGGCCCGGTCGTGGCGTTCGTCGGCCGGCTGACGAGGATCAAACGGCCGGACCGGATGGTCGCGGTGGCACGCCAGGTGCGCCGTTCCCATCCCGAGGTACGGTTCGTCATCGCCGGCGGCGGTGACGCCATGCCGGCGACGGAGGCCGCCGCCCGGACCTTCGGCGGCATGTGCACCATGCTGGGCTGGCGCGCCGACGTGGAGACCGTCTACGCGGCGGCCGACCTGGTGATCCTCACCTCCGACAACGAGGGCATGCCGGTCTCGCTCATCGAGGCCGGGATGGCCGGACTGCCCTGCGTCGCGACGCGGGTGGGCAGCGTCGCGGAGGTGGTGCGGGACGGGGAGACGGGACTGCTCGCCCGATGCGACACGCACGAGCTCACCCGGCACATCGTGCGGCTGCTCGAGGACGAGCCGCTGCGCCGCAAGATGGGCGACGAGGCGCGGGCGTGGACGACGACGCGGTTCGGCCCGGAGCGGCTGGTGTCCGACATCGCCGAGATCTACGCGTCGATCGCCGAGGCGTGGGGCCGGCGGCCGGCGCGGGCCGAGGAGGCCGCCCGGTGAAGGTCGTGGTCACCGGCGGCGCCGGCTTCATCGGCGCCAACCTGTGCCGGGAGCTCATGGCCCGGCCGGGCATCGACGAGGTCGTCGCCCTCGACGACCTCAGCACCGGCCGGGTGGACAACCTCGAGGGTTCCGGGGCGGACCTCGTCGAGGGCAGCATCCTTGACCAGGGGCTCGTCTCTGACGTCCTGGCCGACGCGGACGCGGTCGTGCACCTCGCCGCGCGCCCGTCGATCCCGCGTTCGCTGGCGGCTCCGGTGGCGAGTCACGCCGCCAACGCCACCGGCACGCTCCTGCTTCTCGAGGCGTGCCGACGGCGCTCCGTCCACGTCGTCGCCGCCTCGTCCTCCTCGGTCTACGGCGGAGTACCGGACCTGCCCAAGCACGAGGACCTGCCCACGCGTCCGCTCAGCCCCTATGGAGCGAGCAAGCTCGCCGCCGAGGCGTACGTTCTGGCGTACCGCGCCAGCTTCGGCCTTCCGGTCCTGGCTCTCCGCTTCTTCAACGTGTACGGCCCCCTGCAGCCCGCGGACCACGCGTACGCGGCCGTGGTCCCGGCCTTCATCGACGGCGCATTACGCGGCGAACCGCTGACCGTGCACGGCGACGGACTGCAGACCCGTGACTTCACCTACGTCGGCACCGTCGTGGCGGTGCTCGCCGACGCGGTCCTCCGCGGGGTGACCAGCGCGCGGCCGGTCAACCTGGCGTTCGGCACGCGAGTGTCGATCCTCGAACTGACACGGCGGCTGTCCGCCGTGCTGGGACGGCCGATCGAGGTGGCGCACGTTCCGCCGCGTCCGGGAGACGTCCGCGACTCACAGGCCGCCGACGGCCGGCTGCGCCGTCTCTTCCCCGGCATCGAGGCGGTGCCGCTGGAGACGGGACTCGAGCGGACGGTCGCGTGGTTCCGCGACCGGCCGGTCCACCTCCAGGGCCCCGCGGCCCGCTGACGTGCCGGACCGATGAACGCGTCCTCCGGACGCGCGCGACGATCCGGCGGCGCCGGTTCACTCCCAGGGCCCGCGGCCCGTCGGATCGTACGCGCGGAGCGGTACGACGATCAGACGGGGCCGGTCCCCGCGGCGGACACCGGTGCGATCCGGCGGCGGGGCGGCATGGGCACCCGGTCGAGGTCGCGCGCGACGACGATGTCGCCGTCGAACGCGGCGGCCGCCTCCTCGGCGAACCTCGGCTGCTCCGCCGCGGGATACCGCTCGGAGAAGTGCGTCAGGACGAGACGGCGGACCCCCGCCGCGGCCGCGATCGCGCCCGCCTGCGCCGCGGTCAGGTGCCCGTACTCGTCCGCCAGGCGGGCGTCCGCGTCGAGGAACGTGGACTCGATCACCAGGAGGTCGGCGCCCGTGGCGAGCGGTGCGATCGCGTCGCAGACACGGGTGTCCATCACGAACGCCGCCTTCTGCCCTGGACGCGGGACGGCGCACTCCTCGAGCGTGACCGTACGGCCGCTCGGCGCCGTCACCGACCCCTCGCGCTGCAGGGTCCCGACGAGCGGTCCGGTCACGCCGTGGGCGGCCAGCCGCTCCGGCAGCATGGTGACGCCGTCCGGCTCCTCGATCCGGTAGCCGTACGACTCGACCCCGTGCGACAGGCGATGCGCGGTGAGCGTGAACGGCGCCCCAGGCAGGTCGATCCGGGCCTCGCCGCCGGCGATCGGCTCCTCGTCGATGACCTCGGTGTCGGCGAAGACCGCCGCGTGCCGGAGTCGTCGCCAGTACTCCGCGCCGCTCGCGGGGAAGACCGCGCGGACGCGGTGGGCGACGCCGTCCCGGGCGATGCGCTGGACCACCCCGGGGACGCCGAGGCAGTGGTCGCCGTGGAAGTGGGTGAGGCACAGGCAGGTGATGTCGTTCGCGCTCACGCCGGCGTGCAGCATCTGCCGCTGGGTGCCCTCCCCCGGGTCGAAGAGGATGCCGTGTCCGTCCCAGCGCAACAGGTAGCCGTTGTGGTTGCGGGCCCGGGTCGGCACGGCGCTGGCCGTACCGAGAACGACGAGATCGCGCGTTGACATGGTCCCATCATGCTCCCGACGAGGGGACGCGTCGCTGGACGGCGACCGGTGGGACCGGTCGGACCCCACGGGGGCGGGGAGCGTGTCGATCACCGGCCTAATCGGATATCACGCTTAGCATTCGAATGTTGACCATGGGTGACGATCTCGGTGAGGTGCGATGGACCAGCCACGAGACGATCGAGCGGTCGAATGGGACCTCGCCGTGATCGGACTCGGCTACGTGGGGATGCCGATCGTCCGCGAGGTGTCGCGCAGTGGAATGCGCGTGGTCGGAGTGGACGTCGACCAGCGTCGCGTCGACGGCCTGAACGCGGGCGTCTCCCACGTCGACGACGTCTCCGACGAGGAGGTCGCGGGCCTGCTCGCCCGGGGATTCCACGCGACGACCGATCCGCGGGTGCTGGCCGGGGCGGGCACGGTGATCATCTGTGTGCCCACGCCGCTCGACGGCGACCGGCGGCCCGATCTCGGCGCCGTCACCGGCGCGGCCGAGATGGTGGCCGGGCGGCTGCGGCCCGGCACCCTGGTCGTCCTGGAGTCGACCACCTGGCCGGGGACGACGGAGGAGGTCGTCCGGCCGCTGCTGGAGAAGAGCGGGCTGAGCGCGGGCATCGACTTCCACCTCGCCTACTCACCGGAGCGCATCGACCCGGGCAACCCGGTCTTCGGCCTGCGCAACACCCCGAAGGTCGTCGGCGGGCTGACGCCCGCCTGTCTCGACCGGGCCGTGTCGTTCTACGGCAAGTTCGTCGAGCGGGTCGTGCCCGTCCGCGGCACCCGCGAGGCCGAGATGGCCAAGCTGCTGGAGAACACCTACCGCCAGGTCAACATCGGCCTGGTCAACGAGATCGCGATGTTCTGCGACGAACTCGGCGTCGACGTCTGGGAGACGATCTCGGCGGCGGCCACCAAACCGTTCGGCTACGAGGCGTTCCGGCCGGGCCCCGGTGTCGGCGGGCACTGCATCCCGATCGACCCGAGCTACCTGTCGCACCGGGTGCGGCGGCTCGGGTACCAGTTCCAGTTCGCCGAGCTCGCGCAGCAGATCAACGATCGGATGCCCGCGTACGTCGCCGAACGCGCCGCTCGGCTGCTGCACCGCTACCACCACTGCGTCAACGGGGCGACCATCGTGCTGCTCGGCGTCACCTACAAGCCCGACGTCGCCGACGACCGGGAGTCGCCGGCCCGGCCGCTCGCCCGGCGCCTGCACGCCTCCGGGGCGAAGGTCCACTACGTCGATCCGCTGGTCGACGACTGGACGGTCGAGGGCGTCGAGGTCGTCCGGCGGCCCGACCTCGAGACGGCGCTGGGCGCGGCCGACCTCGCGATCCTGCTCCAGCCCCACCGCGCCTTCGACCTCGACCTGGTCTCCGCCCGGGCCCGCCTGCTGCTGGACACCCGCGGCGTGCTGCCGGTCTCGGACCACGTGGAGCGGCTCTGACCAGCCGTCGAGCCACCCTGACGACCGAGGCGGGCAGGGCGGCCGCGGCAGCGCGGCGGCCAGGGTGACCACGGGAACGCGACGGGTGCCGCGCCGGACGCCGGCACCCGCCGGTGATGTCGCCACCGCAGCGGTCTTCGGTCACGCCTGAGGCGGCGAGACCGGACGCCGCGCACCGCGTTAACGCCGAGTGATGCTCATGCGGATCACGGGGCGCTGCGACTTCTGCGGACGGCGGACCATCTGCGCGCGCTCACCCCGGCGCGGGCTCTGGGCGAGCTGGTCGCCCTCGCCCCGTTGTGCGCCCTCGTTCCGGTATGGGCTCTGAGCGAGTTGGTCGCCCTCACCGCGCTGCGCCCCCTCATTCCGGTATGGGCTCTGAGCGAGTTGGTCGCCCTCACCGCGCTGCGCCCCCTCATTCCGGTATGGGCTCTGGGCGAGCTGCTCTCCCTCACCGCGCTGCGCCCCCTCATTCCGGCGCGGGCCCTGCGTGAGTTGCGCGCCCTCACCGCGCTGCGCGCCCTCGCCCCGACGCGGGCCCTGCGTGAGGAGGGCGTCCTCACCGCGCTGCGCGCCCTCGCCCCGACGCGGGCTCTGGGCGAGCTGCTCTCCCTCACCGCGCTGCGCCCCCTCACCCCGGTGCGAGGCGTGCGGGGAGTGCGCGCTCTCGGTCCCTCGCTGGCGCTCACCGGTCCGCCGTCCGTGGTGGGCCGCGCCCGCGCCCGCCCGCCGGCCGTGGCGGCGCCGTGGGCTCCTCGTCTCGCCCCCGGACTCACGGACGTCCCTGTCCCGAATGACGTGTGGGTGGTTATCCATGTTTATGTCGTCCGGCCCGGCTTTGTCATCTTCAGCGGATTTGCTGCGGGGCGGAAGGAACCGGTCGACGCTCTCCGTGCAATCGCTCGCGTATTCGCGAGGCATGCCCTCGCAGTAGGCGCTGGCAGAGGCCAATCCCCGGGCGTTCATCTGCGCCCCGCGCGCCGCCTCCGCCGGCGTCGCCGCGGCCCCGGCGACCGCGAGACCACTGAACGCCACGATGGCGGCCAGAGCCAGCGGACGCAGCCTGGTGGTCGCTTCAGCCGGTCGTTTTTTGCTGCAGTACGTCAATTTAGACACCTTCATCCTGTTGGGAATCTGGCTTTTCACACCGCAATGCGGCGGCCGATATAGGGATACCCGTCTCACCGTCCACCGGGACATATGCCGGGTTAATGATCGAGCAATACCGCCTTCGCCTCTCGCGGAATAAACGGCATTTCCGGAAGCCCGCCTTGTATCCGGCCGCGAGGCACTTTTCGGTGTCACGCAATCGCTGAGACGGCGTACCGCCCGAGTGCGGTCTTCACGCGGGTACGGTCCGCGCCGAGGGTCAGCGGGTTCGCCAGGTGTACTGGTGCTCGGGACGGCCGGTGCTGCCGTACCGCAGCGTGACGCGGACCCGTCCGGACTGGGCGAGCGATGCCAGGTAGCGCTGCGCGGTGGCGCGGGAGATGCCCACCTCGTCGGAGATCTCGGCGGCCGACCGCGGCACGCCGGCGCCCCGCAGCGCCTCGGCGACGAGGCGGGCGGTGACCGACGACTGGCCCTTCACCGCCCGGCCCTCGGGGCGCGGCACCGTGTGCAGGGCGCGGACGGCGCGGTCCACGTCGGCCTGGCCGAGTTCACCGGACACCGTCAGGTGTTCCCGGTAGCGGGCGTACGCCTGCAGCCGCTGTCCCAGCTCCTCCGCGGTGAACGGTTTGATGAGGTAGTGCAGCGCGCCGTGGGAGAACGCCGTGTGCACGGAGTGCGGGTCGGTCGCCGCGGTGGCCATGATGACGTCGGCCTCGAGCTCGGGCAGCAGGGACAGCCCCGACTCGTCCGGCAGGTAGACGTCGAGGAGCACCAGGTCGACCCCTGCCGCGCCGGCGCGGGCGTCGGCGGCGGTGTGCGCCCGCCCGGCGACGCGGAAGCCGGGGACCAGTTCGACGAACCCGGCGTGGATCTGCGCCACCCGGAAGTCATCGTCGACGACCAGCACCTCGATCACTGCAACACCTCCGGGAGGCTCGCCACGAAGACGGCGCCCTGGCCGCCGGGATCCGGGTCGGCGATGCCGACGTCGCCGCCCCGCGCACGGGCCGCCTGCCGGGCGAGGGCGAGGCCGAGCCCGCGCGGCCGGCCGTCCTCGGATCGGCGGGTGGACACGCCCTCGCGGAAGACGGCCTCTCTGAGCTCCTCCCGCACGCCTTCACCGGAGTCCGCGACGGTGACGTGGAGGTCGGTGCCGTCGCCGAGCAGTTCGACCTCCACCCGTGCCGGGCGGCACGCGCCGAGCCGTGCCGCCTCGATGGCGTTCTCGACGAGGTTGCCGAGCACGGTGGTCACGTCCAGCGGGTCGACGACCCGGCCGGGTACCCAGCTCGTCTCGGCGATCTCCAGGGCGACGCCCTTCTCCGTCGCGACGGCCGCCTTGGCGGCGAGGAACGCCCGGAGGTAGGGGTCGGGAAGGTTGTCCGGCGGCGCCTCGCGGGCCTCCGGAACCTCGGCGAGGGCCTGGATGTAGCCGGCCGCCTCCTCGTAGTGCCCGAGCCGGAGGAGTCCGGACAGCGTGTGCATGCGGTTGGCGTACTCGTGCCGCTGCGCGCGCAGCGCGTCGAACAGCGCGCGCACCGCGTCGAGTTCCCGGGCGAGGGACTCGACGTCCGTGCGGTCCCGCAGCGTGATCACCGTGCCGAGCAGGCGCCCGTCGTGCCGGACCTCCCGCCGGTTGACGATCAGGACGCGCTCGCCGGCGACGACGAACAGGTTGTGCGCCTCCTCCTTGCCGTCGAGCACCGACCTCAGTCGGCCGCGTACGGGCAGTTCGGTGACCGGCTCACCGCGGGCCGGGGTGACGCCCAGCAGCCGCGCCGCCTCGGCGTTGCAGGCGGTGACCCGGTTGGCCGCGTCCACCGCGAGCACCCCCTCATTGATGCCGTGCAGGACCGCCGCGCGTTCCTGCACCAGCTCGGCCAGCTCGTACGGCTCGAGGCCCAATGTCTGGCGCTTGAGACGGCGCCCGATCGCGAACGACGCGCCCACGCCCAGCGCGACGGCGGCCGCGGCGAACAGGGCGGCGACGGCCATCGTCCGGTGCACCCGCCGGTCGATCTCCCCGGCGTCGATGCCCACGCTCACCTCGCCGACGAGGTCGCCCCGCTGGTCGTACAGCGGGACCTTCCCGCGTGCGGACAGGCCGAGGGTGCCACGCTCGATCACCCTCACCTCCCGGCCGGACAGCGGGGCCGAGGGGTCGGTGCTGACCCGCTTGCCGATGAGCGCGCGGGTCGGATGGGAGAGGCGGATGCCGTTCCGGTCGGTGACGACGACGAACAGGGCGCCCGTGGCCCGCCGGACCCGCTCGGCCCGGCTCTGCACGACGCCGTTCGGGTCGCCGCCGGTCGCCACCGTGTCGCCGATCACCGGGTCGGCCGCGACCGAACGGGCCACGGTGAGGGCCCGCCAGGCGTACTGGTTGCGCAGCTCGTCGCGCTGCATCCACGCGGCCAGGGAGTACCCGGTCAGGGCGACGAGCACCACGACGCTGATCTGCAGGATCAGGACCTGGTGTGCGAAGCGGATCCGGATACGGGAGGACATCAACGTGCACACTAGCCCTAAGCAGGCCCGCTTCCGCCGAATCCGGTGAGCACAATGCGATAAACGTCGCAAAGATCGCTAACCTCCGGAAACACGGCTTGCGATTACATCGCGAGCAAGACTTAACGGCCCGGAAACGCACTCGTAACCTCCCGGCATGCCAACGCAAGCAGAGCCTGACGGCCCCGCGATCGAGCTCCGCGACGCGACCAAGCGCTTCCGCTCCTCGTCGGGTGGAGTGCACACCGCCGTCCGCGACCTCGACCTGACGGTGCGCGCCGGTGAGTTCGTCGCCGTGGTCGGCCCCACCGGGTGCGGCAAGTCGACCACCCTGTCCCTCGTCTCCGGCCTGGAGCCTCCGTCGGCCGGCGAGGTCCTCGTGCACGGGCGGCCGGTCGACGGCATCCCCGACGGGGTCGGGTACATGTTCCAGACCGACGCCGTGCTGCCCTGGCGCACGGTCCTCGACAACGTCGCCGCCGGTCCCCGGTACCGCGGCGCTCCTAAGCGGCAGGCGCGCGAGCAGGCACGCGACTGGGTCCGCCGGGTGGGTCTCGGCGGCTTCGAGTCGTACTATCCGCACCAGCTCTCGGGCGGCATGCGCAAGCGCGTCGCCCTGGCCCAGACGCTCGTCAACGAGCCGTCCATCCTGCTCATGGACGAGCCGTTCTCCGCCCTGGACGTGCAGACCCGCGGGCTGATGCAGGACGAGCTGCTCCGCCTGTGGGCCGGTGACGACCCTCTCGGAAAGGGCGGCGGCGCGGCCGTCGTCTTCGTCACGCACGACCTGGAAGAGGCCGTCGTGCTCGGCGACCGGGTCGTGGTGATGACCGCGAGCCCCGCCACCGTCAAGGCGTCCTTCGACGTGCCGCTGAAGCGGCCGCGCGACGCCGAGGAGATCCGGCTCACCCCCGAGTTCCTCGAGATCTACCGCGAGGTGTGGGAGTCACTGCGCGAAGAGGTCCAGATCACCCGGGAGAGGGGTACCGGCAATGCTGCTTGAGCTGGACGACCACGCGACCGCCGTCGCCCAGGCCCGCGCCGCGGGCCGCCGCCGGGCGTTCTCCGTGAACGCCGTCCGGATCCTGCTGGTCGTCGCCGTGCTGGGCTCGTGGGAGCTGGCGGCGACGTACTGGATCGACCCGTTCTACTATTCCAAGCCCAGCGCGATCTGGCACCGGCTCGTCGACTGGTTCACGAACGGCACGTCGCAGGGGTCGATCTGGACGCAGATCGCCTACACGCTGGAAGAGGCCCTGATCGGGTTCGTGCTCGGCAGTGTCGGCGGCGTGGTGCTGGGCATCGTCCTGGGCCGCAGCCGGTTCCTGTCCGACGTGTGCGCGCCGTTCATCAAGGCCGCCAACGCGATCCCCCGCATCATCCTGGCGTCGCTGTTCGTCATCTGGTTCGGCCTGGGCATGTCGTCGAAGGTCGCGACCGCGTTCATCCTGGTGTTCTTCGCGGTGTTCTTCAACGCCTTCCAGGGCGCCCGCGAGGTCGACCGGAACCTGGTGAACAACGCGCGGATCCTCGGCGCGAGCCGTACCGCCGTGCTGCGCACGATCGTCGTGCCCAGCGCCACCTCCTGGATCCTCGCCTCCCTGCACTCGGCGTTCGGGTTCGCCATCATCGGCGCGATCGTCGGCGAGTACAGCGGCGCGGACAAGGGTCTCGGCCTGCTGATCAACCACGCCCAGGGCACCTTCGACTCGGCCGGCATCTACGCCGGGATGATCGTCATCACGGTGATCGCACTGCTCGCCGAGTGGCTCCTGACCCTCCTCGAACGCCGGCTGTTGCGGTGGCGCCCGCCCGTCGCCGGCAACGAGGCACGGATCTGACCCCCCTCCCCCAAGACCTCACCCTCCCCCGCCCGCCGTCCGCACCGTCGCGGATGGGCGCGTACCCAAGGAGAGCTCACATGCGCACCACCACCCGTATCGCCGCGGCGGCGCTCGCCGCCACGACCGCCCTGTCCCTCGCCGCCTGCCGCGACTCGCGCACCTCGTCCGGCGGGAGCGGCGGGGGCAAGCAGGGCGGCACCGTCAAGATCATGGTCGGCGGCATCGACAAGGTCATCTACCTGCCGGCCAAGCTGACCGAGCAGCTCGGCTACTTCAAGGAGCAGGGCCTCGACGTGCAGCTGCTGACCGAGCCGGCGGGCGCGCAGGCCGAGAACGTCCTCATCTCGGGCGACGTCCAGGGCGTCGTCGGGTTCTACGACCACACGATCGACCTGCAGACCAAGGGCAAGTGCATCGAGAGCGTCGTCCAGTTCGCCGACGTGCCGGGCGAGGTGGAGGTCGTGGCGGCCGGGAAGGCCGGCCAGATCAAGTCCCCGGCCGACTTCAAGGGCAAGAAGCTCGGCGTCACCAGCCCCGGCTCCTCCACCGACTTCCTGACGCAGTACCTGGCGACCAAGAACGGCGTGCCGACCTCCGGGTACACGACCGTCAAGGCGGGCGCCGGCCAGACGTTCATCGCCACCCTGAACAACGGCGGCATCGACGCGGGCATGACCACCGACCCGACGGTCGCCAAGCTCGTCAGCACCGGCAAGGGGAAGGTCATGCTCGACATGCGGACGGAGGCGGGCACCAAGGCGGCGCTCGGCGGCCTGTACCCGTCCAGCTCCCTGTACATGAACTGCGACTACGTCAAGAACAACGCGGCGACCGTGCAGAAGCTGGCCAACGCGTTCGTCAAGACGCTGGGCTGGATCAAGGCGCACAAGCCGGCGGAGATCGCCGCGAAGATGCCGGCGGACTACGCCGGCGGTGACCCCAAGCTTTACGAGCAGGCGGTCAACGACACCATCGGCATGTTCACCGCGGACGGCGTCATGCCCGCCGACGGGGCGAAGAACGTCCTGAACGTGCTCGCCCAGTTCTCGCCGAACGTGAAGGGCAAGCAGGACACCGTCGACCTGTCCAAGACCTACACGACCGAGTACGTCTCCAAGGCGCCGAAGCAGTGACCGAACGTGCGGCCCCGGGAACGCGTTCCCGGGGCCGTACGCGTCGTCGTCACATGTCGACGGCGAGGTACTTCAGCTCGACGTAGTCGTCGATGCCCTCGAAGCCGCCCTCGCGGCCGATCCCGGACTCCTTCACCCCGCCGAACGGCGCGGCCGGGTTGGAGACGAGCCCGCGGTTGAGCCCGACCATCCCGGTCTCGAGCGCCTCCCCGACCCGCAGCGCGCGCTTCAGGTCGCGGGTGTAGGCGTAGGCGACCAGGCCCGCCTCGGTGTCGTTGGCCGCCGCGATCATGGACTCCTCGTCCGGGAAGACGGCGATCGGCGCGACCGGAGCGAAGATCTCCTCGCGCATCACCCGGGCGTCCACCGGCACGTCGCCGAGCACGGTAGGCGGGTAGAACCATCCCGGGCCGTCCGGCACCTTCCCGCCCGCGCGAAGGGTCGCGCCGCGTTCGAGGGCGTCGGCCACCAGACCGGCGACGCGGTCGCGCGCCCGCTCGTCGATCAGCGGGCCGACCTCCGTCTCCGGGTCGAGTCCGGGTCCGAGCCGCAGGGCGCCGAGCCGCTCCGCGAGACCCGCCGCGAACTCCTCGGCGACGGCCTCGTGGACGATGAACCGGTTCGCCGCGACGCACGACTCTCCGGTGTTGCGCATCTTGGCCAGCACCGCGCCGTTCAGCGCGGCGTCCAGGTCCGCGTCGTCGAAGACGAGGAAGGGGGCGTTCCCGCCCAGTTCCATCGTCGTCCTCAGCACCTTGCCCGCGGCCTGCTCCATGAGCCTCTTGCCGACCGGGGTCGAGCCGGTGAACGAGAGCAGCCGCAGTCGCCCGTCCGCGATCAGGGCGTTCGTCACCTCGGGGGCGCGGTTCGTCGGCAGCACGCTGAGAACGCCCTCCGGCACGCCGGCGTCGGCCAGCAGCCGACCCAGGGCCAGCGCGGACAGGGGGGTGGCCTCGGCCGGCTTGATGATCATCGTGCAGCCCGCGGCGATCGCCGGGCCGACCTTCCTGGTGACCATCGACAGCGGGAAGTTCCACGGCGTGACCAGATAGGCCGGACCGACCGGCTGCCGGGTGGTCAGGATCCGGTAGTCGCCGCCCGGCGCGACCCGGTACTCGCCACCGACGCGGACGGCCTCCTCGGCGAACCAGCGCAGGAACTCGGCGGCGTAGGAGACCTCACCCAGCGACTCGGCCATCGGCCGTCCCATCTCCCGGGTGGTGAGCCGGGCCAGCTCCTCGGCACGCTCGTGCATCAGCTCGTACGCCCGGCGCAGGATCTCCGAGCGCTCGCGTGGAGCGGTCGCGGCCCAGGATGCCTGAGCGGCCGCGGCGGCGTCGAGCGCGCGTACGGCGGCGTCCGCGTCGGCGTCCGCGACCGAGGCGAACACCTCGCCGGTCGACGGATCGATGACGTCGAAGGACCCCTCCGCCGCCGTCCACGTGCCGCCGATGTAAAGCCGGTTCTCCATGCCGATCGCCTCCCAGAGCCTCTCGCACCGCACGTTACCCGCCAGGCCGAGGGCAACCCTTCGCAGGTCGGGCACCGGTCGGCCGACCGTGGGGCGGTCGCTCCCGTGGTCTCCCACCAGGCGATAAACCGACCAAAGCCAAAGTTCGCGTAAACAGGGGGTAAACCTTGAAGTTCGCCGGAGCGTCTGACGGAGTACCAATCGAAATCCCCGGGCTCGGCGAGTTCCGGGCCATCCCTCATATGACCAAGGGGCCAACCGTATGAAGTTCACGCTCGAAGAGGTGAAGTCCCGGACCTTCAAGGCTCGGGACGCCTGGTGGACGGTGTTCCTCGTGGACCCCCTGGCCGGCCGACTCGTCGTCGGAACCGCGAACAGGACCTCCATCACGCCGAACCAGATCACCTGGGGCGCGCTCTTCCTCGGCCTCGGCTCGGCCGGCTGCTTCCTCACCGCGGACTGGAAGTGGCTGGTGCTGGGCGCCGTGCTCTACCACCTGAGCTTCGTCCTGGACTGCATGGACGGCAAGATCGCCCGGCTCAAGGGCACCGGTACCGTGCTCGGCGGCTGGCTCGACTACGTCTTCGACCGCATCCGCGTCCTCACCTGCACCCTCGCGCTGATGTGGGGGGAGTACCGCGCCACCGACAGGGAGATCTACCTCCTCCTGGGCGTCGCGGTCGTCTTCCTCGACATGCTCCGCTACGTCGACGCCCTGCAGGTGGCGAAGGTCCGGCGGCAGATGCGCGGCGAGCTGACCAAGGCCATCGCCGACTCGGCCGCCACCCAGACGCCCGTCTTCGCCGAGGACCTGCTGCGTGAGGACCCCGACCTGGACCCGGACGAGATCAAGACCCGCACCGTCGAGGTGATCGACCTGCAGCAGGAGTTCCGCTCCCGCTTCGCGTGGTACATCCGGGTCCGTGACTGGCTGCGCGACCACCGCGTCCGTACGCACCTGGTGAGCGGCATCGAGTTCCAGATGGCCGTGTTCATCATCGGACCGCTGGTGAACCAGATCATCCCCGTCACCATCGGCGCGGCGGCGCTGCTGCTCGTGTTCGAGTTCGCGATCATGTACAAGCTGTGGCTGTCCTCCCGTGACTTCACCCGCGCCCTCGCGGAGATCCGGGCCGGCGATTCCCAGCCCGCGCGGGTCGGGTGACCGGTCCTCCCCGCCTCCCGTAGTCCGAGCACATCGCCCGGGTCGTGGGCCGCCCTCGCGGCGCCCACGACCCGGGCGATGTGTTTTGACCCGCTTTTTACGGGCACGTGGCGTCCATCACAGCCCACCCACCGGAGGCAATCATGTCGACCGCCACAGTGGCCGTCATCGTGATCGTCGCGGTTCTGGTCGTAGCGGCACTTGGCCTCTTCGCCTGGCGGCAGCAGCAGCGCCGCCGGCTGCGCGAGAGGTTCGGGCCTGAATACGACCGCACCGTGGAACGTCATGACAGCGCCCGCGAGGCCGAGCAGGAACTGCGCGCCCGCGAGCAGCGTCACCGGGAACTGCAGATCCGCGACCTCGACCCGACGGTACGCGACCGGTACCGCGCGGACTGGCAGCGGGTGCAGGAGCACTTCGTGGACTCCCCCCAGAGCGCCGTCGCCGAGGCGGACAACCTCCTCGTCCGGGTCATGAAGGACCGCGGTTACCCCACCGAGGACTACGAACAGCAGGTCGCCGACCTGTCCGTGGAGCACGCCGGCACGATCGACCGGTACCGCACGGCCCACGACATCCGGGGCCGAGCCGACGCGGGCCGGGCGAGCACCGAGGATCTCCGCCAGGCGATGGTCCACTACCGCGCCCTGTTCGCCGAACTGCTCGGCGACGGCGAGTCGCTCACGGGCGCCTCTCTTACGGGCGCCTCTCGTACGGATGTCGCCGACACGGACTCCGCCCCGCCGGACGCCGCGGGACACGCGCGGGAGGCCCGGGCCGATGGGCCCGTCGTATCGACCGAGCGGGCCCCGTCCCGGCGGGACGCCGATCCCCGCGGGTCGGCCGACGGGCGGGCCGACGAGTCGGCCGAGTCAAGGAGGGACGCGGAGATCGCGGAGGGACGGAGACGATGAAGGACTACCAGGACCGGACGGACGAGCGCGCCCGTCCCATGCCCGGCGACCGGCCCGTCGCGGGCATGCCGATGACCGGCGCCGACGAGGGGCGCGGCCGGACGGCCGACCGCACCGAGGACCACGACACGGAGCCGAACAAGATCATCCTGTCGAGCCGCACGGAGGACGATGCCCGGGAGGCCACCGGGTCCGGACGCGACGGCACCCGCGAGTCCCGGATCGAGCCGGGCAGCCCGGCCGACCCGCTGGGCGAGCGTACGGCCGGGCCCACGGCCACCGCCCGGTCGTACGCTCCTGGCAGCTCGCCGGCCGGGTCGACGGGCTCCGCGCCGACGGACGCGGGACCCGCCGACGACGGAGTCGGCCCGGCGCCCTGGACGGCCCCGGCCCGTGCCGACGACGAGCGGCCGCCGGCCGACTCCCCCGGCGTGGCCGTCGCGGCGGATGGCCCCGACCCCGCCACCGTCGCCGGCGAGTCCGGCACCTCCCTGCCGGCCGGGTCCGGCGCGGACGCCGTGGCGGAGGGGACCGCTCCGGACATCCCGGCCGGCGAGACGGCCGGTGAGCGGTTCTTCGGCCGGGACGACGCCGACCGATTCGATTCGCGGTGGCGTGAGGTCAAGGCCGGCTTCGTCGACGATCCCCGCGCCTCGGTCGAGCGGGCCGGCACCCTGTGCGAAGAGGCCGTGACCGCGCTGACCACCGCACTGGAGGATCAGCAGCGGGGCCTGCGGGAGCGGTGGAACGGCGACGCCGACACCGAACGCCTGCGCACGGCGCTGCGCGCGTACGGTGACCTCCTCGGCCGTCTCACCTCCCTCTGACCCGCCGACCAGGCCGTCGAAGCGGCGGGCGCCCTCGGCCCCGGCTCCACGGCACGTACTGATGCGGAAACCATTCCTTCGCCGTGGACAGATGACGGTCGAGCTCGGCCGCGACGACCGG
>NZ_JBFAUM010000040.1:0-62818 GCF_040679195.1 Actinoallomurus sp. NPDC052308 | reverse complement strand
ACGCCGGCGTGCCGACCAGACCGCCCGTCCTGGTCAGCTGCGTGCCGTCCAGCGCCTTGCTGATCCCGAAGTCGATGACGCGGGGCCCCGAGCCACCCCGCCCGCGCCCGACCTCGGAGGAGAACCCGAACGTGAAAGCCGTATCCCTCGGACCGGCCTACCGCGCGCAGACCGTGCGCGACCTGGCGGGCGGCGAGTTCGACGTGCTGATCGTGGGCGGCGGAGTCGTGGGCGCCGGCGCGGCGCTCGACGCCGTGTCGCGCGGCCTGTCCGTCGCAGTGGTCGAGGCCGCGGACTGGGCGGCCGGGACGTCCAGCCGGTCCAGCAAACTGATCCACGGCGGCCTGCGCTACCTGGAGCAGCGCGACTTCGGTCTCGTACGGGAGGCGCTGCGCGAACGCGGCCTCCTGCTGAACCGGCTCGCGCCGCACCTCGTACGCCCGGTGCCGTTCCTGTACCCGCTCACCCACCGCATGTGGGAACGCTTCTACGTCGGCGCGGGCGTCGGCCTGTACGACACGATCGGCGGCGCCCGGTCGATGCCGCGCCACCGCCACCTGACCCACCGCGGCGCCCTGAAGATCGCCCCCGCGCTGCGCGGCGACACGTTCGTCGGCGCGATCCAGTACTTCGACGCGCAGGTCGACGACGCGCGGTTCACGATGACGCTGGCCCGTACGGCCGCCGCCTACGGGGCGTCCGTGCTGACGCGGGCCCGCGCCGTCGGCTTCCTCCGCGAGGCGGACCGCGTCGTCGGCGCGCGGATCCTCGACCTGGAGAACGACGAGGAGCTGACCGTACGGGCCCGGCACGTCATCAACGCGACCGGCGTGTGGACCGACGAGGCCGGCCGGCTCGCGCACGCGCGCGGCGGTCCCCGGGTCACCGCGTCCAAGGGCGTGCACCTCCTCGTCCCGCGCGACCGCATCCGGCTCGACACCGGCCTGATCCTGCGCACGGAGAAGAGCGTGCTGTTCGTCATCCCGTGGGGCCGGCACTGGATCATCGGGACCACCGACACCGCGTACGACCTGGACAAGGAGGAGCCGGCCGCGAGCCAGGCCGACGTGGAGTACATCCTCGAGCACGTCAACGCGGTGCTGCGCACCCCGCTGGTGCCCGAGGACATCGAGGGCGTGTACGCCGGGCTGCGCCCGCTGATCTCCGGCGGCGCCGACGACACCACCAAGCTGTCCCGCGAGCACACCGTCGCCCAGCCGGTGCCCGGGCTCACCGTCATCGCCGGCGGCAAGTTCACGACCTACCGGGTCATGGCGGAGGACGCCGTCGACGCGGCCGCCGAGGACCTTCCCACGACGGTCCCGCCGTCCGTGACCGACCGGCTGCCGCTGATCGGGGCCGTCGGGTACGAGGTGCTGTGGAACGAGCGGCACCGCCTCGCCCGGCGCAGCGGCCTGCACGTGGCCCGCGTCGAGCATCTGCTGAAGCGGTACGGCTCGTGCGTCCACGAACTGCTGGAACTGATCGAGGAGGACCCCCGCCTCGGCGAGCCGCTCGGCGCCGCCAAGGACTACCTGAAGGCCGAGGTCGTGTACGCGGCGTCGCACGAGGGGGCGCTGCACGTCGAGGACGTCATGCGCCGCCGCACCCGCGCCGCGATCGAGGAGTGGGACCAGGGCGCCGCGGCCGCGGTGGAGGTCGCCGCTCTCATGGCGCCGGTGCTGGGCTGGGACGACGAGACGGCCAAGCGCGAGACCGAGCTCTACGTACGGCAGGTCGAGGCCGAGCGGCACGCCCGCCGGCAGACGGACGACGCCGCCGCGGCAGCCGCCCGCGGCCAGGCGCCGGGCCTGTTCGCGGAGCGTGCCGCGTCCTGATCCTCAGGTTGCAGATCGTGCGGGCGGGGTGTCCGGGGCCACCCCGCCCGCAGTTCTTCGCGGTGCCGTCGACGTCGGCGGCGGGACGCACATCCACTGACCCGGGCCGCTCGAGGCGAAAATGGCATGCGTGCCGCCGAGCGCCTCCCTACTCTGCCGTGCATGACCCTCCGCTCAGAGCGACCAGACGACCGTCCGGCCGTGCGGGACCTCCACCTGCGCGCGTTCGGCGACCATGGGAAGGTGGTGGCCGGCCTGGTCGACGCGCTGCGGGCGGCCGTCGCACCGGACGAGCGGCTCTCGCTCGTCGCGGAGCACGCGGGCCAGGTCGTCGGGCACGTGATGTTCACACCCGCCCTGCTCGACGCTCCACGACGGTTCGTCGACGTTCAGGTGCTCAGCCCTCTGGCCGTACGGCCGGACCAGCAGGGCCGCGGCATCGGCTCGGCGCTCGTGCGGCACGGCCTGGACGTGCTGGCCGAGCGCTCCGTCCCGGTCGTCTTCCTCGAGGGCGCGCCCGGCTACTACTCCCGCTTTGGATTCACCGCCGGTGGCGAGCAGCACTTCCGCAAGCCGTCGCTGCGCATCCCCGACGCGGCCTTCCAGGCCGTCAGGCTGCCGGCGTTCGAGCCGTGGATGACGGGGACGCTGGTCTACTCGGAGACGTTCTGGCGGCACGACGCGGTGGGCCTGCGCGACCCCGACGCGTAGCGCCGAAGCCTGGTCACTGGCGCCTGCCGCCGTGCGGAGCGCGACGGACGCCAGTGATCTTCGCTTTTCAGGCCGACGTCGCGCGGGCGACCGGGCGCATCCAGACGTAGTAGAGCACCGACGCGACGACCAGCCCGATGATCCAGGAGATGTCGGCGCCGCCGAGGTGCTTCACGAACGGACCGGTGTAGAACGTCGAGCTGACGAACGGCACCTCCACCAGGACGCCGATCGCGTACGCGCCGATGGTCCGCCAGTTGACCCCGCCGTACACGCCGTCCGGACGGAAGATCGCGTCGATGTCGTACCGCTCCTTGCGGACGAAGTAGAAGTCGACGAGGTTGATCGCCGTCCAGGGGATCAGGAAGTACGCCAGGAACAGAATGAAGTTCTCGAAGTTGTGCAGGAAGTCGGCACTGGCGGCGAGCGCGACGACCGTGCCGACGAGGGCGGCCACGATGATGAACCCGAGCCGGACCCCGCCGTTCATCCGCATCGGGCGCAGCGCCGTCAGCGTCGTCGTCGCCGACATGAACATGCCGTAGAGGTTCAGCACGTTCACCGCGATGATGCCCAGCACGATGATCAGCGAGAACGCCCAGTGCGGGCCGCCCAGGCCGACCACGAACGACACCGACCCGCCCTCGAACGACTTGGCCGCCACGGCGGCGCAGACGCTGCCGAACGCCATCATCCACACGGTGCCGATCACGCTGCCGGCGTACGTCCACCAGAACGCCGCCCGTACCGAGGTCGACTCCGGCAGGTAGCGGGAGTAGTCGGCGACGTACGGCGCGTACGTGATCTGCCAGGTCGCCGCGATCGCCACGACCAGGAGGAACGTGCCCGCCCCGACGTGCCCGGAGTGCCAGACGCGGCCCACGTGGTGGTCGGTCAGCAGCCGGTACGTCAGGTACAGGAACCCGATGGCGGCGATGAGGCTGATCCATCGTTCGTACTGATGGATGAGCCGGTAGCCGTACGCGGCGAGGACCGTGCAGAGGGCCGACACGATGATCGTGGCGGGCGTCCGGCCGATCCCCCACCAGCCGGCCAGTGCCGACCCGCCGAGCACCGCGCTGGTCGCGAAGAACCCGACGTACATCAGCACGACGAGCAGCAGCGGCACGATCGCCCCGTAGAACCCGAACTGCGCCCGGCTCTGGATCATCTGCGGGATGCCGAGCTTCGGCCCCTGCGCCGAGTGCAGGGCCATGAAGATCGCGCCGAGCAGGTTCCCGAGGACGAGGGCGACGATCGCCCAGGGCAGGGGCAGCCCGAGGATCACTCCCAGCGCGCCGGTGACCGCCGTGGTCACCTGCATGTTCGCGCCGAACCACACGGTGAACAGGCTCCGCACCGATCCGTGCCGCTCCTCGGGCGGGACGAAGTCGATCGATCGCCGCTCGACCCCGAGCGCACCGCCCTCCGCCTGTCCGCCGGCGACTCGCGAGCCGCCGCTGACCTCCTGTTTTGCCATGTGCGCACCCTCACGCCCACGCCCCGCGTCCCGCAAGAACCCTTTTCCACGAACCGTCTCGGATCCGAGACGAACGGCACTTCGTCCGACCTGGTGGGCGTCTGGAGGTCTGTCTCCGATAGGGCGAGCCGAAGCCGGGAACGGCGGCACCGGCGAATCCGATTGGACACGCAGGGTGGTGTTATTAATATGGTATGGAAATATTTTTCCGGCGGCAGCGGAAGCGTTCCCGCCATCCGCCCGCCGGGGGCCCGCCCGATCGGCGGGTGTCTTTGCTGAGCCTGCGCAGTGTCGCCGGGCAGATGTTCCTCCTGCAGGTCGTGATCGTGGCCCTGCTGATCGCGGCATGGGTGGCGGTCGAGGTGTTCCAGGCGGCGCATGACGCTATGCGGCAGGGGCGCCGAGAGTCGCTCGTGGCCGCCGAGGCGTTCGCGAACGCCCCCGGGGTGGTGCAGGCGCTGCGCGGCCCGAACCCCACGGCGGTGCTGCAGCCGCGCGCCGAAGCGGCCCGCAAGAGAGCGGGCGTGGACTACATCGTCGTCCTGAACACCCACGGCATCCGCTATACGTACCCCTACAAGAAGTACATCGGGAAAAAGTTCAGCACTGACATCCGACCGGCGCTGGAAGGCCGCGCCGTCATCCAGGAGGGAGGCGGGCCGCCCCTGCCGGCGGGCACCGGAACGGACGTTCGGGCGCTGGTCCCGGTGACCGACGACCATGGCGCCGTGGTCGGCGTGGTCGCCGCCGGGATCACGGTGAAGAACGTGGCGAGAGCTTGGACGCCGCAGCTCCCGATCACCATCGGGAGTGGCGTGGCCGCGCTGGCGCTGGGCGCGGCCGGGACGGCGCTGGTGTCCCGGCGGCTGCGACGGCAGACGCACGGACTGGGCCCCGCGGAGATGACGCGGATGTACGAGCACCATGACGCGGTCCTGCACTCGGTACGGGAAGGGGTGCTGATCACCAGCGCCGACGGGCGACTGCTGGTGGCCAACGACGAGGCGCGCCGGCTGCTGGGCCTGCCGGACGACGCGGAGGGGCGGCCCGTGGGAGAACTGGGGCTGCCACAGCAGATGACGACTCTGCTCCTGTCGGGAGACTGCGTGACCGATGAGGTCCACCTGGCCCAGGACCGGTTGCTGGCGGTGAACAAGCGGCCGACGTTCCCGGGCCGGGCGCAGACGGGCAGCGTGGTGACGTTGCGGGACACCACGGAACTGGCGGCGGTGTCGGGGCGGGCCCAGGCGATGCGGGAGCGGTTGAAGCTGCTGTACGAGGCGGGGGTACGGATCGGGAGCACGCTGGATGTGACGTGTGAGGCCCAGGAGCTGGCCCAGGTGGCCGCCTCCGGGTTCGCCGACATCGTCACGGTGGATCTGTCGGATGCGGTGCTGCGGGGCAAGGAACCGGCGGAGGAGGCGCTGCCGATGCGGCGTGTCGCGATCGGCGGCCGGTTCTCGACGTCGCCGTTGTGGCCGGTGGGTGAGCAGGTGTGGTTCTCACCGGCGGCGCCGCAGATACGAGCGTTGGAGCAGGGGTACGGCCTGCTGCAGGCGGACCTGCGGCAGGCCCGAGGGTGGCAGGAGCAGGATCCGGTACGCACCCACAAGGCGCTGGAGGACGGGTTGCACTCGCTGGTGGCCGTGCCGTTGCAGGCGCGGGGTGTCCCGCTGGGCGTGGTGAGCTACTACCGGGTGGGAGATTCGCCGGCTTACGAGAACGACGACCTGTTGGTCGGCGAGGAGTTGGCCGCGCGGGCGGCGGTGGCCATCGACAACGCGCGGCGCTTCACCCGGGAACGCGCGATGGCGGTCACGCTGCAGCGGAGTCTGCTGCCGCGTCGGCAGCCGGAGCAGGACGCGCTGGAGGTGGCCTGGCGGTACCTGCCCGCCGAGGCGGGGGTGGGCGGGGACTGGTTCGACCTGATCCCGCTGCCGGGGGGACGCGTGGCGCTGGTGATGGGCGACGTCATCGGCCACGGGATGCACGCGGCGGTGACGATGGGCCGGCTGCGCACCGCCGCCCACAACTTCGCCGCCCTGGACCTGCCGGTGGAGGAGGTCCTGTGGCACCTGGACGAACTGGTCGCGCGGATGGACAGTGAGGAGGACACCGGCCAGGACGCGGAAGGTCACGGCGGCGACGGGGTCACGGGCGCGACGTGCCTGTACGGGATCTATGACCCGGTGACGGGCACCTGCACGCTCGCCCGCGCCGGACACCCCGGCCCGGCGGTGGTGTACCAGGACGGGACAGTCACCTATCCGGACGTACCACCCTCACCTCCGCTCGGCCTCGGCGGCTACCCCTTCGAGACCACCGAGCTGCGCCTGCCGGAGGGCTCACGACTGGTGCTGTACACCGACGGGCTCATCGAGGACCGAACCCGCGACATCGACGCCGGCCTGGAGGAACTGCGCCGGACGTTGGAGCGCGCGGAGGGACTCAGTCCGGAGGACACGTGCCAAGCGGTGATCGACTCCGTCGCGCCGCCGCACCCCGCTGATGACGTAGCGCTGCTCGTGGCGCGCACCCGGTTGTTCCCACGCTCACACGTGGCCGAGTGGGACGTTCCGGTCGACGCGGCGGCGGTCCCCGCGGTACGGGCCAAGTGCGCTGCGAAGGTACGGGAGTGGGGCCTGGAGGAGATCGCCTTCACCACCGAACTCATCATCAGCGAACTGGTCACGAACGCCATCCGGTACGGAGCACCGCCGATCAAGGTGCGGCTGCTCTACGGGCGCTCCCTGACCTGTGAGGTCTCCGACGGCAGCAGCACCTCACCACGACTCCGGCGCGCCGCCACCACCGACGAAGGCGGCCGCGGCCTGTTCCTCGTGGCACAGCTCGCCGAACGCTGGGGAACCCGCTACACGACCAACGGCAAGGTCATCTGGGCCGACCAGGCCCTTGGCGACGGTAGTTCGCCCGCCGAGGGCGGAGCACTGGCCGACGTCCTCGAGCAGTTCGACGCCGCCTCCTGAGTGACCGCCTACGCCGACCACCCGCAGCCGGCGGCGCGGCCCGGGGCGGGACGTCACCCGCCGAGGGTGGCGCACCCGCCGACGTCCTCCTCCAGCAGTTCGACGCCGCCTCCTTCTGCGCAGGTTCGGCTACTCGAACAGGTGACGGTGGGGCACTTTGCACCGCCCGAGACGGCACGTCGCCGCTGCCGTTGCCGGATCGCCGTCGGCGTTGACGGCATGCTGCCGGATTCGTCCCCGTACGAGCGACAACAAGGACGCCAATGTTCCAAGGGTTCTACGGACGGCTCCGCTTCTCCGCTCGGTGGCGGCCTCGCCGGCCAGGTGGGTCGAGTTCGGCCAGGAAGTGCCGCGCATGGCGGGGGTACTTGGTGACCAGAACCCTCAACCACTGAACCTCCGCGACCTGCGACGCTCCGGTGAAGCGCATCGCGTCGAGCACCGCGTGGAACTCGACGAGCGAGCGCCGCAGCCGTTCCTCCGGCGTCACGCCGTCGGCTCCTCGCCCGCGGTTCGCGCGTGCGGGAACGCGGTCTCGCACCAGACGGCCCGCCCGGAATCGCCGGCGTAGGTGCCCCACCGTCCGCCCGTGAGGATGTCGACCATCCGCAGTCCGCGCCCTCCCGTCGCGTCCGGTCCCGCCTCGGCGATTCGCGGAACGCCGCCGGAGGTCCCCGCGTCCACCACCTCGACGCGAATCGCGTCGGTGAGTGAGAGCAGCGTGACCGTCACGCGCTTGGAGCCCGAATGGCGGATGGCGTTCGTCGCCAATTCACAGGCGAGGAGCACGACGTCATCGGCGATCGCCTCGTAGGCCGGGACGAGCATGTCGTACGCCCAGCGGCGCATTCGGCCGACCTCCGATGCCGCTCCCGGCAGGTCGAGCTCTCCGAGAATTCTCACCCCGGTCATTTCGCGGAACACCATGAGCCGCCCTTCCGTCGTCTCGATAGGACTCCCCACAATGCGCTGCGCCGACTACAATCCGTACGCAGTCGAATACGGATCACGAACAACGAAACGGACCGAGGAGTTCTTGAAGCGACCCTGAACTCCGGCGCGGAGGTACAAATGGGCACTCCCCCCGGCCCAACGCTGCTCAAACTCGGCGCGGCGATTCGCCGCTATCGGCAGGCCGCCGGATTCACACAGGCGCAGCTCGCCCAACGGATCAATTACTCCGAAGGGTGGCTGAGCAATCTGGAGACCGGCCAGCTCCGCCCCAGACGTAAGGCCGTCGACGCCGTCGAGAAGGCACTCGGCCTGCCGAACGGGGTCCTCATGGACCTCTACGACCTGCTCACCGAGGAGACCCCACCCGGCTGGTTCCGCCCCTGGCTCGAAGAAGAGCGCGCCGCCACCGGCTTCCGGTCCTTCGAGCCCATGGTCGTTACAGGCTTCCTTCAGCGCGAGGAGTACGCCCGTGCGCTACTCAACGGCGACGAGGCGGCCGTCACGGCGCGGCTGGAGCGCCAGGAGATCCTCGTACGCAGCAATCCCCCGACCCTTCGCTGCGTCATCGACGAAATGGCCCTCTATCGTGAGGTGGGAGACGCCGCCGTCATGCGCGCTCAGCTGGAATACCTGGTAAGCCGCGTATCGCCGCTGATAACCGTCCAGGTGGTTCCCGCCGCCGCGAATCCCCACAGAGGGGGCGGATTCACCCTCGCGACCGTCGATGGCGGCGAGGTAGCCTACGTGGAAACGGCCGTTCGTGGCATGGTCACCAGCAACCGGGAGGACATCTCGGTTCTGTCGCACACCTGGGAGTCCATCCGGACTTTCACCCTGTCACAACAGGAGTCGGTCGAGTTCATCACGAGGGTGGTAGCGGAAAGATGGACCTGAGCCGCGCCGAATGGCGTAAGTCCACACGTAGCACCGAGAACGGCGGCATGTGCGTCGAGGTGACCGTTCTGGAAGACGTCTAGTCGGGGCCACCGCGCTTCAGCGGTGGGCGGCCAGCCATCGGCCCATGACGTCGAAGTCCTCGCCGGTCAGGCCGAGGCGATGGTCAACGTAATGCAGGAGAGCCCGCCCTCGATGGTTCGCGGACACCCAGGCTCGATCCGCGTCGGTGATCTCGTCGTCGACCCAGACGAATGAGCGTCCGGCGGCCCACTCGACCAGGCCACGGGTCTTCCAGTGCAGCCCGCGGTCGTACTCATCGTCCTCAGCGGAGTCGGGCCACACCAGCACCGGCAGTTGGGGCAGGCCCAGCCGTGGGGCGATCTCGTCGTTCGCGTCCTCCATCCACGTCGTGGCCCACACGAGGTCGCACGGCAAGGCCGACAGCCGCCTTCCGTGGTCGGGATCGAGCCTGGCCAGGAGCGGGTTCGTGGCCGGCTCCGGCGGATCGAACCCTGCCTGCCCTGCGGGCTCCCGCCCGGGCCTGACCCCGAACGGGATCAGCGGTCCGTCGACGTCGAGGAAGAGCAGCGGGCGGCCGATGACATCGGTCATGGCCCGCACCGTAGCGCCGGACGTGACACGACTTCCATAGAAAATCATGGACATGTAACATCCAGGTTCGTGCGAATGGGTGAAGGGGTCGAGTGGGGTCTGCACTGCTGTCTGGCGCTGGCCTGGATCGGTGATGACGAGCCGCTGTCGACGGCGAAGCTCGCGGCGTGGTTCGAGCTGCCACCCGCGTACCTGAACAAACGACTCCAGGCGCTCGTACGGGCCGGCGTGCTGACCTCGACCGCCGGAGCGCGCGGCGGGTTCCGCCTGGCCCGGCCCCCGGAGAAGATCACGCTCATGGACGTGGTGTCCGCGCTCGAGGGGCCGGACGAGGCGTTCCGCTGCACCGAGATCCGGCAGCGGGGGGCGGGCGCGGAGGCGCCCGCGAGCGAGTTCCGGCACGCCTGCGGTGTCTCCGTCGCGATGCGCCGGGCGGAGCTGGCGTGGCGGCGCGAGCTGGCCGCCCAGACGATCGCCGACCTGATGGCCGAGGCGCCGCCCTCCGCCCCCGCCCGCGCCCGGCGCTGGCACGAGCGCGTCAACGGCTGATCGAAATTTCGACGAACGAGCAGGGAACGACGTGTAAGGAGAATCTGGATGAATAATGTCCTGATTGGTCGTGATGCCGAGCGGGCGACGGCAGGTGGCCTGACCTCCACGCTGGTCCTGGCTCTGGGGACCTTCGCCGTGGGGACGGACGCCTTCATCGTCGCCGGCTTCCTGCCGTCCATGGCCCGTACGCTGCACGTCTCCGTCGGCGCGGCGGGCCAGTCGGTGACGGTGTTCGCGGTCGCGTACGCCGTCCTGGCGCCGGTCCTGGCGACCGCGACGGCACGGCTGCCGCGCCGCGCGCTGCTGGTCGGCGCGTTGCTCGTGCTCGGCGTCGCCAACCTCGCGTCGGCGCTCGCGCCGGACCTGCCCCTGCTGATCGTGAGCCGGGTGCTGGCGGCGGCGGGCGCCGCCGTCTACACGCCGGGGGCCGGCGCGGTGAGCGCCGCCCTGGTCCGCCCGGAGAAGCGGGCGCGCGCGCTGGCCGTGGTCGTGGGCGGGCTGACCGTCGCGACCGCGATCGGAGTGCCGCTGGGCGACCTGGCCGGGCACTGGTTCGGCTGGCGTACGGCGCTCGGCCTGGTGGCGGCGCTCTCCCTGGTGGCCGCCGTCGGCGTCTGCTGGATCATGCCGTCGCTGCCCGGTGGACCGCGCGTCCCGTTGCGGGCCCGCCTGGCACTGCTGTGGCGGCCCACCGTGGCGTCGGTGCTGCCGCTGACCGTCCTCGGCATGGGGGCGAGCTACACGGTGTACGCCTACAGCGTCCCGGCGTTGCGGAGCGTCGGCGTGCCGGACGGCTCGATGGTCCTGATGCTCTTCCTGTACGGCGCGGGCGCCGTGGCCGGGAACCTCGTGGCCGGCTACGCCACGGACCGATGGGGGCCGGTCCGCGTGCTGAGCGGCGGTTACCTCGCCATGGCCGTGTCCCTGGCGGCGCTCGGGCTCGTCGCCGCGACCGGGGTCCGAAGCGCGGCGGCCGCGGGGGCGCTGGTGCTGCTGTGGGGCGCGAGCACCTGGACGCAGACTCCCCCGCAGCAGCACCGCCTCATCGCCGCCGCGCCGCAGGAGGCCCCGCTCGCCGTCTCGCTCAACGCCTCATCGATCTACGTCGGGATCGGCGCCGGCACCGCCCTCGGAGGCGCGACCCTCGGCGCGGGCCCGTCCGTGATGTACGCCCTGGCGGCCGGGGTGGCGGCGCTCGCCTTGGTGTTCCTGCGCTGGACCACCCGGGCCGGGCGCGGATGACCGCCGTCTTCGCGCGTACGGCCGGGCGGTCCGAGCCGCGCTCTTCCGTCTCCGTGCGCGGCGGCCGGGGCGTACCCCATCCTCAAGGCGACCCGGAGTCCGTCGCGCGGCGGCTTCCGCCGGGCCGGACCACCCCGGTACGAGTCGCGCGGTGGAGTGCCGGTCAGGGGCGGCGCACGCTGATGGCGAGCAGCACCGGGCCGTCGCGCCGCGTCCCGCAGCCCGGCTTGCCGTCGTCGCCCTGGGGGCAGCCGCCGCAACCCCCGCTCGGGCAGGCGGCCCCCAGGTCCTCGGCCGACAGCCGGCCCTTGCGGACCCAGTAGTCGACCATCGACTCGGCCTCCTCGCGGCTGACGCCGACGCGGCGGGCGATCTCGTCGAGGCTCGCCCCGCGCGAGGTCGTGATCTCCTTGAGAATCTGCCGCAGTGCGCTCATGCGACCTCCTTCGTCGGAGGAGGGGCGAGAGACGCTGTGCTCACGATTCGCTCGCTCATAGAAAGAGGCCTCCGATCTGGAAGACGGCGACCGCGAGCAACCAGGCGACGACCAGTTGCATGCCGATGCCGAACAGGGTCATCCGGCCGCCGAGTTCGGCGCGCTGCGCCGCGACGGTCGTCATGCACGGCGTGTACGCCAGCAGGAAGACCATGAACGCCAGCACGGCCGGGATCGGATGGCCGTGGGAGGTCCGCTCGAACGTCTGCCGCAGGGCGGGCCCGAGGCTCCCGGCCCGGTGGTTGTCGGACGGCTCGCCCATGCTGTACGTCTGGGAGACCGTCGAGACGACGGCCTCCTTGGCGACGAAGCCCGTGATCAGGGCCGCGGACGGGTGCCAGTCGCCGAAGCCCGCCGGGGCGAACGCCGGGGCGACGGCCCGGGAGGTGCTACCGAAGAGGCTGTGCTCGATGGGGGTCCTGCCGAACCCGCCGTGACCGCCGCCGGCCGGGATCGAGGAGAGCAGCCACACGACGGTGACGGTCGCGACGATGAGGCCGCTCGCGGTCCGCAGGAACGCCCAGAGCTTCTGCCAGGTCTGCGCGCCGATGACCCGCAGGGTCGGCAGGCGGTACGGCGGCAGGTCCAAGACCAGTGGTTCGTAGCTCATGCCGCGGAACAGGGTGCCCCGCAGCAGCAGGCCCATGCCGACGACCAGGACGATGGACAGGACGTACATCGCGAACACCACGGTGCCCGCGTTGCTGCCGAAGAAGACGCCCGCCACCAGGACGTACACCGTGAGGCGGGCGCTGCAGCTCACGAAGGGGATCAGCAGGCCGGTCAGGAGGCGGTGCCGCCGGTCCGCCAGGATGCGCGTGCCGGCCAGGGCGGGCACGTTGCAGCCGAACCCGACGACCAGCGGCAGGAACGCCCGGCCGGGCAGGCCGATCAGGCGCATCAGCCGGTCGACGACGAAGGCCGCCCGCGCCATGTAGCCGGAGTCCTCCAGCACCGACAGCAGCACGAACATGATCGCCATCAGCGGCACGAAGCTGAGCAGTTGGCCGACACCGCCGATGATGCCGTTCAGCACCAGGCCGGACAGCCACACCGGAGCCGAGACCCCGCGCAGGGCGTGTGCGGCCCCGCTCGTGACCGGTCCGTCGATGAGGCTCTGCAGGCCGCTCTGGAGCGGTGCCGCGGCCTTCGTCGTGAGGATGAACACGCCCCACATGACGAGGAGGAAGATCGGCAGGCCGACCCAGCGGGAGGTCAGCACCCGGTCCACCCGGTCGGACACCGTGGCCCGTACGTCGCCCTTCCGGCGGACCGTCTCGGCGATCAGGCGGTGCGCCCAGGCGTACCGCTGCTCGGCCACGACGATCTCGAGGTCGTCCAGGTCGTCCAGATCTTCTGCCTCGTCCTCGGCGAGCAGGCCCGCGCCGGCGGCCCGCGCCAGCGCGCCGACCTCCTCCGGTACGCCCGGGACCGTCTCGCCGGTGAGCAGGGCGGTGGCCGTCCATCGTTCCGGGTACCGCAGCAGCGCCTCGGCGGGCAGGAGTGCGGCGACGTCCGCCAGGACCGCCTCGACGTCCTCGCCGAGGTCCGGCTCGCCCGGCGGGCGGCGCTCGGCGAGCGCGCCGGCGACGGCCGTGCGCAGCGCGTCCAGCCCGCGGTTCTGGCGCGGCACGACGGGGACGACCGGCGCGCCGATGAGCTCGGCGAACCGGTCGACGTCGATCCGGATGCCGCGGGCCTCGGCGATGTCGACCATCGTGAGGGCCACGACGATCGGCACGCCGGTCTCCATGACCTGGGCGAGCAGGTAGAGGTTCCGCGCGAGGTTGGCGCTGTCGAGGGTGAGCACGACGACGTCGGGGCGGTCGTCCATCCCCCGGTCGACCAGCAGGTCGCGGGTCAGCGCCTCGTCCGGTGAGTCGGGCAGCAGGCTGTAGGTGCCGGGAAGGTCGATGAGCGTCATCTCGCCGTCGGGGGTCCGCCAGGTGCCGCGCGCGACGCTGACGGTCTTGCCGGGCCAGTTGCCGACCCGCTGGCGAGCCCCGGTGAGGATGTTGAACAGCGTCGACTTCCCGACGTTGGGGTTGCCGACGAGCGCCACCCGCGCGTGCCCCTCGTCGACGCCCGGGGCGTCGGCGTCGCAGCAGGGCTTCTCCAGGACCAGCCGGGTCAGCGGGCGCTCAGACATCGGCGGGCTTGACGAGAAGGGTCTCCGCGGTGAATGAGTCGACGGCGATCCGCGAGTCGCCCAGGGCGAGGACCAGCCCGCCCATCGTTCCTCTTCCGATGACCGACAGGACGGCGCCTCGCACGAAGCCCAGCTCGATGAGACGCCGCCGGTGCCGCCGGTCGCCGGTGACCCGGCACACCTCGAGACGCGACCCGACCGCGCAGCCCCGCAAAGTCATCCAACCTCCAGCAGCCTAATGCTGATAAGGCTAGCCTTACCTGGCCGCATCTCAACCCACGTGAGATTCAAATCACCCGGTCGATTATCAATGTGACAGAGGTCGGCAAAGCGGACAGATCGCCGTCTCGCCGATCGGGCAGCGGCGAACGCTGGCTTGCGTTCCAACCTCTGACTACGTATTGAGAGTTGCCGCGCGGCACGAATGGGCAGGTCACCGCTCCTCGCGGACCGGCGGGCGTCTAATGATCTGCGTGCCGCCCGTGCGAGGTCTCGGGCTCCCGTATCCACGCGGCCAGTAGCCGAAGCGTCTGTTCGGAGCTGGAGCCTGCCTCGGCGGTGTAGACACTCAGCCGCTGGTCCGGGTCGGCGGGCAGGGTGAGGGACTCGTAATTGAGGGTGAGCGGGCCGACGATCGGGTGGTGGAAGTGTTTGCTGCCATGCGTGTGCCGATACACGTTCTGGTCGGCCCACCAGCGGCGGAAGTCCTCATCCGTGATCGAGAGTTCGCCGACGAGTTCGGCCAGCAGTGGATCGTCGGGATGGCGTCCGGCGTAGAGCCGGAGCGAGGCGACGATGTCCTGGGCGTGGGTGTCCCAGTGGGTGTACAGCGAGCGGGCGGTCTCGTCGCAGAACATGAACCGCACCAGGTTCCGCTCGCGGTGCGGCAGCGCGTCGAAGTCGGTGAGCAGCGCACGTGCCATCTGGTTGGACGCGAGTACGTCCAGTCGCCGGCCCAGCACAAGGGCGGGGGTGTGCTCGAGTATCCGGAGCAGGTCACGCAGCCCCGGGCGGACCGGCTGCGGGCGCGTCGCCGTGCGGCGGGGCCTGCCTGCGGCGGGCTTGGCGAGCTGGAACAGATGGGTGCGTTCGACGGGATCGAGGCGTAGCGCGCGGGAGATGGCGTCCAGCACGGTCTCGGAGACGTTCAGTCGGCGTCCGCGTTCCAGGCGTACGTAGTAGTCGACGCTCACGCCCGCCAGTTGCGCGATCTCTTCGCGGCGCAGTCCTGGCACCCGCCGAGAGCCGCCGTCGTCGGACAGGCCCGCCTGACGCGGGGTGATCCGTGCCCGCCGAGAGCGGAGGAACTCACCGAGAGCCGTGTTGCGGTCCATGCCGTTCACGATAGGGCCCAAGATCGACCCGACGGCTCCCGAAAGGGGGACTGGCAGTCCTCCGGTCCGGCTGTCCCCGGGGCGAGGCGGACCCCCCGGAAGTCGATCAGCAGCCGATTCCGGTGCTGAAGTGGAACCTGTCGAGACCGACCGGGGCCTGACCGCCCCGGTCGGCCTCTGTTCGCATCGCACGAAGGGAACTCCTGTGTCGGACACCAAGACATTCCTGATCACCGGCGTCAGCACCGGCCTGGGCCGCGCACTCGCGCGCGCGGCGTTGGCCGCGGGCCACCGGGTGGTGGGCACGGTGCGCACGCCCGCCGACGCACGGGCCTTTGAGGCGCTCGCCGGCGACGCGCACGCCCGCATCCTGGACGTGACCGACCATGACGCGGTGGACACGGTCGTGGACGAGACCGAGCGCGCCCTGGGCCCGGTCGACGTCCTCGTCGCCAACGCCGGGTACGGCCATGATGGCCTCTTCGAGGAGTCGTCGATGGATGACCTTCGCCGTCAGTTCGAGGTGAACGTCTACGGAACCGTGGCGGTGATCAAGGCCGTGCTGCCGCACATGCGGGAGCGCCGTTCGGGCCACATCATCGCCGTCACCTCGATGGGCGGGCTGATCACCATGCCGGGCCTCAGCTTCTACCACGGCAGCAAGTTCGCGGTGGAGGGCATCCTCGAAACGCTCGGCAAGGAGGTCGCCGATTTCGGCATCCATGTCACCGCCGTCGAGCCGGGCAGTTTCCGGACCGACTGGGCCGGTCGCTCGATGATCCGCGCACCCCGTGTGATCGCCGACTACGACGAGCTGTTCGAGCCGCTGCGCGCCCGGCGCGTCCACGGCAGCGGGCACCAGCCGGGCGACCCGGACAAGGCCGCGGCCGCGGTGCTGCGAATCGTGGCGGCCGACCAGCCGCCGACGCGCCTGCTGCTCGGCACTGACGCGCTTCGGCTCGTCCAGGCCGGACGCGACGCCTTCGAGCGCGAGATGCTGGCATGGGCCGAACTGTCGGCCTCCACCGACTTCGACGACGTCAGCCAGTCCGCCTAACGTCATTCGCTGCCGGGCCCCCAGGGCGGGGCCTCGACGGCGGCCGTCATCACCAAGCCGGCCCGCTCTTGGTCCACCACAGCCAGACTTGCTCCTAGCCGTTCACGCCACCCAGCGCCTCCTGGTAACCAGGTGAAGGTCGAACCTCAAGCTAGGGCGTGTCTGACGAATCCCGTTCGAAGCGAGCGGCGTCCAGGTCGCGGGCGGCGGCGCGGGCCTCGGCGAGCACCTCCCGTACGGGGCGGCCGGTGCGCTCGGCGGCGGCGCGGACGTCGTCGTACTCCGGCTGGGCGGTCACGACCTCACCGTCCAGCAGGCCGCGTTTCACCCCGACCGTCACTCCCCCGGCCACCGGCACCGTGACCTGGTCGCGGCGCAGGAAGCGACGCTCCACCGGTGAGACGCGGACGCCGAGGCTGGTCGTCTCCGCGAAGATCACGCGGCACACCGCGTCGAGCCGGTCCGGGTCCACGAGGACGCTCAGCACCTGACCGGGCCGGCCCTTGCGCATGAGCGCGGGGGTGCACCACGCGTCGGCCGCTCCGGCGGCGCGCAGCGCCTCCAGCACGTCGGGCCAGAGCCGGGGGTCCAGGTCGTCGACGGTCGTGTCGACCCGGCGCATCTCCGCGGCCGACCACCCGGAGGCGTCGGCGGCCTCCCCGATCAGCACGCGCAGGACGTTCGGGTGACCCTCGGGGTCGGCACGGCCGGCGCCGGTGCCGGTCGCGCGCGGCACGCAGTCCGGGGCCGGGCCCCAGTCGGTGGCCAGCGTGGCGAGCAGCGCGGCGCCGGTCGGGGTGCACAGCTCCATCGCGGCCGAGTGCGCGCGCATCGGCGCGCCGGCCTCGGTGAGCAGCTCCAGGACGGCAGGCACCGGGACGGGCAGCGGGCCGTGCGCGGCGCGGACGACCCCGGAGCCCGCCGCGACCGGCGACACGACGCGGACGGCGGAGCCGAGCAGCCCGAGGTCGTGCAGGGCCAGCGCGCAGCCGGTGACGTCGGCGATCGCGTCGAGCGCGCCGACCTCGTGGAAGTGGATCTCCGCGAGGGTCACGCCGTGCACCCGCGCCTCGGCGCGGGCGAGCCGTTCGAACACGGCGAGCGCGAACGCCCTCGCCTCGTCCGGGAGCGCGGCGGCGGCCAGGATCGCGGTGACGTCGGCGAGGTTCCGGGAGACGTCGCTGCGGGGCGCCCGTACGTCGGCGTGCACGGCGCGCAGCCCGTGCCGGCGCACCTGGCTCACGGCCACGTCGATGGGCTCGACGGCGAGACCGCGCAGGCCGGTGCGCACGGCCTCCAGGTCGGCGCCGGCGTCGATCAGGGCGGCGAGCAGCATGTCACCGGCCGCGCCGTTGCCCGCATCCACCCACAGCGTCTTCATCAGTGCCCCCGTCCCGCCTCGCGCCGCACGACGACCCGCCGGCTCACCCGGCTGACCGCGCTCACCCGGCTGACCGCGCTCACCCGGCAGGCCGCGCTGACCTGGCTTGCCGCACTCACCTGGCTCGCCATACTCACCCGGCTTGCCATACTCACCCGGCTTGCCGGGGTCACCGGCGCGCCTGCGCGGTGCGACGGGCGATGCGGGCGGCGGCGACCCCGGCACCGAAGCCGTTGTCGACATTGACCGAGACGATCCCGGGCGCGCAGCTGTTGACCGTGGCCAGCCAGGCCGTGACGCCCTCGAGGTTCCAGCCGTAGCCCACGCTCGTCGGCACGGCGATCAGCGGTACGCCCACGAGCCCGCCGAGCACCGATGGCAGGGCCGCCTCCATGCCCGCCACCGCGACGACCACGTCGGCCTCGGCGATCCGGTCGCGCTGGGCGAGCAGCCGGTGCAGGCCCGCCACGCCGACGTCCACGATCTCATCGGGCTCGGCGCCGAAGACCCGCACGGTGGTCGCGCACTCGCGCACGACGGGCAGGTCGGAGGTGCCCGCGGCGACGACGGCCACGGTGCCCCGCGTCTCGGCGGTGCCCAGCACCGCCGTGCGGCCCACGGGGTCGACATCGGCGCCCGGCAGCCGCTCCGCGCACGCCGCGACCGCCTCGTCCGAGAGCCGTGTGGCGAGCACGGCGCGGTCCGGGTGCGCCTCGTGCAGCGCGCGGAGCGCGGCGACGATCTGGTCGGGCGTCTTGCCCTGACCGAACACCACCTCCGGGTCGCCGGTCCGGGCGGCGCGGTCGACGTCGAGCCGCGCGAAGCCGAGATCGGCGACGCCGTCCGGCTGAGATACCGTCATCTCTGTTCCTCAACGGATCGGGGTTGCATGGTGGACGTCGTTGTCCTCTCCGACTCACTGCTGACCGAGATGGCAGGCTACGGCAGAACGCTCGTGGCGTTCTCCGGCGGCGTGGACTCCAGTGTCGTACTCGCGGCGGCGGCGCGCGCGCTCGGCCCCGAGCAGGTCGCGGCGGTCACGGCCGTGTCGCCCTCGCTGCCGGCCGCCGAACTCGAGGCGGCCCGGCGGTTGTGCGCGGACCTGGGCGTGACGCATCACACGCCCGCCACCTCCGAACTGGAGGTGCCCGGATACCGGGAGAACAGCTCGCAGCGCTGCTACTTCTGCAAGAGCGTGCTGCTCGACACCGCCAACGCCCTCGCCGACCACCTGGGCTTCGCCACCATCACGACCGGCACCAACGCCTCGGACGTGGTCGCCGGGTTCCGGCCCGGCATCCGCGCCGCCGCCGAGCGCGGCGCCCGCACGCCACTGGCCGACCTGGGCCTGGACAAGGACGCGGTGCGTGCCATCGCCCGGCACTGGGACCTGCCGGTGTGGGACAAGCCGGCCGCGGCGTGCATGGCGAGCCGCGTCGCGTACGGCGTCGAGGTCACCTCGGCGCGGCTGGCCCGGATCGAGCGGGCGGAGACGGCCGTGCGCGCGCTGTTCGGCGACGCGATCCGGGACCTGCGAGTCCGCGACCTGGGCGACGCGGTGCGCCTGGAGGTCGACCCCGACCTGGTGGACCGCGCCCGCGACGACGAGGCCGTGCACGCCGCGATCCGCGCGGCCGGGTTCACCGCCGCGCCGATCCGCGTCGAGGTGTTCCGATCCGGTTCCATGAACGACCGGCTCGCCGCCGCCGAGCGCTGACGCGCGTGCCCACGGTGACACGTGCCCATTCTCGACGCGCCTCTCGACGCGCCGCGTCCGGCCGCCCGCGTGAGACGACGCGACGGTGACATCCGCCCGGCCGCGACGCGCCGCCCGCGTGAAACGATCCGACGGTGACACGTGTCCGCCCGCGACGCGCCGCTCACGCGTGCGACACGACGGTGACGCGAACCCCTGTCCTGCTCGCCGTTCCCGGCCGCCGACACCGGGCGCCCGACGGTGAGATGTTCGAAACATGAACGACGGGTGACGCGTCCGGCCGTTCGTGGAGTGTCCATTAACCGTTAGGGTTTCCCTGTCAGATCGCGGCCGGGACGGCTCATGCCCATGATCGGAGAAGAACAGCGGATGACGCCAGACCGACCTCACGAGTTCCCGTCCCTGGGTGACTCCCACGTCCTGCTGACGGGCGCCACCGGCTTCCTCGGGCAGGCGACCCTGGAGAAGCTGCTGTCGGCGCACCCGGGCGTGCGCGTCTCGGTGCTGATCCGGCCGCGCGGCGCCACGTCCGCCCAGCGCCGCTTCGACGGCCTGCTGCGCAAGCCGGTCTTCCGCACGATGCGAGAGCGGATCGGCGAGGACGAGCTGCGCCGCATCGCGGCCGAGCGGGTCACCGTCATCGAAGGCGACCTCGGCGAGGTGACCCTCCCCTCCGACATCGACGTGGTCATCCACGGCGCGTCCACGGTGTCCTTCGACCCGCCGATCGACGAGGCGTTCCGCACGAACGTCTCCGGCGTCGTCACGCTGTACGAGGCGCTGCACAAGGCCGGCGCGGACCCGCACGTCGTGCACGTGTCCACCGCCTATGTCGCGGGCGTCCGCAAGGGCGTCGTGCCGGAGGCGCGGCTGGACCACGGCGTCGACTGGCGCACCGAGCTGGCCGAGGCGCTGGCCGCGCACGCCGACGTCGAGCGCGACTCGCGGCGGCCGGAGGTGCTGCGCAAGTCGATGGCGCGGGCGCAGGGCGAGCACCGCAAGGCCGGCCCGCAGTCGGTGGTCGCGGCGGCCGAGGACGCGCGGCAGTCGTGGGTCACCGACCGCCTCGTCGACTACGGACGGGCGCGGGCGCAGAGCCTCGGCTGGCCGGACGTATACACCTTCACCAAGGCGCTGGGCGAGCGCGCCGCCGAGGAGCTGTGGGGCGAGCGACGGCTGTCGATCGTCCGCCCGGCGATCGTGGAGAGCTCGCTGCGCCACCCGTACCCCGGCTGGATCGACGGCTACAAGATGGCCGACCCGCTGATCATCGCGTACGGGCGGGGCATCCTGCCGGAGTTCCCCGGCCTGCCCGACAGCGTGGTCGACATCATCCCGGTCGACCTGGTCGTCAACGCCACCATCGCGGTCGCGGCCACGCCGCCCGAGCGCGGCACGCCCGGCTACTTCCACGTCGGCTCCGGCTCGCGCAATCCGCTGTCCTTCCGCGGCCTGTACGAGAACGTCCGCGACTACTTCCGGCGGCACCCGATGCCGGCCGGCGAGCGCGGCCACATCCGCGTTCCGCAGTGGCGGTTCCCGGGCAGCCGTCAGGTCGAGATGATGCTGAGCGGCAGCGAGCGGGCCACCTCCGCGGCCGAGCGCGCGCTGCTGCGGCTCCCCTCGTCGGCCAAGACCCGCGAGTGGATGACCGCGGTCCACCGGCAGCAGACGAACCTCGACTTCCTGCGCCGCTACTCCGACCTGTACCAGGCCTACACGAAGGCCGAGGTCATCTACGACGACAGCCGCACGCACGCGCTGCACCGCACGGTGCCGGCCGACCGGGTCGACGAGCACGGCTTCGATCCGTCCGTCATCGACTGGGAGCACTACCTGCAGGAGGTGCACTCCCCCAGCGTCACCGAGCTGATGCGCGGCTTCTCGAAGGGGCGCGGCGGCGGCCGCAAGAGCGCCGAGCCGGTGCTGCCGGAGCGCACCGACGTCGCGGCGGTGTTCGACCTCGAGGGCACGATCATCGCGTCGAACCTTATCGAGTCCTACCTGTGGGCGCGGCTGTCGTCGATGCCGCGCTCGCAGTGGGGCGGCGAGCTCGCCGACCTCGCCCGCTCGCTGCCGCGCTACCTGCGGGCCGAGCGGCGCGACCGGGGCGACTTCGTGCGCGCGTTCCTGCGGCGCTACCAGGGCGCCGACGTCGCCGAGCTGCACGCGCTCGTGGGCGACGTGCTCGGCGAGGCGGTGCTGCAGCGGGTCATGCCGGAGGCGGTCCGCAGGATCCGGGCGCACCGCGCGGCCGGTCACAAGACCATCCTCATCACCGGCACGATCGACGTGTTCATCGAGCCGCTGTCGACGTTGTTCGACGAGGTCGTCGCCAGCCGGATGCACGAGCGCGACGGCGTGCTGACGGGATACCTCGACGCGCCGCCGCTGGTGGACGAGGCGCGGGCCGCGTGGCTGCGCCGCCACGCCGCCGACACCGGGATCGACCTGTCCCAGTCGTACGCCTACGCGGACAGCTACTCCGACCGGCCGCTGCTCGAGGCCGTGGGCAACCCGAACGCGGTCAACCCCGACCCTTCGCTGTACCGCCATGCCAAGCGCAAGCACTGGCGCATCCAAGAATGGGGCGCCCATACCCGTGGACGGGGCGACGTGCTGATCGACACCGTGGGAGCGAGGTCCGCCCGATGATCCTCGCGCTCGAGTACCACCGTTCACCGGGCCGGTTCGTCGCCGCACGCGGCCTGACCGCCACCCGGATGGGCAGCCGGCTCAGCGGCATGGTCGCCGGGAACGTCGCGCCGCTGCGCCTGGTCAACCGGCAGGCCCGCGAGCTGCCCGGCGACGGCTGGACGCGCGTCGCGCCGGTCCTGTCCGGCATCTGCGGCTCCGACCTGAGCCTGCTCACCGGGCACTCCTCGCCGTACCTGTCGCCGATGACGTCGATGCCGTTCGTGCCGGGCCACGAGGTGGTCGGCCGGACCATGGACGAGCTGCCCGGCATTCCGAAGGGCAGCCGCGTCGTCATCGACCCGGTGCTGTCGTGCTCCGTGCGGGGCCTGGAGCCCTGCCGCTGGTGCGCCTCCGGCCAGCAGAGCCGCTGTGACCACGTCACGGCCGGCCGCATCTCGGCGGGCATCCAGACCGGCACCTGCGCCGACACCGGAGGCGGCTGGAGCCGTCAGATGGTCGCGCACCAGAGCCAGCTGCACGTCGTGCCCGAGGACCTGCCCGACGAGCGGGCGGTGCTCGCCGAGCCGCTCGCCTGCGCGGTGCATTCGGTGCGCCGGGTGCCGATCGAGCCGAACTCCACGGCCGTGGTGGTCGGCGCCGGTACCGTCGGGCTGCTGACGCTGCTCGCCCTGCGGGAGCTGACCCAGGTCGGCGCGGTGTACGTCATCGCCAAGCACGGGCACCAGAAGGAGAAGGCCAAGGCGCTCGGCGCGACCGCCGTCATCGAGCCCCGCAAGGCCGTACGCGCGCTGCGGCGCGTCACCACCGCGCGGATGCACACGCCGGAGATGGGCGCGGACTTCCTGCTCGGCGGCGTCGACACCGTCTTCGAGTGCACCGGCGGCGCGAGCGGCCTGGACACGTCCCTGCGGCTCGCGCGGGCCGGGGGTACGGTCGTGATGTCGGGCATGCCGTCCGGCGGCGTCGACCTGACGCCGCTGTGGTTCCGCGAGCTCGAGCTGGTCGGGGCGTACTGCTCCGGCGCCGACGGGGCGGACTTCGCCGACGCGCTCCGGCTCGTCGGCTCGGCTCCGCTGGACGGCTACGTCGGTACGACCTACCCTCTCGCCCGCTGGCGGGAGGCGCTGAACCACGCGGCCGACTCCGGGCGGCTGGGAACCGTCAAAGTCGCCTTCGACCTGGCGCGGTAGGCGAATTGATGCATAAGGACCGGGAGGTAGGCCGGGTGCTGGTTGGTTTGGAAAGGAACTACGAGTGAGCAGACCAGGCTTCGTACTCGATGTGGATGAGCGGACGCCACCGCTCGTCATGCACCAGGGCGAGGGCTTCCGGCTGGAGCGGCTGCCGCTCGGGTCCAAGGTCATCTACCCGCCGGACTCCCTGCCCGGAATCCGCGACGTCGACGCCGCGATCCGGCACGCGCTGCTGAACCCGCACGGCACCGAACCGCTGCCGGAGCTGCTGCGCGCCGGCATGCGGCTCACGATCGTCTTCGACGACCTGTCGCTGCCGCTGCCCCAGATGCAGACCCCGGACGTGCGGCAGCGCATCATCGAGCAGGTCCTCGAGATGGCGGCGGCCAAGGGCGTCGACGACGTCGAGCTGATCGCGGCGAACGCGCTGCACCGCCGGATGACCCCGGCGGAGCTGCGGCGCACCGTCGGTGACCGGGTGTTCCACGCGTTCTTCCCGGAGCACCTGAAGAACCACGACGCCGAGGACCACGACAACCTCCTCCACATGGGCCAGACCCGCCATGGGGAGGACGTCGAGATCAACCGGCGCGCCGCCGAGAGCGACCTGATCGTCTACGTCAACATCACGCTGACCGCGATGAGCGGCGGCGCGAAGTCCGTGTCGGTCGGCCTGGCGAGCTACCGCAGCCTGCGGCACCACCACAACGTGCACACGCTGCGGCACTCGAACTCCTTCAACGACCCGCCGAACTCCGCGATGCACCACTCGTACGAGCGGATGAAGGGCCTGATCGACGAGCACGTCAAGGTCTTCACGATCGAGACGACGCTCAACAACGACACCTTCCCCTCCTCGATGGGCTTCCTGAACAAGCGCGAGTGGGAGTGGAACGTCCGCGACCAGGCGACCTACCTCGCGGTCAAGCGGGCCAACGAGCTGATGCCGAAGAAGACGCGGCGGCGCATCTGGCAGAACACCGCCGCGCCGTACGGCGTGACCGGCGTGCACGCCGGCCTGCAGTCCGAGGTGCACCCGCTGACGCTGCAGAACGTCCACCGGCAGCAGCTCACCGAGGTGAACGGCCAGTCCGACATCGCGATCTGGGGCCTGCCGTACATCTGCCCGTACAACGTCAACTCGGTGATGAACCCGATCCTGGTGATGTCGCTCGGGCTCGGCTACTTCTTCAACCTGTACAAGAACAAGCCGATCGTCCGGCAGGGCGGCGTGGCGATCTTCTACCACCCGGTGCCGAACGAGTTCCACCCGGTGCACCACCCGAGCTACATCGACTTCTTCGAGGAGATCCTCACCGAGAGCACCGACCCGGTGCTCCTGGAGACGAAGTACGAGGAACAGTTCGCGACGGACCCGTGGTACATCCAGCTGTACCGCAACAGCTACGCCTACCACGGCGTGCACCCGTTCTACATGTGGTACTGGGGGGCGCACGCGATGCAGCACCTCGGCGACGTCATCTTCGTGGGCGGCAACCGCAAGACGACCCAGCGGATGGGCTTCCGGGCGGCGACCACCCTCGCCGACGCGCTCGAGATGGCCAAGGACACCGTCGGCGGCAGCCCGTCGATCGCTTATCACCACGCCCCGCCGCTGGCATTGGCGGACGTGCGATGAGCATCCGCCGGGAGCTCCGCCTGCTGCGGCACGGCCGGGACTGGCGGGGGCGCTCCACGGTGCCCCGTTCGGCCGAGCCGCACGTCGTCGAGCCCGAGGAGAAGGTCTTCCCGACCGCCTGGGCTCGGACGCCGGCCGCGGTCGCGGCCCGGTCCGTGCTGCGCAAGGGGCTGCTCAAGCCGGTCGCCTGGCGGCAGATCACCCCGGTCATCGAGGGCGCCGAGTACCTCGACGGCGTGCGCGGTCCGGTGGTGTTCGTGGCGAACCACTCCAGTCACCTGGACACGCCGCTGATCCTCGGTTCGCTGCCGGAGCGGTTCGCCAACCGGGTCGCCGTCGGCGCCGCGTCGGACTACTTCTTCGACGTACGCTGGCGCGCGACGCTGACGGCGGTGTTCTTCAACGCCTTCCCCGTCGAGCGGTACGGCTCGAAGCGGCTGCGCAGCCTGGCCGTCGACCTGGTCGACGACGGCTGGAGTCTGCTGCTGTACCCGGAGGGCACCCGGTCGGAGGACGGCTGGATGAACCCCTTCAAGCTCGGCGCGGCGGTGCTGTGCGTCTCGAAGCGCATCCCGTGCGTGCCGATCGCGATCCGGGGCTCGTACGCCGCGATGCCGCGCGGCCGCAACTGGCCGCAGCCGGGCAAGCCGCGCGTCACCGTGCGCTACGGCCGTCCCCTCGTCCCCGAAGAGGGCGAGGACATCCGGGCGTTCCGCGCGCGGATGGCCAAGGCGGTCGCCGCGCTGGCCGCCGAGGAGGACCTGGGCTGGTACGACGCGCTGCGCGCCGCGGCCGACGACCGCCTCGAGGTCCCGGGCGGCTCCCAGCCGACCCGCCCCGGTGCGGTGCGCGAGGACGGCGACAAGCCGGCGGAGACCGCCGACTGGCGCCGGGTCTGGGCCTCGACCGAGCCGCTGAGCAGCCGGCGCCGCCGCGTCTGGCGCAGCTGACCCGTTGATTCCGCCGAGCCCCGGGTCCCGCCGCGACGGCCGATCCGGGGCTCGCGCTCTTTCCACGGCGAAGACCCGGTCGGCCGCCGGCATCCGCCGGGGCCGTGACGCACGGAGGCCCGTATGAGCATGCCGCCCGAGCCTCCCGAGCTGCGGCGTCTCACCGGCCGACGACGCCTCCCGTCGCCGGGGGCGGCGCTGGTGGTCCTGCTCATCTTCGTCGTTCCGCTCGCCCTGCTCACGGTCGGCTCCGTCTTCGCGGCGCGTCGGGCGGTGGACGCCTATCGCGCCACGCACGGCGGCGTCCCCGGCGTCTTCACGGTCGAGCGGAGCACCCGCCGGCCGAAGGGCGGGTACGTGACCACGGGCTCGTTCGCGTCCGGTGACGGTGCCGTGCGGCGCTCGGTGACCCTCGACGGGAACCGGCGGCATACTTTTGACCGGCGCATCCCCGCCGAGCTGTCCAGTGCCCACGCGGGCGTCGCGTATCCCGCGAAGTCTCACGCGTGGATCGGCGACGCCGTCACCACGCTGATCACGGGCGGGCTCGCGCTCGGCGGCGTCCTGCTGCCCGCCCCGATACTGATCGGCCGGATACGCCGCCGCCGGTTCCGTTCGGCCTGACCCGAGGCTCGCGCCCGGCTCACCCGATGAGCGCGCTCGCCACCGGCGGCGCCGCCTCCGCGCCCACGAGGTCCGCGCAGACGGCGCGGAGGTGTCCGGCGAAACGCTCGACCTCCCGGTCCGCTGCGGCGACCGCCTCGGTGAGCGCGTTCCGCGCGATCCGCGCGACCATCGGGGCGGATGCCGCGCCGTCCTCGACGGGTCCGCTCAGCGTCAGCACGGACCCGTCGCCGCTCACCAGCAGCCAGGGATGACCGATCCACAGCGTGGCGGGCGCCGGGTCGTCATGCCGGAGGGCCGTCCGCCATTCATCGAGGTCACCGAGGTCGCCGCAGCAGCCGGGGAGCGCGAGACACCGGCCTTCGCGGGTCTCCAGCACGTAGCCTCCGGACAGCGCCGGTACCTCCTCCAGCGCGTCCTGTCGCGTCGCCGGATCGCGGAGCCGGTCGGGCAACGCCGCGTCGTCCGGCTCGTCCGGCTCGTCCGCGAACGCCGACGCGAGAACCAGCCGGGCGAGGCCGGCTCCGCGCAGCTCGACGGCCGGGACCAGCCAGGGGTGCGCCGCCACCGGCGCGGGCAGGCCCGCCGCGACGATCCGCTCGCGGCAGTACGCGTCCCACCGCGGTTCGCCGATCGGCCCGAGATCGGCATCGTCGAGCACACCCGTGTACGCCTCGACGACCGGCACCAACCGGACATGCGGGTTGCGGAACATCGAACGAAAGTAACGCTAAGCCGCCCGACGCGGGTCTTCTTGGCGTGACTTTCCGTTCCGGCGCTGCGGCCCTGGCTGCTTGCTCGGGCGAGCGCTGACGGGGCGGCCGCCTGGCATAACGTCCGTACGCGACCACGGCCAGGCCCTCGCCGTGACCCGGCGAACCGGCGCTCTCCTCTTCAACCGTCACCAGTTCCCCGCGAGGCTCAGTCCGATGGTGGCTGTAGGTGATCTCCGGGGACGTACCAGCCCCGGGCGCCAGCGGCTTGGGGCGCCGGCTTGCCGGTTGCGACGTGGTGGTAGCCGGGGTCAGGTCGTGACGACCGGCGCCTGCAGCTCGGCGACCCACTCGTCCGGATTCTTCGAGGAGTTGAGCGTGACCTCCCGCGCGTGCCCGTCGAATCGGTAGCCGTGCGCGTCGACCCAGCGGACCAGTTGCTGGCTGGTGCTCAAGAAGCCATGGATCATGCCGCGGTGCACGATCGTGGCGGCGCGCTCGACGGGGGGCAGCGAGACGACCTGGAAGTCCGGGCCCTCGATGACTCCTGGGGGAACGGGGAGGCCGGCGTGCACGACGATCCCGTAGTCGCCTTCGCCAGGGGTCTGGAAGTAGATGGTGCGGGGGCCGGTCGGAGCGATTCCGGCAGAGTCGAGCCGTCGGCACAGCTCGTCGAACAGCCCGCCGATGAGCGGGCTGGTGTCGTCGGGGCTGAAGCTTGCAGCCGTTCCGCTCAGCTCGGCCAGGCGGATGGCGGCCAGTTGCCTGATGACGACGTCTTCCTGCGGCATGGAACTCTCGTTCTCGATCGATCGGAGCCTCGCTTCGACCTGGACCAGGCTGGATGCCGCCTCCGCGAGGGCTGCTTCCAGTTCGGCGCGTCGCAGCCGCAGCATCCCGCGCAACTCCTCGGTGCTGACGTCCTCGTCGAGGATCGTCTGCACCTCCTGCAGCGTGAAGCCGAGGTCCTTCAGTGCAACGATCCGGTTGAGGCGGGACAGCTGTGCCGCCTTGTAGAAGCGGTAGCCGCTGGACTGGTCCACGTGCGCGGGGCGCAGGAGACCTATGGCGTCGTAGTGCCTGAGCATGCGGATCGAAACACGTCCGTGCCTGGCGAAGTCTCCGATGGTGAACATGACGCTCTCGAGTGTCGGCCCTCACACTGTGGCAGGGTCAAGGGGCGCCCCTGCCGAACGCACGGCGCGTTGCCTCACACAGCCTGCCTTGAGCCGGTCATGCGGCTGATCGCAAAAAGGTGGAGGCGTCGAAGGGCGGAGCCTGGTCGAGGTCCCATGGTCGCGGCGACCGCGACCGGCTTGGTCGTGGAGGCCATCCGGAAGATCTGCCTTGATCTGCCAGCACGCCTCCAGGGCACGTCGATACCGCCGAACCGCTCCTGGGCCGTGTTGACGGCGGCGCGGACCTGTCCGGGGCCGGTGACGTCCAGCGGCAGGGCCAGGGCTCGACCGAGTGCCGCTCTTCCACGACATCACCGGCCAGGGTCCGGTAGCGGGGGAGGAATGTCCTGGTCAGCGGCTTCCTAGGACGCGGTGACCCAGGCTCGTGGCGTTCCGCGGCCCCGGTCGGCGGGGAGCATGGAGGTATGGCACGAAATGTGGATCTGAGTGAGTTCCTGCGCCGCTGCCGTGCCCGGATCAGCCCGGAGTCGGCGGGCCTGCCCGAGCGCGGCGCCTACCGGCGGGTGCCGGGCCTGCGGCGCGAGGAGGTCGCCCAGCTGGCCGGGGTGAGCACCGACTACTACACGCGGCTGGAGCAGGGCCGCCAGATCAGCCCCACGCCGGGGGTGCTGGAGGCGATCGCGGCCGCGCTGGGCATGGACGACGCCGAGCGAGCCCACCTGTTCGACCTGGTGCACCCGCAGCACGCCGCCCGCCGGAGCCCGCCGCAGGTGCAGAAGGTCCGCTCCGGGCTGCATCGGTTCCTGGACTCCTTCACCGACCAGGCGGCCTTCGTCCTGGGGCGGCGCGGCGACGTCCTGGCCGCCAACCGGCTGGCCAAGGCGCTGCTGGCCGATTTCGACGCCATGCCCTACCGGAAGCGGAACCTCACCCGGTGGATCATCCTGGATCCGGCCGCCCACGACCTGTACGTCGACTGGGAGAAGATCGCCTCGGAGATGACCGCCATCCTGCGCCTGGACGCCGGCCGCCACCCCGACGACACCCGCACCGCCGAGCTGGTGGGCGAGCTGTCGATGAAGAGCGAGCACTTCCGCCGCTGGTGGGCCGACCACAAGGTCCTGGACCGCAGCTTCGGCACCAAACGGTTCCGCCACCCCGTCGTCGGTCCGCTGAGCATCGACTACCAGGCCTTCACCATGCCCGGCGCCGACGACCAGACTCTCTTCGTCTACCTTCCGACCGCCGACCGGTCCTCTCAGGACGCCTGGCGCCTCCTGGCCAGCTGGTCCGCAGATCCCCTCCCCCGGCCCGCAGCCGACCAAGCCGCAGCCGGCCCCGCCGATTCCGCACACGACCCCCGGAGCACCTCGTGAGCACCACCCACCGCAATCCCGGCCGTCCCCTCGCCCTGGTGACCGGCGCGTCCGCGGGTATCGGCTACCAGTTGGCCCTGCTGTTCGCCCGCGACGGCTACGACCTGGTCGCCACCGGCCGCAGCGACTCCATCGACCGCGCCGCCGCCGACTTCGAACAGCACGGGGCCCACGTCGTTCCCGTACGGGCCGACCTGTCCGAACGCGACGGCGTCCAAGCGGTGTGGCAGGCCGTCCAGGACACCGGCCGACCGCTGGAGGCGGCCGTGCTCAACGCAGGTCGCAGCATCGGCGGCGCGTTCCTGGACACCGATCTGGACGACGAACTCGACCTGCTCGCCCTCAACGTCACCTCCGTCGTCGCGCTCGCCAAACCCGTCGCGCGGCACATGGCCGACCACGGCAACGGCAGAATCCTCATCACCTCGTCCCTGTCGGCGACGCTGCCCACCCCGTACGAGACCGTCTACGGACCCTCCCGCGCGTTCACGTACATGTTCGCCGAGGCACTGCGCCAGGAGATGAAGGACCGCGCGCCCGGTGTCACCGTCACCGCACTGCTGCCCGGCGCCACCGACAGCGGCTTCCACGCCCGCGCCGGAATGGGCAACACCGCCTTCGGGCCCGGCGCCAAGAAGAACAGCCGCGTCCAGGTCGCCGCTCAGGGCTACCGTGCCCTCATGGCCGGCAAAGACCACGTCATCGGCGGAGACCTGCGCACCAAACTCACCGCCCTGACCAACCGTCTGCTCCCCGAACCGTTCAAAGCCGCCCGCCACGCCCGCAAGGCCCGGCCCCGCGACACCGCGGTCGGATAACCGCGCGACGGCGCCTCGAATCCGGCCGGATTCGTGAAACCGGCGCAGGTCGCGGGCCGGTTAGCCGGGTCACGGCGAGGGCTTGGCCGTGGTCGCGTACGGACGTTATGCCAAGCGGCCGCCCCGTCAGCGCTCGCCCGAGCAAGCAGCCAGGGCCGCAGCGCCGGAACGGAAAGTCACGCCAAGAAGACCCGCGTCGGGCGGCTTAGCGTTACTTTCGTTCCGATGTCCTCAACCTCCGACATCCTCCACGTTCCCGTCCTCTCTCCGGCACGGGCGCACCGCTATGCGCTCAATACCGGTCCATGTCGACGTCCCACGCCTCCTGGGCGACTTCGGGCTCTGGGGAACCGCGCCAGTGCCGGAGCGCCTCCCGCCATTCGTCCGGCCAGTCGGTCCGGTCGCCGCCGACCCGGGTCAGCGTGACGGCGAACAGACCGGCCGCGAGGTCGGCCCGCCCGTGCAGGCCCCGGACGACCGCGAGGAGCAGCGTGGGATCGACCTCGCTCTGCCTCCCGTAGGAACGGAACCGGTGCGCGAGGCGTTCGGCGGTCCGGGCCGCGAGGACCGGCCGGTCCACGAGCAGGTCGGCGAGATCGGCGAGGTGGTCGACGAGGTCGACGAGGTCGCCGGCGAGCCGGGCGGCCTCGTCCTCCGGCCCGGCGTCGGCCGGTCCGGCCGTACCGGGGCCGGAGCCTTCGAGTCCGGCGGTGCGCTCTGGAACGGGAAGGAGCGCGAGGCCGAGGCAGACCGCCTCCGGCAGGTGCCCGGGATCGGCGAAGAGCCGCCGCATGGCGTCCCGCACGAGGCGCGGCTCCCAGGGCACGGGCCTCCGGCCACTGATCCAGTCCGTCGAGAGTGTGCGGACGATCGACCGTATCCGGGCCCGCGCCCGTTCCGGGATCGCCTCGCGGTCGTCCGCGGTCGTACTCGCCCCGCCGTGCCGGTAGGCGGTGCGCAACCGGTCGAGCACGTCGAGGATCTCGTCGTGCAGCGTCCCGGACGCCAGGAGAGTCAGGAGCACGTCCAGTTCGGCGTCGCCGTCCGGGTCGGCCGGGTCCCCGGCGGACCGGATGATCTCCGCGAATCCGTCTCGGTACCAGGGCGCCCACGTCGAGAAGGCCCTCCTGCCGCGAAAGCGGACGCCCGGACCGTCGGCCGCCAGGAACAGCCGGCGGACGAGGTCCGCGTACAGCGGGCGGTGGGCCGGCCCGTACTCTCGGGGATTCGCCTGGAACAGCGTCCGGAGCATGAGCTCTCCGGCGTACCGCTCGGCGGCCGCCCGCAGCGCGGGAAGCGAGCGTGGGTCCTCCGGCATCCTCCGCAGCGCGACCGCGACCGCGACCCGTACGTCACGGTGGGTGTCCGGGGCGTTCCACGCGCGCAGCAGCAGGTCCACCGCACCCGGCACGCGGCAGCCGGCCAGCCGCCGCGCCGCCTCCTTGCGCACGGTCACCTTGACGTCCGGGCCGAACAGCGCCCGCTCGAGGATCGGGCGGAGCCGGGACGGGGGTACCGACCCGCAGCACCGCGCGACGGCGGCCACCGCCGCGCGAGAGGCGGGTCCGCTCGCGCGGGCCAGCAGGATCGGCAGCGCCTCGACGGGCCCGTCCACGCCGCCCATCGCCTCGACCGCGGTCTCGGCGATGACCGGCTCGGCCTCTTCGGCCAGGCGGGCGAGGTCGGTGCCGGCGCCGGGGAGCCGGCCGATCGCCCGGACGGCCGACATCCTGGCGGCGACGGGCGGCCGGTCGTCCTCGATCAGCTCGCGCAGCCGCTCCCGGACCCGGTCGCACTGACCGGAGGTCCACCGCCCCGGCAGACCGCCGCCGGTGTCCGGAACCCAGGGACCGGAGTCCGGACCGCGCCGGGCGGAGCCGTCGCCGACCGGCAGGCCGAGCAGGTCGGTGCGGCGCCCCGCGACCGTCCGCCAGACGGCGGGCAGCTCGACCGTGGACGGATCGTCGCGCACGAGCGAGGCCGCCCGGTCGTCCCGGCCGGGCACGCCGGCCAGCCAGAGTCCGGCCGCCCGGCCGGCCAACGGCTCCGGTGCGTGCAGGACCGCCAGGCGCAGCTCCTCCTGGAGCTCGTCCAGTGCCCAGGCCCTCCTGCCGAGCGCCCGGGCGAGGGCGACGACCAGGTGGAAGTCGTCGCGTTCCCGCGCGGCCCGGAGGTGGGGACGCAGCACCGCGAGGAGGTCCCGCTCCTGACCGGCTCGCAGGACGGTGTCCAGCCGGTGCCATCGGTCGACCCGAGGTCGCTCCGGCCACCGGCGTCGCCCGCCGGGGTCCGGACGTGCCTCCTCGTTCCAGGCCAGGGTCATCGCGCCGAAGCGTCGCACGAGCCGGTCGTACACGCCGAACGCCCAGGTGACGAGGCGCGGCGAGAGGGCCGGATCGTGGTGCCGCAGCACCTGGGCGGCCAGATCCCGCAGCCGCGCAGGTGGCCGGCGAGGAGTCCCCGGCTTCGGCGACGCGTGCGGCGAGACGTTCGAGGACGTCCGCGGACCGGTCGTCCAGCAGTCCCGGGCGAAGGTCGCGCAGCGCGGCCAGCAGGGCTCCGCGCAAAGGGTCCTGCTCGTTCTCCGTACGCTGGGCCAGCTCGTCGAGCAACTCCGCGACCAGCGTCCGGTCCCCGGTGCGGGCCGCGCACTCGAGCAGCAGCGTACGGCCCGTTCCACGACGCCGGGGATCGCCGCCGAAGGCCGCCTCCCGGAGCGGACCGGCCGCCTCCTCGTACGGCAGATGGGAGGTCAGCCGAAGCGGGAGTTCGGGGTCGTCCAACCTGCTACGCGCCGAGTGCCAGACGGAGGCGTGCCGCTCCAGCGCCCGCCGCGCCTCGGCCGCCGCGCATTCGGGGGAAAGGAGGGCCAGGACGGAGTTCGACCACATCGATGCGGTCCCCGCGCCGGCCCGGACGGCCTCGAAGATCGCCGTTCGGCGGGCTGGGGGCAGCGCGCCGAGCAGCGGGCCCAGCCGGTGGTACAGGCCGTCGGCCAACGCCACGATCTGCGCGTCGGAGCACGCGCGCAGCCGCCTGAGCAGCGAGGGCGGTGGCGCGGATCGTGCCAGCCCCCCGAGACGGGCGCCGAACAGCACCCGGGCGGCGCGGTCGGCGTCCGCCTCGAAGAGTGCGCCGGCGACCGCCGCGGGCAGCCGGGCCCTGCCCCAGCCGATCTCCTGCCGTTCCAGGATCGACAGGACGCGACCGAGACGGGGGCGGGCGGCGGCGGTGACCGCGTCGCCGTGCCGCCGCGACCAGTGGCGATCCTCGGACAGCTCCCGCTCGACGTGGTCCAGGACGGCGTCCGGGTGACGCCGGCCCAGCGTCCGCCAGGACGTGACCGCGTGGGCCAGGTCCGGCAGCCGACGGGAGACGACGGCGGACGTGCATGCGGGCAGCAGCACGGCGCCCTCACGGTCACCCCAGCGGGCGCGGACCTGCGGGAGGAGACGGTCCGCGAGGACCGAGCGCCGTGCGTGCGCCAGCGTGCGGTACAGCGCCAGCCGGAGGTCGGCCGGCGCGTCGTCGAGGACGGCGGCCACGGCATCGTCGGACACCGGGAGGGTCCGCACCGCGCGCAGGGCCGCCCGGCGCAGTGCCGGATCCGGTCCCCTGAGGACCGCCTCGACGTACGCCAGGTCGCGGGCCGCCATCGCCAGGTGCAGAGCGGTCCGCCGCTCGTAGCGGCCGCAGCGGCCGAGGTCGGCCAGGAGCTCCCGGAACCGCGGGGTCTCGCGGTGCAGGCGCGCGTAGCGGGCCTGTTCCCGCATGCGGCGCGGGTACGGAAGAGGTTCGAAGAGGTGAAGGAACTCGACAGTGCTCGGGGCCGGTGCTCCGACCGGCTCGGCGGGCCTCAACGGCCGGGGCGGAGGCCGCCCTTTCCATCGATCATGCGCTCGATGATGGCGGATCGCCTCGCCGTCCGCAACCGCGGCGAGCACGGGCGGGCGCGCCCCGAGGAGGGTGAGGAAGGGGCCGGAGATCCGACGCCTTCCTCACCTCCGGGCGGCTAGCGCTGGGCCTCGTACTGGTCCATCGCACGGCCGAGCTTGGCGAACTTCTCGGTGCGGTTCACCGCGGGCTGGACGCCCGGGTCCGGACGGTTCGTGTCCTTGTAACGCCAGCCGAGGTTGCTGAACGCGACGATGACGTAGTTACGCTTCGCCTGGCCGGGCAGCGAGTGCACGATGCCCGCGTCCCCAGCCGCGAACGCCGTCAGCCCGGTCTTGTGGGCGAACGTCACCTGGGCGGCGTCCTGGCAGGGCTGCACAGGGTACTGGTACTTGCCGTCGGTCGGGTCCTCGTTGACCGTCACGGTCCCGTCCGGGCCGATCCACCGCTGCGCGATCCGCTGCGGCATGCCCTGGGCCGGGTAGCTGTAGCCGCAGTAGTTGGTCGTCGACAGGACGTTGTTCCAGCCCTGCTCCCCGAGTTCCTTCATGAAGTACTCGCGGGACGACTTGCTCAGGATGTCACTGGTGACCGGCTTGCCATTCGGAGCGGTCCACGCCGTGCCGGGAACGCCGTTGATGAGCATCAGCAGCTTGGCGGTGTCCAGCGACGACATGGTGATCTGCGGGGACCAGTCGCCGTTGGCCGGGTCGGTGCCCTTCAGCTGGAGCATGTCCAGACCCATGTCCTGGAACTGCTGGTTGAGCCAGTCGACCCCGCCGTGGTCGTGCATCACCTTGATGAGCGCGCACGCCGAGCCGTTGTCCGAGATGGTGATCATCCGGTCGAAGTACTCGCCGATGGTCCGGGTGGTAGCACCCTCACATCGGTCGGAGGCCTTCGTCGGCGTGTAGGCGTAGGTGTCGTCCAGCTTGATGGTGCCCTTGTCCACCAGCTGCATGATCCCGAAGCCGACCATCAGCTTGACGATCGACGCCGAGTAGGGCTCCATGTAGTCGATGGGCGCGTTCTCGCGGCCTGGGACGGTGTCGATCGTGCCCTGGCCGTTGTTGGCGTCCCATTGGTCCGTGTCCCATAGGCGGTACCGCACCGCGGTGGTGCGGAGGTTCTTGTCCACCGGGACGACGACGCCGTTCTTGTACTTCGGGCTCATCAGGACGGTGCCGGAGTTGACGGGCCGGCCCTTGTTGTCGAGCTCGATGACGGTCACGTCGACCTGCGGCTGCTGGTGGATCGTCGTGGCCGCGGCCGCATTGAGCGCCGGAGCCTGCTTCGGCCGGCCGGACTCGGACTCCGGCTGGGCGGCGAGAGCGCGGGCCTGGGCCGATCCAGGCGGGGTCGTGTCCAGGAGGTCGCCGAAGTTCTGCGCGACCATGGCGGCCTGGAGCCGTTCGGCGAGGGCACTGGACTTGTGCGTGGCAGCGTGGGCGGGCTGGACCATGGTGGCCGTCAACACGGCGGCGCCGCCGAGCACGACCAGGGCCTGACCGCGTTGTCGAATGCGAAGTGAGATCACCGCGCCAGCGTAGAGCAAAAGATGATCTTGGTGGCTACCTTTGTCACAAAACGGTTACGAGATCCGGCGCGCCGGCGTGGAAGGCGCGCCGGGCGCGGGCGCGACCGGCCGGCTCAGATCGGCAGGCCGCCCAGACTGCCTTCCAGGAGGACGAGCAGCTCACTGAGGACGTCGGCCAGCCCCCGCTGCTTGTCCGCGCCGAGTGGGGCCAGCAGGGACGCCTCGTAGCCGACCTGCTCGGGGACGAGGCGGGCGATGAGCCGCCGGCCCTCCTCGGTGAGGGACACGTGGGCGACCCGGCGGTCGCGCTCGTCGGCGCGGCGCTCGATGAGGCCCTGCTCCTCGAGCCGGCGCAGACGCTTGGTGACGGCGGCGCCCGAGGAGAAGGTCTCCCGCGCGAGCCGGGTCGGGGTCATCTCCCGGCCGACCCGATGCAGCGCGCCGAGCAGGTCGAACTCCGGCCGGGCAAGCCCCTCGCGGACCAGCGGGGCATCGGCCGCCTGCTGGAGCAGCGTCGCGCAGCGGGTGAGCCTGCCGATCACCGCGATCGGGAGGGTGTCCAGGTCGGGATGGACCCGCTGCCACTGACGCAGGACCTCCGAGACCGCGTCCTCCATGGTGTTCTCCATTCCCTGGTCAGGAGGCGAGTGACGTCGCGACCGGCGCCGACAGGCGCAGGGCCACGCGGGCGAGCGTGCGGTGCCCCTCCCGTTCGGCCGACGTGATCCGTTCCTCGGGGAGGCCGGGCCGCCACCACTCCCCGTTCGCGGCGTCGACCGCCTCGCGCAGCTCCACCAGCGACGCCACCAGGCGGTCCCGGGCCATGGCCAGGTCGCGCGGGTCCATGCCCCAGGCCGTGTCGAGCAGGGCGCGGGCGGTGGCGTCCGCGAGGACGACGCGGTCCAGGAGGTCGTCGATCCGGTGCCCGGCCCGGCGGTTCGTGATCAGGACGCAGCCGAGCAGGCCGATGACCGCGCCCACGCAGGTGTCGAGCCAGCGGTCGGCGACGAGCCGCCCGGCGGGCTGCGCGCCGGCGAACTCGACGACGAGCAGCGCCATCGGCGTGACGCAGACCGTCCCGAGCCAGTAGTTGCGGCCGATCAGCGCCTCCGCGCCGAACTGGAACGCCAGCGCGGTCAGCACCAGCGCCACCTGGCCGGTGCGGGTCAGCGGCAGGACCGCGGTGAAGACGAGCAGGCCGACCAGGTTGCCGAGCACCCGCTGCACGGCGCGCTGCCAGGTGAGCGACAGGTTCGCCTGGAAGATCGCGGCGGCGGTGACCACCGCCCAGTACGGGCGGCCCACGCCGAGGGCGGCCGAGCACCACCCGGCGAGGGCGGCGCCGACGGCCACCCGCGCGCCGATGGGGATGACCGGCGAGCCCGGACCCAGCGCGCGGAGGAGGTGGCGGGAGCCGCGGGCCCGTTCGACCGCCAGCCCGGCCAGCTCGCCCGCCTCGGCGGGGCTGGGCGCGGGCACCGGCGGAGTCCGGCCGCGGCGCAGGGCACGGGCCCATCGGACGAGCCGGTCGGCCTCCTCGGCATGGCCCGGCCCGGCCGCGAGGGCGGACTCGGCGCGGGCGACGAGCCGCTCCAGCGCCGCACGGGCGGCGACGCGCTCGGGCGTCCGGGCGGGCACGAGGGCCAGGGTGTGCCACGCGGCGTTCGCCGCGGCGGCGGCGTCGTGCCGGGCGCGCGCCGCCTGCCCGGGCGCGGCCCGCAGCAGCCGGGCCGCCGCGTCGAGGGCGCGGGCGACGGCGACGCGCTGCGGACCGTCCGGACGCACCAGCGCGGGCGCCATGCAGACCAGCCAGGCGACGCAGCCGCCGAGCAGGCCGAGTCCCAGGTGAGCGGGGACGTCACCGAGCCGCTGCGGCACGAACGCGCAGCTCGCGGAGATGAAGGTGAAGATCAGGTTCCCGGGTGGGCCGGTGCGGACGGCGTCGCAGACCACCTTGTGCGCCGCCGCGAGCAGGGCGGCCACGGCCACCCGGACCACCACGGAGTCGGTCAGCGCCGAGGTGAGGAGCGCGACGGCCGTGCTCGCGAGCATGCCGAACACGACCCACAGGAGGGTCCGGGCGCGCGCGGCGTACGGCCGGCCGTGGGCGTACAGGGCGCACATCGCCCCGGCGGAGGTGTAGAGGACCAGGTCGAGCCGGCCGAGGACCAGGAGCGCCAGGTCCGGCACGGCGAGCGCCACCACCACGCTCGACGCCACCTTGGGCCAGATGTCGCTGCCCCGGCCCACACGCAGCACGCCCTTCAGCGGCAGCAGCCGCGCACCACCCCTTCGTCGATCCACCACTCCAACAGCTTAACAGGTGTTTTACTCGTAAACGATCGGCCCCTCAGAGGTCCAGCGTCAGACCCGGCGGCACACCGATGAGCGACGCGGCGCCCTGGGGGTCGACGTCGATCGAGACGGTCGCGGCGCCGACGCGCACGTTGCTCACGGACAGCGGCCCGAAGCCCCGCAGCGGGGACACGGCGAGCCGGCCCGCCGGCACGTCGACGTCGAGCCCGAGGATCGCGGTGACCAGGGCCGGCGAGACCGCGGCGGCCCACGCCTGGGGCCGGCACGCCGCCGGGTACGGCACGGGGCCGGCCGGCACGCCGTCGTCCGCCGGCCCGGCCGGGCCGCTGTGCCCGGAGTTCCCGCCCGCCCGGTGGCTCCGCTCGGCGTTCGAACCGTGGCCCGCCGGGGCGGCCTGGCCGCCGAACAGCTCGGGCAGCCGATGACCGAAGCTCGGCGCGGCGGCGATCAGGCCGCGCGCCAGGCTCGCGGCCACGTCGTGGTGACCGGCCCGGACCAGGCCGAGCACGGTGATCACGGTGTCGTGCGGCCAGACCGAACCGAGGTGGTACGACAGCGGGTCGAAGCCGGCCGAGGCCGTGCCCAGCGTTCGCAGCCCCCAGCCGGAGTCCAGCTCGGCCAGCCGGGGCGCGACCCGGTCCTCCTCGGCCGGGGTGAGCAGGCCGGTGCCGAGCAGGTGCCCCATGTTGGAGGCCGGGCCGTCCACGGGTTCTCCCCGACCGTCCAGCGCGATCGCCGGGTAGCCGTCCACCCAGAACCGCGCCCGGAACCGCTCCGCGAGGGCCGCCGCCCACTCCCGGCGGCGGTCGCCGCCCGGCCGGCCGAACGCGTCGAGCAGGTCGGCGCCGAGCACGGCGGCCTGATAGGCGTACGCCTGGACCTCCGACAGGGCGACCGGCGGCGTCGCCGGACGCCCGTCGGCATGCTGGACACCGTCGGTGGAGTCCTTCCAGCCCTGGTTGACGAGCCGGTCCGGCGACCCGGTGTAGGACACGAAGGCGTCGCCGAAGCCCTCGAGCCAGTCCAGCGCCCGCTCGGCGGCGGGCAGCAGCGCCTCGACCTCGGCGGCCGGCATCCCCCACCGCCACGCCTCCGCGAGCGTCGTGACGAACAGCGGCGTGGCGTCGACCGTGCCGTAGTACACCGGCGGCAGCCACCCCGCGGCGTGCGCGGGCCGCAACTCGTGCGGGATCTTGCCGGGCGCCTCCTCCGTCTCCGGGTCGTGGCGGACGCCCTGGTGCCGGGCCAGGGTCCGCAGCGTCCCGGCGGCGAGCTCGTACCCGAGCGGGAGCGCCAGCCGGGCGGTCCACAGGGAGTCCCGGCCGAACAGCGTGAGGTACCACGGGCTGCCGGCCGCGCAGTACAGGTCGCCCTCGTCGGCGAGCAGCAGCGCGCCGAGATCCGCGATCCCCTGACCGACCAGCGCGTCCAGGCGCCGGTCGGCGGACCGTACGGTGAGCGGCGCGGCCGACCAGGGCGGCGGCGCACCCGGCGCCAGCGGCCGGAACCCCTCCACCGGCGGGGGCGTCGCCCGTACGGTCAGCGTAGTCGTGAACTCCTCCCCCGGCGCCAGGGTCGGCTCGGCCCGCAGGCGCCCGGTCAGCAGCACCGCGTAGCCGTCCGGGCCGGTGTGCGCGACCCCGTCGCGCAGCGACACCGCGCCCGCCCGGGCGCCGTCGCCGTGGTCGCCCGTCCGGCCCGGCTCCCCGGCGTGCCACGCCTTGACGTCGCTGATCTCGGCGAGGTCGGCGGCCGCCTCGACCGCGACGGCCACCGTGACCGGCTCGGTCCCCGTGTTGCGGACGCGGATCTCCTCGGTGCCGCCGTCGCGGCCGACCGTACGGGTCCGCTCGACCGTCAGGTCGCCGAGCGCCGCGGTGAAGCGGGCGCCGTCGGCGCCGACGAGGGTCGCGTCGACCGGCGCGGGCTCGGCTCCGTCGAGGGTCAGCACGAGCCGTGACAGGACCCGGCGGTCGGCGACGTACAGCCCGTCGGCACCGCCGGTCAGCTGCCCGCTCGGCGGGGAGAGCCAGAGCGCGGGCGCGGCGACGCAGGTCAGGTGCTCATGGAGGGAGGACTGGGACACGGTGACTCCGGGGTGGGCAAGGCGACGCCCCGCCCGGGGTGGACGGGGCAGGGCGAAAGGACGCCCCGCCCGGAAGGCCGGGCGGGGCGTCGCGGGTTCAGCGGAGGGTGACGGCGAGCACGGCGGTGCCGCCCGCGGATCCGGCGTCGGCCACGACCTCGGTGCCGCGCGCGGTCGTGCGGACCTGGTACTTCACGGCGCGCCCGTCGAGGGTCACCGCGGCGACCTTCGCGCCGGCCGGCAGAACCTGGCCGATCAGCAGGCTCGCCTTGGCGGACCGGCCGGTCACGGTGGTGCGCAGCGACTTCCCGGCGGCCTCGGCGGTGACGTCGACCGTGCCGCCGCCGACCCGGATGTGGCGTCCGGCGACGCGGGTCTGGCCCGGCGGCACCTGCGGGACGACCTCCAGCCGCGCCCGGCCCATGTCCGGGGAGACGCCGAGCTGCTGGTGGACGACCGGCCAGAGGTTGCCGTACGCGCCCCACGCCTGCAGGACCATCGAGCGTCCGGTCAGGGGACGGTCGATGTTGGCGGGGTCGAAGTCCGGGCTCGGCGCGATCTCCGGCATGGCGCCGGGCATCTCCCACAGCGACGGGTCGAGCTGGATCCGGGCGTTGTCGGTGGTGTACGTCCGCTGCTGGGCCAGGCGGCCGTAGTTGCCCTCGGCGACGGCCATGATCCCGTTGCCGAGCGAGAAGACCTCGCGGTCGCTCTGCACGGACGAGACCACGCCGTCACAGGACGGTCCCTTGTTCCCGCCGTCGGCCGAGGTCGGGCCGGTGCCCGTGTGGTAGAGCCCGGTGGTGCCGGTGTAGCAGGACTGCTCACGCCGGGCCAGCGCCGCCCGTGCGCGCTGGTCGTCGGCGAGCGGACGGGTGACCTGGCCGGGGCGGACGAGTTCGGCGTCCATCGGGGTCACGCCGATCCAGTGCCGCTGGAAGATCTTCGTGTTGTCGTTGGCCGGGTCGTCGGCCTTGTCGATGGAGTCGGCGTACTGGGCGGTGTCGCCGCCGTACCACCAGGCGCCCTCGAACTTCTTCTCCATCGCATCGGCGCGCCCGCCCGCCCATGCGGCGGTGGCGCCGTCGCCCTCGGCGGTGGCCAGGTCGGCCAGGTCCCGCAGACCGCGGATGGTGTACACGGCGTTGTCCAGCTTCTCGACGCCCATGCCGGCACGCTCGACGTTCCCGGACCCCTCGGGCCAGCCGTCGCCGTCGGCGTCCAGCTTCTCCACGATGTAGTGCATGTTGCGCTTGGCGAAGTCGTACATCGAGTCGAGGAACGCCCGGTCACCGGTCCAGCGCCACACCAGCGCGACCGCGCTGGGGAACTTCGCGGTCTCGTCGGTGTTGCCGGCCTCGCCGTTCGCGCCGAAGTAGACCGAGCCGTCCGAGACGACCTCGTGGATCACCTTGCCGCTGCGGTCGTTGACGATGTCGCTGGTGTCGCGGACGGCCCGCAGATGGTCCTCGATCGCGGAGAACTGCCCGGCCGCCACGGTCGCGTAGGCGGTGTACTCCCCGTCGGTGCCGAACAGCCACGGGTAGTCCGGCCAGCCGGCGCCGAGCCAGCGGGCCTTGGCGACGGTGCCCTTGGGCGCCGGGTACTCCTTGCCCTCATGAGTGACCCGCAGCTTCAGGTCGCGGGCCTCCTGCACGGAGTCGGCGAGGTTCTGCTTGCTCCACTCGACGCTCTGCTGCAGGAGCCGGTCGCCGGGCAGGTCGACGACGGTGTTCGCGGCGACGGCGCGGCGCGCGGCGACCTTGCGGGCCAGCAGGCCGGCCGGGTCGCGCAGCGCGGTGCGCAGCGCGCCGTTCGCCTCGGAGAGGCCGTGGTCGGAGCCGGCGACGGCGATCCAGACGGTGGCCTTGCCGCCCGCCGGGACGGTCACGTCGTAGGAGAGCCGCCCGCCCGTGCCCTTGCCGAACGCCGTGTCGTCGCAGCGTTTGGGCTGGTCGCCGGTCGCGGGGCAGACGACGGCCGGATCCTGCGGCCCCCGGTGGTCGGGACCGAGCTGGTGCGCGACCGGCGTGCGGTCGGCGGCGACGAGCGCGGCGTAGTCGTGCCGCGTCGCGTTCGGGACGTTCGGGGTGCCCTGCTCGCGGAAGACCAGCGACCCCTTGTCGTACGCCCCGGTGTCCGGGAGGTTCATCGCCTGCTGGTCAGGGCTCGTCGAGCCCCACGGGTAGGCGGTCATCAGCTCCGAGTGCGCGTCCACGTCGAGGCGTACGGTCTTGCGGGAGTCGGAGCCGAGGGTGATGCCGATGAGGCCGGCGCGTACGCCGTCGGGCGCGACGTCCGTACGCTCGGCGCGCACGCCGTTCGCGGCCGTGTAGGCGATCCGGGTGTACCCCTGCCCGGCGGTGAACCGCTGGGCGGCGGCCTGCTTGCCGAGCCACGCGCCGTCCAGGCCGAACCAGACGCCGTCGAGCAGCTTGAGGGGCGGGGTCCAGATCCCGCCCATCTCCCCGGTCGTGTGCCAGCCCGCCGCCGGGTACAGCCCGTCCTCGGTGGACACCGAGTAGAACCGGTCCCCGATCACGACCGACCGCCGATCCGGCAGCCGGGTCGTCTCCGACAGCTCGGCCGGGGCGGCGGAGACCGCGGGGCCGGTCGCGGCGCGGGCCGGGGCCGGCCGCGCGGCGACGGTACCGGCGGTCAGGACCAGTGCGACCGCGACCGCGGGTACGGGTCGTAGGGCGTGGCCTCTCATGCGCATCACCTCTCGTGGATCTTCCCCCGAGCGTTCAGGTGCCCTGAAGGCGTCCGGCGGATCTCTGTCACCGGACACCCCGAGGGACGAAGACGGCCCGCCGTCCGGGGTGCCGCGGTCGGCGACACCTCCGGACGGCGGGCCGCGTCATCAGTCGGAGACCGCGAGCCAGGCGGCCGTTTCCGTGGGCAGCAACCCGCCGTCGAGCGGGCCGCTGGCCAGCAGGACCTCGGCGTCGGCGGGCAGCTCCTGCGGCACCCCGGACAGGTTGACGACGCAGGCGAAGCCCGGTGCGCGGGTGAACCGCAGCACCCCTTCGGGCGCGTCGTCGTCCCAGGTCAGGTCGCCGTCGCCCAGGGCCGCGTGCTCGTGCCGGAGCCGCAGCGCGGCGCGGTACAGCTCCAGCGTGGACGCCGGGTCCCCGGCCTCCGCGTCGGCCGTGAGCCCCTTCCAGGACTCCGGCTGCGGCAGCCAGGGCGTGCTCCCGTCCGGACCGAATCCGTACGGCGCGGTGTCACCGGACCACGGAAGCGGCACTCGGCAGCCGTCCCGGCCACGGGACGTGTGCCCGGAACGTTCCCAAACCGGGTCCTGCAGGGCGGACTCGGGCAGGTCCTCGACCTCCGGGAGGCCGAGCTCCTCGCCCTGGTAGACGTACGCGCCGCCGGGCAGGGCCAGCATGAGCAGCGCCGCCGCCCGGGCCCGGCGGGTGCCGAGCTCCAGGTCGACGGGCTCCTCGACGTCGTGCTGCGGGCCACGGCCGCCGGTGTTGGTCCGGCCGTACCGCGTGACGTGGCGGACCACGTCGTGGTTGGACAGGACCCAGGTGGCCGGGGCGTTCTCCAGGGCGAACGCGCCCAGGCTCGCGTCGATCACCTCGCGCAGGCTCGCGGCGTCCCACGAGGCGCGCAGGTAGTCGAAGTTGAACGCGGTGTGCAACTCGTCGGAGCGCAGGTAGCGCGCCAGCCGCTCCGGAGTCGCCACCCACGCCTCGGCGACGAACGTACGGTCGCCCTCGTAGCGGTCGGCCACCCGCCGCCAGCCGCGGTAGATCTCGTGGACCCCGTCGCGGTCCCAGTGCGGGTGGTCGAGCCGCATGCTCGGCTCCAGGACGTCCTCCGCCTCGCCGCCGAGGTCCGGCAGGCCGTCCTGCTTGATCATGCCGTGCGCGACGTCGATGCGGAAGCCGTCGACACCGCGGTCGAACCAGAACGCCAGCACCTGTTCGAACTCGGCGCGGACCTCGGGATTCTCCCAGTTCAGGTCCGGCTGCTCGGGGGCGAACAGGTGCAAGTACCACTCTCCGTCCGGCAGCCGGGTCCAGGCACTGCCGCCGAACGTGCTGCGCCAGTCGTTCGGCGGCAGCTCGCCGTCGGCTCCGCGACCGGTCCGGAAGACGTACCGGTCGCGTTCGGGGCTGCCCGGGCCGGCCGCGAGCGCGGCCTGGAACCACTTGTGCCGGTCGGAGGTGTGATTGGGAACGATGTCGATGATCACCCGGATGCCGTGGTCGTGCGCGTCACGGATCAGGGCGTCCGCGTCGGCCAGAGTGCCGAACATCGGATCGATATCGGTGTAGTCCGCCACGTCGTAGCCCCCGTCCGCCATCGGAGAGGGGTACCACGGCGTGATCCAGACGGCGTCGACGCCGAGGTCGCGCAGGTACGGCAGCCGGGATCGAATCCCGGCGATGTCACCGATCCCGTCACCGTTCGCGTCGGCGAAGCTGCGAATGTAGATCTGGTAGATGACGGCGCTGCGCCACCAGGGGGCGTTGACGTGCACTGTTTCCCTTCAGGGGGGTCGGGGAGGGTGTCGTGCCCTACTTCACGCCACCGGCGGTGAGGCCGGCGATGATGCGGCGCTGCAGGAGCAGCACGACGATGACGAGCGGTACGGTCACGAGGACGCCGGCCGCCATCTGCGTGCCGAACGGCTGGTCGAAACCGTACGCCCCGGTGAACTTGGAGATCGACACGGTGGCCGTCTGCATCTCCTTCTTGTTCACCATGCTCAGGGCGATCATGAACTCGTTCCACGCGGCGATGAACGCGATGATCGCGGTGGTGAAGACACCCGGCGCCGCGAGCGGAACGATGATCTTTCGGAAGGCCTGGCCGCGGGTGCACCCGTCGACCATGGCCGCGTACTCCAGTTCGAACGGCATCTGCCGGAAGAACGCGTTGAGGTTCCACACCGCCAGCGGCAGCACGAACGACAGGTTTGGGATGATCATCGACTGGTAAGTGTTGATCCAGCTGATGTTCGTGAACAGGTGCAGCAGCGGAACGATCAGGGAAATCGTCGGGAACATCGAGGTCGCCACGATGATGCCGAGCACCACGTTCTTGAACTTGAAGTCCAGCCGCGCCAGCGCGTACGCCGTGAAGGTGCCGACGACGAGCGTGAGCACCGTCGTCACGCCCGCCACGACGACGCTGTTCAGCAGCGCCCGCTGGAACCCCACGTCGTGCTTGAACACCGCCGTGAAGTTCTTGATCGAGATCGGCGAGGGGATCGGCGAGTTGTCGAACTGATCCTCCGGCCGCCGGAAGGCCGAGACGACCATCCAGTAGAACGGCGCCAGGCAGTAGAGCGCCACCACGATCATGCCGAGGTACGAGAGCGCCCTGCCCGCGCTGAAGCTCCGGCGCTCCTTGGCCCCGGACTTCGAGGTGGAAATGGCGGTCATGCCGTTGCCTCCCGGGTGGGCCGCGAGCCCTTCTTGGCACGCTTGGCGGCCGCGGACTTCTTACGCGCCCGCGCGTCGCCGATGATGTCGGCGCCGAGCAGCTTGACGAAGGCGTACGCGACGACCGCGACGTAGACGAACAGGATCGTGGCGTAGGCGGCCGCGGGACCGTACCGCAGGTTGGTCGCCTCGTCGTAGGCGAGCATGGACAGGGTGTTCACCGAGTCCTTGTGCGCGCCGATGAGCACGAACGGCAGGTCGAAGAACCGCAGCACGTCGAGCAGCCGGAACAGCACGGCGACGAGCAGCACCGGCTTGATCAGCGGCAGCGTGATCTTGCGGAACGTGTACCACGTGCCGGCCCCGTCCACCTTCGCGGCCTCGTAGACCTCGGCCGGGATCAGCTGGAGGCCGGCGAGGACGAGCAGGCCGACGAACGGCGCGGTCTTCCACGTGTCGGCGATGAGTACGGCGACCTTCGCGTGGAAGCCCTCCGTGGTCCACAGCACCTGGTGGCCGATGATCGCGTTGGCCACGCCGTCGGCCTGGAAGACCCAGCGCCACAGCAGCGCGGACACCGCGGTCGGGATCGCCCAGGGCACCAGAATGCTCGCCCGGACGAAGCCCCGGCCGCGGAAGGCCTGGTGCATGACCAACGCCATCGCCACGCCGAGAATCGTCTCGATGATGACGCCGACGACGGTGAAGAAGGTGGTGTTGTAGAACGCGTTCCAGAACGCGTGCGAGCTGTCGCCGGTCAAGATGTCGGTGTAGTTCTTCAGCCCGACGAACTTGTCGCCCTTGACGACGAACCCGTTGGCGTCCAGCCCGTTGCTGCGCTGGTACAGCGACTCACGGAGCGCGTCGACGATCGGGTAGCCGACCACGAGGGCGAGGACGAGGAAGGTCGGCGAGAGCAGAATGGCGGCCAGGCGACCCGAGCCCTGGACGTCGCTCTTCTTTTTCTGCTTTACCGGGGCGACGGTTCCCGGTTCGGCGGTCGTAGTAGTCATGGAGCCCTCCTGGGGGCCCGTGGCGGGACGACGGGCGTCCCGCCACGGGACGCGGCTACGGCGTGATCAGCTGTCCAAGCTTGTTCTGCAGGTCGGCCAGCGCCTGGTCGGAGGTCGACTTGCCGGTGAGCGCCGCGTAGGCGGCCTCCTGGATCGCGGCGGTCACGTCGCCGTACCGCACGGCCTGCGGCCGGGGCTTGGCGTTGTCGAGGGAAGCCTTGAGGGTCGTCAGGTAGGGGAACTTCTTCTGCAGCTCCGGGTCGGAGTACAGCGACGCCAGGGTCGGCGCCTCCGAGGAGTTGATGAGGTTGGCGCGCTCGGTCTGCTCGCTGGTCAGGTACTTGATGAAGTCCAGCGCCGTGGCCTTGTTCTGGGCGAACTTGGAGATCGCCAGGTTGTGGCCGCCCAGGGTCGGCGCGCCCGGACCGTTCAGACCCGGCAGCGGGGCGACGGCGAACTTGTCGACGACCTTCGAGTCGCCCTTCTTGTTCGACAGGGCGTAGGCGTACGGCCACTGGCGGTAGAAGACCAGGTTGCCCTTCTCAAAGGCGCGCCGGGACTCCTCCTCCTTGTAGCTGATGGCCTCCTTGGGGATCATCCCGTTCTTGAAGCCGTTGACGAGGAAGTCCAGGCCCTGCTTGGCCTGCGGGGTGTTGACGTTCGGCTTGCCCGAGTCGTCGACGACGACGCCGCCGGCGCTCTCGACCGCCTCGGAGAAGTTGACCGTGAGGCCCTCGTACTTCTCGAACTGGCCGGCGTAGCAGCTGGCGCCCTTGATCTTGGCGCAGTCCTGCTGCATCTCCGCCCAGGTCTTCGGCGGCGCGGTGATGCCCGCCTTGTCCAGCAGGTCCTTGTTGTAGTAGAGCAGACCGGAGTCGGTCTTCCACGGCGCGGCGTACAGGTTGTTCCGGTACTCACCGGTCTTGGTCGCCGAGGGCAGGAACTTCGTCAGGTCGAACTGGTCCTTCGGAAGCTGCGCGATCCACTGGTTCGCGGCGAACTCCGCCGTCCACACCACGTCCAGGTTCAGCACGCTGTACGCGTTGGACTTGGTCTGGGCGTTCTGCACCATCTGCTGCCGCTGCGCGTCGGCGTCCTCCGGCAGCTCGATGATCCGAGCCTGCTCCTTCGGGTGCTGCTGGTTCCAGGTGTTGACCAGGTTCTGCAGGTTGCCCGACGTGTCCTTACCGGTCGCCAGCGTGATCGGCCCACGGCCGCTCAGCGCGCCGGAGTCGCTCGACCCGCCCTTGCTGTCGTCGCTCTTGCTGCCGCCACACGCGGCGGCGACCACGGCGACGCTCGCCGCGATGACCGCGAAGCGGGTCATTCTCGAAACGGATGCCACCTTTACTCCATCCTGAGGGATTGTTCGGTACTGCTGCCGGGTCGGATCCCCGGCCCTCGTCACTCCCGTGCCACGAGCTCTGGGCGCAACATCACCCCCTCGGGCGGGGAATCACTGCCCTGCACCCGCGCCGTCAGCAGACTGACGACGCGTCGCGCCACCTCGTCGAGCGGTTGCCGGATGCTCGACATCCGGGGCGAGATCAAAGACGCGGCGGGTGAGTCATCGAAGCCCACCACGCCGACGCGCGGACGGCCGTCCGCGTCCAGGCCACCGGCGAGCCTGGCCCCGACGGCGTGCGTGTCGCTGCCGCACACGAACGCGGTCGGCGGCTCGGGCCGCGCCAGCATGCGCTCGGCCGCCGCGACGGCGACCGCGACGCCCTCACCGCACACGCCGATCAGTCCGTCGGTCTCCAGGCCGTGCCGGCCCATGGCCCGCAGCCAGCCCCTCCGCCGCTCGTCGCCGAACCCGGTGCCCTCGGGCCAGCCGAGGTAGGCGATGCGCCGATGGCCCCGGCCGATCAGGTGCTCGACCCCCTGCTCGATGCCGTACGCCCCGTCCACGTCCACCCAGGTGTACGGGCCGTCCTCCTGGCCCCAGGGCCGGCCGAAGCACACGAAGGGGATGCTGCGCTCGGCGAACCACGGGAGCCGCCGGTCCCGCGCGGACACGTCGGCCAGGACGAACCCGTCGACGGTGCCGGTGCGGATCAGGTCCTCGTAGGTCGCGAGTTCCTCGTCCACGGCCGTCGGGGCGAACAGCAGCAGGTGGTAGCCGGCGGCCCCGGCCGCCGCGGTCAGCGAGTAGAGGAAGCGGTCGAGGAAGTTGCTCACGCCGATCGGCGCGGGGATCTTCAGGCCGAGGCACCGGCTGGCACGTTCCCGGAGGTTCTGCGCGGCGCGGTTCGGCCGGTAGCCGAGCTCCTCGATCGCCCGCCGTACGCGGGTGGCGGTGTCCGGCGCCACGCGCGCGGGACGGTTCAGCACGTTGGAGACCGTCTGACGGGAGACACCGGCGGCCGCGGCGACATCGGAGATCGTCACTCCGTTCGCGTCTCGACCGTTCATCCCTCTCCCTCGCGTTTCGCGATATTTCTGGTGACCCGGGGCGATTTGATCGTTCAAATTGCCACCACGCGAGAAGGCGTGTCAAGCAGATGTCGAACACGTTTCCGGCTCGTTACATGCGCGTGTTGGTACCGAGTCCGAGTGGTCCGGACCACTCGGGCCCGAGCAGCTCACAAGCCCCGAAACGGGCAGGTTTCTCCCCTAGGGAGGACGATGCCACGCCGGACGCGCTCCAGGAAGAGGGATAAGGAACGCGAGCGCGGGCAGGGCGTTCGGCGAGCCAGCCGGGAACACCGGGGCGGGCGCGCGTCGTTGCCGCTATACGACCGAGGAAGAGGGGGGATGTGGGTGTCCGCGACGTCGGACCCTTCCAGTCCTGAGGCGAGGGCACCGCGATGGTGAGCGCCCTCGCCGGTGTCGCCGCGATCCTGGTGCTGACGGCCGCGACCGGGTACTTCGTCGCCCAGGAGTTCGCCTTCGTCGCCGCCGACCGCGCCACGCTCGCCGCGCAGGCCGAACGCGGAGACGGAAGGGCCCGGCGGGCCCTGGACGTGACGAGCCGGCTGTCGTTCATGCTGTCCGGCGCGCAGCTGGGGATCACGGTGACCGCGCTGGTCGTCGGCTTCATCGCCGAGCCCGCCACGTCCCGGTTGATCGCCCCGCTGCTCGAGCACGCGGGCCTGTCCGGAGGCCAGGCCGACGGCGTCGCGGTCGTCGCCGGGTTCCTGCTGGCGACCGTGGTCCAGATGGTGCTCGGCGAGCTGCTGCCCAAGAACCTGTCACTGGCCCGCGCCGAGCCGGTCGCCAAGGCACTCGCCGCCTCGACCCTGGCGTACCTGACGGTGGCGGGCCCGGTGATCAGGTTCTTCGACACGGCGGCCGCCCGGCTCGTGCGGCTGTTCGGCGTGGAGCCGGTGGAGGAGCTGCACCACGGCGCGACCCTGGAGGAGCTCGGCGACATCATCGGCGAGTCCCGCCGCGCGGGCCATCTCCCGCCGGACCTGTCCGACCTGCTCCAGCGTGCGCTGACCTTCCGGGAGCGTACGGCGGCCGAGGTCATGGTGCCCCGTCCCGACGTCGTCGCCGTTCCCCGGGCCACGACCGTGGCGGAGCTGACCGACCTGGTGACCCGCGCGGGCCACACCGACTATCCGGTGTGGGGACGGGACATCGACGACGTCATCGGCGTCGTCGGGGTGCGCGAGCTGGCCGCGCTCGACGTCACGAACACGCCCGGGCCGTCCCGCAGGGACGGCGCCGGCGCCTCCCGCGCATCCGGCGCCGGCTCACCCGGCACCGGCTCCCCCGGCGGCGACCGGACCGTGGACGCGGTGATGCGCCCCGCGCTGCTCGTCCCGGACACCCTCGAACTGCAGGCGGTCACGGCCCGGATGCGCGAGGCGGGTCAGGAGTTCGCCGCCGTCGTCGACGAGTACGGGGGCCTGGCCGGGATCCTCACGTTCGAGGACATCGCCGAGGAGCTCGTCGGCGAGATCGCCGACGAGAACGACGCGGCCGAGGCGGATCCCACCCGTGGCGAGGGCGTCTGGGTGCTGAACGCCGGCATCCGGATCGCGCAGGTCCGGGACCTCACGGGACTGGCACTGCCCGTCGACGCCGCGTACGACAGCCTCAGCGGGCTCGTCATGACACGGCTGCACCGCCTGCCGCGAGCGGGTGACCGGATCGAGGTCGAGCTCGACCCCGAGTACGGCCCGCCGGGGCACGCCGCGATCGAGGTCCTCGCCGTCCGCCGGCGCGTGGCCCGGACCGTGCGGCTGCACGCGCTTCCCCTCGCCACCGCCGCGACCGGAGAGTCCCGAGGGGCGTTCTCGTGAACCCGCTGACCTCCGCCCTGGTCACGCTCCTGCTCCTGGCCGGCAACGCCTTCTTCGTCGCCTCGGAGTTCGCCCTCGTCGCCGCGAAACGCCCGCGCCTGGAGCGGGCGGCGGCGCGCGGCGGCACCGCCGCGCGGGCCGCCGTCGCCGGGATCGACGAGCTGTCGCTGATGCTGGCCGGGGCGCAACTGGGCATCACCATGTGCTCGCTGGGGCTCGGAGTCGTCACCGAACCGGCCTTCGAGGGCCTGCTGGACGCGCCGCTGGCGGCCGTCGGCGCCCCGGCGGCCGTCGGGCACGCCGTGGCGTTCACCCTGGCGCTGGGCGTGGTGACCTTCCTGCACATGGTGGCCGGGGAGATGGCGCCGAAGTCCTGGGCGATCGCCCACCCCGAACGCTCGGCCCTGCTCCTCGCGATCCCGTTCCGCGGGTTCGCCCGGCTGTCGCGCCCACTCCTGACCGTCCTCAACGGGATCACCAACGGTCTGCTCCGGCTCTGTGGCGTAGGGCCACGCGCGGAGGCGGAGGCACCGGCCGACCCGCAGCGGCTGTCCCACCTGATCGGCGAGTCGCGCCGCTTGGGGTTGATCGACAACGCCGAGCACGACCTGCTGGGCCGGGCCATCACCACCCGGAACGCGGGCATCGACCACCTGGTCGTGCCCGCCGAGCGGGTCACCGCGGTCCCCGCCGACGCCGACCCGGAGGAGATCAGGAGGGCCGCCGCGGCGAGCGGGCACACCCGGCTGCTCGTCCGGGACGGCCGCGCCCGCATCCACGGGCTCCTGCACGTACGGGACGCCCTCCCCCACGGCGCCGACGGCCGGACCGCCGGCGAAATGACCTACCCGGTCCCGTCCCTTCCCCCGGACACGACGGTGCTGGCCGCGGTCAGCACGCTGCGGCGGGCCCGCGCGCAGCTCGCGCTCGTCGCGACGCCGGAGAATCCGTTCATCGGCATCGTCAGCCTCGACGACCTGCTCAGCGAGCTCCTCGCCGGCAACCCGCACTGAGCCGGCCGCCACGACGGACGGCCTCCGGCGGCCGCGGCGACCCGCCCGGCGAACTCCTCATCGGCGGTGGCTCGCTCATCTTCGCCACTCGTCGAGGTGCAGGACCGATCCCCGGTCCGACGTCGGCACGTTCCGCGGCGGGAGATCGCCGTGCCGCGGCTCGGGCGCGGGCCGGACCGTCAACGGCAGGACGTCGGCGGTGGCCGGTTCCTCGGCCGGCGCGGCCGCGTACACCGGAACCTTGATCAACAGGAGGACCAGCGCGGCGGCCCCGGTGGCGGCCGCCGCCAGGGTGAGGACGCCGGGCAGCCGTGCGGCGGCGACGCCCACGCCGAAGAGCCCGGCGAGGCCCGCGGCGGCGCACAGGGTCAGGGCGACCTGCGGAACGGTGAGTCCCATCGCCCGCAGCCGGTGCGCCGCGTGGTCGGTGCCGGCGGTGAAGCAGGACAGACCCGCGCGCGGGCGCGCGATGACGACGACCAAGGTGTCCACGGTGGCGACGAAGGTGAACAGGAGAAGCTCGGCGAGCCTGGCGGTCGCGCCGCCCGGAACCCGGACCAGCACGGCCGCGGCCGCCAGGAGGAAGCCGATGAACAGCGAGCCGGCGTCGCCCATGAACATCCGCGCGGGCGCCCAGTTGTGCACGAGGAACCCCAGGCAGCCGGCGGACAGCGTGATCAGCAGCAGCGCCAGGCCGCGCTGGCCCTCGAGGTAGGCCGCGCCGGCGATGAGGCAGCCGCCCGCGACGGCCACCGTCGCGGCCGTCCCGTCCATGTTGTCCAGGAGGTTGAAGGAGTTGGCGAGCACCACGATCCACGCGACCGTCACCACGGGGTCCAGCCAGTGCCCGAAGACGCCGATGCGTCCCCCGGCCAGGACGACCGCCGTGGCGGCGACGACCTCCACGACCAGCCGGAACACCGGGTGCGTCGGTCTGAGGTCGTCGAGCAGCCCGACCAGCGCGACGACGACGGCGGCCACGACGAGGACCGTGATCCTCCGGTCCCAGTAGGGGATCGACACCGTTCCCGCCGCCAGGGCGGCCACCGCGATCGCGACGCCGCCCAGGTACGGGGTCGGCCGGTCATGGGCCTTGCGGACGCCCGGCCGGTCGACGATCCCGCGCCGCAGCGCGTACCGGCTCAGTCCGGCGCTCAGCATGTCGGCCAGCAGAAGCGCGGCGAGGGCCGCGCCCGCCGCCGTCAGCCACGGAGCCACGGCCGCCCGCTCTCGACCTGCCTGATCGTGCCGGGCATGGCGCCCCTCCCGAGTCGGACGACGGCCCCGCGGACGGATGCCACCGTCCGTGACCACTCCGGGAATCAGGCTAGAGATCGTCGATCAAAACCAGGGTCGCGTCGGCCACATGATCCGAGAAAGTCGGCCGGGCCGGCCGCTTCCCGACGAGTCCCGTACCGGCCCTCGCGCGTTCGCCGGACGGCCGGGCGGCGCGTTTAACCAGGTCGGCACCGGAAATGTCGCAATAGGCACATACGGGGAGACACAGGGGGGAAGGTACCGCGAGATGACTCAGCGACCTGAGACGATGCCGGAGAAGGACGCGGTCGATCTGCTGATCCACCAGCACGAGGAGATCCGCCGCCTCTTCGAAGAGGTCGACCGGAGCACGGGCCACGCCCGCGAGGACGCGTTCGAGAAGCTCTGCCGGTTCCTGGCGGTGCACGAGACGGCCGAAGAGGAGGTCGTGCACCCCTTGGCCCGCCGGGTCATCCCCGACGGCGACCGGATCATCGACGCCCGGCTGGAGGAGGAGAACGAGGGCAAGCGCGTCCTGCAGGCCCTGGAGAAGATGGGCACCTCGGCGGCCGGCTTCGAACCGCTGTTCGCCGAGTTCCGCAAGTCCGTCCTCGAGCACGCCGAGCGCGAGGAGCACGAGGAGTTCACCCGGTTGCGCGAGATGGGCGGCACCGAGCTTCGCGGACTCGCCGCGGCGATCAAGGCCGCCGAGGCCATGGCGCCGACGCACCCGCACCCGGGCGTGGAGTCCGCCGCCAAGAACATCCTCATCGGCACGTTCGCCTCCGCCGCCGACCGGACACGGGACGTGGTCCGGAAGGCGCTCGGCCGCGACCGGAAGTGACATGACGCCGCCGCTGGGCGGTGCACCCCAGATTCGGCGGAATAGGCGCGCTAAACGATTGTTTACCATTTGCGCTCTTGACGCTACCCAGCGTCACCGGCACAGTTGAAGAGACCGCGCATTGCGGTCGATTCGGAATGCGATGGCGCATTTATCGCCAGTCACCTGACTCGGTCTTCACGCGAGGGACCGGGTCGGACCGGCGATCCCGGCTCAGGCGAATCCGGGAGGGCGATCGGGAGACGATCCCGATCGCCCATCACGGCAGGGGCGTGCCCCTGCGCGCGGCCGGCCGACGGATGCGCCCGCGGGGATGGTCCGGCCGTGCGGCGGTCCCTCGAGGCTGCGGGCTCAGCGGTCCAGGGCGAAGTGGGCCTGGACGCGGGTGCCCTCGGCGGCGCGGGAGATGCGGACCAGGTCGGCGACCTGATTGACCAGCAGGAGGCCGCGCCCGCCATGGGCGTTGGGGCCCACCGGCCGCCGCCCGGCCAGCGGGTCGGCGAGCCGGCCGGAGTCGCTGACCTCGCACACGACGTGCCCCGGCCGGGACCACACCCGCAGCGTGCCGCCACCGCCGCCGTGCACGATGGAGTTGGCGGCCAGCTCGTTGACCGCGAGCTCGAGATCGAGCAGCCGGTCGCCGCCCAGACCGCGCAGGGCCGCCTCCGCCATGGCGAAGGTGCGTACCTCGCCCAGGCCGTCCGCGCCGAACTCGAGGGCCACCGTGTCCACGGGCTCCGGGCCCAGGTCGTTGTACACCTCGATGACCTTCTCTGGATCGAAGTCGGGACTGACGCGCTCGACGCCGCGCTCGATGAGGGCCGGGTGGGTCAGGGCCGCGTCCGCCAGCGTCCGCCGGTCGAGCTCCGCCGCGTCGTACGGGCACAGGATCGTCACCGCGCGCCCGGCGAAGGCCACGTTGATCAGGGCCTCGTGCTGGGCGCAGGCGGGATACTCCGTCGCCGAGCGGCCGCGCCAGATGGGCTCGCCGATGATCCGCACCCGCCGTCCGGGGTACGCGTCGACGAAACGCCGCAGAACACCGGGGATGATCCGGCCCGGGTTCCGTCCGGCCACGCTCATGTCGACGAAGCGCACCAGCCCGGCCGCGGCGCCCAGCCGCGCGCGCAGCAGCGCCAGCCGGCGCCCCGGAACGGCGATCGCCACCGGCTCGCCGACCTCGAGGCCGCTCCGCACGAAGGGCAGTGTCCCGGCGAGGTACTCCCGTTCGCCGTGGTACAGCAGCGCAGGGTGGGAGAAGAGGGCGGGGGCGCTCATCCCGGTCCACCTCGCTCGTCGGCCACTGAGGAACACTACCGTGAGGTTACGTCCGAACGACCAGGATAAGGCGACCTTCACACCGCTCAGCGATCTGGTCGTCACGCTCCATCCTCCCCCGCTGCGCGCGGACCCGTGACCACGGCCGCACCGGCGGTTTGCCGGTAGGGTCGAGGTGACGTGAATCGTCTCGGCCAGGTGGGGAGGGTGACGGTGTCCGGTGAGCGGGCGCGCCGGCGGGTTCCGGCGATCCTCGTCTCACTGCTGCTGTTGCTCGGCATCGGCGGCGGGCTCGGCGCCGCCGCCTCCTCCCAGGGCGCCGATCGCCTGACCGCCGCGGTGGCGGCGACCGCGCCGTCCGCGGGCGCGATCCCGGCGGCCGAGCACGGCCGGCATCTGCCCCGGCTCGACGAGCACCGGCAGGTCGGCAAGACGCCGCTGCGGGCCGTCGGCCCCGAGGGCATCTCGACCTCGGCGGGACTGCCCGTCTGGTGGCGAGGGCCGCACCGCACCTCCTCCCGTACGCCGGCGGGCGACCGGTCGACGCGGCGCGGCCGGGCGCCTCCGCGCCTTCTCCCGTACGCGTCGGCGTAGCCGGACGGTCGCGAACCGCGCCACCGGTCGTCGGCGCGCGTACCCGGGTGTCCACTGCCCCGGAACACGGACGTGCCCTGCCGCATGACGACTCGCGTGGCCGGATGTCCGCCTCCCGGAACGCGGAAGTGTCCCGCCGCTTCCCGGAACGCGGGTGTGTCCCGCCGCGTGACGGCGCGTCCGTTCCCGACCGTGCCCTGTCCGCGGGAGGCGTGCGCGTGCCGCCGTCCCGTGGGCCGCCGGTGTCCGACGCCGGCGCCCTGACGTGGAGAAACGACCGTGACCTACCTCTTCCTCGCCATCGCCGTCCTCGTGGGCGGCGGGGTGCTCCTGATCGCCTCGATGTTCCGCCGCGACAACGCGCGGCTCGGTCTGCCGGCGCTGGCCGTGCTGATCACCGCGAACGTGCTGGCGATGGTCTACGCGGCCTTCGACCAGTGACCCCCACTCCGATCGACGAGCCTGAGAGGACTCCCGTGGAGATCGAACGCTGCTCCCTGCCCGGAATCGGCCTGCAACACGTGTTCACGACCGAGCGCGGCCGACGTGTCGGGATCGTCTCCCACCACAGCGGCCGGCGCGACGTGGTCGTCTTCGACCAGGACGACCCCGACAGCGCGGCCACGACGATCGTGCTGACCTCCGAGGAGGCCGGGGCGGTCGCCGAACTCATCGGCACCGCCCGCGTCGTCGAACGCCTGGCCGAACTGCACCGCCACGTCGAGGGCCTGGTCAGCCGGCAGGTCCCGATCGTCGCCGGCTCGCCGTACGACGGGCGGCCGCTCGGCGACACCCGCGCCCGCACCCGTACGGGCGCGTCCATCGTGGCCGTCGTCCGCGGCGGCGGCGTGGTCGCCAGCCCGCGCCCGGACTTCGTCTTCCAGACGGGCGACATCGTCCTCGTGGTCGGCACCGCCGACGGCACCGCGGCGGTCGCCGCGCTGCTCGGCACGCGGTAGCCGCCCATGCATTCGACGACCCAACTGATCGAACTCGGCGCCATCATCCTGGGCCTCGGCCTGCTCGGCGCGGTCGCGGTCCGGTTCTCCGTCTCGCCGATCCCGCTGTACCTCCTGGCCGGGCTGGCGTTCGGATCCGGTGGCGTCCTCCCGCTCACGACCAGCGAGGACTTCGTCTCGGTCGGCGCCGAGGTGGGCGTGATCCTGCTGTTGTTCACCCTCGGCCTGGAGTACACGGCCGACGAACTGGTGACCACGATGCGGACCTCGGCTCCGGTCGGCCTGTCCGACCTGGCGCTGAACGCCGTGCCGGGCGTCGCCACCGCTCTCCTGCTCGGCTGGGGTCCGGTCGCGGCGGTGGCGCTGGGCGGCATCACGTACGTCACCTCCTCCGGGATCACCGCGAAGGTGATGGGCGACCTGGGCCGGCTCGGGAACCGCGAGACTCCCAGCGTGCTGTCCGTGCTGGTCTTCGAGGACCTGACCATGGCCGCGTACCTGCCGATCCTCACGGCGCTGCTGGCCGGGGCCGGGCTGCTCGGCGGTCTGTTCGCCCTCCTGGCCGCCGCGGTCACCATCGGCCTGATCCTGTTCGTCGCGCTGCGCCACGGCGACGTCGTGCAGCGCTTCGTGGCCAGCCCCAGCCGTGAGGTGCTCCTGCTGAAGGTTCTCGGTCTCACCGTCCTGGTGGCCGGGCTCGCCCAGCAGCTGCAGGTGTCGGCCGCCGTGGGGGCGTTCCTCGTCGGCATCGCGCTGTCCGGTCCGCTCGCGCACGACGCCCGGCAGTTGCTCAGTCCGCTCCGGGACCTGTTCGCGGCGGTGTTCTTCGTTTTCTTCGGCCTGCACACCGACCCTGCGGACCTGCCGCCGGTGGCCGGCATCGCGGCTCTGCTGGCGGTCGTCGGCGTGGTGACCAAGCTCGCCACCGGGTGGGTGGCGGCCCGCCGGGCGGGAGTGGGGCCGGCGGGCCGGCTGCGGGCCGGGACCGCGCTCGTCCCCCGTGGGGAGTTCAGCATCGTCGTCGCGGGCCTGGCGGTCGGCGCGGGCACGAACCCGCGCCTCGGGCCACTCGCCGCTGCGTACGTCCTGATCCTCGCGGTCGCCGGGCCGCTGCTGGCCCGGAGCGCCGACTCCCTCGGCCGTGCCGTCGCCACGGCCGGCGGCGGACGCCGGGCATGACCCCCGATCCGGCGGCACGCCGCGGCCGGTTCGCTCGCCGTAGGGCGGATCGAGTACCTCTCCCGCGCTGGGACAGACTGGCGTAAGGAATCGAACGTCGACGGCCCGTGAGGGCCGAAGGAGCATCCGATGGCGCATGAGCGTGCGGGGCGGCCCGCGCAGCCGGAAGACCTGGTGGACGTCGCGCGACTGGTGACGGCCTACTACGCGTACCAGCCCGACCCCGCGCGGGTCGAGCAGCGCGTGGCCTTCGGCACGTCGGGGCATCGCGGATCGGCGCTGAACACCGCCTTCAACGAGGCGCACATCCTGGCGACCAGCCAGGCCATCTGCGAGTACCGCGCGGACCAGGGGGTCGACGGTCCGCTGTTCCTGGGGATCGACACGCACGCCCTGTCGGAGCCCGCGCGGGTGTCGGCGCTGGAGGTCTTCGCCGCCAACGGCGTACGGGTCCTGATCGACAGCCGGGACGGCTACACGCCGACGCCGGCCGTCTCGCACGCCATCCTCACCTACAACCGCGGTCGCGAGTCCGGTCTCGCGGACGGCGTGGTCGTCACGCCCTCGCACAACCCGCCCGCCGACGGCGGTTTCAAGTACAACCCGCCGTCCGGCGGTCCGGCCGACACCGACGCGACCTCGTGGATCCAGGACCGGGCGAACGCGCTGATCGCCGAGGACCTGAAAGAGGTCAAGCGCATCCCGTACGCCCGCGCGCTCGCGGCGGACACGACCGGCCGCTACGACTTCCTCGGCGCGTACGTGGACGACCTGCCCTCCGTCCTCGACCTGGACGCCGTCCGCGAGGCGGGCGTACGGATCGGCGCGGACCCGCTCGGCGGCGCGAGTGTGGCGTACTGGGGCGAGATCGCCGACCGCCACCGGCTCGACCTCACCGTCGTCAACCCGCACACCGACCCGACCTGGCGGTTCATGACGCTGGACTGGGACGGCAAGATCCGGATGGACTGCTCGTCGCCGTACGCGATGGCGTCGCTCATCGCGCGCAAGGACGAGTTCGCGGTCTCCACGGGCAACGACGCGGACGCCGACCGGCACGGCATCGTCACGCCGGACGGCGGCCTGATGAACCCCAACCACTTCCTCGCGGCCGCCATCTCCTACCTGTACGCCCACCGGCCCGAGTGGCCCGGTGACGCGGGAGTGGGCAAGACCCTCGTCAGCAGCAGCATGATCGACAGGGTCGCGGCCGGACTCGGCCGCCGTCTCGTGGAGGTCCCGGTCGGGTTCAAGTGGTTCGTGCCCGGTCTGCTGGACGGCTCGCTCGGGTTCGGCGGCGAGGAGAGCGCGGGCGCCTCGTTCCTGCGCCGCGACGGCTCGGTGTGGACCACCGACAAGGACGGCATCCTCCTCGCCCTGCTGGCCTCGGAGATCACCGCGGTCACCGGCCGCTCCCCCAGCGAGAACCACGCCGCGCTGGTCGCGCGGTACGGCGACCCCGCGTACGCGCGCGTCGACGCGCCCGCGTCCCGCGCGGAGAAGGCGGTCCTCAAGAAGCTGTCCGCCGAGCAGATCACCGCGGACACGCTCGCCGGTGAGCCGATCACCGCGGTGCTCACCGAGGCCCCGGGCAACGGCGCGCCGTTGGGCGGCGTGAAGGTCTGCACCGAGAACGCCTGGTTCGCCGCCCGGCCGTCCGGCACCGAAGACGTGTACAAGATCTACGCCGAGTCCTTCCAGGGCCCGGACCACCTCGCCCGCGTCCAGGAGGAGGCCCGCGACCTGGTCAACGCCACGCTCGCCGCGGCCGGCTCCTGACCCGCCTCCGTCGCCCCGCGCGTACGCCCGCGCCGTGACGCCCCGGTCGGGGCGTCACGGCGCAGAATGAACGTATGAGCGAGTCATCGACCGCGCACGGGGACAACCCGACACTGCCCGCGCTGCGGCGGCACTTCGAGGACCTGCGGGACGGCACCCACGGTGGCGTGGAGGCGCGGGCGGACAAGGAGGAGCGGTTCGCCGACACGGTCGTGCTGCTCGCCCAGTACGCCCGCCGGGTGCTGACCGAGATCGACGAGGGCCTGTTGCAGGGGACGGGGCTGATCGACGAGAGCGGACTGCGGCGGACCGAGGACGGCGGGCTGACCGCCTCATGGACCCTGTCCTGGCCGGAGCAGCGCGCGGCGGGCGTCCGCCCGATCACGCTGAACGCCCACTTCGAGCGAGGTTTCCACCATCCGCACCTGCGCGGCGCGACGGTGGGCGAATGGCCGCTCAACGTCTTCACCGACGAGCAGGCCGCCGCGGAGGTGGGCACGCTGCGCGCCATCGCGGCGGCGGACCTGCACAACCTCGTCTTCCAGCGCGACTACCGGCTGGTGCCCGCGATCACCCGTCCGGACGGCGGCTGATCGCCGCGCCGCCGGGAGATCGGTCCGGGACCGGACCCCGCCGCCGCACCAGGGGCAGGTACACCTCATCGACGATCTCGATGAGGACGTCGTCGGGTGCGGTCGGGACCCCGCGCACGACGAACTCGTTGCGCAGCAGGACGATGGCCACGGTGGCGACCCGTGGATGAAGGGCCTCGGGGCCCGCCTCACCGCGTGCGACCGCGCGTCCGAGGATGGTCAGCCAGGGGGCGGCGACGGCGTCACCGGACTGGTCCTGCAGCTGCGCCAGGACCTCCGACGCTCCGCCCGCCGCGGCGAGCAGCTCCCGCAGGATCGCGCCGAGGGGAGAGCTCCAGTGGCGGTTCGCCCGGCGGAGGTACTCCAGGGCGTCGCCGCGCAGGCCACCGGTGTCGGGGATGGCGGCCGTCGTGGTCAGCCGCCGGTAGGCGGCGATGCCGAGCGCGAGACGGTTCGGCCAGCGGCGGTAGATGGCGTTCTTGTTCGTGCCGGCCCGCGCGGCGACCTTGTCCATGGTCAACCCGGCGTATCCGGACTCGGTGAGCTCGTCCACCGCGGCGCCCAGGATCGCCTCTTCCAGTGCGGCGCCGCGGCGCCGCGTCCGCCCGGCGCCCGGCCGCGTCATCGGACTCTCCGTCATGGCCCCTTCTCGTCGGCCTTCGCCTCGTCGTAGCGCGCCCGGGCCGCCGTGACCTCGGGCATGCTGGCCTCCAGCCACTCGATGACGCCCAGGAGGCGTTCGGCGGCCTGGCGGCCGAGCGGGGTGAGGCTGTACTCCACGCGCGGTGGGATGGTCGGCTCGGCCTTCCTGAGCACGAAGCCGTCGCGTTCGAGCGCCTGGAGGGTCTGCGCGAGCATCTTCTCGCTCACGCCGTCGACCCGGCGGCGCAGCGCGTTGAACCGGTACGTGCCCTCGCTCAACGCGCCCAGCGCGAGGATCCCCCAGCGCCCGGTGATGTGCCCGAGCGCCTCGCGGGAGGTGCACCGGCCGGCGAACACGTCGAAGACGACGTCGCCGTAGGCGTCGCGGACCGCTTCGCCGTCGCAGGCCGGGGTCGGCGATCCGTTGGTCGCGCGGCTGTCCATGGCGTCAGCATACTTCTCCACCGCACTACCCATTGATCGTGTACTCACTCTTAGATTGCACTGTCGAAAAGTTAGTACTACGGTCGGCGTGTGCTCACCTCGGGGCGCTGCCGCCGAGGCCGTTCGAAGCTGGAGACTCTTATGATCATCGTTACCGGCGCCACCGGCCAGCTCGGCCGTCTGGTGATCGACGGGCTGCTGGAGAAGGTGCCCGCGGACCAGGTGGTGGCCGCCGTGCGCAGCCCGGAGAAGGCCGCCGACCTCGGCGCGCGCGGCGTGCAGGTCCGGGAGGCCGACTACGACCGTCCCGAGACGCTGCGGCCCGCGTTCGAGGGCGGGACCCGGCTCCTGCTCATCTCCGGCAGCGAGGTCGGGCGGCGTGTACCGCAACACGCCGCGGCGATCCAGGCGGCCCAGGGCGCCGGCATCCCGCACGTCGTCTACACCAGCGCGCCGCACGCGGACACGTCGGTCCTCGGACTGGCCGCCGAGCACAAGGCGACCGAGGAGATCATCCGTGAGACGGGGCTGACGTACACGCTCCTGCGCAACAACTGGTACAGCGAGATATACGTTCCGGCGATCGTCCACGCCGTCGAGACCGGCGCCGTCATCGGCGGCGCCGGCGACGGCCGGATCGGCAGCGCCACCCGCGCGGACTACGCGGCGGCGGCGGTCGCCGTGCTGACGGGGACGGGTCACGACAACCGGATCTACGAACTCGCCGGGGACGTCGCGTGGACCCTCGGCGACCTCGCCGGGGAGATCTCCCGGGCGTCCGGCAAGGAGATCGTGTACCGGAACGTGTCCGCGGAGGAGCACCGCGCGGCCCTGGTCGCGGGGGGCGTGCCCGACGCGTTCGCCGACGTGCTCGTCGACGTCGACCGCGGCATCGCGGCCGGGGCGCTGGCCGACACGCCGGGCGACCTGAAGGCGCTCATCGGCCGGCCGACCACCCCGATCGCCGACACCGTCGCGGCGGCGCTCGCCGGCTGAGGTCCCGGCGCTCCGCCGCCCGAACCGTCTCGTCACCCGCGGCGTTCCGGACCCCGGCCCCCCGGGTGGCCGGCCGCCGCGCGCGGCGGCGGGCCACCCGGACCCGGAGTGGCGGGGCTCCGGGCGCGGGGGGGGGCCACGTGCGCGCGCGCGCCCCGCCGCGCGCGGGGTGGGCGGGGGGACCCCGAGTGGGTGGGGGCCACCGGGTGGGGGCGGGGC
>NZ_JBFAUM010000039.1:42817-62986 GCF_040679195.1 Actinoallomurus sp. NPDC052308 | reverse complement strand
CCGCGGTTGAGAGCGGCGGCCTGTCGTGAGATCGATACGCCGCCCACGACGGTGGCCGATCGAAGGCCGACGGATGTGGCGTAGGGGGCGAGGGCGTCGGTGACCTGCTGGGCCAGTTCCCGGGTGGGAACGAGCACCAAGGCCAGCGGCCTACGCGGCTCAGCGCGCCGGCCGGCGCTTCGAGCGAGCATCGCCAGCCCGAACGCGAGGGTCTTCCCGGATCCCGTACGGCCGCGGCCGAGGACATCGCGGCCGTTCAGCGCGTCCGGAAGGGTGGAGGCCTGGATGGGGAACGGCTCCGTCACGCCCTGCCGGGTCAATGTGGACAGCAGGGCCGCCGGCATCTCCAGCTCGGCGAACGACGCGGCCGGGGGAAGAGGCGGCGTGGAGCTCACGGGAAGTGCGAAATCACCCTGCCTCCGGATGGCCGGTTGACGCGAAGCTCCGGTACGGGTGTGGGTGGAGTGACTGCGGGACGGACGGGTCGGACGGGTCATGCGTAAGCCTTCCTGAAGCGGCACGTCTCGAGGAAGGCTCCGCGGCCCACGGCCTGGAGCAATCACAAAACGAACCGAAGTGAGTCGCGAAGCAGCGCCGTACTGAAGAGGTACGGCGTCAAGACGGCCGAGGCCCTTCGCGGAAGGGCGTCTGAGGGCCGAACTCAGATGGATGGACCGGCCTGGAGCCGGGGACACGGGGCCGTGGGGCGGATCTCCGCCGAAGGAGCGCACCCTGGACGACGGCTGTCGTTATCGCTGGAAACCTGAAATCCCAGGCCGACCGGCGGGGCCCGGATCTTCGCGTACGGGCCTACGGCATACCGCGTGACGCTCAGGCAGGAATGATGTTCTCCGCCTGGAGGCCCTTCTGGCCCTGCGTGATCTCGAACTGGACCTTCTGGCCCTCCTGCAGCTCACGGAAGCCCTGAGCCGCGATGTTGGAGTAGTGGGCGAAGACGTCCGCGCCGCCGCCGTCCTGCTCGATGAAGCCGAAGCCCTTTTCCGCGTTGAACCACTTCACGGTGCCGGTAGCCATATCCGTTTCCTTCCGGGGCTTTGACGGAACCCGCACTCTGCGAGCCTCGCGTCGCCGTAATGACCCCACCCGGATGACTCCGGTGAAGAAGGCGCCTGGAGTGAAGATCGACAGGCGTACATGAAGTCCATGGAACCACAACTGCAACCATGTGACCCTACCACCCGTAGACAAAGTAAGCAACCTGCCGCACAGCCGGGCACGCCGTCTCCCCCTGTCACCCCAGCCCCGCGGGCCGACGCCGACCTCAAGCTCGTCCCGGACCACTTCGGGCACTCGCGGCATCCGGCACCCGGCACCGATGCGAATCAGCGGGCCCATCACACGAGTACCCGAACCGTCGGTGACACGCGCGCTCGAACCCGTCACCACCACGGCCATGTCATTGATGTCGTCGATCCGGGATAGGCGCGGTGACGCTCACCGGGGCGGCGATGAAACGAGGACCTCGACCCGCTCGACCGGCATGTCCAGCGCGGTGGAGAGGGCCCGCAGTTCATCGCGTTCCCGCGTGGTTATTCCCGGGGCGAGACGGTCCAGGACCGTGATCAGCTGGTCGACGGCCTGTTCCCACCGCCCGGTGGCGGCCGAGCCGGTGATCTGCCGGAGCGTGCTCGTGGGAATCCGGTCGGTGTATCGGCCGGGCAGGCCGCGCATCGCACCGGCCAACTCTCGGCGCTGTCTCGGCGTTGTCGGCGTGCTCTCGATCTGGTAGCGCCAGCGCTGGATCATCCGATCGCCGGTCCGGCGAACGACCCACAACGCCGTGGTCCAGACGGCCATCATGTGACCTCCTCGAGCCGTGGTGGCTCTCATCGGTCCGTCACCCACGCTGTCCGAGGAACGCCTTCGCTCACTGCTCCAAAAACCGCCGCCCGGGGCTTCCGCGAGGCCGCTGAAGGACAGAAGGTGGCTTCGGACATCACGCTAGGCCCTGCGGATACCCGGGGATGAGCCGCCCCCGTACCGGCCCATCCTCTTTCCCGCCTTCGCAGCTACCTCAGTCCGGGTGCGTCGCCGGGAGGGCCGTGGTGGGCGCGCCGTCATCGAGCCAGCGGCCGATCTCACCTCGCTCATCCAGCGGCGGGGCGTCCTCGGTCACCGTGGGGCGTACGCTGCCGGCGCCCGCAGGGCGAGGCCCCCGGCCGCGTGAGCGATCACCATCGTCCGGGACCGTCTGGCGCGTGTTCGTCCCGACCGTGTTCTCGATGCCGGTGGCGGCGAGGATCTCCTCGGGCCTGCCGCTGGTGTTGCCGGCGGCCGCCATCGCCAGGGCGGCCTTCGCCGAGGCCGTGGACGCCTGGGGCGGTATGACCAGGAGCAGGAAGTGGTCTTGTGGTCCGCGAGTCACGATGATCTTGTGGTTCACGTCGGCGAACCTCCCGACCCGCACCACGTGCCCGTCGGCCGTGAGGCGGCGGGGAATGTCATCCCAGTCGCGGGCATCGATACCGAGCCGCACGATCGCGCCGACCTGTGCGTTCAGCGACGAGAGGAGGAGCGGCAGTTCCACGCTCGCGTTACGGGAACGCGGCCACCAGCCGCCGTCGAGGATTCCCCGGCGCTTCAACGCCGGATCGAGGCTCAAGCGCGACGCCGGCGGGATGGCAGAAAGGACATCATTTTCATCACTAGCGTGCGGTGCCATGACGTCGGCCCCGTCCTCGGCCCCCGAAGGGCACCGGATTTTCATACGCCCAGGACGACGTCAACTTGGCCATCGGCGCGCGAAATGCCCTCGGTAATTCGATCATACCCAGGAGAATCCGGCGCGAACCGATGTGGCGCTTCTGGTTTTCCTGTCATCTCGCCCATCAAAGGCCACCGGCATGCGCGGTCTCCAGCCGGGTATCACGGAATCATGGGGGCTGGGCTGATCGATGGGAGCGACTGGCGGTCGAGGTTCCGGCCGCGGGCACTTCGCTGGAGACCTACTTCTTGAGCACACCCGGCTCCGCCGTCCGGTCGGCCGTCTTGCGGCGGCTGGCGGGTGCCGTACGGTCGCTGACCACGCCGCTACTTCCGGATGACTATCTCGCGCTGTTCGATCCGCTGTTGTGCGGGTTGGAGGTGCGGGGCCGGATTCAGGCGATCCACCCGGAGACCGCGGACGCGATGACGCTGGTGATCCGTCCCGGCCGTGGTTGGGTTCGGCACAGGCCGGGGCAGTGGATCCGCGTCGGCGTCGATATCGCGGGGGTGCGTCACTGGCGGACCTTTTCGGTGTCCTGCCCGCCGGGACGCCCGGACGGATGTATCACCATCACAGTCAAGGCGGTCCCGGACGGGCTGGTCTCACGCTACCTGGTGCGGCAGGCAGCGCCTGGCGTCATCGTCCACCTGGCCGGGCCGGATGGGGAGTTCGTTCTCCCGGAGCCGCCACCGCCGCGTCTGCTGTTCCTGACGGCAGGCAGCGGCATCACGCCGGTGCGGGCGATGCTGCACAGCCTCCTGTCCGGTGCGGCCGCGGAGGATGCAGCGGAACACGCAGTCCCCGTATCGCGCCGTTCCGAGTGCCGTGGGTTGCCCGATGTGGTCTTGATGCATTCGGCGCCCACGCCGGCAGATGTCATCTTCGGCGCGGAGCTGCGGGCATTGGCGGCGCGGTTCGCGAATCTGCGGCTGTATGAGCGGCACACGCGAACCGGGGGGCGGCTCAGGCCGGCTGACCTGCCGGACCTGTGCCCGGACTGGGCCGAACGCACGGCGTGGGTCTGCGGGCCGGCCGAGATGCTCCAAGAGGCCGAGGAGCACTGGGCCGGATCGCCTGATCGGCTGCATGTCGAGCGCTTTCGCCCGGCCGCGCTGACGGCCGAGGGGGAGGGCGGCCGGATTCGGTTCACCAAGAGCGATCGGCAGACCGACGCCGACGGCGGCACGCCGCTGCTGATCGCCGGGGAGCAGGCGGGGGTCCTCATGCCGAGCGGCTGCCGGATGGGGATCTGCCACAGCTGCGTGGGACGGCTCGCCTCGGGGCGGGTACGTGACCTGCGCACCGGTCAGATCCACGGCGAAGCGGGCGACCTTGTCCAGACCTGCGTGTCGGCCGCCGCCGGACCAGTCGAGATCGAGCTTTGACGCAGAGGGGGATCATGTCGACCACCGCGCTTGTCAGCCCGACCGACGTCGATGAGTTCGGACGTGAGCTGGACAGCATCCGCGACGAGGTCATCGCGAGCCTCGGGGACCGGGACGCACGCTACATCCGCGGCATCATCGCGACCCAGCGCAAGCTGGAGCTGGGCGGCCGTGTCCTGCTGTTCGCCTCCTGGCTGCCGCCCGCCTGGGTGGCCGGGACCGCGGCGCTGGCCACCGCAAAGATCCTGGAGAACATGGAGATCGGCCATAACGTTCTGCACGGGCAGTGGGACTGGATGCGCGATCCGAAGATCCACTCCACGACCTGGGAATGGGACGTCGTGTCACCGGCCGACCAGTGGAAACACTCCCACAACTTCGTCCACCACACCTGGACGAATGTGCTCGGCAAGGACCGCGACATCGGCTATTCGCTGCTACGGGTCAGCCCGGAGCAACCCTGGCACCCGGTCTACCTTCTCCAGCCGGTCTACAACGTGTTCCTCGCGCTGGTCTTCGAGTACGGCATCGCGCTGTACGACCTCGAGGTCGAACGCATACCGGCCGGCGACAAGAGCCTGCAGGAGACCTGGACCCAGCTACGCGCCATCGCCGGAAAGGTACGGCGCCAGATAGTCAAGGACTATCTGGCGTTCCCGCTGCTGGCCGGCCCCGGCTTCGTCCCCGTCCTGCTCGGCAACCTCACCGCGAACCTGGCCCGCAACGTATGGGCGCACACCATAATCTTCTGCGGCCACTTCCCCGAAGGCGCCGAGACCTTCGCCGAAGAGCAGTTGGAGGGTGAGACCCGCGGCGAGTGGTACGTCCGCCAGCTGCTCGGCTCCTGCAACATCGACGGCGGCCGCCTCCTGCATCTCATGAGCGGCAACCTCAGCCACCAGATCGAGCACCACCTGTTCCCCGACATCCCGAGCAACCGGTACTCCGAGATCGCGCCACGAATCCGCGCACTCTGCGAACGATTCGGACTCCCCTACACCTCCGGCTCACTGGCCCGCCAGACCGGCTCGGTCTACAAACGCATCCTGCGACTCGCCTTCCCAGGACCCCGGCGTCAACACACCGCACCGACAGAACCACCACCGCCAGCCTTCCAGGCGGTCACCTGAAGCACGAAGCGTGCGCCCGCCGACCGGCGAACCGGCGGAGAATGACGTGAGCAGCGTGGCGCGACACATGGTCGACGACGCCGTGGTCCTCCTGTCCACGGCGGGCGTGCAGGCCGAGGGCCTACTGCTGGAGAGTACGCCGGGATACACGCCGCGAGCCGTACTGGATCAGGCACGGAAGCTGGACGTGGACCTGATCGTCCTGGGTTCCCCGCACCACGGCGGCCCCTCCGCGCTGTTCCGGTCCAACGTCGCCGACGAGGTATCCCGACACGCGAAGTGCCCGGTCCTCATCGTGCCCTGGCATGTACCCGCATGACATGTCCGCCGACCTTGAAGCGGCACGGGACGCCGCCAGGCCGGTTGGCTCGCCCTGGTTCCCGGGACCGCGGACGAGGGCACACTTGAGGGTGCCGGGGTCCGCGCCGAAGTGCGGACCGGGGCCGGGGCAGCCCGGTGGGGCCGTCCGCCTGGATTCTGCGCGGAGGGGGGATCGGCTGTGCCTGACAAGGTCGTGCTTGTCCTACGATTCCACCCGGTCGGCGGGGAAGATGTCTCCGTGGTATGCCGGGACTTCAGTGACGAGAATGAGGCGCTCGAAGCGGTCGCTCACGCCATAGACGAGCATCGCAGCCTGGTCTTGAACGAGGCGAGGTACGAGCGCGAGGCCGATGAGAGCGGCATCGTCATCAACATGGCCAATGTGGTGTCGATGCGGGTGTCGAGGACCGATGGCGCCGCGACGGGCCAGTACCTCTGACCGAAGCCGCCGCCGGGACATGGACGGCTTCGAACGGCGTTCTCATCGGTGTGCGGCGGGCCATGCCTGGAGTGGGGGTTGCGCAGGACCCAGCCGGCGCCCTGCCGGACTGTCGGCGGAGCCTGAGGGCGCCGGGCGGTCGGGATACTGGAGCGCCAGAGGCGCACATCCTGGCGGAGTGCGCTGCCGCCGACCACGCTGCACAAGATCGACACAAAAGAGCACCCACAGAGCACCCACCGACCCGAACGAGCAACACGGAATCCGTCAGACCCGAGAAACCACAGTTCGACGGCCAGATGAGTGGTATGGCGCCTGGGACTCGAACCCAGAACCTATGGATTAAAAGTCCACAGTTTTATGAGAATCCCCTGCTCGGCGCGCTACCGCGTCTTGTTTCGCAGTCCCACTACGTGTCATTTCATCCGCGTTCGCCATTCGCTTCACGGCATATCAACCCGACGGCGTACCAGGTGCTGCCGGGCGGTACCGCGACATACGAGCATCCCGCGGAGCACCCGAACTGACCGTTGGCCGTGGATGGCTATGCATCGCACCCAGTCTCGACCGAGCCTTACCAAGCGGCGTAGCCGATCCTTCAAAGCTCCAGGCGAACCCACCCACCACGGCAGTTTTGGAAGCGATATAGGTCTGTCGGTTACCGACTCTGTCGCACTTTAGCTAGTAACAGATGGTAAGACTTAGAACGCGTTCCGGTACAGGCCGGCGAGTGCGTCACCGACCTCCAGCGCGGACGCGCCCTGGTAGAGGGTGGTGTCGATGCGCACACTAGGCTCCGCTGGAAGATGGTGAGGCGGCGCCTCCCGAATCGGCTGGGACATGTTTCGGAGCATGAAGCCGGTTCGGGAGGCGCCGCGGTCTATTTCGCCCGGGCGGCGTCGAAGCGGGCGGTGACGTCGGTCCAGTTCACCAGCGACCACAGCTTCTGCACGTAGTCGGGCCGGACGTTGCGGTACTGCAGGTAGTAGGCGTGCTCCCAGGCGTCGAACACCAGCAGCGGCGTGGTGTTCATCCCGACGTTGCCGTGGTGGTCATAGACCTGCTCCACCACCAGACGGCGGCCCAGCGGCTCCCACGCCAGCACGCCCCACCCCGACCCCTGCACCGTGGACGTCGCGGTCGACAACTGCGCCGCGAACGCGTCGAAGGAGCCGAAGTGCTCATCGATCGCCGCCGCCAACTCCCCGGCGGGACGGTCCCCGCCGTCCGGGGACAGGTTCTGCCAGAAGATCGAGTGCAGCACGTGCCCGGACAGGTTGAACGCGAAGGTCTTCTCCAGCCCGACCAGACCGCCGAACTGCTCCTCCTCACGCGCCTCGGCCAGCCGATCGAGAGTGTCGTTGGCACCCTTCACGTACGCGGCGTGGTGCTTGGCGTGGTGCAACTCCAGGACCTCACCGGTGATCGCGGGCTCCAGCGCCGCGTAGTCATAGGGCAGGTCCGGCAGCGTGTACGTCGACATGCGACCACTATTGCAAATAGATCGCAGTTACATCAAGCATGCGATTAGATGGATCTCAGGTCGGGACGAACGCCCACTTCAGCCGCGAGGCCCCGGCGATCCGCGGCCAGCCGGTGATGGAGTAGGGCCGATTGCGACGAGGAGGTCTAAAACGTGCAAGATCGCAAGCCCACGTCCCGGACGAGGTCGAGTGCCCGTCCCGGAGGCGGACACCAGGCCGATGTACGGCAGGCAGTCGAGGACGATGTCGCAGAACTCATACGCCTGCGAGCGCTGCTGTTCGAAACCCTCGGCGGTGACTTCTTCAATCCCTCATCAGCAGGCGACGACTGGCGAGACGCCCTCGCCACGATTCTGATGGAGAAGCTGACAGCGGACGACGCGCGAATTCTGGTCGTGGACGGCGACAGCGGCCTGGCCGCCTGTGGCATCGGCACCGTCGAGCAGTGGTTCCCCGGCCCGCACTCCCGCAACGGCCGGATCGGCCACGTGATCGGCGTGGTCACCGATCCGGCGTATCGCCGGCGCGGTCACAGCCGCGCAATCATGCGAGGTCTGCTCGATTGGTTCCGGGAACGTGATGCCGTCCGAGTGGACCTGCACGCCTCTCGCGAGGGCGAACCGCTCTACCGGGAACTCGGCTTCTTCGACCACCCCGACCCCGCACTGTGCTGGCGTCCGTGACGGACCGGCCAGGGCGTAGACCCGCCGGCCATGGGGTGTCGGCTCGACCGACGGAGGCGCTCGCGGCCACGCCGAGCGATCTGACCGGGTATCGATCCGCTGGCTGCTGTCCGGCCCATTCAATATCCTGCAGCGCCGCCTTGAGAGGATTTGGAGGTCCTCGCTCGACGAGGCAGCATCCAAGGACATTGATGTCCAAGCGGCAAGGGACCTCTAACCATCACTGACACTTTGCGTACGTCGTGCGTTGGTCTGGGAGGGTGTGGGCCGTCCGCGAAACGGCGGGCCGGCCCACACACCGTGGGTGTCAGCAGTCGACCAGTTCGGGTTCCTGGTTGAGGATCTGGGCGCGGGCGGTGATGAACTGCCGGTACGCGCGGTCGGCGCCGGCGCCAGGTCAGATTCACCGTGAGCACCGCCGGCATCCGGGCCGCCGGTAACGTCATCGACCCGCGCGCCCAGGGAGCGCCCCCACATTGACCGCCCTCCGGGTCAGTCAGCCCCTGGTATCCCAGCACCTGCGCGTGCTGTGCGCATCTCAGATCGTCACGACCCGTCGTCAGGCCCGCGAGATCGAGTACTCCCTCGTTGACGACCATGTCGCCCATATCGTTCTCGACGCGATCCGGCACGCCGGCGAATGGTGATCGAACACGAGGACGCGGACGTTGACGGTGTGGCCTGCTCGCGGTGGTCGTCCCATGCGGCAGGTCAGAGGGCGACGAAGGTGAGGCCGCGTTGCTTCAGTGCGGGGATGACCGTCCGCAGCGCGCGGATGGTCTCGGAGCGGTCGCCGCCGCCGTCGTGGCAGAGCAGGATGTCGCCCGCCTGGGCGCGCAGCAGCCGGTCGGTGATCGTCGTGGTGCCGGGGCGGGCCCAGTCACGCGGGTCGACCTGCCAGTCGATGCAGATCATGGAATGCTCGGCGGCGACGTCGATGATCCGCTGCGACCAGGCGCCGCCCGGGGAACGGAAGAACTTCGGCGCGACTCCGGAGATCTGTGCGATCCGGTCGTGGCCACCGCCGATCTCCTCACGGACCCGGGCGTCCGTGAGCGCGGGAAGGTTCAGCGGATGCGTCACCGTGTGGTCGGAGACCTGATGTCCGGCCGCAACGATCCGCCGGACCAGCTGAGGGTACTCGGTGACCTGCACGCCGATGAGCGAGAACGTCGCCGGAACGTCAAGTTCGGCCAGCAGGTCCAGCATCTTCGGTGTCCATACGGGGTGCGGGCCGTCGTCGATGGTCAGCGCCACCGCGTTCGGCGGTGCCGCCGGTTGGAGATCGTGCAGGCTGTGGATCGGCCGGCGCAGCGCCTGTAGGGGCCGTCCGTGGGCATAGCCGGGATCGGGCCGGGAGGTGGGGACCGACCTGCGTACATGGTGTACCGTCTTCGGCGCACCGGTGCCACGAAGGAATTCCGGTGCCCCGCCCGCCACGAGACCGGCACCGGCGGCACCGAACGTCCACAGCACCTGACGCCGGTCCAGCTTCCTCATATTGCTCCCCCGCCCGTACGACCATCGATCCATCAACTAGGACTCTCGGTTTCATCGAGGAGTTCGGATCCTGGTTCGCGGTTTCCGTCCCCGAAACGGGCGCGGAGGTGGGGCAGGACCTCGGCGCCGAGCCGGGCGATGTTCTCCCGGGTCCGGCGCGGGGATCCGGCGCCCTCCACCATGAGGATCAGGTGGCGGATGCCGGTGCGCTCCACCGTCGCCGCCATGGTCTCCACGCAGTCTTCGGCGGTGCCGACCGGGTGGATGCGGCACAGCAGATCGGCGTAGGCGTCCGGGTCGCGCGGGGTGTGGGGCCGGTCGTCGACCGGCACGTACCCGGCCAGGCCCGGCCGCAGCCAGCGTGGCAGCTCCGCGCGCAACAACCCCTGGGCCTCGGCCCGGGTGTCCGCGGCGTAGGCCATGACGGCGGCCACGTGCTCCGCGCGTGTGTTCCCGGCCGCGGCGGTGTACGCGTCGACCATCCGCCGCCTGCCCTCGTCGTCGACGTGCATGCCGAGCAGCATCGGCAGGCCGCGTTCGGCGGCCAGCGCGGCGGTGCCGGCCGAGGTGCAGGCGACCACGACCGGCGGGTACGGGCGGGTGCGCGGGCGCGGCACCATCGGCACCCCTCGGAAGGCGAAGGTCGGCCCGGCCGCCGAAAGCCGGGGACGGGTCAGTCCGGCCAGCAGCAGGTCGAGGCTCTCGGCGAAACCGGACTCGTACCGCGTGAGCCCGGTCCCGAACACCTCAAGGTCCACCCACGGGCCGCCCCGCCCGACCCCGAGCCGGAACCGGCCACCGGACACCTGGTCCAACAGCGCGGTCTGCTCTGCGAGTGCGACCGGGTGGGCGGTGGACAGCACGCTCACCGCCGTCCCGACCGCGATCCGTTCCGTACGGCCCAGGACATAGGACGCGAGCGTGACCGCCGACGGACAGGTCCCGTACGACATGAAGTGATGCTCGGCGAACCACACGTCGTCGAACCCCGCCTGCTCGGCGGCGACGGCCGCCTCGACCGTGGCGGTCAGCACTTCACCGTCGCTCTGACCGGGGAACCGCGCCGCCAGTAGGAACGCACCCACCCGCATTCCCATACTCTGCCGGAAATCGGCGCGGCTGGGGACAGATGGGCTAGCGATGTTCGATGTTCAGTGCTCGTCCCAATGATCTCCGTGGGCGGCATGCCGGCATCCATCATGGACATAGTCGATGTGATCGCCGTGCGGCACGCTCACATGGCCGCAGCCCTCACCGTGCCGATGTGGATGGTCATCATGCTGGAGATGGCCGGTGGGTTCGCATTCGTCGACGTGTCCGTCGTGCGGTCGGTGAAGATGCCCGTCGTGGGCATAGTCGACATGGTCGCCGTGCGGCACGGCGACATGCCCGCATCCCTGCCCGTGGGCATGGGTGTGGCCGGTGTGCTGTCGGTGCTCTGTCATCGCTGTCATCAGTAGATACCCCCTCGGTCTCCTCCTTTCCCGGTGGTGACCCCGGTGAAGAGTGCCGACTGCGCGGGCGCCCGTACGGCAGGCGGGGATCACCGCGTCATTCGTAGGGGTCGGCGGGTCGGGCGATGCGCTCCAGACCGGTGGCCGTGAGCTGAGGAAAGGCGATGTCGTCGATGCTCGCCCAGAGCGGCGACCAGGTGCCGGTGACCCGTATCCACGTGCCGGTGGGCGGTGCGGGCGTGTTCTTGATGATGACGCGCATCGGGACGGCGTCGGCCGCACAGCAGGTCATGCGCAGGCGGATCAGCATCCATTGGTTCCGGCCGGCCGGGCGGGCGAATCCGGTCAGGATGACCTGGCGCCCGGTCAGGGTGTCGTGACCGGCCTTGGCCTGGAACGCACGGGCGGTGAACTCGGTCAGCGAGATTCGCGTAGGGCCGTCGGCGGACAACGCCGCCAGGGCAGGTCCGGCTTGCGGTCGTGGGGCCTGGTCGACGGCGCGTTCGGCGGTGAAGGAGCCCAGGGCCGTCGGCGCGATCATGGCGATCACCAGTGGCGGGAGAAAGAGCAGCCAGGTGGCTCGTGGCCCTTGATCGTGGTCGTGCTCGTCGCCCTGCCTGTCGGATGTCGCGGGGGCGGTGCGGCGCCAGGTGATGGCGATGCCGAGTCCGCCGAGCGCGCACAGGACGGCTCCGGTGGCGATCAGCGGGATCCGGAAGCCGGGGCGGACGTAGTTGAGGTACTCGCGGCCGGCCAGGGTGATCCACAGCAGTGTCCCGCCGGCCGCCAGTAGGACGACGTTCTGGGCGGCCTTTCTCACAGCAGGACCCGGCCGATGAGGGCACTCGCGACGATCGCCAGGGCGAAGGTCATCGGGACGAACCGGGCTGCGAAGCGCGGTCCGAAGGTGCCGGCCTGCAACGCGATGAGTTTGAGGTCCACCATCGGGCCGACGACGAGGAAGGCCAGCTTGGCCGTTGCGGAGAACTGGGTCAGGCTCGTGGCGACGAACGCGTCGGCCTCCGAGCAGATCGACATCACCACGGCCAGTGCCGCGAGCACGGCGACCGACAGCCACGGAACGCCTGCCACGGCCGCGGTCCAGGCCGGGGGCACCGTGACGTTGAGGGTCGCCGCGATCGCCGCGCCGGCGACCAGCAGGCCGCCGGTGTGCAGCAGGTCGTGCCGCAGCGCCGCGGCGAATCCCGGCCATCGTGCCCCGTGGGCGGCGCGCGGGCGGGAGGGGATCCGCAGCCATTCGATGCGACCGAACCGCAGCCACAGCCACCCGGCCGCCACCGAGACCAGCAAGGACGCCGCAAAGCGGGCGGCTACCATCTCCGGATGCCCGCGGAAGGCCACGGCCGTGGCCACGAGCACCACGGGGTTGATGGCGGGGGACGACAGCAGGAAGGCCAGCGCGGCGGCGGGCGTGATGCCACGAGCCATCAGACCGCCCGCGACCGGGACCGAGGCGCACTCGCATCCCGGCAGTACCGCGCCGGCCGCGCCGGCGACCGGCACCGCGAGGAGAGCGCGACGCGGCAACGCCCGCCGCCAGAACGCCTCGGGCACCAACGTCGAGATCGCGGCGGAGACGGTGGCGCCGAAGGCCAGGAACGGCAACGCCTGCACACAGATCGCCACGAAGACGGTCGCCCACCCCTGCACCCTGGCCTCGCGCAGGTGCGGGGCGGCCAGCACTCTTCCCGCCGCCAGCACACCGGCCACCGCGACGACACCGAGCAGCGCGCGGGGCCCTGCGGCCATCGGTGGTCGTCGGCCCCACTCGGCGGGCGGGAGTTCCGCGTCCTCCTCCCATGCCGCCTCGACGGCCCGCCACCTGGGCGCACTCGGCATCGTGCCAGACCTCCGGCCCTGTGCCCCCCGTTATCGGACGGCCGGCAGCGCCGCCGTCATGGCCTCGGGGCCGAGGACGAATCCCGGGTCGATCTGAGCCTTCAGATCCTCGCCGGTCGCCGAATTCGCCCAGGCGTCGGCGTTCTTGAGATGGAACTCGATCGCCTGGCGAGTGAACTTCGGCCAGTCCTTCGGCCGGGCGTCGACCGCCTCTCGCATGGCGGCGAGCATCCGTCGGTCGGGGTCGGCGAGGTCGGTCAGGGTGAAGGGCCGGCCCTGTTCCATCGCGCGGACCGCGCTGGAGTCCCCCACGCAGCCGAGCAACGCGTCACCGACCTGCTCATGCAGGAAGGCGACGTCCTCGGGGCCGTGGACCTTGTTGCCGATGACCTTGAGGGCCACGTCGTAGTCGGCGGCGTAGTCGGTCCACTGCCGGTAGACGCTCACCCCCTTACGAGTGGGCTCGGCGACCAGGAACGTCAGGTCGAACCGGGTGAACATGCCGGATGCGAAGGATTCGGCCCCGGCCGTACAGTCGACGACGACGTACTCCCCGGGCTCGTCCACCAGATGGTTGAGGTAGAGCTCGACCGCGCCGGTCTTGGAGTGGTAGCACGCCACGCCGAGATCGTCGTCGGTGAACGGGCCGGTGACCATGAGCCGGGCCCCGGACGCCTCCACCGTCAGATCTTCGTGGATCGGATCGTCACCACCGATGCGCAGGAGCCGGGAGCCGTAGCCGGGTGGGGTGGTCTTGACCATCGCCGCGGCGGAGGAGATCCGCGGATTGGTCCCACGCAGGTATTCCTTGATCTCGGGCAGGCGCTCTCCCATCGCCGGGATCGCGGTGGCCTCGAACTCATCCAGCCCGAGCGCCACCCCCAGATGCTGGTTGATATCGGCGTCGACGGCCACCACCGGAGCACCGGAAGCCGCCAGATACCGGACGAACAGCGATGACAGCGTCGTCTTTCCGCTTCCGCCCTTACCGACGAACGCGATCTTCATGAATCCCTCTCGTACTCATGCCAGCCGGAGTGGCACTGAGTGAACAGATGCGCACTGAATGTTACATCGATATCGGTGACGCAACGCGCTGGCGCACATGGAGAGCTTATCGGAATCGAAAACCGTTTTCAGTGGCTTTCCGGTAACGCCTACGCCACCGCAAGCCCCCCGGAAGGCGAGATGGACGCGACGGCACTTCCATCACCGCCCGGTCACGGGAAGGGGGTCAGCGGCGCTCGCCCGCGCAGTCGGGGCACAGGCCGAAGATCTCCACGGTGTGGTCGACGTCGGTGAAGCCCGCCTCGGTCGCGACGCGTTCGGCCCAGCGCTCGACCGCACGTCCTTCGACCTCGACGCTACGCCCGCACGATCGGCAGGTGACGTGATGGTGGTGGGCGCTGGTCTCGCAGCGGCGGTAGAGCGTCTCGCCGGTCTCGTCGCGGAGGGTGTCGACGGCGCCGTCCTCGCTGAGGACCTGGAGATGACGGTAGACCGTGGTCAGCCCGATGCGCTCACCCCGGCGGCGCAACTCGGCATGGATGTCCTGAGCGCTGCTGAATCCCGGCAGGTCCGCCAGGACGTGGCTCAACGCCTCGGCCTGCCGTGTGCCTCGCACGCGGGTTCCCCGGCCGGCGGAGGTCTGCCGCGCGGATCGGGCGGTCGAGTGCGAGGTCATGGTCGGTGCTCCGGCCGGTCGAGGTCTGGTCATCGGTCGCCTCTCGACCGTATCAACCTCCGAGGCCGTCGGGTCCGGTTCGCAGACACGAACCGCAGACGCCGTACACCTCCGCCTGGCGCGGGTCGGGTTCGAAGTCGACCTCGGCCGCGATGGCGTCCAGCCAAGCGCCGTCGTCGGCGGCCGGGTGCTCCTGGACGTCACCGCAGCGGCGGCACACCAGGTGGTAGTGACGGCCGGGAGCGCACGGCCGGTACCGGGTCTCACCGTTGTGGATGAAGACGTGCAGGAGCCCGGCGTCGGCGAGCGCCGCCAACGTCCGGTAGACCGTCGACATCCCGACGCGATGCCCCTGGCCGGCGAGTTCGACGTACAGCTCGTGCGCGCCGATCGGGCGCCGCCGGCCATCGAGCGCTTCCAGCACCTGACGTCTGCGCCGGGTCGGGGACAGGCCCGCGGCGCGGAGCCGCGCGGACAGCTCATCGACGCCGCCACCGCCGGAACGGCCGGCGGTGGCGGGGTGGGAGCGCATGCGCCGAGCGTACGGACATCGGCCGATATTGACAACCATTTCCGTTAGGGCGAACATGGGACCGGTTTTCATTAGCATGGAATGCCTCGAGGAGATACGTTGCGCACCCGATTCCCCCTGCCGGCCGTCCCCGTCGTCGCGGGCTGCCTGCTCGCCGCCGCGGCCTGCGGTTCGAGTTCCGCGAAAGACGCCGGCACCTCGGCGAGCGGCGGCAAGAAGCTGAACGTGGTCGCCACGACCACGCAGGTCGCCGACTTCGCCCGCACCATCGGCGGCGACAAGGTCAAGGTCACCCAGATCCTCAAACCCAACGTCGACCCGCACGACTACGAACCCTCCCCCGCCGACATCCAGGCCGTCGCGCAGGCCGACGTGGTCCTGGAGAACGGCGTCGGCCTGGAGCGGTGGCTGGATCAGACGATCAAGTCGGCAGGGTTCCACGGCACGCTCGTCGACACCAGCAAGGGCGTGGCCATCCGCAAGGGCGACGGCACCGACGAGGAAGCCGCCGGCGACCCCCACATCTGGCACAACCCCAAGAACGCCGAGATCATGAGCCGCAACATCGCGACGGCGTTCGAGGGCAAGGACTCCGCCGACAAGGCGGCCTACGAGGCGAACCTCACCTCCTACACCACCAAACTCGACCAACTGGACTCCTGGATCGCCGGGCAGATCAACACCCTGCCCGCGGACCAGCGCAAGCTCGTCACCAACCACGACGCGTTCGGCTACTACATCGACCGCTACCACCTGACGTTCGTCGGCTCGATCATCCCCAGCTTCGACACCTCCGCCGAACTGTCCGGCAAGCAGCTCAACTCCCTGATCGCCAAGATCAAGGCGACCGGAGTCAAGGCGATCTTCTCCGAGTCCTCCTTGCCCCCCAAGACCGCCGAGGCCATCGGGAGGCAGGCCGGAGTGAAGGTCGAGGCCGGCGAGGACTCCCTGTACGGCGACACGCTCGGGCCCGCCGGCTCGGCCGGGGCCACCTACCTCGACATGGAACGGCACAACACCACCACCATCGTCACCGCGCTGAAGGGCTGACCATGGAACCGGAGATCCCGCCCCCGGCGCTGGACCTGGACGAGGTCACCGTCGCCTACGGCCCCGCCCTCGCGCTGGAGAACATCGACGGCATGGTCGCCCCCGGCGAGGCCGTCGCCCTGATCGGCCCGAACGGCGCCGGCAAGTCCACCCTGATCAAGGCGATTCTCGGCCTGGTCCCGCTCGCCGGAGGCCGGATCACGGTCCTCGGCCGGCCTCCGGCCGCGGCGCGGCGCGACGTCGCGTACGTCCCCCAGGCCGACACCCTTGATCCGGAGTTCCCGATCTCGGTCGGTCAGGTCGTGCTGATGGGCCGCTACCGGCGGATCGGGTGGCTGCGCCGGGCGAAGGCCGCCGACAAGGAGGCCGCCCGCCGGGCCTTGGAGCAGGTCGGCTTGGCCGACCGCGCCCGCCACCGGTTCGGCACCTTGTCGGGCGGTCAGCGCCAGCGCGTGCTGCTGGCCCGCGCCATCGCCGCCGAGCCCCGCCTGCTGCTGCTCGACGAGCCGTTCAACGGCGTGGACGCTGTCAGCGAGCAGGCTCTGCTGGACGCGATCGCACGGCTGAAGGACGAAGGTGCCGCGGTGGTGGTCTCCACCCACGACCTGGCGCTGGCCCATCTGGCCTGCGAAGAGGTCTGCCTGCTCAACCGCCGGCAGTACGGCTTCGGCCCCACCCAGGCCACGCTCACCCCCGACCGGCTCCGCGCCACCTACGGCGGACACGCCCTCGAACTGCGCGGCGACCGCGTCATCGTCGCCCACTCCTAGCCATGTATCAGATCTTCATCGAACCGTTCCGGTTTCCCTTCATGGCCCGGGCGCTCGCCGAACTGGTGATCCTCGGGGCGCTGGCCGGGACCGTCGGCGTGCTGATCCTCCTGCGCCGCCTGGCCTTCATGACCGACGCCCTCACCCACACGGTCTTCCCCGGCGTCGTCATCGGCTACCTGCTGAGCGGCGAAGGGGGCATCTTCTGGGGCGCGCTCATCGCCGGCGCCGCGACCGCGGTGCTGCTGACCCTGCTCACCCGCCACCGCGCCGTCACCGAAGACGCCGCGCTCGCGGTCCTGCTGACCACCTTCTTCGCCGTCGGCGTCGTTCTCGTCTCCCGGGAATCCGGCTACACCGCCGACCTGACGGCGTTCCTGTTCGGCCGGATCCTCACGGTCACCCCCGCCCAGCTGACCCAGACCCTCGCCGTGACCGCCCTGGTCATCGCCACGATGGTGATCCTGCGACGGCCGTTGCTCGCCCGCGCCTTCGACCCGGAGGGCGCCCGGGCGAGCGGATACCGGATCGGTCTGCTCGACCTCGCCACCAACACGATCGTCGCCCTGGTCGTCGTCGCCTCCGTACGCGCCGTCGGGACCGTCCTGGTCATCGCACTGCTCATCGTGCCCGCCGCCGCGGCCCGCGTGGTGTCGGACCGGCTCGCGCTCATCGTGCCGATCGCCGCCGTCCTCGGCGCCCTCGCCGGCTGGACCGGACTCGCCGTCAGCTACGACGCCTCGATCCATCACGGGCTGCGGCTGGCCTCCGGCGGCACCGTCGTCCTCGTCCTCATCGCCTGCCACCTGATCGCGCTCGCGGCCGGGATGATCCGGCGACGGCCGCGCCCGGTACGGAGAGCGGCATGACCGCCGTCGACCGTGCGATCCTCGAAGCCGTGCTCCTCGGCACGGTCGGCGGCCTGATCAGCGTGCAGATCCTGCTGCGCCGGCTGCCGTTCTTCACCCTCGCCATGACGCACGCGACCTTCCCGGGCGTCGTGCTGGCCGCCATCGCCGGAGTCAACCTGTATGCCGGCGGCGGGCTGTTCGGCGTGCTCATCGTGCTGGGCGTCCTGGCCCTGTCCCGCCGCCCCGGGCAGGACACGACCACGGCGATCGGGATCGTGCTGTCGGCCGGGTTCGCGCTCGGCGTCGTCCTGCTGTCGGCACGCGACGGGTTCTCCAAGGACCTGGCCGCCTACACGGTCGGCCAGATCCTCACCGTCGGGACCGGCGACCTGACCGCCGTCGCGGCGGTCGGCGTCATCGTCATGGCGCTCCTTTCCGTCGCGGGACGGCAACTCACGTTCCGCGCCTTCGACCCCGGCGGCTACGCCGCCGCCGGATACCGGCCGACCGCCATCGATTTGGCACTACTGCTCACCGTCGAGGCCGTCATCATCGTCGCCGTCCCCGCCGTCGGCGCGATCCTGGCCGTCGCCGTCCTCGTCGCCCCGGCCGCCATCGCCCGCCTGTGGACCCATGACGTCACCGCGATGACCGCCATCGCCGTGACCTCGGGTATCGGCAGCGGGCTGGCCGGTGTCCTGATCTCCACCCGGTACGACGTCGCCACCGGAGGCACTATCACCGTCGTCGCCGGAACCCTCTTCGCGCTGTCCCTGGCGGCGACCACCACCTGGACCGCCATCACCGGATCACGACGCCGCCGCCGGCAGGCGGCGAATCGATCCGCTCCGGCCACCACCGGGCCGTCGCACCTCGAGGAGGCCGAATGAGCGCGCTCACCGAGCGGGCACTGACCGAACTCCTCCTCACCGGAGGGGTCTGCGGCGTCCTCGGCGTCCAGGTCGTGCTGCGGCGCCTGGCGTTCTTCACCGAGACGCTCGGCCACGTCACCTTCCTCGGCATCGTCGCAGCCGCCGTCGTGGGGACCGACGTCAAGATCGGCGCCGGGATCGCGGCGGTGGGCGCGGTCGCGGTGATGGGCCGCGGCGGCGTCGCGTCCCGAGCACATCACCAGCGCTCCGGTGTCATGATCAGCGGCGCACTCGCGCTCGGCGTCGTGCTGATCTCGACCCGGCCGGGCTTCAGCAAGGACCTGAGCGCCGCCCTCGTCGGCTCCCCCCTCACCGCCGGAACCGGCGACATCACCGTCGCGGCGATCAACGCCGTCCTCGTCGCCGTCACGCTCACGCTCGCGCACAAGGAACTGGTGCTCGCCGCGTTCGACCCCGCCGTGACGCGGGCGCTCGGGTACCCCACCCGGCTCATCGACGGCGGCCTGCTGGCCCTTCTCGCCGTGACCGTGGTGACCGCCGTACCGGCCGTCGGCGCGACGCTACCCCTGGCGCTGCTGGTCGGCCCCGCCGCCTCGGCCCTGCTGTGGACCCGCCGCATCATCCCCGCCACGCTCATCGGCGGGGTGCTCGGCGCGGTCGGCGGCGCTGCCGGGCTGGCCCTGTCCCTGCACTACCGCGTCGCGACCGCCGCCGGCACCGCCGTCATCTGCGGCGCCCTGTTCATCGTCGCGGTCACCACCACACTCGTCGGCCGCGCACGGCGGCCGGACTTCACAGACCGGCCACAGGTCTGTGACGCCACCGCTACCTGACCAGGCCGTCCGACCGATCTACCGTCCCAGGCGACCCATCTATCCGACAGGAGAACCCATGTCGCTGACCGTGTCCCCCGAACTCCTCCAGAACGCCCAGCGCGGCGACGTCGACGACGCCGCGTTCGTCGACTGCATTCGCACTTCCCTGCCCTACGGCTGGCAGGTCGTCACCGGCCTCGTCGAAGAACTGCGAAACAGTGACGGCGAGTTCGCCGACAACCAGACCCCGCCGCCGGACGAGACCGCCCGCGGCCAGCTCCTGCGCATGATGGCCAGCGACGCCATGCGCGCCGCACTGGAGAACCACTTCGGCGTACGACTGGCCTTCCAGAACTGCCACCGCGTCGCCGTCTTCCGCCCCGGCGCCGACCGCGCCTACCGGCAGTTCATCACCGCCCGCGCTCAGATCCTCAACCAAAAACCCGAACTCGTCGACTGCTGACAGCACGGCGGGGGGGGGGGGCGGGGCCGGGGGGGCGCCCCCCCCCCCCCCCCCCACCCCCCCCCCCCCCCCCCCCCGGGGGGCGCCCGCCGGGCGCGCGGGCGGCGCGGGGCGGGGGGGGGGCCGC
>NZ_JBFAUM010000039.1:0-42807 GCF_040679195.1 Actinoallomurus sp. NPDC052308 | reverse complement strand
CCTCCAACACCCCCCCCTCTCACAATCAAACAACAAACTACCACTCCACCTCTCCCCCACCCCCCTGCGGGGCCGCCGCCCCCCCCCCCCGCCCCCCCCCGCCCCATGACACGTCCTCAGACGCCGATCACCGGCGCGCGTCGTCCTCGGGCGTGAGGACGCCGGTGGCGTAGGCGCGTACGAGCCGGCGGGGGACGAGATGACGTCGCCCGTCGACGACGATGGGGACCAGGTCGGGTCGCCGGGCCTTCCATTGGGAACGCCGGGAGCGGGTGTTCGCCCGGGAGGTACGCCGTTTAGGCACGGCCATGAGCGTTTCCTTTCACGAGGATGAGGGGCGTCAGGAGAGGCGGCATGCGGCGGGCCGGCCGCCGAGCCGGGGATCGAGCCGGCCGACGTCCAGATCACCGCCGTCAGCCATCGCGTGACGGTCTTGGCGTCGCCGCGGGTGAGAATCGGCCCGACCATGATCGCCGGGGTGCGTGCAGCGCCAGGGACGATGACCAACTTATCGACAATGATTTTCATTGTCTACTGCACCGGATTGGTCGAAAACGAAAATCGTTTCCAGTAAGCTCGGCGGCGCCCCCTACCGGAAGGAGCGCGATGTCTCGCCGCTGTCAGGTCACCGGGCGTGAGCCCACATTCGGGAACAAGGTCTCCCACTCGCACCGGCGCACGCGTCGCCGTTTCGATCCCAACATCCAGACGAAGCGGTACTGGCTGCCCAGTGAGCGGCGGTACGTCCGGCTCACGGTGAGTGCCAAGGGCATCAAGACGATCGACAAGCGCGGCATCGAGGCCGTCGTCGCCGAGATCCGGGCGCGGGGAGAGAAGGTCTGATGGCCAAGAAGAGCAAGATCGTCAAGAACGAGCGTCGCCGGGCCGTGGTCGCCCGGTACGCCGACCGGCGCGCCGAACTGAAACGGATCATCAAGTCGCCGGACACCGACGCCGCGACCAGGGCGGAGGCGGTGCGCGAGCTGAGCCGTCAGCCCCGGGACGCCAGCGCGACCCGGCTGCGCAACCGTGACGTGATCGACGGGCGGCCTCGCGGTCACCTGCGGGCGTTCGGGCTGTCGCGCATCCGGTTCCGGGAGATGGCCCACCGCGGCGAGTTGCCCGGCGTCCGCAAGTCCAGCTGGTAGGCCACGTAACGGAAAGGAGGCGCGGGTGCGCGAACCGCTGCGTGTCACCATCATCACCGGAACGTCCGCCGCGCTGTCGGATCTGCTGTGTGTCCGGATGCGTGCGCTCGGCGTCCCCGTCGCCCGCTACCGGCACGAGGACGGCACCCTGCTGCGCAGCCATGACGGCGAACGGACGTCGGTTCCGGTGGACCACTGCGCGAGCTGCGCGCTCCGCGCCGACCTGCCGGACTTCCTCGTCGGTCTGCCCGGTGGCCGGCTGATGCTCGTGCTTCCCGAGACGGCCGATCCCCTGGACGTCGCGATCGCGTCCGAGGGAGCGGGTGCCACGGTGGAGACCGTCGCGATGATCGTCGACCTGGGGTCGGTCGCGGACGCGTTGGCCGGCGCCGAGACGCTCGCCGAGCGCGGCCTGGCCGCCGGCGTGACCGACCACCGTACGCTCGCCGGGTTGCTGGCGCGCCAGGCCGAGACGGCGAATGTGTTCCTGACCTGGACCGGGTCGGACGCGGATCCGGACCAGGTCGGGCTCGGCCGGGCGCTGCTGACCCACCTGTCCCCAGGGGCGGGCTTCACGGACATCGACGCCGCCGCCGACCGCATCGGCGTGGACGCGGGAAAGGCGTTCGAGCTGCAAGCCGTCCTGGAGCGCACGCAGCCCGGTGGCGCGCTCCCCGGCTGCCCGGCGGCGTTCGGCCGAGTGAGCACGCTGATCTGGCGCAGCCGCCGCCCCTTCCACCCCGAACGGCTGTACGCCGCCCTCGATCGGGTGATGAACACCGGCGTACGGCGCGCCCGCGGCCACCTGTGGCTCGCCAGCCGCCCGCTGACCCTGCTGTCGTGGCAGATCGCCGGGGCGACGCTGTCGATCGAGCCGGCCGGGCGATGGCTGCATGCCGCCGGCCCCGACGAGTGGCAGCGCGTCTCCCCCATCCGCCGTACCGCGGCGTGCCTGGACTGGCATCCCGAGCACGGGGACCGCCGCAGCGAGATCCGCTTCACGGGAACCGACCTGCTCGACCGGGAGCTGTGCTCGGTGCTGGACGAAGCAGTGTTGACCGGGCCCGAAATGGCCTTCGGCGAGCGGGCCTGGGCCCGGCTGGCCGACCCCTTCACCCCGTGGCTCGGGCCCACCGCCCGCGCCTGCTGATCAGGAGTGTCATGAAACCGGGTATCCACCCCGACTACCGGCCCGTCGTCTTCCGCGACCGCTCGGCCGGCTTCGCCTTCCTCACCCGCTCGACCGCCACCAGTGACACCGCCATCGAGTGGACCGACGGGAACACCTATCCGGTCATCGACGTGGACGTCTCCTCGGCGAGCCACCCCTTCTACACCGGCCGCAGCCGCGTCCTGGACACCGCCGGCCGCGTCGAGCAGTTCCGGCGCCGCTACGGAACAGGCCACGCGTGAGCCCCCGCGCCCCTTCCCGGCCCGGCGGCCGGGCCGCCAAGACGACAGGAGAACGCCGACGTCCTTCCCCCGCCTGAAGGCGGGGGAACCAACCGGCCCCTATAGCTCTATCTCCCGATCTGGAGCGATGTTCCTTGCGGCGCGAAAACACACCTTGGAGGCACGATTTTGCCGTTCCAGCAACTTGGTTTGCTAGTAGCAGGCCGGTCCGGTGACCATGGCTCCATGACCGATAGCGCTGCGAGGACACCGCGGTGGACGATGCCCGTCCCGGCTCCGACCGATACCGCAGAGACCTACTGGGAAGGGTTCTACCGAGGCTGGCAGCCACCTGCCGACTGGGTCGCCCGGGCCAACCCCCTGTTCGCCCGGGAGGCCGCCGCACTGCCGGCCGGAACGGCGCTCGATCTCGGGTGCGGGACGGGCGGGGACGCGATCTGGCTCGCGGAACGGGGGTGGCGGGTCACCGCGGTCGACGTGTCGGCGACGGTGCTGCGCGGGGCGGCCGCCGCCGCGGCCGAGGCCGGCATGGCCGACCAGATCGAATGGCAGCAGCACGATCTGTCCCGGTCGTTCCCCGGGGGAGTCTTCGACCTGGTGTCGGCGCAGTTCCTGCACTCGCCGGTGGCCGGGGCGGGCGAGTGGGAGGCGATCCTCGCCTCGGCGGCCGCCGCCGTCGGACCGGGCGGAACGCTGCTGGTCATCGGCCACGCCGGGTGGCCGTCGTGGTTCGAAGAGCCGCCGATGGACTTCCGGTTGCCGGCGAACTCCGACGTCCTCGACGTGGTGGCGGCCGGTCCCGGAGAATGGGCGGTGGACACCGACGAGGTGCTCACCCGCGAGCTGACCGGTCCAGAGGGGGAGGCCGGGACCCGCGACGACACCATCCTGCGAGTTCACCGCCTCGCGTGAAGCGGGGTCCGCTACCGGCACGCGACCCTCAGTCCGCACTCTTGGGACCCAGCGCGGCCCAGATGACCTTGCCGGTGCCGTCCTTGCCCGGCCGGCACCCCCAGGCGTTCGAGCAGGCGTCGACGATGAACAGGCCACGGCCGGATTCCGCGTCCGGAAGGACCCTCCGCGGATCCTGCTCGTTTGCGATGAGGCGGCCATCCGAAGGCCGATCGGCGCAACGAAGGCGTTCACGCAGCAGCTCAGGTGCGTTGAGCCGGCCGTGGTGTCCGATGGCGGGGGCGCGGGCGGACGACGCGTAGCTCACGAGGACGCCCCGGCGGCGGGGCCGCCGGGCGGGGCGCTCAGGTCGGCAGTGAGGCGACGGAGATGTGCGGACGGCCGGTGATGGGGTGCGGGCCGACGTGGGCGCGGACACCGAAGACGGCCGCGATGAGCTCGGGAGTGGGGACCTCCAGCGGCGGCCCGCTGCCGGTTACGCGGCCGTCGTGGAGCACCACGACGCTGTCGCTGTAGGCGGCGGCGTGGTCCAGGTCGTGCAGGGCGGCGAGCAGTGTGAGGCCGAGGTTCCGTACGAGGTCGAGCAAGTCCAGTTGGGCGCGGACGTCGAGATGGTTGGTGGGTTCGTCCAGGACCAGGAGGGGTGCCTGCTGGGCCAGGGCCCGGGCCAGGAGAACGCGCTGGCGTTCACCGCCGGACAGAGTCGAGAACAGCCGGCCGGCCTGCCGATCCATCCCGACCCGTTCGAGAGCGGTCTCGACGAGTGCGCGGTCGGTGTCGTTCTCCCGGTCCAGGAGCCCTTTGTGAGGTGTCCGGCCCATGGTGACGACTTCGGTCACGGACAGCTCCGCGTCGACGTCGCCGTGCTGGGTGAGGACCGCCCGTCAGCGGGCGGCCCGGCGGGCCGGCATCTTTCACAGGTCCTCACCATTCAGGCAGATGGCTCCGGCCGTGGGGCGGAGTGCCCGGTAGACGGTGCGCAGCAACGTCGACTTACCGCTGCCGTTGGGGCCAACGACGGCGACGAACTCGCCGCGGGCGGCCACCAGGTCGATGTCGGACAGGATCGGGCGGGTGTCGATCCGCGCGGACAGTCCTGCGATCTCGAGCCGCACCAGGCGTTCCCTCCCGCTCGGCGCCGCAGCAGCCAGAGGAAGAAGGGGACGCCCAGGGCGGTGGTGAAGATACCGATGGGCAGTTCGTCGGGCCGGTCGACGGTGCGGCTTGCGAGGTCGACCAGGACCAGGAAGACGGCGCCGAGCAGGAGCGCCACGGGAAGCACCCGCCGGTGGTCGCCTCCGACGATGAAGCGGGTCATGTGCGGCACCATCAGCCCGATGAAGGCGATGCCTCCGGCGACGCTGACGACCGTGGCCGTCAGCAGCGATCCGACGATCAGCAGGATGATCCGCAGGGCCTGGACCGGCACGCCCAGACCCGCTGCGGCGTCGTCGCCGGTCGTCAGTGCGTTCAGGTTCCGGGCCTGCAGAAGAAGGTAGGTCACACAGACGCTCATCACGGCGGCGGGTATGCCGAGGTCGTGCCAGGTGCCGCCGGCCAGGCTGCCCATGAGCCAGAACATCAGGCGCTGCAACTCGCTCGGATCGATCTGCAGCTGGACGTAGCTGGTCGCCGCCGAGCACAGGTACCCGACGGCGACCCCGGCCAGCACCAGCCGCGAGTCCAGCAGGCGGCCGGCGCGCTGGGCCAGCAGGTAGACCACCAGCACGCTCAGCAGGGAGGTGGTGAACGCCGCGCCTGCCGTCCCGAGGCCGCCGAGCGCCGTCGTTCCGAGCGCGGCGACCAGTACGGCGCCGAGCGAGGCACCTGATGAGACACCCAGGACGTACGGATCGGCGAGCGGGTTGCGCACCAGGGCCTGCAGGGCGACGCCGGCGACACTGAGCCCGGCGCCGACGACGGCCGCGAGCAGGACTCTCGGTCTGCGGATGTCCCAGACGACCTGCTCCCGCAACGGATCCACCGAGTCCACGCGGCCGGTCAGGTGCGCGCCGATCACCTGCCAGACCGCGCCGACGGGCAATGTCACCGAACCGATCGAGATCGCGACCAGCGACACGACGAGCAGTGCCACGGCCAGCCCGGCGATCAGCACGCCGGTCGCGGGGCCGGAGACCAGATGCGGCCGGGCGGTACGGTCAGCCATCGGCGTGGATGACCTTGGCGAGCTTCTCGACGGCCCAGGCGTTCATCGGCCCGAGGTACGCGCCGTCGGAGATGACGGCGTAGGTGCCGGTCTTGGACGCCTGCCACTGCGGATAGGCCGCGAAGAGCCGCTTGGCCTCTTCGGCGGGCTTCTCGTTGGGCGTGAAGACTCCGACGGCGAGGACGTCGACCTGGGCGGTGGCCAGTTGCTCCTTGCTGAGGGTGCGGGTGGTGTCCTCAGTGCGCCCGGCGAAGGAGTTGGTCCCACCGGTGGCCTTGATGACGTCGTCGTAGATACCACCGGTCATGACCGCGGGCAGGCCGTTGGCGTTCATCATCGACATCCCCGGATAGGCGATCAGCACCTTCCGCGGCGGCTTGCCGGCGACCTTCGACCGGACGGCCCGCACCCGGGCGCGCAGGCCGCCGACCACCCGCGCGGCTTCGGCCTGCACGTCGAAGATCCGCCCGAGCAGGGTCATGAACTGGAAGGACGACTCGATCGACTCATTGCGGAGAGCCTGTTTCTCCGCCGGAGAGGCGTCCGGTTTGCCGCTGGCGCAGTTGACCGGGTTGACGAGTGAGTTGATGCCGACCGCCGCGAGTTGCTCGCGGGTGGCGAAGCCGTTGCGGGCATCGAACCCACCGGACCAGGTGGAGACCACCAGATCGGGCTTGGCGGCCAGAACCTGTTCGGCGGGGACGTCGAGGTTCTTGTTCATCGTCAGGCCGCCGGTGGGCAGCGCCTTGATGGCGGCCACCATCGACGGGTCGTCGGATACCCCGTAGTGCTGGACGTTGGCCAGGATGTTCCTGGTGAGTCCGAGCATGATGAAGCTCTCGACCTCGCCCACGGACGTTCCGTTGAGGATCAGCACCCGGGTCGGTGGCTTGGTGAATGTCACCTTCTGCCCGCAGTTGGTGATGGTCAGCGGATAGGAGGTCTTTCCGGGCAGGCTGTCGCGGGTCGTGGACGCCTCGTCTTCCGGGGGCGAGCTCCCACATCCGGCGGCGGTCACGATGACAGCGGCGGTGAACGCGCACAGCGCCATCGTCTTCGGCTTACGTACGCTCATGATGAGGTGTTCCTTTCGGTGTCCGGCAGGGGGACAGTCGTGCGGCGGGGTCATCCTGCGGTGGGGCCGCCGCCGGGTGGGGCGATGACGGCGGTGACCCGGAGGGTGCCGCTGTGCCGGAAGGTCAGCGTGAACGGCACTCTTCGCCCGACGGGCAGTGGGCGGAGCGGCCGGATCATGACGTTGGTGGTGTAAGGGGTCATGCGCACGTCGGCGTGGGCCGGGACGGTCACGGCGTCGAGCATGGTCATGCGTCCCACGCCTGCCGCCCTGCCGGGTGTCCTCGCCCGGTGCCGCGACGGTCTCCAGCAGCGCCATGTCGCCGCTGGTGAGCGTCCCGGTCTTGTCGATCACGACCGTGTCGATGCGGCCGAGGCGTTCCAGGGCGCCGGGGCCGTTGATCAGGACGCCCCGGCGTGCGCCCGCCCCGGTGGCGGCCAGCAGCGCCAGCGGCGTGGCCAGCCCGAGCGCGCACGGGCAGGCCACCACGAGGACGGCGATGGCCGTGGTCAGAGCGGCGCCGGTGTCGGCGCCGGCCCCGAGCCAGAACCCGAGCGCGGTGACCGCGATGGACAGCACCATCGGGACGAAGACCCCGGCGATCTCGTCAGCGCGGCGCTGCGCCCGCGCCTTGCCGAGCTGCGCCTCGCCGACGAGCGCGGTGATCTTCGCGAGCCGGGTGTCGGCGCCGACGGCGGTGGCACGGACCACGAGTGCGCCGCCGACGTTGGTCGTCCCGCCGGTCACCCGATCGCCCGGGCCGCATTCGGCCGGAACGCTCTCGCCGGTCAGCAGGCGGGCGTCGATCGCGGAACCGCCCTCGACGACGACGCCGTCGGTGGCGACGGTCTCCCCCGGCCGCACCACGAAGCGCCGGCCCGGCCTGAGCTCGCCGATCGGTATCCGCCCGCCGTCTTCGAGCTGCACGTCCTTAGCGGCCAGCGCGCCCAGGGCGGTGAGCGCGGACCCGGTACGCCGCCGGGCCCGCGCCTCGAGATACCGGCCGACCGACACGAACAGGGTGACGCCCGTCGCGGCCTCGAGGTACAGGTGCGCGCCGGCTCCGTCCGGTGTCGCGGTCCACGCGAACGGCATCCGCATTCCGGGTGTGCCCGCGCCGCCGAGGAACAGCGCGTACACCGACCATCCGAAGGAGACGAGCACGCCGAGGCTGACGAGCGTGTCCATCGTCGCCGTGGCGTGCCGCAGCCCGGCCGCCGCCCGCCGATGGAACGGCCACGCCACCCAGGTCGCCACGGGGGCCGCCAGTGCCAGGCACAGCCACTGCCAGTCACGGAACTGCAGGCCCGGCGCCATCGACAAGACGAGGACCGGGAGCGTGAGCGCGGTCAGCACGACGACGCGGTCGCGGGCGCGCCGACCGGTCGGGTCCTCTGGAGGAGGCGTTTCCTTTGATGGGTCGCGTACGAGCCGTCCGCTGTACCCGGCCCGTTCCACCGCGCCGATCAGCTCTTCGGCGGTGACCGAGGCCGGGTGGGTTACGCGGGCCTGGCCGGTGGCCAGGTTCACCGCGGCGCTCACACCGTGGATCCGGCCCAGCCGCTTCTCCACGCGCGACACGCACGCACCGCAGGTCATCCCCTCGATGGCCAGGTCGGTGGTCCGGGCGCTCACCGGTGCCGCCCTGGCATGGTCATGCCGCCCATGTCGCGCTCATCCGCGGTGCCGGGCCCGGTGTGGTGCATGCCGGGTGCGACCGGCCCGGCCAGCCGTCCGGCGGCGAACGCGACCGCGAACAGTACGGCCAGCAGGGCCGCGAAGCACAGCACCAGCGGGGACGGCGCCGCCGGTCGCTTCGTCGAAGATCGGTTGATCATTTTCATGTCCTTGAACGTCATGGGGTGGTCAGTGCGCGGCGAGGAACATGTAGGCCATGGCGACACCGGTGGCCATGTGGCAGGCGACATCGGTCCGGTCGCCGTGCGCGGCCGCCAGCGACCGGGCGGTCCAGGCCGCCTCGCCGATGAAGTAGCCGACGAGCCCGAGACCGAGCCAGGCGGACGCACCGCCGGGACTCATCGTCATGCCGGCCATGTGCCGCATGGCCGGGAAGCACGTCATGTAGGCCATCGCCAGGCAGCCCGTCACCGCGTGCGCGTCGCGCGGCCGGCCGCATGCCAGGCAGGCGATGGCGGCGGCCAGGTAGAGCCCGGCCGCCGGCCGGGGGATGGTGGGGGCGGCCGGAGCGAACATCGCCGCCATGCCGAGCCCCATCGCGACGTGCGCGAGCCGCTCCCGTGGACGGCGCCGGGTGGTCGCCAGGCGGTAGGCGTGGAGGCCGGCGATGCCCGCGGTCAATACGGCGAATCCCCCCCGATCACGCGGTTCTCCCTGTTCGGCCACGGTCAGCGCTCCTGGCGCTCGTTCATCCGGGCGAGCAGCGCGTTGTAGGCGTCCAGCGCGGCCTCGTCGGCGTCGACGTCGGCGCTGGCCCGCAGGTGTTCGCGGGCGGGTTCTCCGTCGGTGACCGCGTGGCCGGTCCCCGCCAGGGCCGACTGGCGGGCCGCCTCCAGGAAGATTCCGGCGCGGGCGGCCTGCGGGGAGCGGTCCAGGACCCACATCGCGGCGACGATGAGCATCATCACGAACATCAGGCCGTCGCCGCCGATCCACATCACCGCGCCGCCGCCGTGGATGTCGGCGAGCGGGCCGGGCCCCCACTCCGGGTGCATCCGGGCGTAGGCGGGGAACGGCGGCCGGGTCGCCTGCAACAGGACGATCCCGACGATGGTGTCGGCCGACATGCCCATGAACAGGCCGAACAGCCGGATCGGGTAGGCCGGGGAGTCGGTCGTGAGGATCGGGGCGAAGTACAGGTATCCCGCGCCGATGTACAGGACGTGCTCCAGCACCATCAACGCCGGTGAGCGCATCATCGCGTCCATGAACGAGGACAGGTGCACGCCGAACAGCACCGCCATGTACAGGGCCAGACCGGTGATCGGCGAGAACACGACGGCGGCCGCCGGTGACCGGCGGATCGCCTGCACGCGGGCGTGCGTGGTGCCGCCGGTGGCGCGCAGCAGCAGCGTGACGGGGTGGCCGTGGCAAAGCAGCCAGGGCGCGATCATGATCAACATGAGGTGCTGGATCATGTGCACCCAGAACAGGCCGCCGTCGCCGTACACGCCGGGGCTGCCCATGATCGCGGCGGCCACGACACCCAGTCCGGCCACGAAAGAGGCCGTGCGGGCCGGGGACCAGCGCCGGACGGCGAGCACGCCGGCCAGATACAGCAGCAGCGCCGCGATCAGCAGCGCGGTGGTGACCGGCGCGAACCGCCAGGTCGTGAACGCGCGGGCCCAGGTCAGCGGGGCGAGCGCGTCGTGCATGGGCATGTCCGTCACAGGCTCTCCATCAGGTCCTGGCCCAGGTGACGCCCCGGTCGACAGCCGCCGGGGACTCCACGGGCGTGAACTCGGTCCAAGGAGCTCGTCGTCTGTTCAACGGAGCGTCTCCGACAGCTGCACGGTGGTCTCATCGATGTCGCTGGTGCGTACGGTGACCGCGATCCGCCACCGCCCGGCGGCGGCGAGCGGAGCGGTCACCGCCTCGTACCGGCCCGCCCCGGTGCGGGTGATGCGGGCGTCGATCGGGCCGATCCTCCGTGCGGGCAGTGACCAGGCCACGTCCAACCCGGGGACGTCGCCCGGCGATCCCGCGGCGTCGCGGACCCGGACGGTTGCGCGGGTGAGCCCGCGGGCGCGGGAGGGCAACCGCATGCTCACGCTCCCGGTCCCGTTCGGACCGCCGGTGTCGTACCGGGCGGTGAGCGTCGCCGGTTCGGCGGCCAGCGCCTTGCCGGCCGGTTCCAACGCGACCAGCAGCGAGGTCGCGGCAACGACCGCCACCGCTCCGGCAGCCTCGACCGCGACCAGCCGCGCGAGCCGAGCCGGTACCAGGCCGGCACGGTTCCGCAGCGCACGGCGGGAGAAGAACGCGACGGCCAGAACCGCGCCTACCAGCGCCACCTTCACCGTCAACGTGAGCCCGTACGCGGTGGTGAGCAGGGCCTGCGGAGTCTGCACGCGGATCCAGCCCTGGTACAGGCCGGTCCCGGCCAACACGGCCACGCTCCCGGCGGCGACGGCCGAGAACCGCTTCACGCCGACCGCGGCACCCGGATCGTCCCGTCATGTCCGCATGGTCACCGTCACGGCGGCGAGCCCGCCGAGCCAGAGCGCCATCGCGCACAGGTGCGCCACGTCCGCCGGCACGGTGACGAACGGCTGAGAACTCGTCGCGGCATGCCCGCCGACCGACCAGGTCACCGCGATCCCCACGGCCGCGATCGCCCCTGCCCCGCCGAAGGCGAGGCGCCTCATCCGGGAGCCGTCGCCCAGCCTCGCCAGGCCGAAGGCCAGCAGGAACGGCAGGCAGCCCAGGATCAGCAGCCGGGCGGTCAGCGCCCGGCCGTAGACGGTGGCCAGAGTCTGTGAGATCAGCTCCGGCCGCACGAGCGCGCCGAGACCGGCGCCGGCCGCGTACGGGCCCTGCAGCAGCAGCGATCCGAACGTACCCGCCACCAGAGCGGCCCACCCACCGACGATCAGCAGCCCCACACCACGCCGCCGGGCGGCATCGGGCCGGCCGTACCAGCAGAACGCGAGCACCCCGACGAACAACGCGAAGCCGAGGAACCCGGCGAAGCGCATCACTGCGAACAGCACCGAAACGGTGGTGTCGGTCCGCGCGAACCGAGCGGTGGCGGGTCTGCTGGGGTGGCCGGCGGAGAAGGCGATCGCACCGCCGACCGGGTGGGAGTCCGCGGAGATCACCCGCCAGGTGAGCGTGTAGGTGCCCTGCGCGCCGCTCCCGCGCAGCCCGATCGTCACCTTCGGGCCGGCGCCGGTCACCGTGCCCGCCACGCCCGTACCAGTCGGATCGAGGACACGGACATCGGCGGCGACCGGGCGTACCGGTTCGTCGAACGTCAACGTCACCGCCGACGGCAGCGTCGACACGATGGCGCCGTCGGCCGGCGAGGACGACGACAGGGTCGCGTGTGCCGACGCCGGCGACGCCGCCAGCACGAGGATCAGCACCGCGGCACCGATCGACGCGCCCAGCCGTGCCACCCGGCGTGATGCGGGAGCGGCCGATCTCACCGGGCATCCTGCTGGAGGAGCTTGGGCAGGTCGGCCGCGTAGTCCCGCGCGGAGACGCCGCCGCCACAGCCGGCCGGCAGCACCGGCAGCAGACCTCCGAGCGCGAGCATGCGGACACGCCGTCCGGCGGGCTTGGCCGCCGGACGGGCGGGAACCCGGCTCATGCGCCGGTCGACCTACCGGACCGGCGCAGCGCGAAGACGGCCGCGCCGAGACCGAGCAACCCGACCACCAGGCCGGCCACTCCGAACGCGGTACCCATGCCGTCGCTGCTCTTCTCGACGACCTTCGTCGCCTGCTGCGTGGCGGCCTTGGCCAACGTGATCGACGGTGCCGGGTGCTCCGGCTCGGTGTTCCCGCTGGGCATTTCGATCCAGCGCACCACATGGGTCTTGCCGCTGTGGTCGGTGTAGGTCTGCAGCGCCTTGAAGTACAGCTTCGCGGTGTCGGTGGGCAGCGAGCCCATCGAGATGCCGAACTGCTGGAACTGCCCCGGCTGGATCTTCCCGCCGGACCAGGTGATCTGGGTGACGGCCTGGGTCACCTCACCGTCGTCGGTCTTGATCGGCTCGGGCAGTGGCCCCTTGACCGACTGGACCGTCCAGCCGGGCACCGGCTGCACCGAAACGGAGGCGATCGGGTGGTCGGTGGGCAGGAACAGCTGCACCTGGGTCGTGTCGGCGTCGGTCTCCTCGTTGGGGACCCGGACGTTGAAGGCGGCGTAGCCACCCGGTTCGGCGGTGTTCGGGTTGATGGTGACGTGCGCGGCGGCGGGCAGAGCCATCGCGACGACGGTCGTGGTGATGATTCCGGCGCCGGTCAGCAGGCGCTTTGTACGAGAGAAGGACACGATGCTCCTCGGGAGGACATGCGAAAAGGGAGACGGCGACCACGACCCGTCCCTCATCCCGCGGGCATCGCGAACATCCCGGTCACCTCCCGCAGGGCGGGACCGGGTGGAGACGGCACCATGACGCGTACGAGCGTCACGGCACCGTTGAGGGCCGTGATCACATAAAGGCGTGGACGAGAACACCGGCGCCCCGAGGAGGGCCACGCCGTACGAGGACATGGCGCAGGACGGCGACGGCCGGCCGGACCGCGTCCTCATCCCGCCGACCATCCGCACCGCGGGGACGCCCGTCCACCCCGATGTCGGCGAGCATCAGCAGGGCGAACACCCGCAGCGCGGGATCGAGCAACGACTCCGCGATCACGCCCAGTGCACGCCACAGAGCCCGTTCACCGGCGTACAGCCAGAGGGCCACCAGCACGCCGGCGAGCACGTGCGCGCCGATCATGCCCAGGCCGGACATGCCGTCACCATGACTCATCGTCATGGCCGGGCTGGCGCCCGCGACGTGATGAACGCCGCCGTGCATCGTCATGGTCATATGCGCCGGAGCCGTACCGGGATCGGGTGGGGTGCACCAGCTGAACCACAGGTGCAGGCCGGCGTACACCGCCGCCTCGTAGGGACGGGACCGGAATATGAGCGAAACGTGCCAGGCCAGGTAGAGGTCATAGGCGCGAATCGTGGTCGTAGGCGGGCGGCGAGGACGTAGGGGTAGGCGGACGAACGGGCACCAGTTACCACCGAAAGTGCGGCAGAGCCGTTAATCGGACAGACCTATACACGGTCTAGTAGGCCAGAGGCCTCTCGTCTACAATTTTCGTGTATCCGCTCACCGAGAGTGAAAAGCTGGTTTTCTGGTGGCTGGTGATCGACCGTTAGCCTCGCGCGCTGTCCTCGCATCCGCTCCACTCGACTGCATGCCGGTCACTGGGGCCTGGCGCGAAGGGGACGCGCCCGGCCACCGGCGATTCATCCGGTGCCCTGGTGACCTGGCACTTGAAGGAGATCAGGTCCCGCCGGATTCTCCGCTGCTGTTGGGGACGTGGGGCGAACTGAACGCCGATGCCTCGAACGTGATCTGGCTCGGGCATCCCTTCAGCGCCGACAGCCACGTCGCCGGCGAAGCCGACGCGACCCATCCGACTCCGGGCTGCGGGACGATGTGGTCGGGCCCGGCCGGGCGATCGACACCTTGCGGTACTTCAGTGGCGGCCGACATCCTGGGCGGCTGCCAGGGTTCGACAGGCCCGGACTGCGCCCCCTGGGGCAGTCGGTTTCCCCGCCTGTCCTTCCGGGATACCGTCGCCGCGGACGTGCTGCTGGCCGACGTGCTGGGCATCCACCATTGGGCCGCTGTGATCGGCTGTTCGATGGGCGGGTGCCGTGCACTGGAGTGGGCCATCACCCATCCTGACCCCGTCGTGTCTCTCCTGGCCATCGGCTGCGGCGCGTACACGACGGCGGAGATGATCGCGCAGGGCTACAACCAGATCAAGGCCATCACAGACGACCCCGGTTGGCACGGCGGGGACTGCTACCAGCGGAGTTGATGCATGGTGGAACGACGCATGTCGGTTGCGACGCACTGGGGTAGTTTCATCGCCGTAGTCGATTCCGGCCAGTTGGTGCGAATCGAGCCGAGGCGCGATGACCCCAGTCCATCGCCTATCGGCCCCGGAATGGTGGCAGCCGCCGACGATAGCGCTCGCGTGTTGCGCCCCGCGGTGCGCAAGGGCTGGCTGAACGGCGAGCCGCGCGCCCACGACACGGCCAGAGGCACGGACGCCTTCGTGGAGGTGAGCTGGGACGATGCGATCACACTGGTGAGCGATGAACTCCGTCGAGTTCGTTCACAGCACGGGAACAGCGCGGTGTTCGGCGGATCCTACGGCTGGGCGAGTGCGGGCATGTTCCACCAGGCGCAGGGGCAACTCCACCGGTTCCTGGCGTTAGGCGGGGGATACACCGACGCTCGCAATACCTACAGCACCGCAGCTTTGGAGGTCATCCTCCCCCATGTGATCGGCGGCCATCCGTGGAGCTACCAGTCCCGGATGCCGATGTGGGACGAGATAGCCGAAAGCTGTGAGCTTGTGGTGGCGTTTGGAGGGCTGGCCCTCAAGAACAGCCAAATCAACCCTGGTGGGCTCGCCAGGCACCAGACGCAGAACCTACAGCGCCAGTGCCGTGAGGCTGGGGTGCGGTTCGTGAACATCAGCCCTATCCGCAGCGACGTCGCCGGTTCCCTCAACGCCGAGTGGCTGCCCGTCATCCCCCACACCGACACCGCCGCGATGCTCGGCATCGCACACACGATGCTGGTCAACGGGTGGCACGATGAGGACTTCCTTCGCCGATGCTGCGTCGGTTTCGATCGCTTCGCCTCCTACCTGGTCGGCGAGCTCGATGGCATCCGGAAGGACGCTGCGTGGGCAGCGGAGATCACGGGCATCAGTCGCGACGCGATCATCGACCTCGCTCGCCGCCTCAGCACCCAACGTTCTCTCATCATGGTCAACTATGCGGTGCAACGGGCAGACCACGGCGAACAACCGATCTGGATGTCTGTCGTGCTGGCCGCCATGGCGGGCTCGATGGGTCGGCCTGGCTGCGGCTGGGGCGCAGGTTACGCGACGATGGACGCGACAGGCGTTGCCAGAGGCCGCCCCTTCGTGGCGAAGATACCCGAGCTTTCCAACCCCGTTCCGGATTTCATCCCTGTTGCGAGGATCGCCGATACCCTGCTGCATCCGGGTGAGATCATCGACTACGACGGCCAGCGCCTCACGCTGCCCGAGCTTCACCTGATCTACTGGTGCGGAGGGAACCCGTTCCACCACCACCAAGATCTCCATCGGTTGACCCGCGCCTGGCAGATCCCTGACACGGTGGTGGTTCACGAAGCCTGGTGGAACACCACAGCAAAGTTCGCGGACATCGTCCTGCCCGTTGCCACCAGTTTGGAGCGCGACGACTTCGCCGCCGGATTCGCGGACCCCCGCCTCGTCGCGATGCCGAAAGTTCGCGAGCCGGCGGGCCAGTCGCGCACCGATCACCAAATCTTCACCGCCTTGGCCTCCCGGCTCGGATACGAGCAGGAGTTCACGGAGTCACGTTCCGAGATCGAATGGGTCCGACACCTTTACGAGCAGACCAGAACCGAGCTCGGCGGCGATGCCGCGTTGCCGAGCTTCGACGACTTCTGGCGAAGCTCCATCGTCGAGCTGCCGGCGTTGACCGGACCGTTCCCCGGCAGTTTCGAGGCCCTCCGCTCAGATCCGCAGCGTTTCCCCCTGCTGACGCCGTCCGGCCGAATCGAGATCTTCTCCGAGAAGATCGACTCGTTCGGCTACGACGACTGCGCCGGGCATCCAATGTGGTTCGAACCAGTGGAGTGGCTTGGCGCCGATCACTCAGACCGATTCCCGCTGCACCTGATCTCGAACCAGCCCGCCTCACGCCTGCACAGTCAATACGACAACGGTGGCCGCAGCCTCAGTTCAAAGATCCGTGGCCGTGAGCCCGTGACGATCAATCCGTTGGACGCTGCGTCGCGCGGCATCGAGAGCGGCATGATCGTGCGCGTCTACAACGACCGAGGTAGCTGTCTCGCGGGCGCAGTCCTATCGGACGACGTCATGCCAGGCGTCGTACAACTGTCCACGGGAGCGTGGTGGGATCCGGTCCAGCCAGGCCTGAGCGGAACATTGGACCGCCACGGCAATCCGAACGTTCTCACGGCGGATCGGCCGTGCTCGCGCCTGTCGCAGGGACCGAGTGCTAACAGCGCGCTGGTCGACGTCGAGGTCTACGGCGATCCCCTTCCCGATGTGCTCGCCTTTTCACCGCCAAGCCTCGAGCATTGAGACAAGAAGCTTCCTTCGGCGGGGAGTAGCGGCACCCAATGGCGGACGCGCTGATGATGCGCGGGCCCCGGGTTACGCTCCTCACCCAGATGAGGCACGGTAGTGACCTGCCGTCATTTTCTACGCAACGCGCCAGAGGCGGACGACCGGTCTCGGTCAGGGGTGCATTGCGGTGGGGCAGGAGCCCAGCGGGTCCGGTGGGACGTCGCGATCCACACCGAACCCGAAAGGCCCTCACCCGCTCAAGTTTCCCCCGCGCGGGATTGTCACCGCTGGCCGCAGCCTCCCGGATGGAACATCTCGGCCGGGCAAGGGGGTCGTCAGTCGGTGACCCTGCCGAACAAGTGGTTGGCGGGGGCGTCGGGGTCGTTGCCGTAGAAGAACTCCGCGAGTGCCTGGTGGAACTCGGAGCGGTCCAGCGCGCCTGAGCCGTCCAGGTCCAAGGTAGCGAAGACGGCGGCGCAGTCCTCGAAGGGGAGGTTGGCGGCCAGGCCGAAGATCTGCTCGAACTCCGACTGGTCGATCCGGTCGTTCCCGTCGAGATCGACGAGGTCGAAGTAGCAGTCGGCCACCCGCTGGATCTGCTGCGGGTACAAATCGGAGTCGGTCAGCGCCCGTCGGAACCCTTCAATCATCTCCCGCAGGTCGACCTTCCCGTCACCGTCCTGATCCATCGGCATGATCACGTGCGTCCAGAACGCGTCCAGTTCCGCGGTAAGCCGATGGGCGGTCGCGGACTGTGCCGCGTCGCCACGAGCAGCGATATAACGCTCGGCCATCAGCAGCACGTCCTGCCGGGTGATGGCCCCGTCGCCATCGACATCGGCACCCCTGAACCACTGGCGGTACTTGAGATCTCGAAGCTCAGTCACGACTACAAACCGTAAATGCTTCGTCACGGATTTGCAATGGGCCAGGTGGATATGGCCGTGGTCGTCGGCGGAAGACCCCGACCTCGGGGAACATCGGTACAGCCGTTATCGGTGAGAACGATCATGCTCCGATCGGCGCGAGAGCGCCGACCCGGTTCTCATACCCGCGGCGGGCTTTGCGCTGGGCCGGGACGACCGGGGCGCGTTGGCCACCGTCGAGCGGCTGGCAGCGGGCGAGGAGCTGGCGGTACACGGCGGGGACGGCGGTGACGCGCAGGGTTCAGACCTGGCCCCGCCGCACGGTCACCCCCGGGTCGACACTCACGGGAAGGAAGAGTTCCCGCAGATGTCACAGTCAGTGACCACCGCTTACCCAGGGGCTCTCTTGCGAGAAGGGCAGTTCCAGATGGCCGGTGACCATAACTTCGAACCCTGTGAAGTGTTCGTACTCGTCATAGGCGTCGACCATGGCCTCTTCGACCAGCGCATCCAACTCGGCATCCCTCAGTTCCGGCGTAGCGGAAGGGTGGATCGACCTGCAGTAGTCCAGGACACCATCCCGTGGTACGGACCGGCCGGACGGCAGAGCCCGGTTTTCGGTGTAACTCCTGATCACGCGCGTCCGGCCGGCGCCCTCCTGCCGCCCCGCCATCCGCCGATCGGCGGATGGCGGGGCGGCACGGCGAGCACGCCGGAGGTGGAACGACCGGTGGGCGGACCGAGGTCAGCGCGGCGCCGCGCCGCGGCGCCGCTCGTACGCCTCGGCCAGGATCAGGTAGGCGCTCGCGGTCCAGGTGTAGGCGCGGTCGCGAAGCCCGTCGCCGGTCATGGCGTCGAAGTTCTCCGCGAAGCCGGACCTCTCGCACAGGGCGCGGAAGCGGGCGCTGACGTCGTCGGAGAGGTCGGTGAACCCGCTGCGGCGCAGGCCGTCCTCGATGAGCACGGTGGACGGCGCCCAGATGGGACCGCGCCAGTAGCCGTCGGGCCGGTAGTGGTCGGAAGAGGTCAGCTCGGAGGCGAGACCGTACGGAGTGAGGTGGGCCTCGATCCGCTTGGCGAGCGCGGCGCGCGGACCGGCGGGCAGCGCCTCGCCCAGTACGATCGCCATGAGGTCGAGCAGGCTGGAACTGGTCCACGTGCGCCGCGACCCGGGCGCCCGGGCGACGAACCGGTCCCCCGTCCAGAGCTGCCGTAGCATCCCGTCGCACATCCGGTCCGCGGCCCGGTGCCAGGCGGCGGCGTCCGCCCCGTTTCCGAGCTCTCGGGCGAGGGCGGACAGCTCGCGCATCTGCAGGACGAGGAACGCCGCCAGGTCCGCGGTCTGGATGACGTGGTCGGGGTCGAAGGTCGTCGCGTTGTCCCAGCCGCTGTCGTTGCCGTGCTGGTAGTGCGGGAGCACGTCGCCGGGGGCGCGCCGGGCGGTGAGCCAGAAGTTCGTCCACGCCTCGAGCTGCCGGTACACGACCGGCAGGACGGCTCGGTCGACGTCCTGCGGAAGGCGTTCCCTGAGGCGGCGAAGGGCCCAGCCGTGGATGGGGGGTTTGACGAAGTTGTAGAGGACCTCTGAGTGGGTCACCGAGTCGGGCAGGCCGCCCGCGTCGTCCTGGTGATCGAAGACGAGGCGGAACTGGTCCAGCGCCAGCTCGGGGGCGCCTGCGGCCAGCGCGAGCGCGTTGAAGCAGTGGTCCCAGCTCCAGACCTTGTCCATCCAGTGTTTCGACATGAGCACGGCCGGGCGTTTCAGGAAACCGGCGGGGCGTACCGTGGCGGACCACAGCACGTACGCGGCGAGTTCCGCGGCCGGCGTGCGGGGGCTGCGCCACGGCGCGACCGCGTCGGCGAATGCACCGAACTCCGCCTCCGCCGACGCCGTGACCTGGTCGAACGTGGCGGACGGTGCGTACGGCGCACGGGCGCTGTCGACCTCCTCGATGGCGATCTCCCAGGGACCGCGGTCGCCGGCCAGGTGGAGCCCGCGCTCGGCCCGTCCCAGCGCCTGGACACCCACCGGCTCGGGCGGGTGTCCGGTCAGCACGGTCACCCGATAGCGCCGCCCGGTCTCGTACGAGGTGAACACGTGCGCGCCGTCCACCGGGTCGCGGTAGAAGTAGGTGCCGCTGAAGGGCGTCAGTTCGGGTTCGGCCGCGGTGACGCGCAGGCCGAGTCCCCGCCCGCGCAGCCGGATCACGTCGGCCCGCTCGTAGGCAAGGTCGACCCGGCCGCCGCCGTCGCGTACCCAGGACAGCCGGCCCGGCGTCGCCTCGACCGCCGCCTCGACGCGAGCTCCGCCGACCGTGGGGACGAACCGGAGTACCGGGTGCATTCCGGTCTGGTGCGAGACGAGGTGCAGGTCGTTCGCGTACACGTGCTGCGCGACGACCGGGGAGACGCCGAACCACGAGCCGTGGTAGCTGAAGGGGATTTCCTGGACGGAGAAGGCCAGGACCGTCATGAATGGGCTCTCTCATCTCTCTGGGGCGTGCCATCGTCCTCTGGCGGCGCGCCATCAGTCCTTCACCGCTCCGGCCGTGACGCCGGCGGCGACGTAGCGCTGGGCGATGATCAGGAGCACGGTGGCGGGGATCGAGGCCACGACGGCGGTCGCCATGATGGCGTTCCACTGCTGGTTGTTGTTGCCGATGTAGTGATAGATGCCGAGGGTGATCGGCCGGCGGTCGCCCCCGCCGTCGAGCGAACTGGCGAAGACGAAGTCCGACCACGCCCAGAGGAACGAGAAGAGCGAGACCGTGACGATCGCGTTCCGGCTGACCGGCAGGACGATCGACCAGAACGTCCGGAACCGGCCGGCCCCGTCGATCGTGGCGGCCTGGAGAAGCTCGTCGGGGATGCCGGACATGAACGCCGTGAAGATCAGTACGCCGAACGGCACGGCGATGGTGGAGTCGGCCACGACGAGGCCGACCGGATTGTCGAGCACGCCGAGCGACAGGTAGACGGCGTAGAAGCCCATCGCCATGATGATCCCCGGGATCATCTGCGCGATCAGCAGCATGAAGCTCAGCACGCCCGCGCCGCGCGGGCGCAGCTTGGCCATCGAGTACCCGGCCGGCGCCGACACCAGCACGGTCAGCGCTACCGTGCCGAGACCGATGAGCAGGCTCGTACCCAGGTAGGGCAGCTGCTGGTCGACGACGGCCCGGTATCCCGCCACGGTGCCGTGGATCGGGAACCAGTCGGGCGGGCTCTTGCGCATGTCCCGGTCCCGGGTGAGCGACACGTTGATCATCCAGTAGACGGGAAAGAGCATCAGACCGGTCAGTACAAGGCCGATGCCCGTCTTCCACCAAGTCGTCCTGCCGGTCATGCCTGCTGCTGCCTTCGCTGCAGCCGGAGGTAGACCAGACCGAAGATGAGGGCGATCACGATCAGCAGGTTGCCGACGGCCGCGCCGCGCCCGAAGGAGGGCAGCAGGTTGCCGAAGCCGAGCCGGTACGACCAGGTGGCGAACGTGGTGGATGAGTCGGCCGGGCCGCCCCTGGTCATGATCCAGATCACGTCGAACACCTTCAGCGTGTAGACGAGGCCGAGGAGCAGGGTGATGGCGGAGACCGGCCGGAGCAGCGGGAAGGTCACCCGCCAGAAACGCTGCCAGCCGTTCGCACCGTCCAGCGCGGCGGCCTCGTACAGCGACGCCGGAATCGTCTGCAGGCCGCTGTAGAGCACGACCAGGTTGAACGGGATGCCGATCCAGATGTTGGCGATGGTCACCGAGGTCAGCGACCACTGTGGCGACGTGAGCCAGTCGATCGGGCCGACGCCGAGCCGGTGCAGCACGGCGTTGACGACGCCGGAGTCGCTGTTCAGCATCCACGACCACGTCGACGCCGACACGATCAGCGGCAGCAGCCACGGCACGAGGAACAGCGCGCGCAGCGTCACCGACAGCCGGAAGTGCCGGCTGAAGAACACGGCCAGCGCCATGCCGATCGTGAACTGGAACGCAAGTGACACGAGCGTGAACGCCACGGTGTGCACCAGCGCGGGCACGAAGGCGGGGTCCTGGACGACGGTGGCGTAGTTCTTCGCGCCGGTGAAGGGGGCGCCGCCCTGCACGAACGACCGCACCGTGTAGTTCCGCAGGCTCAGATCGAGGTTGCGGTAGAGGGGGTAGGCGTAGAAGAGCAGGAGGTAGGCGGTGATGGGGGCGAGGAACGCCCAGGCCGCCCACTGGCCCGAACGCGCCCGCGTAGAGCGGGCCCGCGGGCGGATCCGGCCGGCCGCGGCCGACGCCGTTTCGTCACGTCCGTCCGCGAGCCGCCGTCCCGATCCCTGTCCCGGCGCCCGGATCAGGTCGTTCATTCCGCCGTCGCTCGTCACGATCGGCTCGCTCACCGGGTCGCGGTGGCCGCCGTGGACTGCGCGGCCGACAGCGCCGCCTGCGGCGACTTCGACCCGCTGAGCGCCGCCTGCACGGCCGTCCAGAGAGGCTGAGAGATCTTGGGGTACTTGGTGCCGAGGCCGTCGCCGGTGCGCGCCTTCGCCGCGTGCACGGCGTCCACCCAAACCTTCAGGTCGGGGGCCGCGGCCACCTGCTTCGCCTGGACCGCGGCGGTCGGCGCGATGTAGGACAGGGTCGTGTCGGTCGTATAGAGATTGTCGGTGCTGGTCAGGCAGGCCACGAGCCGTTCGGAGGTGGCATAGCGGCTCGTCTTCTTCTGTACGGGCACCGTGACGAATTCGCCGCCCGTCGGCGCGGGTGCGGTGCCGCCGTGCACGGCCGGGATGGGGATGATGCCGTAGTCGAACCCGGCCTTCTTGGCGTTCGCGAGTTGCCAGGTGCCGTTCTCGCCGAACGCGTACTGTCCGGTCGCGAACTCCTGCCAACTCGTCGTCTGGGTGTTGTTGATCACTGAGTTCGGCGCGTACCCCTTCTTCAGCCAGCCGGCCCACAGTGACAGCGCCGACACGCCGGCCGGGGAGTCCAGCCGCATCGGCTGCGCGCCCGCGCCCCAGAACCACGGCAGGAACTGGAAGCTGCCCTCCTCGGTGCCGATGGCCGAGAAGGTGATGCCCTTCTTGCCGGCCGCGGTGACCTTGGCCAGCGCGGCGGTCAGCGAGGCCCAGTCCTTCACCGACGCGGCGTCGACGCCGGCGCTCTTCAGCACCGCCTTGTTGTAGTAGAGGGCGAGGGTGTTCGCGCCGATCGGGATGCCGTACGTCTTTCCGCCGATCTGCCCCGCGCCGAGCAGGTTCGCCGCGATCGCCGACGTATCGATCTTCGCCTCGTCGTCGGGCACGAGCACGCTGGCCTCGGCGAAAGTGGAGACGACCGGGTTGTCGACGACCAGGACATCGGGGGCGTTGCCCTGCTGCGCCGCGAGCAGCGCCTTGTTGGTCAGGTCGGTCGTGTCGAAGCCGGTTCGCTTGATGGTCACCCCGGCGTCGCTGCCGCACTTGTCGAGCAGGTGGACCCATGCCGACCCGTTGTCGAACTGGGGATAGGGGTCCCAGATCGTGTACGTGCCGCCGCCGGTCCCGCCCCCCGCGTCGTCGTTCGACGACGCGCAGCCGGCGACGCCGCCGGACAGCGCGACGGCGACCAGCCCGAGACCGGCGATGCGTCGCCGCAACGGTGAAGTCCTCACGGGATCTCTCCTCTCACGCGATGGCGTTCGGTGCCTGCCGGACCGGACGGTGCCCACGCCGGTCCTCCATGGGTGCGCCGCGCGAACGGCCCGCCAGGGCGCGTCTCCGCCGGGAGATCGCCCATCTCGGATCGCGTCGGGTCGAACCGGTTCGCATCGGTTCGACCGAACATAAGCCTCTCCCCCGGCGGGGTCAATGGGCCGCGGCCCTCAGTCGTGGGACACGGCGACCGGCGGCCGGATCGACGCCCTACGACGGCGGCCTCTCAGAGTCACCGCACCGTACGGCGGATCGGTGAGACGCCTATCTGGCCGGCCCCGGCGCTCCCACCTGCCCGGGCGGCGGCCGTACCGTCGGCGCCGCCATCCCTTGGGCGGACGTCGCGGCCGCGCATAGACTGGTCGCCGTCCCCGAACCGGTTCGCTATAGCGCGCTCGGTCGGCCGTCCACGAACTCTGCTCCGGAGGCCTGTTTGAGTCGGCTCGAAGCTTCGTCGGTGAACATCGGTGAGGTGGCACGCCGCGCCAAGGTGTCGCGCAGCACCGTCTCCTACGCCCTATCGGGCAAGCGGCCGGTCGCGGAAAGCACCCGCCGGCGCATCCAACAGGTAATCGACGAAATGGGCTACCGGCCGAACGCCTTCGCCCGCGCACTGGCCCGCGGCGAGACCAAGACCCTCGGCCTGGTGTTCCCGCCCGCCGGCAGCCACTACACCGACATGCAGCTCGACTTCATCGGTGGGGTCACCGAGGCCGCCGCCGCCCGCGACTACGACGTGCTGCTATCCGTGGCGGACGCGGGCGAGGAGCGTTCCTTCCAGCGCCTGGTCGGTGAGCGGCGCGTCGACGGCGCCATCCTCATGGAGATCCGGCTGCACGACGCTCGCGTCGAGCGGATGCGCGCGATCGGCTTCCCGTTCGTCACGATCGGCCGCACCGGCCGTCCCGACGGAACCGCCTGGGTCGACCTGGACCACCGGACCCTCGTACGCCGGTGCGTGCAGCACCTCTCAGACCTGGGCCACCGGCATCTGGCGTTCGTCAACCGGTCTGAGGCGCTGCTGCGGTCGGGGTACGAGTCGGCCCACCACGGGCAGGAGGGCTTCGAGATCGCCGTTCGCGAACTCGGGCTCAATGGTGCCGCCTACCCGTGCGACGACGACGCCATGGGCGGCGAGCGATGCGCGGAACAGATCCTGACCGACCACCCCGAGACCACCGGGATCGTCACCATCAACGAGGCGTCCCTGGGCGGGCTGTACCGGGGGCTGGCCGCCGCCGGCCGCACGATCCCCCGCGACATGTCCGTCACCGGCATCGCCGGCGCCCGGTGGGCCGAAGCGGTGACCCCGGCACTGACCGCCGCCGATGTGCCCGCCCGCGATATGGGGCGGATCGCCATCGACCTGCTGCTGGAGCGCATCGCCGACGCCGACGCGCCGGCACGCCACCGGTTGCTCATGCCGCCGGTCGTCCTGCGCGCCAGCACGGGGACGGCTGCCCGCGTCGCGCCGTAGCGGCCGCGTCCGGCGCAGACCGGACGGCCGCCCCCGGCGGCCTGCGGCCGTCGGTCAACGGTCCCTCGCCGGCCGGCCGGGCGGGAGGCCCGGCCGCCTCGGCGTCCGGCTCGTTTCGCCACCACCGCGATGGCCACCACGGCGGCGCGGCCGCTGATCCGGGCACCCCCGTGTCCGAACGTGCTTTGACTCACGGTCACACTCGACCTCCATTCCGAATGAGGATCTCCCTCCGCTCGCTGCGCGGAGTCGTACTCCGGCGGGCGGGCGCGACGCGCGCGGTCTGCGCCCGCCCGCCGTCGTCGGAGGCGGCCCGATCGATCGCGAGACGGCCGGTCAGGCCGGGTCGTCCGGGTGGTCAGCGGGGGGTGAAGTCCTGGTTGGTCCCCGCCGCGTTCTTGCACGGCCACTGATCCAGCTGCTGACCCTGATTGCCGCCGGCCCCATAGACGTCCAGGCACAACCCGCTGCTGCCGTTCTGGAACGACCACGAACCATCGGACTGCGCGACCGGCTTCCACATCGAACTCGCCGCCCCATTGGGGGCCTGCTGCACGATGTCCGGACTCCCCTGCGCCGTCGAACCGCCCGCCACCGCGACCACCAGACCCGAGTGCTGCGCCTGCAACTCGCCAAAGCCATTCGACCCCGGCACGAACTGGAACTGCTGGTTGCTCTGCCCGTTACAGGACCACTGGTCGATCGCCGCACCCGAAGCGCTGGAGTCGCCGTACACATCCAGGCACAACCCGTCGCTACCAACTACCAACTGGTGATAACCGCCCGGCAAGGAACCACCGTTACCGCCGCCCGAGCCCGGCGTCAGGTAGATGCCGAACGCGTCGTGCGAGGCCTGGAACGTGACGGGTACCGCGATGGAGCCACCGGCGGCGCTCATGTCCTGATCGAGGACCACCTGCCGCGCGTTCAGCGGAGACTGGTCCGGGATCCGGTAGACGGTGACGTGGACGCTGCCGTTGTTCGCCAGCCAGGGCACCGACGGCAGTCCGCTGAAGGTCACCGATGCGCTGCCGGTGTAGCCGTTCGAGTCCCCGATGATGGCGACGGCCCGCTTGTTCGCGCTGTCCTCGGCGGCGGAGATCGCCGTGCTGCCGACCTGCCCGGAGGTGGACATCAGGTTTCCGGTGAGGTCGGCGTAGGTGCGGAACGCCCACCAGTTGCCGGTGGCGGCGAAGCTGCCGCCGTTCGCGGCCACGATCCCGGTCAGGTTGGGGATCAGGCAGCAGACCCAGTTGCCGCGCATCGCATTGGTGTAGCCGGACTGGGCGAAGCGCGCGAGGTACCAGGCCGTCACACCGGCGGTCTGCCGGTCCGCCGGCTGGTACTCGTTCGCCGACAGCGGCCGGCGAGAGATGCCGGCGGAGTCCAGGGCACTGCCCAGGGCCTGCGACACGGCCACCGGGTCGTCGACGTCGCCCTCGTCGTGGTTGGTGATCTCATCCGGCACCGTCCCGGCGGACTTGACGTGCGCCAGCCACGTCTGCCACTCGCTCCGGTTTCCCAGCGGGGTGAAGGCGAACGACGGCCCCACGATCTTCGCACCCGGGGCGATGCGCCGGATCTCCCGGTAGGCCGTGTCCCACATCTGGAAGTACTGAGGGCTGTTCACGCCCCGAGTCCAGAAGACGGAGATGTCCGGTTCGTTGTCGATGTCGTAGGCGAACCTCAGCCCGGACGCCTGCAGCGCGCCCACCGTCGCGTCGATGAAGCTCACCCAGTTGGAACAGTCCCCGTTATCGCACGGATAGACCGTGTTGGACGGCTGCCCGCCGTCCAGGCCGTACAGGTCGGTGACCAGTACCTGGAACTCGGTGTTGTACGGGGCGAGGCGCCGGGCCTGCGCGATCACCGTGTTGACGTCCGTCTGCGTCTGGGAGCCGTACTTGTAACCGTCCCCGATCCAGGCCCGGTTCACGTGCCCGCCGGCCCGGTAGGCGTTGGGGCGAAGCGGCTGCAGGTACTGGTCCGGTGGCTGCGTGCCGTCCTGGTTGATGCCGTACAGGAAGCCTTCGCCGACACCGGTCGACGGCCCGGTCGTGGCCGCCAGGTTCACGCTCATCGACTCGGTGGCGGCCTGGGCGGGCGCCGACGGGGCCATGATCAGCGCCAGCACCGCTCCGGCCGCGGTCACGAGGCGGCCGAGTCTTGCTCTCGTACTCATTGAACTAACTCCGCTCTGGGGCGACGCGGGTCTGACGCGATCGAGGAGGTTGACGGCCGCCCTTCTCGGCCGGGGCAGCCGACGAGGCGGCAGCGGCGTAGAGGGCGGGACGGCGGGTCGGGCTGACGTGATCAACCATGTCGAACCGGTTCGCGAATCGATTCGCGGGGATGTTATGACCGAGGTGACGGAGGGAGACCTCGGAGGTGACCGTGCCGGGATTGAACGCCGACAGCCAGTGGGCTTGCGGCTGGCTGGCGATCTTGTCACGGATGACAGGGGTGCGCGCGTCGTTGGGGTTGGCCGCGACCCAGCGGACGACCTGCGTGCTCGGGTCGCGATAGAGGGTGCCGGACAGCGTGCCGGCCCGGGCGCTGCCGGTGACCAGACCGGCGGTGACGGCCGCGCAGGCGACGGCCGTCGTGGCGACGGCCGCTCTCCAACGGCTGCCACGCCGAGGGTGGATCGCGCATGATCGTCCTTTCCGTAGGAGGCGTGACTCGGGTCACGGGATCAGTTCTGGGTCCACTTCTGGTTGCTCTGGCCGTTGCAGGTCCACAGGATGATCTGTGTGCCGTTGGCGGTCCCGGCGCCGTTGGCGTCGAGGCACAAACCGGACTGCCCGCCGGTGACGGTGCCGTCGGCGTTCACGTTCCACTGCTGGTCAGGCTGGCCGTTGCAGTCCCAGATGACCGCCCTCGTGCCAGGGGAGGTACCGGCCCCCTCGGCGCCCAGGCACTTACCGCCGTACACCTGCAGTTGCTTGGAGGATGTGAGGGTCCACTTCTGGTTGGCGCCGCCGTTGCAGTCCCACAACTCCACCTGGGTGCCGTTGGCCTGGGAGAGGTTCGGCACGTCCAGGCACCGGCCGGCGCCGACGTTTACCAGTGTCGAAGTCCCCGGGGTCGGCGTCGGGGTCGGGGTGGGGGTCGGCGGTTCGCCGCCCTGGAACTGGGTGAAGAAGCTCCAGACCACTCCGGAGGTCCAGGTCCGCCAGCCGTCGCAGGTGCACCCGTCGATCGGCCCGGGGTCGTGACCTGCTCCGTCGAACGCGGCCCATACGACCGGATACCCCGACCGGCACCCGGAGTAGGTGGTGACGATGTGCGTCAGGCTCCCGTACGCCGGCTCGGGCGGGTTCTGCGGGGTGCAGCCGTTGTTCCGGACGAACGTGTCACGCAGCGCCCGCCCGGAAGAGATGTTCAGTACGTTGTCCCTAATGCCGTGCAGCCCGATGTAGGCGACGGGCTGCGTTCCGCCGCTGCACCCGCTGAGATTCGCGCCGGAATAGACCGCGACCGCGCGGAAGACTGTCGGCCGGGCGCAGGCGAGCGCGTACGTCATCGCGCCGCCGTAGCTGAAACCGGTGGAGAAGATCTGCGCCGTGTCGACGCACAGGCCCGCCTCGAGCTGCCGGAGCATGTCGTCGACGAAGGTCACGTCCTGACCGCCGGAGTTGGCCCAGCCGTTGTTGATGCCCTGGGGCGCGACGAAGATCGTGCTGTTGTTCGCGTTGTCCGCGAGCCGCCTGAGCCCGTAGTACGACCAGTTGTAGCCGTCGGTACCGCCCGAGTCGACATCGTTCGCGGTGCCGCCCACCCAGTGGAACCCGAAGATCAGCCGGTAGGGGTGGTTGTTGTCGTAGCCTGCGGGCACCCGCAGGATGTAGCTCCGGTTCTGACCGCTGCTCTGAATCGAATGCGTACCGCTTGCCAGTGTCGGGGCCTTGCCGCATCCGGCGGTCGCCGCCGCAGGGTGGAGAGCCGTGGACGACGGCGTTCGGCCGAGGCCGCTTCCCAGCGCCACTCCGCCCATCGCCAGGACGACGAATGCCGCGACCACGACAGGTACGAGGAGGATCTTGGGTTTCATCCGGTCTTCCTTCTTCATCCGGGGGACGTCGACCGGCGATGCCGACCGGTCGGCGATCGACGGCGAACCGCGCACCAGCAGGTCGCCCGGCGTCCCTAGCGGGTGCGCCTAGGTCTGGCTCCACTTCTGGTTGCTTCCGCCGTTGCAGGGCCATAGCTCGACCGGTGCGCCGTTGGCGGTGGAGGCGCCGGTCACGTCCAGGCACAGTCCGGACTGGACGCCGGTGATGGTGCCGTCGGTGTTGATCTGCCATTGCTGGTTGGCCCCGCCGTTGCAGTCCCAGATCTCGACCTTGGTGCCGGCCGTTGTCTGGTTGTCGTAGGCGTCCAGGCACTTGGCGCCGTCGTAGACGGTGAGCCGGCCGCCCGAGGAGGTCCAGGTCTGGCCGGAACCGCCGTTGCAGTCCCAGATCTGCGCCCGCGTCCCGTTGGTCTGCGAGGCGTTTGGAACGTCCAGGCACCTGCCCGCCCCGACGGCGTGAATCGGTCCGGAGGTGGTGCCCCCGCCTCCCGCGTCGCCGATGCTGCCTGGGACCGACTTCAGGGCGGTGTACCAGGCGGCGGCCATCTTGTCGTATCCGGCGGCGTTGGGGTGGACGCCGTCGACCAGGTCCGCGCTGGTCAGCGCGGCGTGCATGTCCACCAGATGCACGTGCTCGCCCGCGCCGGCCTTGCTCTGGACGATGCCGGGGATCGCGGCGTTGAACGTACGGACATTCGCCTCCTGGCTGGAGTTACCGACGGGAATGATCGTGGCGACGAAGACCTCGGCGGTGGGCACTGCGGCGGTGATGTGGTCGATCAGCGCCGACAGCCGGACGGGGGCGTTCGCCAGGTCGTGGTTCTGGAGGACGTCGTTGGTGCCGATGTGCAGCAGGACGGTGTGCGGCGTGTAGGTGTGCAGCCAGCCGGCGATGTTCGCGTCGATCTGGTCGATGCGCCAGCCCGAGTGTCCCTCGTGGTCGTGGTCACCCAGGCTCGCCGGCCCGTTGGACAGCGAGCCGACGAAGTCGACCCGATAACCGGCGTTGACGAACCGCTGCCACAGACCGATCCGGTACCCGCCAGGCACCGTCTCGCCATTGGTGATCGAGTCGCCGAGCGGCATGACCCGCACGCCGCCGTTCGACTCGGCGTAGGCGGTGCCGACACCGACGAAGGCGCCGGCGGCCGCCAGGACCATCACTGCGAGAAGGCCGGCCCACAGCAGGAAGGCTCTGCGCATCACTCACCCCTCAGCAGTACATTCGGCGACGCGGTGCCTACCATCGGCTCATCCCTTCGCCCTTCAGCGCTCGCGCACTGTGGGAGATGGGACGGCCGCGCTCCCGGTCGCCGCATCTCTTCGGCGGTGTCGCTGATGTGTCGAATCGATTCGACCGGAGGCTACGACCGGGGGTCGAACCAGGTCAATGCCGCTTCCAAGGCCCTTCCATACAGAAGGAGACGGAAAGTCGCGCACCATCTATTCGCCCTGGTGAGTCGGCCGAACCGCGTCCAGCGACCGCCCCCGGGCGTCGGCGTTCTTTCACCGCGGTTTTCATCGGGGCCGCAACGCCTCCCGCACCGACCCCCGCGATGGCCCCCGCTCGGCGCCGCGCGGGTGGTCAGCAGCGCGGCGGCTTCGACGTCGCGCCGATGAAAACGCATGTAAGCCGGGCGGCGGGCCGCCGGCCATCGGCATACCGACTATGCAGCGGGTACCGGCGAGGCCCAGTCACCGACGGGGAGGCTCCGGTACACGCGTCGGTGTGCGTTTCCTTCCTGCATGCCGGTGAACGCGGGCAAATTCCTCCCCGACCATGCGGTACCGCGAGAGTTTCACACCGCACGCCCGTTAACTGGACACGTCCCGGCGGGCCGCAGGGGCCGTACCGCACACTCGGCAAAGGTGCCCCTCCCACGCAGGAATCTCCTTTGCGGCGACCGGTGCGTCCTGTCGGTACGGGCATGCTGCTGCCCCTTTCCACCAGGAGGTCTGCGTCAGGCCTCGACTATCCGAGGCTCCACTGCTCGTTGCTGCCGCCGTTGCACGACCAGAGTTCGACCAGGGTGCCGTTGGCGGTTCCCGCGCCGGTCACATCCAGGCACAGGCCCGACTGGACGCCAGTGATCGTGCCGTTGGAGTTGAAGTTCCACTGCTGGTTCGCCTGGCCGTTGCAGGACCAGATCACCGCCTTGGTGCCGTTGGCGGTGCCCTGGCCGTTGGCGTCCAGGCACAGGCTGCTGCCGCCGACCGTGACCGTCAACTCCTTGGAGGAGTTGTGCGTCCAGGTCTGGTTCGCCCCACCGTTGCAGTAGTAGATCTGCTGCTGCGTTCCCAGCGTGGTGGTCGAGTTCGGATCATCCAAGCATTTACCCGCGCCCACCGCATGCAGCGCACCGGTGCTGCCGGCGGCGGCGCCGCTGACGGTCCAGGTGAACGACGTGGAGCCGGCGGCACCGGTGGTGTCGGTGGCCCTGACGGTGGTGGAGAAGCTACCGCCGCTGCTGGGAGTGCCGGTGATCAGGCCGCTGGAGGAGATCGACAGGCCGGGCGGAAGGCCGGTGCCGCTGTAGGTGAGCGTCTGCCCGCTCGCCGAGTCGGTGGCGTGGATCTGCAGCGCGTTGATCGGGGCGGCGGAAGCGGCGGTCTGGTTGCCGGGATTGGTAACGGTGACCGTGTTGCCGCCGGTCGAGCCGCTGCCGTCCAGACCCATGAAGTGAATGGCGTAGGCGGCCATCTGTGTGCCCTGGACCGGCAGCTGGTGCCCGGCGCCGGCGATACTGTACGCCTCGACCTGCGTGGTGCCGGAGCCGTCGTTGTAGCGGGCCCGGTTCCAGTTGGTGACTGGGATGTCACTCGACGACGGGGTCTGACTCACCCCGAGCACGTTCGTCCACTGCTTGATCTCTTCACCAAGATTGTTGTAGTTCAGGGTGGTATCGGCGGTGCCGTGCCACAACTGCACCCTCGGCCGCGGACCGGTGTAACCGGGGTAGGCGTCGTTGCGCACCAGATCGCCCCACTGCTGCGGGCTCATGCTGACCTGGCCGCCGGCACAGGCCCCGTTCCATCCGCGGACCGTTCCGGTGTAGAAGCAGTGGTAGGGCACGCCCATGAACGCCGCGCCCGCCTTGAACACGTCGGGGTAGTCGGCGAGCATGACGTTGGTCATCATCCCGCCCGATGACTCGCCGGTGACGTACACGGCGTTGGGGTTCCCGCCGTAGTGCTGCTCGGTGTACGTGATCATCGACATCAGCCCGACCGGGTCGCTGCCGCCGTTACGCGTCAGCGCCTGGTTGGACGAGACGTCCCAGCAACTGCCGCTGGGATTGGTCGAGGGGTAGATGACGATGAACCCATACCTGTCGGCCAGTGATCCGAAATCGGTGCTGGAGTACAGGTAGGGCCCAGTGCCCTGACAACCGTGCAAAGCCAGCAGGATCGGCGGATTGGGCTTGCCGCTTTCCGGCACATAAAGGTGCATGAGCAGGTTGCTAGGGTTCGTGCCGAAGTTCGTTATCTGGAGCAAGGAGGCGGCGGCGGCCTGGGGTGCGGCGGGCAGGCTCACACCGACCGCAGCCGCGATCGCCAGGACTATGCCGAGCAGGCAGGACTTCAGGGACCGGCATCGCAGCATGGGACCTCCTCGCCCGGCGGGCATTGTTAGCGCAACCACCAGTTAGCGCCGCTACCGGCGAATCCCCAGATATTCATCCTGCCGGTCCAGCGCGTCAACGGCCCGCCCGGGTAGGAACGGCAGATCCGCCCGGCACCGTCTCAGAGCAGCCGAGCAGCCTGCCGATTCGCCGCCCGGCAGCGGCGAAGACCCGGCCATACGCAGTGAAAGTTACATCTGTTCATTGCACGAGCCGGTCGGCCTGAGAGCCAGGCCGACCGCAAGGCGCTTGTCGAAGCTCATGGCACCCGCGATCATCTGGGCTTTCGCCGCCGGTGTCACCGCGGCTGCCCGGCAAGGTCTGCCGCGCCGAGGCCGCTGCGGACGCGGCATCCTGCGCAAGACCGCCGCGCGTTCCGCCCATGGCGGTCCCATGAAACTTTCAGCTGCTGCGATGTCATGAGCGTGCCACCGCACCGGGGAATCGCGATCGCGGAAGCCGCCGACCGCCGCCCGTCCGCTGCCGGGCTCAGACAACTCACCGGCCGAGTTCAGTCCGACGATAGAACATCCTCATTACAGCAGGAAGAACCACGACTTAAGGTGATCCACGAACTCCAGTACGAACCTCGCAGGGGACGATATACGCATCGATGCAAGAGCAGCATTCCTCCTGCTTTCGAGACGCCTCTCCCGGCCCATAGTCCGTCACCGCCCCGACACGAACTCGAATTCGGCTGCTTGCCGCACGGCCGATCAGCTGCTATCGATGAGATCGCAAACATTTGCGCAAGATCGGGCTATAAGCAATGCATATGCCCGGCTTCCTTGAGCAAACCTCACGGCTCCTCGGGCGGGGGGTGGCGTTGAAACGTAGAGCCGCTTTCGTGGATTGGACCTCGGACGTGGCGTGGAACTCTGTCACGCGATTCCAGAGCGTCGCGCCGCCGACCTCGGCGCCCACCACCACCTCCACGCCCGGTGGCGCGCGCGCTGCCGGCGACCAGACCGTCAACAGCCTCTTCGCGGTACCGGCTGGGGCACCGGCGAACGTATGACTGCCGCAGCCGACGTGCCGCCGAACCCCGACGGAGATCCCGATGTCCTCAGCCTCCCCCGGCCGGCGGCGCACACGATTCATCGCCGCCTCTCTGCTCGTCGCGGCGATGACCACGGCCACGCTCGTCCCGTCCGCGTCCGGGGCCACAGCGGCCCGGCCGACCGCGTCGGTGCTCCCGAACTACCGCGATACCCACTACAGCTTCGCCGAGCGGGCCGCCGACCTCGTCTCCCGCATGACGCTCGACGAGAAGGTACAGCAGCTGCACACGAACAGCGCTCCGGCCATTCCCCGACTCGGCATACAGCAGTACACGTATTGGAGCGAGGGTCAGCACGGGCTCAACACGCTTGGCGCTAACACCGACCACGGCACGGTCGGCGGCGGGGTGCACGCGACGAGCTTCCCGACCAACCTGGCCAGCACCATGTCCTGGGATCCGAACCTGATCTACCAGGAGACCACGGCGATCTCCGACGAAGCCCGCGGCATGTTGGACAAGTCGCTGTGGGGTGTCGCGCAGAACAACATCGGCCCCTCTGCGAGCGACTACGGTTCGCTGACCTACTGGGCCCCGACCGTGAACATGGACCGCGACCCCCGATGGGGCCGCACCGACGAGGCGTTCGGCGAGGACCCGTACCTGGTCGGCCGGATGGCCGGTGCGTTCGTCGACGGATACCAGGGCGAGACCCAATCCGGCCGGCCGATGACGCCCTACCTCAAGGTCGCCGCCACAGCCAAGCATTACGCGCTCAACGACGTGGAGAACGACCGGCACGCAGACTCCTCGAACACCACGGACGCCAACATCCGTGACTACTACACCACGCAGTTCCGGGATCTGATCCAGAACGCCCACGTGTCCGGCCTGATGACCTCGTACAACGCGATCAATGGCACGCCGGCCCCGGCCGACACCTACACGGCGAACGAGTTGGCGCAGCGAACCTACGGGTTCAACGGCTACACCACGTCCGACTGCGGCGCCGTCGGCGACATCTACGCGCCGGGCAGCCACGACTGGGCACCGCCGGGCTGGACCGCGGCCACCACCAACGGCACGCCACAGTGGACGAACACCGCGACCGGCCGACAGATCTCCGGCGCCGCCGGTGGCCAGGCGTACGCGTTGCGCGCGGGCACCCAGCTTAACTGCACCGGCTCGGAGGACACCGGCGCCAACATCAAGGAGGCAATCCAGGCCGGAGTGCTGTCCGAGGGCGTGATCGACGACGCACTGGTGCACCTGTTCACCATGCGCATGCAGACCGGCGAGTTCGACCCACCGAGCAAGGTGGCCTACACGAAGATCACTAAGGATCAGATCCAGAGCCCGGCACACCAGGCGCTGGCCGAGAAGGTCGCGGCGAACTCGTTGGTACTTCTGAAGAACGACCCGGTGCCCCACACCGGTGCCCCGCTGCTACCGGCCGATCCGGCCACGCTCAACAACGTGGTCGTCGTCGGTGACCTGGCCGGCACGGTCAACCTCGGCGACTACTCCGGCGAACCGGCGCTCCAGGTGAGCGCGGTCCAGGGCATCACATCCGCGATCAAGGCGGCCAACCCGAAGGCCACGGTCACGTTCGACGCGTGCGGCACGTCCACCAGCGCGACCACTCCCGCGAAATGCCCGGCGCAGACCCTGGCGGGGATCCGAACCGCCGACCTGGTCGTGGTGTTCGCCGGCACGGACACGAACCTGGCCACCGAGGGCAAGGACCGCACCACGATCGCCATGCCGGGCAACTACGACTCGCTGATCGACCAGGTCAAATCGGTAGGCAATCCTCGCACGGCGCTGGCCGTCCAGGCAGACGGCCCGGTCACTATCGACAACATCAAGAACGACTTCCCGGCCATCGTGTTCAGTGCCTACAACGGGGAAAGCCAAGGCACCGCGCTGGCCGACGTGCTGTTCGGCAAGCAGAACCCCAGCGGGCACCTGGACTTCACCTGGTACGCCGACGACGCGCAACTGCCCGGGATGAAGAACTACGGCCTCACCCCGTCCCAGACCGGTGGCATCGGCCGCACCTACCAGTACTTCACCGGCACACCGACGTATCCGTTCGGCTACGGCCTTTCCTACACCCGCTTCGCCTACTCGCACGTGCGTACCGACACCAGGACCGTCCGCGCGGACGGGGAGGTGACCGTACGGCTGGACGTGACCAACACCGGCAGGAAAGCCGGTGCCACCGTCGCCCAGCTCTACGTCGCCACGCCATTCACCGTGCCCGGCGTGGAACTCCCGCGCGAACGACTGGCCGGATTCCAGAAGACGATCATCTTGGCGCCCGGCCAGACCCAGCACTTGAGCATTCCGGTGCGCATCAGCGATCTGGCGCTCTGGGACGAAAGTCGGCACCGCGACGTGGTGTACGACGGTCCCTACCGGTTCAGGGTGGGCACCGACGCCGACCACATCGTCGCCACCAGCACGGTGAAGGTCACCGGGACCATCACCCCGAGGACGCGGTACGTGACCGTACAGCCCGATCACGTGGTGTTCGCACCGGGCCAGAGCATCGACCTCACCGGCAAGAACCCGTGGATAGCCGATGACACGGCACAGGCATCCCAGCACGTCCCGGCCGACCACATCGTCGAGGCGGTGAACAACGACGAGTCGTTCGTCGACCTGGCGCACACTCGGGTCAGGTACCGCAGCAGCAACCCGCGGGTGGCCCGGGTGAGCCCCACCGGCAAGGTCGCCCTGGTCGCCCCCGGCGTGGCGACCATCAGCGTCACGGTGAACGGGGTGACCGGCTCCACCCCGGTCGTGGTCAAGCAGCCGTTCACGCTCAGCGCACCGACCCAGGTGCAGCCGGGGACGGCATTCACCGCCACCACCACGCTGACCAACCCGGCGGGTGCTCGGCCATTGCGCGACGTGAGCCTTGCGCTGACCGTGCCCAGCGGCTGGACCTCCCAGGCCACCTCACCGTCCACCTTCACCACCGTGGCGGCCGACCAGACGGTCAGCACGACCTGGCGCGTGGGCGTGCCGGTCTCGGCTCAACCCGGCAAGTTCGCCATGTCGGCGCAGGCGACATTCACCTCCGTCAACGGGCGGAGCACCTCCATGGACGCGACCACCACGCTGCTACCGCATCCGCCGTACCCATCGTTCCCGGCGGCGTACAACAACGTGGCCGTCAGCGATGACGCCGACCCCGGTGCGGGCGACATCGACGGCGGCGGCGCCAGCCTCTCCGCCCAGGCGCTGGCGAACGCGACGCCCAGCCTCACCCCAGGCGCCACATTCACCCATGACGGACTGACCTTCACCTGGCCGAACGCGAAACCTGGCACCCCGGACAACGTGGTCGCCGGCGGAGCGGCCGGCGGGCAGACCATCGCGATCTCCGGCTCCGGCCACACACTCGGCCTGATCGGCACCGGTGACTACGGCAGCTCGACCGGGACCGCGACCGTGACCTACACCGACGGCACCACCGACTCACACACCATCAGCTTCGCGGACTGGTGGGCCAACGCAGCGATCGGCGGCGACATCGTCACCACGGTCCCGTACATCAACACCGCCGGCGGACGGGAGAACCAACAGGTGAGCCTGTACTACGCCGCGATACCACTCCAGACAGGCAAAACGGTGCGATACCTGACGCTGCCGGACATCAGCGACGGCGCGGTCGCCGGCACAGCGGCGATGCACATCTTCACCGTCGCCATCGGCTGACCGGAGTCGTTCCTGCGATCAGCGGAATCTTGATCCGCGGGTGCGAGGTTCGAGTCCCTAGCGGCGCACCCGCCCGGACCTGGGCGTTCTCGGTAACGACCGGGAACGCCCAGTGTCCATTTCGGATGGTTCGGCGACCGTGGTCGCTCGATGGTTGCTCGGATGCCTCGTGCCCAGCCTCACGGGTCAGCACAACTAGCAGGGCGTACCGGTCGCGATCTCGTGTGCCACCGCGGTGACGTTGACGTCCATCAGGGTTGGCAGAGACGCCACATTCGGGTAGTCCGGGTACTTCGCCGCCACCTCGGCCTTGACCTCCGCCAACTCTTCGGGCGTGACCGTCGCACCACCCGGTGAGTCCACGGCCGCGGCTGGTGCCACGAACGCGCGGAAGTCGCGGATGTACCGCTCCTGCTTGTCGATCAGGTCGCGGGAGCCTGGTGCGCCGTGCCCCGGGTACAGCGTCCACGCCCGGGCGAAGCGCGTGCGCAGCCGGTCGAGGTCGGACAACCAGCCGCAGGTGTGCTCCTCCAGCAGCGCCGGCGTCATGTGGTTCGCCACGATGTCCCCGGTGAACAGCGTGTGGTGGGTCGGCTCGTAGAACGCCGTCTCCGCGTCCGTTTCTCCTGGGCCGAACTCGGCCGTCTCCAAGCGCAGGCCGCCAATCGTGATCGGCTTGTTCGGCTGGAGCACGTGGTCTGGCGTGGTCATCACGGCCGGGTAGTCGTCGCCGTCGATCTGCCTGGTCAGCGCGTAGAAGCCCTTCGAGTCGGTCCTGATCTCCTCGCTGGTCGCGGCCGTCGCGTACATCGGCGCGCGTGGGAACGCCTCGTGCAGCACGCCCAGGCCGCCGACGTGGTCCGGGTGCGCGTGCGTGATCAGGATCCCGACCACCGGACGGTGCACGGCACGGATCGCGGCGACCGTCTTGTGCGCCTCGGACAGTGTGCGGCCCGAGTCGACCACGATCAGACCACGTGGCGCGGAGATCCACAGCACGTTGACCGAGCCGGGGTTCGGCGACGCGTACCGCCCGACCGGAAGAGGGGAGGCCGACGCCGGCGCGGCGACCAGTATCAGCAGCAGGAGCGCGACGGTCACCTTTCTCACTGGAACCGCCCCGCGTTGGCCCGGGTCCACTCCGCGAACGTCCGCGGCGGACAGCCGGTCACTTCGAGAACCGTCGGCAAGACCGTTGCCTCGTCGAGCTTTCCGTCCGAGTAGAAGCTGAAGAACGCGTCGACGTACTGCTCCGGCATCTGCGTGAGCATCTCCGTGCGGGCCTCGTCGTCGGGCTGCGCCTCGTATCGGATCTCGCGGCCGAGTGCCTCGGCCAGGATCCGCACCCGATCCCCCGGCCGTAGCGCCTCCGGGCCGGTCACCGGGTACTCGCGGCCCTCGTGGTCCGCCGACATCAGCGCCTTCGCGGCAACGGCCGCGATGTCCGCCGGGTCGATCACCGCCGACGGCACGTCCGGCCACGGTGCCCGCACCACACCAGACTTGACCTGGGGAGCCCACTGCAGTGCGTTGGTCATGAACATCCGCGGTCGCACCATCGTCCAGCCCAGGCCGGACGCGCGCAGCGCGTCCTCGGTCTCGATCATGTATTTGGCGACCGCGTTGGACCGGTCGCCGGTCTCGGCCGAGCCGCCGGACATCAGTACGACGCGCCGCACGCCGGCTCGTGAAGCCTCAGTGAAGATGTCCGGCGAGTAGCCGCTGAGCAGAAACAACGCGGTGGCCCCGGCGATCGCGGGCCGCAGCGTCGCGGGGTCGGTCAGGTCGCCCGCCACGGCCGTGGCACCGGCCTGCACCGTCGCCTTCGCCGGGTCCCTGGTCAGGGCACGTACCGGTTGACCAGCCTCGACCAGCAGGCGGACCACTTCACGCCCGACGTTCCCGGTGGCCCCAGCCACGACGATCATATTCACTCCCAGAATGTTAGGGATCGTTCCCTAACGTGTAGACTAAGCGATCATGAGACGCACTGCCAAGGAGACGAGGGAGCACATCCTGGCGGTGGCGCACGACCTCTTCTACTGGCACAGCATCAAGGGCACCGGCGTCGACACCATCGCCGCGACGGCCGGTGTCGCGCCGACGACCCTCTACCGCCTGTTCGCGTCGAAGGACGACCTCGTCGCCGCGTACATCGAGCGCGCCAGTGGGCTCTACAAGCGATGGTTCATCGAGGCGACGGCCGATGGCACGCCCGCTGATCGGATCACGTCACTGTTCGACGCGCTCATCGAGCAGGTACAGCCGGAACACTGCCGTGGTTGTCCGTTCCTGATGGCGATGGCCGAGTTGCCGGACGCGTCGGCGAAGGCACACGCGCTGGCCGTCGAGACCAAGGCGTGGGTACGTGAGAAGATCGGCGAGCTGACCGCCCAACTGGCCATCAAGGATCCTGCGGTGCTCGCCGACCAGATCTTCCTCGTCATGGAAGGCGTTTACGCGTCCGTGCAGTCACACGGCGCCGCCGGGCCCGCGCGCCAGGCACGCGGGCTCGTCGAGGCCCTGCTCAGCGAGGCCCGTTGAGGAACCGCCGGTGGCCGTACTGAGGTTCTAACCGGCGCGCACCGGGGTCTGCCGAGGTCCGAGCCGACGAGCTCAACAACGGCGAGCCTGGTCAGCAGACCTCGCGGGAATCGATTTCGGCCATTTCGGCTCGGCTGCCGCGCCCTCGATGTCGAAGGTCGATTCTTGGGTAGAGCCCGACGATGGTGACGAGCATCGACGCGTGGTCGGCCGTCCGCTGGTTCGTCACCGCAATTGTGGCTGTGATCGGGCATCGGTGAGTCGAACGCCGCCGCGGTGTCGACCGCTTGGGCGAACTGGACACCGAGCCCGTTCGCGAATTCGACGAAGTCCATCGTTGAGAGGGCCTGCGCCGTTATGTGGAAGCCGCCATCGCCGCAGATGACCAGCGGCCGTCGGCTCGATCCGAACGATGCGCCGACGGCGGCGACCGAATGTCCGATCGAGGCCCACACCGCGCTGCACAAGAACGCGTCGCGGCCACCCACCGGCAGGCTCCCGGCCGAGAACGTCACCCACCGACAATTCCGGCTTGGCGGCCAGGCGCTGGCGACTTAGTAGCGTCGTTGACAGCCGATGTGGTGCTAACAATCGCGAACAGAGTGCCCCTGACACCATCCATTCGACTGGTGGTGATCGATCAGTCGAGTAGGCGGCCGGGTCGTTCGGCCCTCTACGAGCCACCGGACGTACGGGTCCGCACCCGGCCCGGTTCGTCGGGCCGTCCTGGTCCCACCTGTATAGGTCCCGGCGCAGAGCGACGAGGCCGCCAAAGTAAGTCGGGCCCGGATGATGGTCGGTGCTGAACCCGGCCCCGCCGAACCGGTCTTCATCGGCCCGCCCGAGAGCCGTCGCATGAAGGTCAACGACGTTTTCGCGCTTCTGGCGAGCGTGGCCTGGCAGTGGCTCGGCCGCCGGGCATGGTCCCGGTGGTGAGGTGGCGCACGCTTGGGACCGTCAGCGGTAGGAGCGCGGGCCCGGCGATGAGGGCGGCGCAGACCGCAAGGACGGTTCGGGATCCGAGCGTGTCGGCGACGGCGCCCGCGACGGCGTAGACGATCGGGGTGGGTAGTACGGTGGCGAGTTCCTGACAGGCGGCCACTCGTCCGAGTTGGTTGACCGGGATGTGCTGTTGCAGTGTGGTCACCCGGGCGACCTGGGAGGGCCCGAAGGCTATGCCGGCCAATAGGGTGCCTGCCACTGTGATCGGCAGGGGCAGGTCGGCGCTCATCGCGGCGAACCCGGCCGCTGTAGACGCGGTGCCGAGGCTCATGAGGATGCCGGGCCGGTGGCTTGGCCATCGGGCGGCGAGGATGCTGCCGATCGAGGTCGCGGCTGCGAGCGTGCCGGTGATTGTTCCCCAACTGAGAGCGCCGTGCAGATGCTCGCGCGCGTACAGCGGGCCGATCAGCATGGCGGCGGCGAACGCGCCGCCGGTGACGCAGTCGGCGAGGGTCGTGGTCCACAGCCAGGTTCTGCTGGTGATCGCGTGGATGCCGTCGCTGAGCTCAGCGAGACGTACGCCGGCCGGTCGGCCCAGGTTCTGCTCCCCCGTTGCCCGTACGGTGGGCAGGCGCGTGAACAAGACGGCGGCGGCGATGTAGGTGAGGCAGTCCCACATGATGCCCCAGCCCGCGCCGATCGTGACGATGAGCACGCCGCCGGCCACAGGCCCGAGGGCGGCGATCCCGTGCTTGGTGGCCTGCGTGAGCGCGTTCGCACGGGCGAGGGCCGCCCCAGGCAGTAGTTGGGCGAGCAGACGCCGCCCGACCGGGGTGAACAGTGCCGCCCCGGCAGCGCCTCCGCCGGAGACCGCGGCCAGCGACCACACCCTCGCCACGCCGGACAGGATCAAGGTGGCCTCGGCCAGCTGGAAGAACGCGAGGAGGATCTGGGAAGCGATCAGCAGCGGTTTGCCAGGCATGCGGTCTGCGATGACGCCGGCGACCGGGAGCAGCACTATGTAGACGCTGAACTCAACCCCTAAGACAACGGCGATGCCCGTGCCCCGGCCGCCCAGCTGCAAGATCGCGAAGGCGAGGGTGATGGGCGCGACAGCTCCCCCGGCCGATGAGATGACCTGCGCTGCGAAGAAGACGCGGAACTGCCGGTTCGTCAGCTGGGCCGCCATCTCGGCGACGTGCCCGCGCAAGCGCCGCATCGCTTTATCGTGCCGGTGGTTCGGCGATCCGCTTGCATGCGATGGCGGACTCCTGCTCGCAATGTCCGGCAAGGAAGTGATGCGTTGAGGGAGCGAAGGCCGAGCCGGGGTGTCGCAGCCCGAGCAGGACCCTGCCGTCAGCGTCCTCCAGATACAGGTGGGCGCCGATGACGTTCAGCACGCTCCGGCCACCGGCCACGGGAGTGGTGTCGGTGCGCTGAGCCGACGGCCGGCGCCTAGCGGTGCCGGCCTGGTGTCGGGCAATGGCATCGGCCGCCCACGAACACATCGTCAGCCGGCCGATGGTCGCGGCGTCGAAATGGTGGGACATGACGCCTTCGGTGACGGGCAGCTTTGAGGCATCACCGTCCCAGTGGCCGAGGTAGACCTGGATACGCCCCCTCGTGATCCCGTCGGGCACAGTGCACTCGACGACCGTGAAGGGGGCAAGGCCGTCGACTACCAGGCCGGTCTCCTCTAAGAGCTCACGCCTGATCGTCTCGTGAAGGGTCTCATCACCTTCGCAGGCGCCACCCGGCATAGACCAGGTCCCAGGATCGCAGATGGGCTTGTGCGCATCGCGCAGATGGAGCAGGTACTCGCCGTGCCGGTTGAGGAGCAACGCGGCGGTCTGGCGCATATCGGACCTGCTGGCAGGCATGGAACCTCTTTCTACCAGGCGGATCAGAAACCGGCCGCGGCCACCAGAGCATCGGCGATCTCTACCGCTCGTGGGTAGACCTACACGCGACCCACCCGTGACGCGACTGACCCATCCGCGTCAAGATCACGTCCCCCAGGACGAATCGGTGATCATCGTCGGCAAGGGGTATTCCTCGATCTGTGCGGCGAGGTGCAGCGGCCACGGCAGGACGGTGCTGTTCCGCACGTGGGGCGAGATCGCCAACCTGACGGGGCGACCCCGGTCGCCCGTCTCGAGCGCTAGCTGTACTGACCACGGAGGTTGGTGACGGCGACACGGGTCGATGATCTCCAAATGGGTGAGGTTTTCTGATGGCCGTAGACTGCCTCCCTTCGAGCCGACGACCTCGGTGCGGTGGCCGAGACGGTCGAGCGTGGTCTATGACCGGGGCGGCCGGCCGCGAAAGCGGAG
>NZ_JBFAUM010000038.1:0-68764 GCF_040679195.1 Actinoallomurus sp. NPDC052308 | reverse complement strand
GCCCGCCCGCGCGCGGGGCCGCCCCGGCGCCCGGGCACGGGGGGGGCCGCGCCCCCGCGGGGCGGCCGGCGGACCGGCTGCGGCCGAGCGGACGCGCAGGTGGCGCGCGGGACCGGCGATGAGGCGAAGCGGCACGACGAGACGGCGGTTCTCATCGCCGTCAGGGCTGCGGTCAGGCCGCCTCGTGCAGGATCGCCGCCAGCTCGGCGGGCCGGTCGAACATCGGCCAGTGCCAGCCGGGCAGCTCCCTGTAGGCCCCGTCGTCGACCGCCATGTGGCGGAAGGCGGGGACGATGCCGATGTTCGCCCGGACCTGCTCCACCGAGAAGCCGCACAGCACGTGCAGCCGTGGGAGCTTCTCCCAGGCCCCGGTCAGCCGGGCCGGAGCGGTGACGGTGGCCCACGGCTGCGGCACCGACAGCTCCTCGAGCCGTTCGAGCGTGCCGCCGGGCAGTTCGGCCGCCCCGGCGGCCATCTGCGCCCACGGCGGGGGCGGCAGGCGCCAGCCATCCCCCGCCGTACGCACCAGCTCGGCGTTGCGGTCCTGTTCCTCGGGCGAGGCGAACTCCGCCTGCGACATCCCGTCCGGCAGCGGCCCGCTGTCGATGAACACCAGCCGAGAGATCCGATCCGGCATCCGGTCCGCCACGCTCGGGATCACCACCGCCCCGGCGTAGCTGTGCCCGACCAGCACGACGTCGTGCAGGTCCTCGTAGCGGATCAGGTTGAGCACGTCGGTGACGTGCGTCTCCAGGTCGGTGTCGGGCCGGGCCAGATGCGCCCGCTCCCCCATCCCGGTCAGGCTGAGCGGGTGGACGTCGTGCCCGCGGCCGCGCAGGTCGGCCGCCACCGTGCGCCAGGCCCAGGCGCCGAGCCAGAACCCCGGGACAAGTACGTAAGTCGTCATGACCGGCACGCTAGGCCGGATACAGGACAGTATCCGCCCGGTATTCGCGAGACACTTCAGACGTGACCCGACCCACCGCCCGAGTGCTCGCCCTGCTGGAGATCCTCCAGGCCGGCGGCACCCGTACCGTCGCCGACCTCGCCGACCGGCTCGGCGTCGACGAGCGCACCGTACGGCGCTACGTCGACCACCTGATCGACCTGGACATCCCGGTCCGGTCGGTACGCGGCCGGTACGGCGGTTACCACCTCGCCCCCGGATACCGGATGCCCCCGCTGATGCTCACCGACGAGGAGGCGCTGGCCGTGCTGCTGGGCCTGTTCGCCGGTCGGCGGGCCGGGCTGGTGACCACCTCCGCCGCGGCGATGGAGAACGCCGCCGCCAAGGTACGCCGGGTGCTGCCCGCGGCGCTCGGCCGGCGGCTCGAGGCGCTGCTGGCGACCGCCGAGTTCACCGCTCCGGCCCGGCCCGTGGCGTCCCCCGAGGCGGGCGTGCTGCTGGTACTGGCGGAGGCCGCGCGGCACCGGTGGCCGGTCGCCATCGGCTACCAGGCGTGGGGCGGACGGCGCAGCGAGCGCACCGTGCACCCGTACGGGATCGTCCTGCACTCCGGGCGCTGGTACGTCACCGGAGCGGACTCGGCCAGCGGCGAGGTCCGTACGTTCCGGCTGGACCGGATCGAGAGCGCGACGGCGTTGCAGGGTTCGTTCGAGGTCCCCGAGGGGTTCGACCCGACCGCCCGGGTGCTGTCCGGGCTCACCGAGGTCCCCTACCTGCACGAGGTGTCACTGCGGGTCCAGGGCACCGCCGAACAGGTCCGCTCCCGGCTCCCGGCCGGCATCGCCACCGTGCAGGAACTCCCCGCCGACCCCGCAGAGGATCCCGCCACGCCCCGTGACCTGCCGGTCCCCGCCGAGCCGCCGGCGATCTCCGGAGCCGAGGAGGGCGGCGATTGGGTACGGGTCCGGCTGCGGGCGGAGCGGCTGGACTGGGTCGCCGGCGTACTGGCCTGGCTGGACCTCACGTTCGTGATCGAGTCCCCGGACGCCCTACGCGACAACGTACGCGCCCTGGCCCACCGGCTCACCACCTGCGCCGACACCGCCCCGGATGCCGGCGTAGAGACGACAGGGCCGGTCACGCCTGCAAAGCATTGAACCGAAGGACATGGGAAGGGCATCTCGTGCCGGGTCGTCCGGACGGAGGGTTGGCCGGTCCGCTGCCAGCGGTTCCAGACATTTTTCGGGTCCTTCCGTCGCGTTGACCTACGGCTGTCGCCGCAGACCCGCAGAAGACAGCCCCTGCTTCCCTGGCCTTGGCCACTCGCACGGCCGACCTCACCCGCCACCGCGGCGGGGACTTCCGCAGCATCGGAGGACGGCCCCGTCGAACCTTCCTTTGTTCCGCTCAAGCCAGGAGACACGGCGGATCAGCGGCGCGAAAGGGAGATCGGTTGCATTCCGTAGTCGTAGCCGGACGGTCCCCGGTGATCCCGAACAAACTCGGGTGTGTTGGTCCAAAAGGAGATCCATGAACCACCAGAAGCCGTCCGGTCTGCCGCAGGCTCTCGAGCGAAAGCTCGAGCGCTTCAGGACCCTGGTCGAGCTGGCCTCCGCCTTCGAGGCTGATAACAATCTCGACGAGGCCGAGAAGGCCGAGGAGCTGGCTCATCAGACGCTGACGAGCGCGCTGCCCGACTGGGCGGCGGCCACGGCTCAGATGTTCCAGGCCCAGGCCGCGGAGATCGCGAAGCTCGCCAAGGCGACCCCGGACGACTTCCGGCAGCTCGACGAGCGCCGGCTGCAGGCCATCGTGACGCTGCTCAAGACCGCCGGCACGCACATGGAGGCGTTCCGCGCGGCGGCCGACCAGATCATCGAGTCCGGCCGCTGAAATAGAGGACGGTCCGGCGGTGTCCCGCCTCCAGGACCGGTCTTCCAGCCAACCCCCGAGCCCCCGGCCGTACGGCCGGGGGTTCCTTCCGACTCCGGCCTGCGATGACCGCCTCAGCCGCGAACTCGGCCCGAAGGCCGGCCGACAGTGAAACCACCCATGGGTGTTCCGCAGAGGACGGCATCATCCCTGCCGGCAGCGCGGCCGCCACCACCGCCTGTCGCGCCTCGTCACTCACCAGGGGTGCCGCTGGTCGGCGGCTCGTTCGATCAGCGCGCGGGTGCGCACCGGCAGCTCTTCGCGGAGGGAGATCACGGTGCTGGTGCGCACGACGTCGGGGACAGCGAGGAGTTCTCCGGAGACGCGGTGCAGGTCGGCGGTGTCGCGAGCGACGACCTTCAGCAGCAGGTCGGCCTCGCCCGTCGTGGAGTGCATCTCGATGACTTCGGGGAAGTCCGCGAGGGCGGCGGTCGCACGGCGCCCGGTGGTCTGACTCAGGGCGACGGAGACGAACGCGACGAGGCCGTACCCGAGGGCGGCGGGGTCGACGCGGCGCGAGAACTCCCGTACGGCGCCGGCCGCCTGGAGCCGCTGCAGCCGGGCGTGGAGAGTGTTGCGGGCGATGCCGAGCCGCTTGGCCAGGGCGAGGCTGGTGGCGTCGGGATCGTCGTCGACGGCGAGAAGGATCCGGGCATCGAGAGCATCCACACTGCGCAGTATGACACCCTCTGTCCCATACAGATGCCATCCTGCGCAATGAAACGATGGTCTGTTGCGCTGATGCCCATACCTTCCCCACAGTTCCGGCATGACCGATTCGCCTGCCCACCACCTTCCGGAATTGCTTCGTACCTCACCTTCGGCCCTCGCCGACCGGGCAGGAGTCCTCGAAGACCTGTGCCGCTACCTGACGGCGGCGTGGGAGTCGTTCGACCGCCCCCGACCGTGTGAGCCGGAGGTCGACGCGGGCCTGGTCGAGCGACTGCGAGGCCCGTTGCCGGGACAGCCGGACGACACGCGCGCCGCGCTCGATGACGCCGTGAACATCCTGGAGTCCAGCGTGTCGCCGTCGCGGCCGCTGTTCCTCGCCTATGTCGGCTCCAGCGGCCTGGAGGTGAGCGTGCTGGCCTCGGCGCTGTCCGCCGCCTATGACGCGAACCTGGCCACCGCCGCCGGGACCGCCGACCTGCTCGACCAGCAGGCCGTACGCTGGGTGGCCGACTTCGTCGGCTTCCCGCTGGGTGAGGGGCATTTCACCAGCGGAGGCCAGAGTTCCAACCTGACCGCCTTGCTCGCGGCGCGGGAGCAGGCGCTGCCGGGCTCCCGTGAGGAGGGGGTCGCCGGCCACCGGGCCACCGTCTACTGCTCGGACGAGGCGCACCACTCCATCGCGCGCGCCGTGGAGGCGGCGGGCCTGGGCCGCCGGGCACTGCGCCGGATCCCGACCGACGAACGGCACCGAATGCGCGTGGACGCGCTCCACGATGCCCTCGAACGCGACCGGGCGGCGGGTCTCACTCCCGTGGCCGTCGTCGCGACCGCCGGCACCACGTTGACCGGAGCGGTCGACCCCCTCGCCGCGATCGCCGACGTGTGCGAACGCCAAGGGGTATGGCTGCACGTCGACGGCGCCTACGGCCTACCGGCCGCCGCCACCTGGACGGCCGCGCACTGGTTCACCGGACTCGACCGCGCCGACTCCGTCACCATCGACGCGCACAAGTGGCTCGGCATGCAGAAGAGCTGCAGCGTCATCCTCGTACGTCACCGCGGCCCGCTACGAGCGGCGTTCGGCCACGAAGAGCGCTACATGCTCCACGCGGAGGACACCGGCAACCCGGTCGACCACACCTTCGAATACTCCCGGCCCTTCCGCTCCCTGCGCCTGTGGCTGTCGATGCGGGTCCACGGCGCCGACCAGTTCCGTACCTGGATCGAGGGCACGCTCGCCAACGCGGCGCTGCTCGCCGACGAGGTACGGGCACACGCCTCCTTCGAGCTGCTTCATGAGCCGATGCTGTCGACCGTCTGCTTCCGGCACGTCCCGCCCGGGATGAGCGACAGCGACCTCGACACCCACAACGAGCGGCTCGCCCGGGCCATGCAGGCCGACGGCCGCGTCTTCCTCGCGCCGGCGATCGTCGATGGCCGCACCTGCCTGCGCGCGTGCTTCGTGAACTTCCGCACCACCCCCGACGTCGTGAAGACCGTCCTGGAGGTGGCGGACGAACTGGGACAGGCGCTCCTGCTCGAAGAGAGGACTCCCGCCCACTGAACGGGCCTCGCGTCCGGATGCCGTACGGCTCCTGATCGCCTCGCCTCACGCGATCGATGCATTTCCGCCGCGCGGTATCCCCACAGGTGCTCTGTCGGTCGCGTCCTCTAGCATTCCGCGGCAGCTCATAGGGAGGTTCCGATGCGCAGGCCGGTCGATGGAGAGGTGCGTGTCCACTACGGGCGGCTCTATGTCCAGAGCGGCTCCAAGCACATGCCGGATCTGGACGATGCCTTCGCCGGGCAGACGTCAGGACTCTGCGGGGCCGCCGTGCCGGGCTTCCTGTGGCTGGTCACCGGGCTGCACACCGGCGATGTGGGCTTCACCGTCGAAATCCATGAGCACGCGCCGGAGCTGGACCCGGAATGGGCGGACGTCGTGGAGGTGTCCTTTCGCCCACAGACCTCCCACACGTTCCTCGAACTCTGGGGCGGCGAAGGCGCTTGGGAGCTGAACCTCGCGCAGATCGACTACCGGGTGCGCTACTGCGCGCAGGGAATGGACGAGGGCCACGCCCTGGACACGCGGGTGGACCAGCCGCAGGCGGACCGCTATCTGCTTCAGTTCTGGGCAGCCCGGCCCGAACCGGACCGGATCGTACGGCAGACGTCCGAGATAGCCGCCTACTGGCACCGATCCGTCCGTGAGCTTCCGCCGCCTCCCATGACCGCCGAACGCGCCGGGGCCGAGCGGCAGGCCCGCGCCGAACGCAAGCGCGCCGACCACGAACGGCGGCGCGAGGCCGAGCGGTACGAGTGGGGCGGCCGGTTGCCGACCGACGCCTTGCGCGCCGCCCCGAGCGCGTTGGGCCTCGTGCGGTACGACGCCGACCTCGTGCACGCGCTCGATGCCGCAGGACCCGGCGTCCAGCGCAGGGTGGCCGCGTTCGCCGCCCGGAGCGCCGCCACGACGGCCGGTCCCGCCGACCTCGACTGGGTCGCCCCGGCCCTCACCGCGCTCGCGCAGGGACGTCCGCTCCCCTCCCCCTTCGACGACTGGGACCGCATGTGGCGGTCCCTGAAGGCCGACCCGAACGTCCCGGACCGCACGGTCGGCGAGGCCAATCCACCCCCGATGCCCCACTCCCCGCCGCCTCCGGGCCGGCGGCGCGGGCTCGAAGTCGAGACCGCCGTCGTGTCCTCGACGAAAAGCCCTTTGAAGCCGCCGCGGATATCGCAACCGCACATGGCGCTGCCCGCGGTGTTCCATGCGGGTCGGCCCAACGCACTCGAGGCGGCCATCGCGGCCGTGTCGGCCGCCGTGCACACGTACGGCGAGGACTACCCGGCGTTCCTCCGGGAGGTCTGGAATGTCTGTTCCGCCCTCTCCGAAGGCAAACTTCCCCTGCAGGACCCCTACGCCGTCCCAGCGCCCGCCCAGGGCTCCGACGAGGCCGGCACGCTGCCCGCGCCCATCGTCCCGGAGGCCGTCGACGGCCTCCTCGACACCGAGCTCATCGACGGCGTCACCGTGCGGATCCCGGCTCATCACGCCATGGCGGCGGGCGCCGTCGTCCAGGTGGAGTGGGTCGTCGACCGTTCCAGCACCGTCCAGTGGAATCCGATCGCGCAGCCGGAGACACCGATGGAGTTCACCTTCGACATGCAGCACGCCTACGCCGCCGCGTATCGAGGCGGCGTGGAAATCTTCTACACCCTGTTCCAGGACGAGGACACCATCATCGCCAGATCGAAGACGCTCACCTTGAACGTCCGCTAGAACGCCCAAGGCGTGGTGTGCTGCCGGCGATCCGTGCCGCGATGAGTGCGAGTGTGAGCCCGACCACGGTGACAGGAGTGAGGGGCTCCCCGAACATCACGGCACCCCAGATGGAAGTGACGGGTGCGATGAAGAACATCAGGCTGTTGACCGGAGTGACACCGATGCGCTGGACCAAGAACCAGTAGAGGCCGTAGCCGCCAAAGGTCGCAAGCAGGATCAGCCACGCCATGGCGATCCAGAACGAGAGCGAGGAAGGCGGGGTGGCGGTCCGGGTGGCGACGGCGAGGACGGTGAACACGATGGCCGAGATGGTGCAGTGGATCGCCAACGCCTGCAACGGCGGGGTGAGTACGTTGGCACGGCGTTCGAGGATCGTGGACGCGATGAGGCTGAGCATGCCGATGAAGGGGATCAGATAGGCCCACCGGGGTGCCTGAGACGCGGGCAGGGAGGCGTCGGTCCAGCTGACGAGGATCGCGCCGACGAGTCCGAGCACCAGCCCTGCCCACTGACGCCCCGCCACTGCGACGCCGAGTAGCGGGCCTACGAGCGCGGCCGCGACGAGTGGCTGCACGCCGTCGATGAGGGCGGTGGTGCCCGTGCTCACCCCGAGACCGATGGCCCAGTAGACGGTGAGCAAGTACCCGGACTGCGAGAGCAGACCGATGAGCACGTGGCGTGCCACGTCACCCCCCGAGGGCAGTGCGGATCCTCGCCTGAGTCGTGTCAGCACGGCCGCGAGGAGGAGAACCGCCAGCGGTACGAACCGCCACATCAGGATCGTGGTGACCGGAGCCTCAGCGGCGCCGAGTTTCGCGCCGACGAACCCCGAGGACCAGCAGAGCACGAACGAGGCCGCGAGGACACTCGTCGACCATGCCCGCAGCGCACCAGGTATACCGATCCGTTTACTCATACGGCACGACTATACAGATCGGTATACCGGTGCGGTATCCTGGGCATCATGAGCGAGGCCATCGACTGGACCCCCAAGGCGCACGCCGTACTCCGGGCCGCCTCTGAACTGTTCTACGAGCGTGGCATCCATGCCGTCGGAGTCGATGTCATCGCCAAACGCTCCGGAGTCACCAAGAAGACGCTGTACGACCGGTTCGGATCCAAGGAGCGCCTGGTCGTGGAGTACCTGACGGAGCGCGACAGCCAATGGCGCAGCTTCCTCGATGGCCACCTGGCCCAGGCCGACCCGTCCCCGCGCGGCCAGGTCACCGCCGTCTTCAATGCTTCAGCGGCATGGGCGCAGGAACGAGGACGGAAAGGGTGCAGCATGATCAACGCGCACGCCGAGATCAGCGATCCCGCGCACCCGGCGTACCCCGTGATCGTGGGACAGAAGCGCTGGATGCTGGCTCTGTTCACCGAGCTGGCCACCGCAGCCGGCGTCGCCGATCCCCGACAGGTCGGCGAGCACATCATGCTGCTCCATGAGGGAGCCGTCGTGACCGCCGGCATGCGCGCCATTGCGGACCCTTTCACCAGCGCAGCCGTCGCCGCCTCCGCTCTACTGGAGTGAGGTGGCCCGTCTCCGCGGGCTTCGCGGAGAACGCTTGTGAACCGCAGGTTCAGATCGACTTGAGGACTCGGATGCGGTCGGCGATGGCGCGCCGGGCGACGTCGGCGCTTCCCTTTCAGTGTCGGGGGATCAGGCGGCGGGTGCGACGATGATGACCTTGCCGTGCAGCGCGCCCGTGGCGGCCTGGGCGTGGACTGCCGACAGCTCGGCCAGCGGCACACGCTGGGCGACGTCGACGCGCAGCTCGCCGGAGTCGATCAGCGCCACCAGCCGCGACAACTGGTCGGCGTCGCTGCGGACGAACAAGTCGATGCCACGTACGCCGCGCTGCTCGTCGGAGGGCGCGGGCATCCACACCGTCGTGTTCACCAGCACTCCGCCGGGACGGATCAGGGTAGGTAGTGCTGCCAGCTGCTCCGGGTCGATCGGAGCAAGGTTGAGCACGATGTCGACCGGCTCGCTCACCGCTGCGGTCACCTCGACGGTGGTGTGGTCGATGACCTCATCAGCGCCCGAGGACTTGACCTGCTCGCCGCTGCGCGGGCCGGCCGTGGCGATCACGTACGCGCCGGCGCGCTTGGCCAGCTGCACGGCGTAGCCTCCGACCGCTCCGCCCGCACCGTTGATCAGCACGCGCTGCCCGCTCGTGAGCTTGGCGTGGTCGAAAAGCGCCTGCCAGGCGGTGAGGCCCACTACTGGCAGCGCGGCGACATCGGGCAGCGGGATGCTCGTGGGCGCCGCCGTCAAAACCTCGGCCGGCGCGAGGACATACTCCGCGGCCGCACCGGTCCTCGCCATCGGCAGGAAACCGACGACCTCGTCGCCGACCTCGATGCCGTGCACGCCCTCGCCCAGCGCGTCGACCGTGCCGGAGACGTCGAGACCGGGAGTGTGCGGCAGCGTCACCGGGATGGGACCTTGCATGAAACCTCCGCGGATGTTGCCGTCGACCGAGTTGAACGAGGTCGCGGCGACCCGGATCCGCACCTGTCCAGCACCGGGGACGGGCTGCTCCACATCCTCGTAGCGCAGGACATCGGGGTCGCCGTACTCGTAGAAGCGCACTGCCTTCATTGCGGAGCTCACCTTCGATGAAGAGGATGTTGCTTCGAACTCGAAGCAACTGATGCCAACCATAGACCCGCTTCGAATTCGAAGCAAGTGCCGGTGTCCGTGCGGTGGGACGCAGCCCTCAGGGCAGAGTGATCGATATGGCGCCGCTGAGAGGCGACGGACGCTCGCCGGTGGCGAGGCGCCACCGGCTTCGGCGCCGGACGCAGGTCAACCGCAGGAACGCCGCTTCCACGGTCGACGGCTTCCGTGGAACGGCGCGCTCGGTGACCTTGAAGGACACTGCCGTCAACGAGCGCTGGGCATCAGCACGCCTGCGCACCCGGGCAATCGAAACGCGGGAGCAGGACCTGGTGCGGCTCGTGCAGCCTCACATTCGGGATCTCAGCACGTCGACCTCGCAGCCTGGCGAGGACGGGTCGAAGCCGTGCTCGACCAGCCAGCGGACCGCCAGCAGGCTTCGCAACGACCACCACGCGCGGATCACGTCGAGGTCGACGTCGGTGCCGTAGCCGGCGACGACGTCGCCAAGACGCTCCTCGTGTCCGAGCGTCAAGATGGCGAGATCGAACAGGGCATCGCCCTGGCCCGCCTCGGACCAGTCGATCACGCCGGTGATCTTGTCACCGTCGACGAACACATGGGCGACCTGCAGGTCGCCGTGCGTGAACACCGGTGTCCACGGCCGGAGCGCAGCCTCGGCGACCTGGCGGTTGCGTGTGACCATGTCGGTGGGAAGGACGCCGTTCGTGACGAGCCACTCGCATTCGCCGTCAAGGCGCGATGCCAACTCATCGAGGCTCCGACCTGGCCAGGGCGGCAACGGCGCGTCGTGCAGCATCCGTACGGCGGCACCCGCCGCGGCCCACGCCGCCGACGAGGCGGTCGACGGCTCGCCGAGGCGACCGAGCGCCCTCCCCGGAACCGCGGCGATCGCGAGCACAGGCGGCTTCCGCCACAGGACCTCCGGAGTCGGGATCGGCGCCATGGCCATCGCCTCGACCTCGACATCGGTGCGCGTCCGATCAGTGTCGATCTTCAGGAACACGTCACCGACGCGCAGGGTCGCGCGCTCTTGATGGGCGACGACGACCTCGATCTCTTCCACGTCGGCCATTCTCGCGGGGATGACCACCGACGTCACCGGGTTTATCGCGTGCGGCCGCACGGCTGACCGCACCCCGTCGCCCGGCGGCCTTGTGCACGCCACCGGCCGCTGACGGGTCGAACACCGTTCTCGGACCACAGCGGAACGCCCGGTCCGGCGCACTCGCCTGCGCGAACGGCGCGACGGTATGACCGGCGGTTTCGCGCGGGTGAGTGCTCCGTGTTGCTGTACTTCTGTGCTGTACAGCAATCGTCAGGTCAGGAGTATCTCACCAGCACATATTCGGACCATTCAGCGTTGCGGCGGCGTAGTTCCACTGCTTGCAGCCCAGCGGAGAACGCCTTCTCCAGGTCCGTGCAGGTTTGGTCGAGCAGTGCGCGAGCGGCGCTGTCTCCTCGCCGGGTTCGGTAGTCATCCCAGTCTTGCGGAACCGCCACGGTCGCCATCTCAGTGGCCACCTCAACGGGCGGCTTCCTCTGACCAGCGGTGAGATCCCACTCGGCGACGAGCCGGTGCGAAGGGTAACCGGTGTCACGTCCATGCAGTTCTGGCCCGAATATATTTGGTTCCATCGATCGCACCACCACTCCCAAGACGTTGAGATTGAAGTGCGCGTTTCGGGATCGCATCGGATCGAAGTACCACCGCATGAGTCGCAGGCCGAGCGCGCGGGCCTGGTCGGCCTGGGCGTACTTCAACCGCCGCCCGACGCCATGGCCCTGGAAGCGCCGCTGGACGGCGGCCACCTGCGAGTAATGGTAAAAGCCAACATCGGCCGCGTAGCCGCAGAAACCAAAGACGAACGCCGCGGGCTCGCCGTCCACCCAGGCGCCGATTGCCACCCCGCCATTGCGCCGTGCCGCCAGGAGCAACCGAGGCGTGAACACGGCATCAGCCGCATCCAGCCCGAACGCTTCCCGCCCGACCTCCATGAAGGCCGCTGCGTCCTCGGGAGCGGTGATCTGGCCGATCAGCAGACGGCTTGCTTCTGACTCATATCCCATAGGTCACCTTTCACTTGCCTTGAGTGTTAAGGCGAAACCAGGTGGGCCGCGTTCCCATCCAAGTATGACAATGGCTCGGCGCTGCCGGAGGTGTAGTGGCAATGGGTGACGACCGTCGGCGATTGCTCAACCGGGTGGCCGTGATAGCAGGTCTCGCCTGGCTCATCCTGATGTTGCTGTCACCGCTCATGCGGGCTGGACTCGACCACGGTCACGTCGACCTGGCCGGCATCTATCAGGCGCTTGCAGTCCTGATCTCCGTGCTGGCCTTGGCCGGGGTCGTGGTGCAGCTCGGACTTCAGCGGCGGGAGATGCAGGCGAGCAGGATCGAGGCGCACAAGACGCGGCACCAAGAGCTGCGGCTACTGGCGATGCAGGATCCTGTGTACATGGCCTGCTGGGGCACTTTCGAGATGGGGAAGGCGGCCACTTTCGAAGAGAAGCGGCAGTTCCAGTACCTGAACCTACTCTTCCTGTCCTGGTTAACCAGCCAACGAGTCGGCCTCCCCACATGGGACCTACGTGTCGTCCTCCCCGGAGTGTTCGCAGGCGCCGCCGGTCGTAACTACTGGCGCTTCTGCCGCGAGGTGTGGTCCAAGACCTACACATCCCCAAGCGAGAGGGCACTCTACGACCTCATCGAGGCGGAATACCACAAAGCCATCCAGCTCGGCGATCCCAAACCGACCAGCGAACTCCTGCAAACCCTACGCGGCACCCACCCGGCTAATACGTCGTCCGCGGCGCTGGATCCACCGGCTTGTAGTACGGCCGCAGCACCCGCACCCGGTCCTTGAGTGCCGTCAGCGAGTTCGCCCGGCCGATCCGCTCGGCGATGACCGTGGCCGGCATGTCCGGCGCGCTCACTGGCGTGGGGGCTCCGGTCGACGCGCGGCCGATCACCACGACCGGGGTACTGACCGGCCAAGCCGTGGCCGGCTACATCGCCCGGAAGACGAAGAGGGCGTCTCCCCGGGGGAGACGCCCTCTTCGCAGACGAGCCGCCTGTTGGAGCGCGTCACCAGACCCTGCACCGTTAAGACGTGACGACCTTCCCCGGCAGCAGGCCGGACAGTGTGATCGCTCCATCGGCCCCCGTTGCGCGCACGTACGTCTTGCCGTCGGTACCGGTGGAGAAGGTGCCCGATCCGCCGTAGAACACCACCGCGTAGTAGCCCGATCCGTAGGCCTTGACCTTCTTGCTGAACTTCCCGCGCTTGTCGGTCTTGGCCCAGGCCAGGTGGTACCAGGTCTTCTTGCCCTTGAACCGGAAGATGACCTCCACCTTCCGGCCCGCGTAGCCGGTTCGCTTCGTCATCGAGACCGCTCGGCTGAGCGTTCCGCTCACCGTGACCTGGTGGTTCTTACGGACGCTGTGCGGCGACACCTTGAACTTGTCAAACCGGGTGTTCCAGCGCCACAGCTTGACGGCCGAACTGACCGCGGGCGTGTAGTCGGCGTTCCCGGCGAAGGACGCCCGGTAGTAACCAGAGCGGCCGGTGAAGAATGAGGTGGCGAAGATGCCGTCGGACGACTGGAACCTGGTCGTGGCAACGGTCCGCCACGAGCCGTTGCCCGTCGAGTACTGGATGGCGACCGGCTGGTTCGCCACCGACGTGGTGCCGCGGCCGAGGTCGGTCTCGCCCCGGAACGCGACAGTGCCATCCGCGTCCAGGGACGCCTGGATGTCCCAGAACCTCGGCTTCTGCCGGACCGTGATCGTTGGGGTGTACGCGTCGACGAGCCGGTACAGCACACCGTGCGCGCGGGCCCAGATGGCACCCGTGCAGAGCATGTTCACCTTGGTGGCGAACTCTCCCGTGGCATCGGTCGTGACGCTGCCCAGCGACCCGCCGCAGCCGGACAGGTCGACGGCGACACCGGCGGCCGGCGCCGAGCCGGCGTCGGTCTGCCGCTGTACCGTGCCGGTGAGCCCGACCGGGGTGCCCTGGTCGTCCTTGGTACGGTCCGCGGTCAGCGTCATGCTGAGCTGCGGCCGGTTCAATGCCACGGAGACCCAAGTCGAGGCCGCGGCATGCTCGCTGGTGTACGGAGTCGAGGCCTCGACCTCGACCCGATCCGGAGAATTCGGATCGGTCTCCTGCTCCGTCGGGCTGAACGTCGCGGTGAAGTGTCCGGTCGCGTCGGTGGTGACATCCGCGATCGTGGCCTCGTTGTGCTGAATCCACAGGTGGACGCCCAGGCCCACCACGGGGGTGTCGTCAGTGGGCGAGGTGACCTGCCCGGACAGCACGGCGGTCGGGTGATCGGGGTCCAGGACCGCCGGATCAGCCGAAAAGGTGATTTTCGGCGAGAGAATCGGGTCCGCGTTGGCGGGCACTGCGGTCAGCCCGATAAACAGGCCGAACACGCCCACTCCGCCGACAAGGCGTCGCAGCATGGGGGATTCCAAGGGGTAAGAGAATGCTTCGGGGCGGAAAGAGGAAGATCGCCCGCATGCTATCGCTTTTTGATCATCTGCCGGCTTCGATTTTCCGACCGAGTCGTTATGGTGCCTCGACGACAACGTCGCGTTCGCCGTGACAGTTGATGCCCACGGCGACGTAGATCGGCCGATTGGTGACCTGACCGTCCCGGATCTTCACATCCAGGGCCTCGATGAGCGCGACCGGGTAGACCTCGTCATAGGCATGAGCGGATGATTCGTGCGGCCGCGACTCCGACGCGGTGCTACACCCTCGGCGAACCGCCTTCCGAAAACCCTGTCGGGCGGACTCGACTGTTCGCATGCGACTCGGAGGACTTCTCCTGGGAGCGTCGTCCGGGCGGCCCGTGGTCAGCGATGCGCCGCACGCCACCGCTGAGTGGCGACCCCCTCCAGGACGACGTTGACCACTTGCTCGGCCAGGGCCGGCGTGATCGGCAGGTGGCCGAACAACGCCCGGTAGTAGGTCGTGGCGCCGAGCATGTCCAGCAGCAGGTCGAGGTCCGCGTCCGCGCGGATCTCACCGCGCTCGACGCCGCGCCGCAGCGCCGCCGCTGTCGTCGCGCGGCGGGGATGGAACAGCCGCTCGAAAAACGAGGTGGCCAAGGCGGGATCGTCCTGGAGGTCGGCGACCAGGCCCGGCAGTGCGCGGCGCAGGACGGTGTCGCCCGCGAACGCCTTCGTCAGCGTCCCGATGCCCTCGACCAGATCGCAGTGCGTGCATCCGGTGTCGGGTGTCGGTTCTGTTCCGAGTGTGGTGGCGAGGGCGTCCACGACCAGATGCTGGCGGGTGTGCCAGCGGCGGTGGATGGCCGGCTTGGTGGTCCCCGCTCGGGCGGCGATCCTCTCCATGGTGAGGCCGGAGTAGCCCGACTCCTTGAGCGTGCCCAGCACGGCGTCCCGTACGGCGTCGTCAATGCGCGTGTCACGCGGACGCCCCGCTCCCCGGCTCCGCGCTGAGCCCCGACCGGGCTCTCCCTCGACGGAACGGGGTTGGCGGGTCGAGGCTCTCTCGCCCGGGGAGTTGACCATGCGGCCAGTATAGGGACAGAGTTATTACGTTACGTTCCGAACCATAATATTTCTTCCTAGGAGGTCGTTCGTGTCTATGCAGGTTGGGGAGGGATGCGGGCAGGTCGCGGTCTCGCGCGGAGTCTTCTCCGCCCCGTACCGGGGACTCACGGTCGGTGTCGTCCTCGCCGTCGGGCTGGTGGCGTTCGAGTCCCTGGGCGTGGCCACGGTGCTGCCGGAGATCGCGCACCGGCTGCATGGTCTGCACGCCTACGGTTGGGGCCTGTCCGCGCTGATGCTCGCCCAGATCGTCGGCGCCGTCGCCGCCGGAGGCGCCGCCGACCGGCACGGCCCGGCACGCCCGCTGGCATGGGGCCTGCTGGCCTTCGCCGCGGGCTGCGCGCTGGGTGGGGCGGCGCAGAGCTGGCCGGTCTTCCTCGCCGGACGCTTCACGCAGGGGCTCGGCGTCGGCGTCGTCATGGGGATGGCGTACGCGCTGATCGGGTCGGCCTACCCGCAGGCCCTGCGCGCCCGGATGTTCGCCCTGCTCTCATCCGCGTGGACCGTTCCGTCCCTGATCGGACCGACCCTGGCGGCCGAGATCGCGGCGGGGGCGGGCTGGCGCGGCGTCTTCATGCTGCTCCTGCCGCTGATCGCCGTGGCTGCCGTGCTGACCGTGCCGTCCGCGCGCCGCACCGGCCGTACCGCCGCTCAGGACACCGCGGACGAGACGGACGGTGGGCACGCGCCTGGCGGGCGGGGCGCGTGGGAGGCGGTCGTATCCAGCGTGCTGCTCGCCGCCGGGACCGGACTCCTGGTGCAGGCTCCCACGCTGGAGGACACCGCGCTCCTCACCGTTCTCGCCATCGCCGGGCTGGCCGTCGCGGTCACGGCACTGCGCCGGGTCACACCGGCCGGAACCCTCACCGCACGGCGCGGTGTCGGTGCGGGCGTCGCCACACGCTTCCTGCTGTGCGCGGTCTACTTCGGCAGCGAGGCGTTCCTGCCGCTGGGCCTGACCGACCTGCGCGGCGTGACCGCGACCGAGGCCGGGCTCGCCCTCTCTGCGGGCGCGCTGACCTGGGTCCTGGGCTCGGCACTGCAGGCCCGTCGGGACGGAGCCGGCGCGCCGGCCGGACGCGCACGCGGGCGGACGGGGGCCGTGGCCACCGGATGGGCACTACTGCTGGCGGGCGAAGTCATCATGGCGGCCGGAGTCCTCGCTGAGAGCATCCCACCCGGGATCGCCATCGCGGGCTGGGCCGTCGGCGGCGTCGGCATGGGGGTCGCGTTCAACGCCGCCACCACCGACACGATGGAACGGGCCGGCAAACGGATCGGCGAGGTCAGCGGAGCCCTCCAGCTCGCCCAGACGCTCGCAACCGCACTGATCAGTGGACTGGGCGGTGCCGCGATCGCGCGCGGCGAGACCCGGTCCGCGCTGCTGGCAACGTTCGCTCTCACGGCCACCCTCGCGGTGCTCGGCGTGCTCCTGACCCCACGGCTGCGCGAGCCCGCGGAATGATGACCGACCGAGTCCAATGAGGCGATGCCGCTGACGACCGACCCGTCACACGAATGGGACCGTCTTCCCCACCGGCGCTGCTGCCGACGGCTCGCTCGATCAGCGTACGCGTGGGCGACAGAAGCTCTCGCGGAGGAAGAATTTCGACGCCCGGCGCGTCCGCTCCGGCCGTACGACCGGGGACTGGCGTATGCGGCGGCACCGGTGCGGGCATGCGAGTCTTCAAACCCTTGTGCCAGGGACGGGCACGGGAGTCGACTCGGCGCCGACATGCTCGCGCAGTCACGTAATGCGCACCCGGCCGCCGACTCGGCACGAGCCCTGACCTTCGCCAAGGCCTTCGCGCTCGCCGACGGCAAATGAGACCGACAATGAACCAGAGCCAACGCGGGCGACTGCTGTACTTCCGTGCTGTACAGCAATCGCTCCTACTTGTGGAGATCGGCGGACAGGTGCCGGTGGGCGACCCCCGGTTTCCGCCATTGCCGTCAAGTGCGCTCAACTCTGGACTGCCCGCACCAGCCGGGGTAGAGGTTCGTGAGTCAACACAGTTCGCGTACGTTTTGATCATGGCTGTGCTGTCCCTGGGGTACCAGAGTGATCTGATGTTGCTGAGGCTGCAAGGGAGTCTCATCGATCGCCGCGACGGTTACTTGGTCGTCCGAACGCCGGCCAACCCGACCTATCACTGGGGGAACTTCGTCCTGCTGCCTGGGCCAGCAACGCCCGGGACGGTGCAGTCATGGGTGGATACCTTCCATCGCGAATTCCCCGATGCCAACCATGTCGCCCTGGGTGTCGACGGCGTGCGTGGCGATGCCGGGAACATGCGGGAACTGGCGGCAGCCGGACTGGATGTCGAACGCAGCACCGTGATGACCGCCGGGGCGCTGCAACTGCCGCCTCGCCCCAACCACGAAGCTGTCTTTCGCATTCTGGCCAGTGACGCTGATTGGCGTGCGGCTTTGGCGCTCAAGGAGGCCGTCAACACCGAACCGGATGTCGAAGGCTACCGGGTGTTCGCTCGGCGAAAGCTAGCGGCAATGCGACGGCTGCAAGAACTCGGCCATGGCGCGTGGTTCGGGGCGTTCAAGGACGGTCGGATGGTTTCCGGACTCGGCGTTTTCACCGATGGCTCCGGCATTGCCCGCTACCAAAGCGTCGACACGCACCCAGACCATCGGAACCAGGGCCTAGCCGGAACACTCGTCTACACTGCAGGTCGGCACGCTGTAGCGCATATGGCTGTCCGCATGCTGATCATGGTGGCTGATCCGACCTACGTCGCGATCCGGGTGTATCGCTCGGTCGGATTCACCGATACTGAGACACAGGCACAACTGCAGCCAAAACCGCTGCATAGATGAACGACAGCACCTACATCAGTAGCCGCTCAGCCGCCGTGATGGGTCACCTGCCGGTGGATTTGTGGGACCGGACGGGGCAAGGGCGCCCACGCCACAGCACCGCCTGCCGGGTCATCCACCTCAACCCCTGACCTCGGCCAGGACCGGCACCGCTGGCAGGATCGACGCGGTCGGGTACCGGCCGGCGAGGATCTCGTTACGGAGCGCTCTGGCGATCTCGCGGAAGCCGAGTTTGATCGGCATCTCGCCCGCCTCCTTTCTTAGGTCACCTAACTCTCCGCGAGCACCGGAAGGCGCAGGCGGCCGACAAGCTGCTTGCCGGTGACGAGTGGCGCGGTGAGAAGGACTGCCACGTGTTCACGACCGGCCTCGGTGAGCCGATCTATCCCGACACCGTGACCGCACTCCCCCGCAAGCTGATCAACGCCTACAACCACCCCAAGGAAGGGAGACCGCCGGCCGAACCGCTGCCGTACGCGCGGCTGCACGACCTTCGGCACATCCACGCGACGACGCTCCTCCTGGCGGGCGTCCCCGTCCATGTCGTCGCGGCCCGCCTCGGGCACGCCGACCCGGCGATCACGCTCCGGGTCTACGCGCACGTGGTCCGCTCGGCCGAGACGGCTGCGGCGGACGTGTTCGCCAAGGCGATCAAGGCGGCGTAGGACGCGCTGTTAGCAAACGCGTTAGCAAAAGGCCCCTTCCGATGATCGGAAGGGGCCTTTGACCTGGGAGCCGCCTGTCGGAATCGAACCGACGACCTATTCATTACGAGCTCCGGTAAGAACCGTTCGGCAACGTCCACTGAGGTACGCCCAGCCAGCTCAGACGGTATGTGGCGTACCTCGGCGGACGGGTACGGATCCCGGCTGACGCACCTCTGAATGAGACCACGTTTGAGACGGCTCTACGATCATCGCGGCAGAAGAGGGTGTTCGTGATTCCGGGTGTCGACCTGGTTTTCACCGCGGGTTCCAGCGCGAGAACGTCTCTTGTACGTCGTCGGGGGAGCAGGCGAGGGCGGCCCGGTCGGGTTCGGCCGCCGTGACGTTGGGGAGGTGGACGATGAGATCGTAGGCGTCGAGTGGGTTCAGGTCGACGTGGAAGGCGCCGAAACGTTGCCGGGCGGCGGCGCGGACGGCGTCGGCGTCAGCCGGTGACAGCCGCCGAAGGTCGGTCGCGAAGGGCCCGTCGTGACAGGCGGCCATGAGCGCGTCGAGAGTGCCGGGCTCCGGCGGCCCCATCTGCGTGAAGAGCGTGCCGGTGTAGAAGTCGGCCTCGGTGTTGAGGGTTTGGCCGGTTCCCGTGGTCGTACCGATGACGAGGTAGTCCTCGCCGAGCCGGTCGGCCAGGTGCATGCCCGCAGGTGTCGCCGCCTCCGGTGCCCCGGGCAGGGGGAAGGGCCAGCGCTGGATGTGGCCGTTGTGGGCGGCCAGTACGATTCGGTCTTCGCGGCGCAGGATCCACTCGAGGTTGTCCGCGATCGCGGCGCCGCGGTCGAACATCACCGTCGGCCGGTCGCCGCGGGCCATCGCGCGGGCGAGCGCGTCGATGGTGATCGTGAGGTGCAGCGAGCGCAGTGCCCGCTCGTACGCGCCGGCCGTGGTCCGCCGGGTGTACTCGAGACGGCGTCCGGTCATGCGCACGGTCAGTTCGGCCAGGCCCGCGGTCAGCGCGTCCTTGGCCTGGGCCACGAGCTGTGCATAGGCGCCGATGGCCGTGGGGATGGAGAACGCCGATGACGCGGCGAAGACGGCGGCCGTCTCCCGGATGCTCGGATCCACCTGGTACTCGGGATCGGCCTGCGCCAGGTAGTCGATGACGGCGTCCAGGCTCGGCAGCAGGGATGCGTTGGAGCCGGACAGGTCGGCGCCGTAGAAGCCGACCGGCCGTGCGGCGGTCCGGTTGTGGTGCCGCATCCACTCCAGGTGGGCGCGCATCTGGGTCCACAGTCCCATCAGCGAGGTCATGCCGTTCGCCAGGACCTGGCTGAGATCGTCCTCACCACCCCGTACCCACGCGTCGGTCCGCCATCCTTCGGCGAATCCCGACTCCATTGCGTACGCACCGAACCCGTGCCGCTCGACCAGGTAGCGCAGCAGGCGGTGGCGGAGTCGGTAAGTCTCGCCGTTGTAGTGCGCGCTCTCCCCGATCGCCACCACCCGCGCGTCGCCGATCGCCTCATCCAGCCACTCCAGATCGTCCAGCGGCCCGGACGGATCCAGCGTGCGCAGCGGCATCACCGCCTGGCCGCTCAGCCCGACCGTCGCCGTGGAGGTGCCCTCGGTCATTCGTACGCCTCCCTCGAATGTTCCCAATATTGGGAATGGTACCGAACGTGGGATAATTCGGCGGTGGACACGCTAGATCTGCTCCTGCACCCGGTACGGCTGCGCATCGTCTACGCCCTGTCCAGCGGTCGTGTGCGCTCCACCGCCGATCTGTGTGCGAGCCTGCCCGAGGTCCCGAAGACCACCCTGTACCGACATGTCGGCCTGCTGGCCGACGGTGGAGTGCTTGAGGTCGTCGGCGAGCAGCGCGTACGAGGCGCGGTGGAGCGTCGCTACCGCCTGCGTCGGGACCGGGCAATGATCGACGCGGAGGCGGGCGCCTCGATGTCACTGGACGACCACCGCCACGGGTTCGCCGCGGCCATGGCCGCCCTGCACGCGGAGTTCAACGCCTACCTCGACCGTCCCGGCGCCGACCCGTACGCCGACCTGGTGGGCTACCGCCAGGGCATCCTCTGGCTCAGCCAGGACGAGCTCACCGAGATGATCGGCGAGTTCCGCGCCGTCGTCGCTGCCCGGACGCACAACCGGCCGGAACCCGGCCGCAGCCCCCGCCTGATGAGCCTGATCCAATTCCCGATCGACGAATCACCGCACCCCACGACCGACCACCAGACGACCACCGCCCCTGAGCCCGACCCGCAGTGACACCCGGGGCCTGCCCCACAGCCCAGCCCCGGCCGACGGGCCCAAATGAAGCCCGAACACACCGGGTGGCCGACGCCGTCCGCCGCACACTCCCGTCGGCAAGAGCGCACGCTCAGGGCGAGCATGAGAGCGGTCGGCGGATCACTACCTCGGGGGCCTGGAGGAGTCCGGCGAGCGGGCCAACCACCACGATCGGCCCGGCAGGAGCACCGCCGTCGCCGACATCGCCGCCACGACGGCGACCGCATGGACGCGAGCACGGCCGGAACAGAGACCCGGCGACGTTCGTGGCGCGGCCCTGACGCCGGCCCTAGCAACGCCGGCGCATGTCGACCGCGCGGGGAGCGGTGTATGAGACCAAAAATGAAACAAAACGAGCCTGGGCGCCTCTCCCAAGGAGAGACGCCCAGGTCAACGCGAGAGCCGCCTGTCGGAATCGAACCGACGACCTATTCATTACGAGTTCCGGTACCAGTAGTTCGCCCACGTCCGGCGGGGTGTGCTGATCAGCCACGACGGCAAGTTGCGCACCCCGGCGGACAGACGCGCATCGCCGCTTACATCCGCCGAAATGAGACCACGTTCGAGACCACACTACCGTTCGTGTGCTCGTGATACGGCCTCGCACAGATTGATCCGGCACCCTGCCAGCGGAGGCCTGCCGCATCCATTTAGTAAGTGCACGCCAGACCGAATCAGCCTCGGCCTGGCGGGTGCGCCAGCGTGCGGTTGATCGAGCCGCAGGGCCGTCATGTGATCTCCCTGGACCGATCACTATAACGCAGATGTCCAGATCAACTAGCTACTAATACTACGACGAAGGCTTAGCTTAGAGTTGCCGTAACCCGATTCAGCCACATACGTACGGTTGCCCGGTCACCTTTCTTGAGCAAACGCATATGGGAAATCCTGTTCCTTATCGGCATGATGTCCTGGGCGAAGTGCTTCCACGCAATCGCATCCCACGACAGGCCCTTGAATCTCGATGATTGAACAACTTCGAGCAACTCTCCAAGGCTAAGCCATTCGGTGGGGTCACGTAGTTGGGAAACACTTACCGCCGTTACGTTCACGTCGTTCCGTGCTCGCTCAAGCACATTCTTGGCAATGGCTTCATTAAAGAGGTTTTTACGCCATCGTTGACCCGAATTCTCGATGGCAGCGTCGCGCAGCGCCTTCCGGATTATACGTTCTATCTGCCATAGGCCACCGAAGACGTCAGCGAGGTCAGCCTGTGGGCCTACAACGGAGGCTATGGCATCCGCGACGGCCGCCTTGAATTGCCAGAAGAGGACTGGCGAAGTAAATCGGAGCCCGTCGTCAACAACACGAGCAAGGCCGGCGCCGCGCATCGCCTCTGCCACACCGGGCTCGACTTCAGTGATGAAATGCGCATCGTGATTTGCCTCGAAGATCGCGAAGTCCAGGTCAGTCAGAACGTTGACGCCGAGCTCATCGAGAGATGCCCGCAGAAGGATGTCAACGTCGGGTTGATGACCAAGCCCAATCGACGGGAGCGCCGACGCTGGATTATCCCGTTCCTCTTCAAGACATTCGTGCGGTTCGAGCAGCGGAAGACAGTGCCAAGACGCATCGTCCAGTAGGCTACTGCCCGGGACCGGCGCGAACGATATCTTCGGTATCCGTGACACCATGCAAATCTCGGCATCGTCGTCTATAAGTTTGTTAACCTTAGCGCGGAGCCCTCCAAACGTGGCACCGCTCACTTTGCCGTCATGCGCGAACGCCTCCAAGCCATCCAAAATGATCGGGCCAGCAGGAATCTCGATGGGGCTTCCGCTTCTTGCGAAGTCCGCAGCGTTGAACACCGTCCCGCCCAGAGCAGTCAACAGCGGGTTCCGCAGAACCTCGAACGCCGCACCGCATTGGATAAAAACTAGTTTGAAGCGCTTCAGCCGCGTCTTGATGTCGGCAGCGCGACTCTGAGCATCGGACATAATGAGGTCGGTCATAGCAGTTGCAGCACCGGCGTTAGCTCATAGGAATTGTCGACCTCCTGCACGAGCCCAAGGCTGATCAGATGACCGAGCGCTAGGGGAACGTCCTCAGCGACGAAGGCGAATGACTCAGGCTCGTCCATAAGGACCTCTAGCAAGAAAGATTCATCCGGATAGTATCTCTTGACATGATCGAGCATCTCGCGCATGTTCCCGGCGACCCGCCGGCGCCAAGTGTTGATGACTCGCAGGACCAGCGGCTTCTTGATCTCTCGATGGAAGGTGTCTATAGGCAGCTCATTCACCACGGAGGATGCAAGGTGTCTATAGAGAAACGCATGTCCGCCGGTCGCTTCGAACAATGCATCCAGAGCTCCGTCATCGATGGTTATGCCCATCTTCTGCCCTACCGACCGCGCGAGATCGTCGGCCTCGTGACGTTCAAACGGAGCAAGGAAGTTCGCCTTAGCCCAGGAAAAGAGCGGATTCGGCCGACCATAAAGGCGGCCATTCTCGATTATGGCACTGGTAAGCCCCGACAATAGGAAAGTGAAGTTACCATTCTCCTGCACGACGCTGCGCAGAGCCCCAAGGAGTTGGGCAACCGAGGTCATGTCACCTTCACTGACATCGATCCGATCCGAAGGCGTCAGATATTCAATTTCATCAAGCATTAAAACGACTGTAATATCGCTTTCGGCGAGCTTGTGTAGTGTAGCTTGAAATGCCCGTTTGAACTCAGGTATGCCCGGATTAGCTGCGAGCTTGCGCAGATCGTCGGTCTCCAGCCGGCGCTGCCGAAGCTCACTCAGCAGGTCATCTGTCAGATCTTGAAGCAGGATCGGTACGGGATCGTCAGGCGGGGATGGCAAGCTTTCCAAGTCGCGCAAGATGAAGATCGTTTCTGGGCCAGCGAGGCTTTGCGCCAGCTCCGAGAGCACGCTCGTTTTCCCGGCTTTCCTGAGCCCGAACAGCCCAGCCACTCGCTGGTTGCCTATGTCATCACGAAGAGTCTGGAGGAGCCTACGCCTGCCAAAGAATCGGTCGCCCTGCACTGGCGTTGTCTCATAGAAGAGGTCTCGTGAAAACACGTAGTCGCGCAGAAGCTTGATGAAGGCAATCGGATCGCCCTCGTCGGAAAGAACCAGCGGAATAGCAAGGAAGTTACCTGACGACCAGTCGTCCAGCTTCTCACGGAGACGCACGTCAGGCGACCAGAGGAACATCATGTCGGGAGTCACCTCTCGTTGCAGCTCGACCAGAGCCTTCTTCGCTGCACGGAAGGTCCTGATCTGCAAGTCCTTATGCGGGCTATAGAAGAAAAATACCTCTCTTGTAAGTCCGAATGCATTCTCGATAGCGCCGCTGAATCGGACGAGAGCGAAGCCGCAGTCTTCGAACTTGGACACCCGGCCTGCCGCTGAATAAACGAACTGCGATCCGAGGCGTCCGAGGATCGCTTGATGGTCCTCGACTACGGGAAATTCCCGCTTGAGCCGCTGCAAGTTCCGCAAGGTGTCGGGATGCGTCGACGGCTTGACGGCTCCGGCGTTCCAGGTCGACTGGCGCGGGGTAGTGGATCCGGCTTCGGTCGCAGCATCGTATTGGCCGAATGACTCCTTAACACGTGTGGCGGTCGCGCTGTCGACGAGGCTGGCGGCACTCTGTGCCGGCACACCGAGCTCGGCCAGACGTACCAGGACGCTCTGGGATGAGACGTTCAGCGACTTTGCCAGCTCATAGACACGAAGCCGCAAGCTTCACCGCCCCCTTGCAGTGCTTTGGCTCACACCAGGATAGGGGGTGTCATCAGTACGCTGAAGTGGTCGACACAGCCGTAGTTCTCGACTGCAGGGTTTGGTCCGTCGTGACAACCGGTCTACATCCTGCCCATCAGCTCTCCGACAAGCACAGAGCTGTGCTAGCCGTGGCTCTCAGCACCGCATGCGTCGGTGCTGCCCGACCGGAACGCCGACAGGCGGTGCGACGCCGAGGCGGCGAGCCTGTGATGGTCATCGTGATCGCCTCGCCCTCGTCCTCGCCGTCACGGCGCTCGCACTCATTGGCCTCGGGATCGTCGGTACTCATCGCGAGGCTCCCCGGGCCTGACTGGACTCCGCCGGCCGTACGCCGCTCGCGGCCTTCGCTCGCTCCGTCCTCGGCGTACACGTCCGCAAGCCGACAGCCGCGCATCGCCGCTTACACGCGTCGAAATGAGACCACGTTTGAGACGGCCCCCCACGGTCGGTAAGTCCGTAGCTCGCCCAATCGGCCCGAGCTTGTCCTCAAGCACCAGCAGGTCGACGGCGGCGTCATAACTGAGCACCTGCAGCAGTACCCCCAGCACCATGGGCACCTGCGCTGGCCGCTGCACGGTGATGCCTCGGCCCAGAAGCGCCACTCCGCCCGAGATCCCACCTCGTGTATTGCCAGCCGTGCCCGCGAGGCCGCTCACGCGATCGGGGCGGCCCCTTTTCCCTGCCCGTCCTCGCCCGGCAAGGCCGCAGGACCGGCAGAACCGAAAGCGATACTGCCGGTGAAGTCCCGGCCCTGGAGCACCGACCCGTGCACGGTTCCGCTGATCACGTTATGCGTCGACCCAGCTCCCGCAGCCTCGCCGATGGCGGCGGCACGCTCGTCCAGAATCTCGACCAGCAGCTGCAGCCGCGCCGCGAAATCCGGGTCGTCGAGGGCGACCTGGGCGATGGCGTCTTCGGAACGCCGTACCGTCAACCCGGTCTCGGCACCAGCTTGCGCCTCAAGTCGCAACCGTTCTAGCGCTCCGTCCGACCCCAGCCGCGCACTGATTAGCTCGTGCAAGGCATCCATGCCGTCATCCAGCACCCGGTCGACCTCGGCATCGGCCTTCCCCCCCACCTTCCGCAGCTTACGAATCAAGTAGCCGACGGCCGCGCCAGCCAGCAATTCTACGCCCGTCATCAAGGCTCACCCCGAATCCACCCGCTCGCTCTAGCCAGTGACCCGTCCAACCGTACGCCAACCGTTACTACTCGCGACACCCGCGTCGACCTCCACCTGGCGCAAGGCCAGATCCGGCCGCGGATTAGGTCACCGAGAGATTCGTATTCGCCGATACCGACGGCGTAGGGCTCTCACCCGACGAGGGGGCACGGTAGGCTACACATGGTGGATATGAGTCGCTGACACAGGTGATAAAAGTCAATGACCGAGCAACAAAATTCATTTAATCACAGAGTACACAATGATCAATCAGGCCTGGCGAACAGCGTCGTTCAGGCCGGTAAAATCTTCGGAGACATTCACTTTCATGCAGCCCTATCGGAATCACCTGATTATCCATACGAACCTGGCTATGAAGATGATATTGAGACTCCCGAGCCCGTCTATTTGACCGTCGAAGAGTTCGTCACGAAACGTTTCGTGCCGATGTATCGTCGCGTTCTTGGCGACGAATTTCGATGGTGTTCTCACTGGTGGGATCATGCTGAAGCGATCGCGATCCTCACGGGACTTTGGCACTCATGGGAGACGATGCGGCTACAGCCGGGGACTGGGATGGTCACCTGGTACAGGGATTTCTTGTATCCGCTGCTACCAATCATGATGGGGCCAAACGGGCCATTTGCGATGTGCAGCGAATACGAGCACCGTCCGGTTGACGAGGCCCTTTGTATCCCTGCACCCGACGGCTACTGGGATATACCTGACCGATCCAGCGAATCCGTGACCGACGGACAGGATTAGCGATATTCCTCAATAGTGGCCGCACACCCGGACCGCAGGCAAGCTCCGATCCGAGCAGCGAGATCTTCCGAAGCAGGCACGTGGGACAGAATGTCGGTTATGAGTGCACGGTTCTCGGTAGACTCAATTGGCGACACCAGTCGGCCAACGACTTACGCGACCTTGTTAGCCACGGGGACGTCATAGGTAGCGAAGATCGATGTCCGCAGCGGTCGTCTTGGCCTCGACCTGCTCGAAGGGCCTGCGTTTGTCGGGTTTGGCTAACACAGGTCAGTTGAGATCGCGCCAGCCCCATGCTGGGGCCGGGCTCCCGTCTACTTCCCGTCCAAAAGGAAGGCGTTGCGTCTGTACGAGACTGTCTCGTCGTCCGCGAGACGACTTATCAGCCGTGTCGCGAGCAGCCAGAGTCAAGGCTGCTTCGCAGGCGCCGGCATCACGAAGGGTGTCTAGAAGAACCCTTACTGCACGCGGGTTTGAGCAATCGGCGTGTTTGGCGGGGTCGCGGGATAGCAGAGTTGCTACTGCCTCGTCGGTACCGCTTTGGCGGAGTGCATCCAAGAGGACGGCGACGGCAAGCGGATCGGACAGATCAACTTGCGCGGCGGCGCGTCCAGCCAGGGTCACAATCGCATCCTTGGCATTTGTTTGGCGTAGTGCATCTATTAGGCGAGCGCTGGCGAGCGGATCACTGACGTCGGTATTCGTGGTTGCACGCGCGGTTAGCTCGGCAACCGCGCTTTCGTCACTTGCCTCGCACAGGGCGTCTAGCAGGGCTGCGACGGTGCGTGGGTCTCTGCAATCGGTGTGTTTGGCGGGGTCGCGGGATAGCAGAGTTGCTACTGCCTCGTCGGTACCGCTTTGGCGGAGTGCATCCAAGAGGATGGCGACGGCAAGCGGGTCGGACAGATCAGCTTGCGCGGCGGCGCGTCCAGCTAGACGTACAAGAGCATCGTGCGCGTTGATGCGACGCATGGCCTCAAGCAGGCCAGCGATATCACGTAGGTCGGCGGTATGGGTATGTACAGCGGCGCGTCGAGCCAACTCAGCAACGGCGTCTTCAGCTCCCGCCCGATGCAGTTCCAAAAGGAGAGTGATAAGCGCAGGTGACCTAGTGAAATCAGCCTGCGCGACCGCTCGGTTGACCAACGTAGCGACCGCGCATGTGGCATCTGCTTGGTGCAGGATGCGTAGCAGTGCGGTGAGGTCATCTGAGTTCTTGATGTCAGCGTGTGTTGCGACCCATTGCGTTACGTCGCGAAGATGGTCACGGTCGATGGTCTGAAGTAGATCGAGGAGAGGCCTTGCAGCCTGAGTATTGCCGCTGGCTATAGCCCGCTTGTAGAGGAGCGCCGCATGCCGGTGTAGAGCTCTGGCAGATGCTTGTTCCGCGAGTCCCATCAGGTCGGAGGGGTCAGCGTGGGCAACCAGCGCGTCCCAGAGGGTAGGTGGTCGGACATTGTGGGCGCGAGTACGGCGGCCGATCTGTTCCAAGTAGTCCGCTAGCCGATATCTCGGCTGATCCGAGGTCTGAGGCCGCACCGGGTCTTCCGCCGTGCCGTCATCATCTGATCGCGGTCCAGTCCGGGAGCGGACGCGGGTGAGGGGGCCACGGACTCCGTAGCAGGGCTGCGAGGTGTAGTGCAGGGCCTGCTCTAGCCAGTCGTCCCCAGCGGCCTCCCATTCGTGATCGCTTAGGTAGCCCGGTGCAGCGGATTCAAGCAAGGCAAGAGGGAGAGAAGGACCGCAGCCGAGATCGCGGGCGTCCATCGCTGCGTGGATCAGTGCTTTGGTAACAGGTGGGGCCGTCTGGTACCGCTCCAGCAAGGCTGGCACACCAGCTAGGAATTGCGTAACCCGGCCATCTTCAGCGTGGCTTAGCGCTTCCGCGAGTCTCGGGTCTACCTGCGCATTCCTCGCCAAGGCGGTTAGTTCTGGTCCATTAAACGCCTCCGGCACCTCGATACCGGTGCCTGCAACCAGCATCCGCGCCTGTGCGTGAGGGTCTCGTTCAGCATCCAGTCGTGGAGGAACGATCAGCCGTTGCCAGTACTGCGGCCAGATCGTGGCCAGTGCCAGCACGGGCTGGCGTTTAGGGTCGCGAAGCAGGTCGCGTAGCCCCGCGGCCACCCGCTCCCCCACTGCCGGGTCGGCGGTCAGCAGGTAGAACTGGGCCTCGTTGAGCCACACCACCGTATGCGGGGCGACCCGGGAAAGTTCGTCAAGTGCAGCTTCGGGCCGCTCGGGACTGATCGGATGCCACAGGCGCCATCCCTGCGGCAAACCTTGGATCGCCTCCCAGCAGGCCCGTGTCTTGCCGGTCGACGATCCACCGATCAGCGTGGCAACCGTGCTCTGCCCGGAGGCGGCCCTCGACACGATCTCGGCCAACTGCTCGTCATGCGCACGCGGGATATAGGGCGGAAGCGTTGGTACGGCATCCGCTGCCACTCTTGCAGCAACATCGATCGGCCGGTGCACCTCCAACGCGAACGGATCCGCTAACTGTACGATCAGGGTGCCAATGGGCGCCTCGTCCTGACACGAAGCAGCATCGCCAATCACGAGATCACCGTGCAGCGTATGCAGCTGGACCACATTCCGAGCGGTTCCACCGGACTGGTTCGTCACCGACCTCGGTGGCGTCAATACGCTCGGTTGATCCCCGGCGTCAGAGATACGGATCGGCGCGTATACCGGGCGGCCCGATATCTCCTTCTGCGGCTTGAGTGTCCAGCCATCAGGCGCGAGGAAATGATTTAGGTCCGCGACGACCTTGGATGCTCGATCTGCATCAGGTTGCACGATCGGGTGCACTACCTGAGCAAGAAAATCGAGTACTATCTCATCAGGACCGCTCGCGAGTTTGAATCGTGGATCGTGGAATACCCAGTCGTCATCCCAGTCTTCATTGTATACGCGGTGCTGAACGATGTCGCGATGTGCCGTCGTATAACGAGGATCGGTCGAAGGCAGGGCGTCCAAGTCATAGACGCGGGTCAGGAAGGCGACGTCTCCTAGCCGCCCCCACCACGGGCCACCTTCGGTCTGCAGGTAGTCGAAGATGTCCCGGCGGGTGACACGGCTAACCCGCTGCACCCGGCCCGGATCCCCCTCAAACGGGCCGTTCTGAGCTTCTGCCACAAAGTGAGCCTAGCTCCAAACCCCTGCGAGAGTGACTACCCTGCCCGCCAGAGTCGACCGGTCAGCCGCCGTCCTCCATGTCGAGTGCCGCTGATTCTTGCCCGAACGGCAGCACGGTCGGGGCGTCGAAGCCCCTGGGGCTGAGCAGAGACCTTCGCGAGGAAGCCACCGATTAGTGGGGGGTCGCCGTATCCGAGGGCGTGCGGCGAACTCGTGATCAAGCTGCGACGGTCAGCAACTCACCGCACGCTGGAAAGTTCATGAGTCTGGCACCCAGCAGAGCCAACCACCGATCGAAGGCCGAAACCGCACGGGATTTCTTCCTCGATTGACGCTTAACCCTCCAGGGCTGGGGCGCCGCTCATGCCTTGCTTGCCAAAACCGCGCCTCCCTCGGTTACTGCTCACGCCAATGATTGTGCTGACCGCCACACTGCCTCGAAGCTATGAGCGTACATACTGGCGACGTCGTCGTGGCTTGCGCGCCGTACGTGTAGGACGGGCGCGTTCGAGGCCGTGACGCCATAGGCATGCGGGTTGACGAGGAAGTCGTCGTCGGCACAATAGAGCGAGGCGTACAGAACCGTGCTGTGTAGGCGAATCTCAACACCGTCGACGTCTCGGAGCGGCTGGTACAGCACGATGCTGTTTCGGATCTTGGCCGCCAGCGCCTCGCCCACGCCTTCGTCGGCACCGCGATCGGCAACGTGCGGGCAGTTCGGATCACCGAGCAAGATCCGCACGGGGACGCCAGCGTGTGCTTTCTCCGCAAGGATACGGAGCATTCCTATGTCCTCAGCGAGGAAGAGGCCTGAGTAGACAAGGATGCCGATCTCCCGTTCGGCTTGGTTGAAGAGCCACTGCCATACGTTGCGAGGGACGGCCCAGCGGTGCGCATAGGAGGCTTCGATCTCAGCGCCGCCATGTTGTGACGATGGCGGCACAGGTACTTCAGTACGCCAAATCTTCGTCTGGTCGATGCCGAGGAGATCGGCGAGTTGAGAACGGTGACGCGGGTATGGACGTCGTCCGGCCAGCCAGCGTCGCACGGTCTTCACGTCCACGCCCAAGCGCGTGGCTACGTCCTGCTCAGTCAGGCCGGCCTCAGCGAAAGCACGCCTCAAGACATCGTTCATCGCGATCCTCCAAACCGCGCTGTTCGGGCCGACGCTAACACAAGACGTCCCTAGACGTCCCCTAGCTGCCCATGAGAGGTCCTCGCTCTCACGCGAGCCTGTGTGGACATGTGGCGGATCGATCCGGTCCGCCGCTCGCGGACGGATCGCAGGCTGCGAGGCGCAAGATGACTGAATGCTCTCGATCGAGCTGCATGCTGATGCCGGCCTTGCCACACACGGCCGGGAAGGCGCGGCAGTACGTGCGATGGCTGCTCGACGTGTGGAAGCTGCCTTCGATGGTGGACACCGTCGAGCTGCTGGCCAGCGAACTGGTGACGAACGCCATCAATGCGACTGGCGTTATGGAGATACCGGAAGGCACCAGCCAACTCGTCGGCAAGGCGCAGCACATCTACCTCTGTCTCTCGGTCCGGCCCGAGGCCGTGCTGATCGAGGTCTGGGATTCCAGCAGCACGCCGCCGCTCCAGCGTGCGGCGGCGGACGACGAAGAGAACGGCCGCGGGCTGGTGCTCGTGCAAGCGCTGTCGAAGGATTGGGGCTGCGTCCTCCTACCGACGGGCGGAAAGATCGTCTGGTGCGAGTGCCTGATCGAGGGGTCGGCATGAGTACACGGCGGAAGAGCTACCAAGAGGTCGCGGAGGTCATCCGGGATCGAATCGCTCGCGGCGATTGGCAGCCTCGGAGCCAGCTTCCTTCTCAAGCGAAGATGGCCGAGGAGTTCGGCGTATCGGGCAGCACGGTTTCCGACGCCATCGCCCATCTCCGAGAGCACGGGTACGTCTGGACGCTGCCGCACAAGGGCAGCTATGCGCGGCCGGCCGAGGACTGGCGCGAGGAATGCTCGTGAATCCGCGCGAGGAGGGGCTACAGCGCTCGCTGGCGGAGTTCTACGCCATGCTCGACAACATGCGGTTCACAGGCGCCTCTCAGGTCGTTGAGGTTCAGCACCTCAAGGTCTTGGTCGGCAAGTATCCGGAGCAGGCACGGCGCTTCCTCGCCGATCAGGACGAACGGGAACGCCCAGAGTGATACGACTGCCATGGCCGTGCAGTGCGGGAGACGCGGAGTGAGAGGAGCCCGGTGAGCCCACGAGAGACCGCATGGGGCGCGTACGCGCAGATTGCCGAGGTCCTGCGGCAGCGCATCAGCGGCGGAGAACTCGTGCCCGGTTCTCCGATGCCTTCCGAAGCGGCCTTGTGTGATGAGTTCGCCGTTGTTCGTAACACAGTCCGTCGCGCTCTCGCCGCCTTGGAGGATGAGGGACTGATCGAGACACTTCCGGGCAAGGGGCGTGTCGTGCGTGGCGAGGCACCGACGCAGTATGAGTACCGCCGCATTGCTGCGGAACTGCGGAAGCGGATCGAGGGCGGAGACCTGGCTGTCGGCGATGCCTTGCCGAGTGAGGCCGCGATCGTCGAGAAGTACGGGGTCGCACGCGGCACCGCGCGCCAGGCGCTCGCCGCCCTAGAACAAGATGGCCTGATCGAGGCGCGTCACGGCAAGGGTCGCTTCGTTCGTAGACGTCCGTAGACGCCTCGCCTACGTCCGTGGACGTCCCAAGATCACCGCGTAGCGTCAGGGCCATGAGACAAGCCGACTGGGCTGAAGAGGTCGCCCGCAAGCTGCTCGAAGTCCCGCTTCCCCGCCGTTGGGCACACAGCCAAGGTGTCGCCCGGCAGGCGTGGACCCTTGCTCCAGTCCTCGGCGAGAACGCCGATCTCCTTGAAGCCGCCGCGTGGCTGCACGATGTCGGCTACTCCCCTGACCTTGTGAACACCGGCCTGCACTCTCTCGACGGCGCCCGTCACCTTCGGGACGTCCAGCACGCCGACGACGTGCTGTGCAGCCTCGTCGCGTATCACTCTTGCGCGATCAACGAAGCATACGAACGCGGCTTGATCGTCGAGTTGACCAGCGAGTTCAAGCCCGCTGCCCCGCTCCTCTCCGACGCCCTGACCTACTGCGACATGACGACAACGCCCGACGGGGATCTCATCGAGGTTGAGGATCGTCTTGCCGAGATTCAGTCGCGGTACGGCGCTGGCCATCTCGTGGCGCGCTCAATCCGACGCTCGTCGCCGCACATCGTCGGGTCGGTACGCGCGATCGAGAGAGCGCAGTCCGAGGCACCGATCAGCTGATCTCTGGCGAGGTCTCCCCGGAGAGGTAACGCTCGACGCGCAGCCGCATTGAGCGGTCCATCGGGTAGCCGCGGACCTCTTCCGGTGCGACCCAGCGCACCTCACGGGATTCGCTGCTCGTCGTTGGTGTGCCACCGACCGGCCGGGCCGTCAGGACGATCGAGAACTCCTGCCGGACCTCGTCGTTGCTCGTGTAGTGCATGACGTGCTTCGGGTCGGTGTAGATACCGACGAGGCCGGTTATTTCGCAGTCGATTCCGGTCTCTTCCCTCGTCTCCCGGATGGCTGCCTGCGTGAGCGATTCACCGAGGTCGATGGCGCCGCCGGGGACGGCCCAGTTGTCGTTGTCGGTGCGGTGGATTAGCAGGATCTCGCCCTGGTCGTTCACGACGACCACGTTGACCGACGGGACGATGCTGTTGGCGGCCGGCGCGTTCGGGTCGTCGTAGTAGTCGATCCGCCGCCCCAACGTCACGCCTCCGGTATCGGTGTCGCGCCGCCCCAGACGCGCTCGAAGCTCTCAACGTAGGTGTTCACGATGTCGCCGCCGGCGACCTTGCGAAGGTGGAGCACGGGCGCTCGTGCTGCGGTCACTCCGTAGACGTGCGTGTTGACCAACAGTTCGTCGTCGGCTCGGTAGATCGAGTTGTACAAGATCGTGTTGTGGAACCGGAACTCGACACCCTCGACGGCGCGCAACGGCCGATACATGACCAGGGCGTTGCGGATCTTCGCCGCCATGGCGTCGTCTACGCCCTCGTCGGCGCCGCGCTGTGCCACTTCGGGGCTTTCCGGGTCGCCGAGCAGGATGCGCACGCGTATGCCCGCCCGCGCCTTGTCGGCGAGGATCTTCTGTACGCCGCCGTCTTCGGAGATGAATAGGCCGGCGTAAACGAGGATCCCGATCTCACGCTCCGCCCGTGAGAAGAGACGTCCCCATCCGTCCCGTGGCACCGCCGTGCGCTCCGGGTAGACGGTGATGAGTTCGCTCTGAGAGGCCGCGGTGACCTGCTCATTCGAGAGCGCTTCGGGCCACAGGTAGGTCTCGTCCACGCCGAGATGCGTTGCCACTGCGTAGCGGTGCCGGCGGTATGGCGTGCGTCCCTTGCTGATCCAGCGCTCAACGGTCTTCTCGTCAACGTTGATCGCCTCGGCGAGTGCGGCCACGGTGATTCCCTGCTCTAGCAGGACTGCTCGTAGCCGTTCGTTCGCCATCTACCCGACCAGATCGCAGGACGTCTTGGGACGCCAACACCCTAGTCAGGACGTCATGAACACGTCCAGTCATGTAGGTGCTCGTCACGGCTGATCGGCGCATCCTCGATGGCGTAAGGAAATCCCGATAAGCCAGAGCCCCGTTCCGGCGAACAACCCAGACCTTGACAGGTGCTAAGACGCCGCACTGTAATCGTGCACATGACTAGTCCTGTTCACTTCTAGGGATCGTCGGGACACGGGCTCGGAGAGGAGCCCTCGATGCATCTTCGCCCCCTCCCCCTGGACGACTGGCAGCGCCAGTGCCCGTGCGGGGCGCGCTCGGAGTACCGGTTCGGCCTGTGCCGCAAGTGCCGCGCCCGCGCCGCCTGGTTCCGCCGTACCGCTCGCGCTCGGCGCGGTACGCGCGTCCGCCGCATCTTCCGCCGCGACGCCGAGGCGGCGAGCCGGTGATGGCCATCGTGATCGCCGGACTAGCCCTCGTCCTCGCCGCCACGGCGCTCGTACTCATCGGCCTCGTGATCGTCGGTACTCATCGCGAGGCGCCCTGGACCGGGCTGGACTCCGCCGCCCCTACGCCGCTCGCCGCCTTCGCTCGCTCCGTCCTCGGCGTACACGTCCGCAAGCCCGACACCGACCACGCCCGCGGCAACGACCTCCAGGCGGCCAGCTCCGACCGTCGCGAGCCCGTTCCCCTGGTCCGATCGGAAGGGAGGTGATCTCCGCTTGGCGCTGTCCGTCTCGTTCGTCATCGTGCTCGGCGCGCTGGTCTACGGCCTGTACCGCTACGCCGGCCTCCGCGCCTGGCACGCCGTCGTCTGCACGCTCTTCGGCTTCTATCTCGCCTCGACCTCCCTCGCGCCGCAGATCCGCCAAGGCGTGCGGTCCTTCGCTCATTTCCTGTCCGGCATCGAGATCTGAGAGGTCCCCCGTGACCACGCCCCCAACGAACGCCGACCGCGACTGGTGGGTCATGGCAGGGATGACCGTCGCCGCCGCATCCGCAGCCATCGCCAGCTTCTCCGGACTACAAGGGTTGGCTCACATCGCCGGCTGGCCGTCACGGATGTCGTGGCTGCTGCCCGTCACTCTGGACGCCTACGCGATGACCTCGGTGCGCGTCTGGCTGGCCGCCTCGACGCGGTCGGCCGCCGCTCGGCGCTTCGCCCGCTTCAACGCCTTGGGCGCCATCGCGGCCAGCATCGCGGGCAACGCGACGTACCACGCAGCCCGTACCGGACTCCTGTCGGTGTCCTGGCCCATCGTCGTCCTCGTCGGCGCCGTCCCCGCCGCCGTCCTCGGGCTCACCGCCCACCTTCACGCTCTACAGGGACGAACCGAAGCCGCAGCCGAGGACCGGACCGGCGACCGTGATCGGCACGCCCGCCGTACTCGCCGCAAGCGCCACCGCCGGTACCGGACTGAGGACGAACTGATCGACGCCGCCCGCACGGCTGACGCGCGGCGCCGCGAAGCCAACGACGGCCGCCCCATCACCCGTGACGCGCTTCGAACGACGCTGCGCGTCAGCAACGCCCGCGCAACCGAACTCCGACGCCAACTGATCGAGAAAGGCACCGCCGATGAGCAAGCCGACCTATGACCCGTACGCCCTGGTCGACCTCCTCATGAAGGAGCTGGCCCGCCAGGGCGTCAAGACCCGCTACACGCTCGTCCAGCTCGGCGACGCCGTGCCGGCCGCCGAGGCGCTGCTGTCCGCGCTCGGCGTGACGCCCGCCGCGCCGCTCCCCAAGGACGTTCCCGACCGAAAGGAGGTGCCGGACTGCCCATGACACGACCCCAACGGGCTCCACGCCCGACCCTCGACCTCAACGCCGTCCGTACTCACCTGCACGAAGCGCGATCCGCGCGCGTACCCGTCGCACTGTGGGTCGCCGTCGCTGACGTCCCAATGCTCATCGCCGAGGTTGAACGTCTCCGGTCGCTGCTCGCACTCGCCCGCGCTCAGTACGCCGGCCTGCTCGCCGCTGCTCGTGCCGCCGTCGCCGCCGAACGGGACGGCGAGGATGACCCGCTGCTCTACCTACGGGATGAACTCGACGAGCGCGGCCAGCTCCCGGACGAGGACCTGCACGCCACCGAACTCCTCGCCCTCGTCGACCTTCGAGAGGGTGGCCGATGAGGCAGCGCTACCCGACTCGCCGTCGCCGGTGGGGCCGTTCCGAACCCATGCCGCTGTACGTCGTCACCGATGACCGCCATGCCGGCGAGGCGATCGCGGTACTCGCCCGATGGCTGTTCCGCTACCGCTCCGAGCTCGCGCCCCTCACCACGGCGCTGCTCCTCGCCGGAACCGCAGCACTCCTTCACCACGGCCACCGCGGACTCTGGCCAGACGTCCTCGCGCTCAGCGTCGTTGCCGTAGCCATCATCCTGGCGAGCGGTAGGCGCTGGCTCGATCGAGGCATCGAACGTGCCTACGCCGCCGTCGTCGCAGTCGCTGCCGGAACCTGGCTCGCCACGGCGACCGCGTACGGGCCGGCCTCGCCACCGCTCCCCGGACTGCTCGTCGCCGCCACTCTCATTTGCGGAGCGCCTTGGTGGTCGCACCGCCGACGCCGTTCCCGCGTCCGCATCGAACGCACCGTGAGCGCCTGGCCCGACCTTGCCGAGACGATCGGCCTCGCCGGATCACGCATCCTGTCCGCCGTCGTCGACCTGTGGGGCTGGCGCGCCCGTCTGGCCCTCAAGCGCGGTCAGACCGTCAGCGACGTCATCAACAAACTCCCGGCGATCGAGTCCGGTCTCGGCACGCGCCCCGGATCGGTCCGTGTCGAACCTGACCCCGCCCGCGCGGATCACTGCGTCCTGCATGTCCTCGAAAAGGACCCGCACGCCCGTCCGATCCCCTGGCCCGCGCCGACCGGCACGAGCGTCACCGACCCCGTGGAACTCGGCGTCTTCGAGGACGCCACACCCGTAGGCGTCAGGCTCCTACATCGGCATGCCCTCGTCGCCGGCATCGCCGGATCCGGCAAGAGCGGCATCCTCAACGTCATCCTCGCCGCCCTCACCGCCTACCCGGACGTGGTGATCTGGGGCATCGATCTCAAGGGCGGGATGGAACTCCAGCCCTGGGCATCCTGCCTCGACCGGATCGCCACCGACCCGCGCCAGGCCGCCGAACTTCTCGCCGACGCCGTCACCGTCCTCGACACCCGCGCGACCACCCTCACGCGCCAGGGCGCTCGCCTGTGGATACCGACTCCGGAAGAGCCCGCGCTGATCGTCGTGGCCGACGAGTACGCCGAACTCGCCGACGAATCGCCCGACGCGATGGCCCATGCCGACTCGATCGCCCGCCGAGGCCGTGCCGTCGCCGTCACGCTCCTCGCCGCCACACAGCGCCCGACACAGGCAGCCATGGGTAAGGGCGCCGTCCGCTCCCAGATGGACATCCGCATCTGCCTCCGCGTCCGCGAACGCCGCGACACCGATCTCATCCTCGGGCAGGGCGCCCACACCGCCGGCTGGCACGCCCACACCCTCGACGCGCCCGGCAAGTTCCTCATCTCCGCACCCGGCTTCGACGTCCCCCGCCGAGCCCGCGCCTACCTGCTCACCGACGAACGCGTACGCGCCACCACCCGCGCCCACCGCAACCATCGGCCTCGTCTCGACGCCCTATCCGCGGACGCCACCGCCCACACGACCGCCGACATAGAGGTGATCGACGCCGAAATCATCGCCGACGACCCCGAACAAGCCCTCTGGGCAGCGCTGCTCGAAGCACCCGACAAGGGGCTGTCCGTCTCCCAGCTCATGAAGACCACCGGCATGGGCCGCACCTGGGTCTACAGCCGACTCCAAGAGCACGCCCACGCCGGACGCGTCCAGCAGGTCTCCCGAGGCCGCTGGCACGCCGCCCAACGTCCGTGACCGCTCGTTCGTCCGCGTCCTCGCGCGCGCCTGCGCGCGTAGGGCCACACAACGTCCGGACGTCCGCACGGACGAACAACCCCCGGAAGGAGATGAACACCACGACGACCGCATCCGACACGCCGCTCCTCTACACGCTTCCCGAAGCCGCCGCGCTCCTTCGAATCAGCAGGACGAAGCTCTATGAACTCCTCACCGCGAACGAGATCGAATCCGTCTACATCGGCCGAAGCCGCAAGATCCCCGCCACCGCCCTCGACGCCTACGTCAACCGTCTCCGCACCGCAGGAAAGGAGTGATCAGCTTGGCCGACAAACCCAGTAAGCCGAAGGGCAGAACGAAGTCCACGCGTACGCCCGATGGCCGTTCGACCATCTACAAAGGCAGCGATGGCCGCTGGCACGGCCGCGTCACGATGGGCGTGAAGAACGACGGCAGCCCCGACCGGCGCCACGTCACCGCGAAGACCGAAAGGGAGGTGACGAAGAAGGTTCGTGAGCTGGAGGCGAAGCGCGACGCCGGAAAGGTCGACAAACCTGGTCGTCCACCGACTGTGGAAAAGTGGATGACGTACTGGCTCACGACCGTCCTGCCGCTCAAGCAGACGGCGCCCAATACGATCAGCGCTTACTGGTCGGACTGCCGAAACTGGATCTTCCCCAACATCGGCCGTCACCGGATCGACCGCTGCCAGCCCGAACACCTCGAAGCGCTCTACTCGAAGATGTTCGCCGCCGGCAAGAAGCCGAGCCACGTCCGCAAGGTCCATGCGATCATCTCCAGCGCCTACAACGTCGCCGTACGGCGGCAACGCGTCGGCCGGAATCCCGCCGAACTCGTCCAGCCACCACGGCTCGACAATCCGGAGCTCAAGTCCCTGACCCGCGACGAGGCACGCGCGGTCCTCTCTGAAGCTCAGCAGCGCTCTAACGGCGCGCGCTGGCCGGTCGGGCTGTCGTGTGGCCTCCGTCAGGGCGAGGTCCTGGGGCTGCGCTGGCCGTACCTCGTCGCCACCTGCCTGGGCTGCGATCACAGCGGATCGGTGATCGGCTGGTGGGCCACCGACTCGCCGAAGTGCCCGAGGTGCGGCGACGACCGCTACCGCGCCGAGGCACGGGTCTGGTTCCAGCTCCAGCGGACCACCTGGCAACACGGCTGCGACGACCCCGCCGAGTGCACGAAGGACAGGCACCGCCACCCCTGCCCCGACGACTGCCCGAAGGCCAAGCGGACGTCCGGCCGCCGCCACAAGTGCGTCCTCGATGACGCCAAAGGGCTCTGCCCGAAGAACTGCGCCAGGCACGCGTCCACCTGCCCGAAGCGCACAGGCGGAGGGCTGGTCTTCCGGCAGATCAAGGAACGGAGGAAGAAGACGATCGCTCTCGCCGACGAGCTGGTGGAGGTCCTACGCCACCACTTCGCCTGGCAAGAACGGCAGCGCAAGCGGGCCGGGAGCGCCTGGGAGGGACACGATCTCGTGTTCTGCCAGCTCAACGGCCGTCCGATCGACCCGCGCCGCGACTGGGACGCCTGGGCGGATCTCCTCCGCGCCGCCGGCCTCCCTCACTACCGCGTCCACGCCGCCCGCCACACGGCCGCGACGCTCCTCCTCGAACAGGGCGTAGCCCTGGCCGTGGTCCAAGAGATCCTGGGTCACTCCGACATCCGCGTCACCCGCGGCTACACACACGTCGCCTCGCCCCTCGTCCACGACGCCGCCCAGCGCATCGGACGTGCGCTCTTCACGGCGAATGAGACCACGATTGAGACCGGGAACGACGAAGGGCGCCTCTCCGAGGGAGAGACGCCCACGTCACAGACGAGCCGCCTGTCGGAATCGAACCGACGACCTATTCATTACGAGTGAATCGCTCTGCCGACTGAGCTAAGGCGGCCTGCCACACACGGTGTGACGCAGAGAGTCTACCGGGTTCTCCGGGCTCCTCGTACACCCATATCAGCGGCACATGGTGTTCTTCCGCGGTGGGGTCCCGGTGACCAGGTAGCGGTCCACGGCGGTGGTGATGCAGGGGTTGCCCTGGAGGTAGGCGGTGTGGCCGTCGCCGTCGAGGCTGAGCAGGACGCCGGACTTCAGCTGCGACGCCAGGCCCTGGGCCCACTTGTACGGGGTGGCCGGGTCGCGGGTGGTGCCGACGACCAGGATGGGCTTCGCGCCGTTGGCGGTGAAGGCAACGGGCTTGGTGTTGTCCTGGACGGGCCAGTAGCCGCACGGCAGGGTGCCCCATACGACGAACTGGCCGAAGAGCGGGGCGGCCTTCTTCGCGCGGTCGGCCTGGTTCTGCCAGGCTGCCAGGTCGCGGTCGTACGGCTTGTCGATGCAGTTGATGGCCATGTTGGCCTCGGTCTGGTTGGAGTAGGTGCCGTCCTTGTTGCGCTCGATGAGGAGGTCGCCGAGGCGGAGGAGGGTGGTGCCGTCGTTCTGGTCGATGGCGCTGCGCAGGGCCAGTTTCAACACCGGCCAGGTCTGCTTGTTGTAGAGCGCGGCGGCGACGCCGAGTTCGACCATGGAGTTGTTGACGGTGCGACCGTCGCCCAGGCCGTTGTGGAGCGGTTTCTGCCTGGTCTGCTCAAAGAGCCGGCTCAGCCGGTCGAGGGCCTCGTCGGCGCTGCCGGTGCCGAGCGGGCAGTCCTTGGTCTTGACGCAGTCGGTGGCGAAGGACCTGGTGGCGGTGTCGAAGCCCTTGGCCTGCTCGATGTTGATCTCGTCGGCGCCGAGCTTCGGGTCGATGGCGCCGTCGAGGACGAGGGCGCGGACGTGCTTGGGGAACTCCTGGGCGTAGTACGCGCCGAGGTAGGTGCCGTACGAGGCGCCGTAGTAGGTGAGGCCCTTGTCGCCGAGGGCGGCGCGCAGGACGTCCATGTCGTGGGCGGCGTTGGCGGTGCCGACGTACGGAAGCAGCGTGGGAATGCGGGTCTTGCACTCGTCGGCCCACATCTTGCTGACGTCGACGAGACTGTTGATTTGGGCCTGGTCGGTGGGCGAGGTGTCGGTTTCGAAGAACTTGTCGAGCTGCTTGCCGGTCAGGCAGCGGACCGGTGGGCGGCTCTGGCCGACGCCGCGCGGGTCGAAGCCGACGATGTCGAAGTTGCGGCGCAGCTCGGGGCCGAACGAGCGGGCGGAGCCGCGAGCGAACTCGACGCCGGAGCCACCGGGGCCGCCGGGGTTGAGCACGAGCGATCCCCTGCGCTGGCCGCCCTCGGCGGGCAGCCGGATCACGGGGAGCGTGAGGAGGCGGCCGGTCGGGTGGGCGTAGTCGAGCGGGACGTGGATGCTGCCGCACTGGAAGCCGTTGCCGCAGTCACGCCAGGAGATGCGCTGGGCGTAGACCGGCGTGCTGCCGCTGGGGGTGGGGGCCGACGCGGTGGACTTCGGAGCGTCCGTGCAGGCCGTCACCACGATCGCGGCCGCCGCCAGCACGGAGACCGTACGGAACTTCTTCACGCCGTCACCGTTCTCGTCGCCATTGGGTTCGCTGGCAGCCTACGCGGGTCTAGCCCCGTTTTCGCTACTCAGCGTACTGGCGAGTCATCCCAGAGTGTCGCCATAGCGCTGGTCGTGCTGTTTGCGGGGTGAGCAGACCGACGCGGACGGGCAGGCGCAGCGGCCGCCGCCGTCGAGCCGTACGGCGACCGTGTCGGAGGGCACGTTGCGGCCGACGACCTGTCCGGGGCCGGACTCGGTCTGTACCCGCGCGCCGAGCCGGGGCATGCGGTTGTGCGCCTCGACGTACAGCGGGTGCTCGTACTTCAGGCAGCACATGAGCCGCCCGCAGGCGCCGGCGATGCGCAGCGGGTTGACCGGGAGGTCCTGCTCCTTGGCCATGCGCACCGACACCGGTTCGAAGTCCTTGAGGAAGGTGGCGCAGCACAGGTCGCGGCCGCACGGGCCGATGCCGCCCTGCAGGCGCGCCTCGTCACGCGGGCCGACCTGGCGCAGTTCGACGCGGGCCTTCATCGCGCGGGCGAGGTCGCGGACGAGCGCGCGGAAGTCGACGCGGTGCGGCGCGGTGAAGTAGATCTTGTAGACGTTGTCCTGGTCGAGGTAGTCGACGCCGATGACCTTCATCGGGAGGTCATGCTTACGGATCAGCCGTTTGGCGATGGAGCGCGCGTCCGCGCGCCGTCGGCGATTCTCCTCGTCGCGGGCCAGGTGCTCCTCCCCGGCGATGCCCGCGCAGACCGGCAGCTCGACGTCCTCCGAGACGTACTGCGGGGCCCAGATGCACTCGGCGACCTCGGCGCCGGCCTCGGTGGGGACGAGCACCTTGTCGCCGACCTTCGGTGAGTACGGCCCCGGGTCGAGGTAGTAGAGACGTCCGTACCGCGTGAAGCTGACGGCCATCATCATGCCCATGCCTCGCTCCGTCCGCCGGGGGGGTCGACCTGCCCGTCAGACTACGCGCAACCGGTATGCCTCCGTCGTGAGCGAGATCACACGGATGGCCGACTTCTGACAAGATCATTGACCGCACCTTCGGACGGGGCGTAGACGTGATCCGGGCAACGTTGCCGTGATCAGCCTCCTCCGCGAAGGGCGACCCGTATGGCCCTCCCCCGCCCCGTCGATCCGCCGAGAGCGCCCCGCTCCCTCACACTGCTCCTGACGGCCGCCGCCGTCCTGGGCGCACTGCTGACGCCCGTACGGGCGGAGGCCGCGTCCCTCGTCACGAACCCGGCCTCGCTGGTCAATCCCCTGCTCGGCACCACGAACGCGGCCGACGACTTCCCCGGCGCCGACGTGCCGTTCGGGATGGTGCAGTGGAGTCCCGACACGAACCCGCGGCCGTACGGCGGCGGTTACTCCTACACCAGCTCGACGATCACGGGATTCAGCCTCACCCACATGGCCGGGCCGGGCTGCAAGGCGTACGGTGACGTCCCGATCATGCCGACCGTCGGCGCCGTCACCGACGCCGGCTCGGCGAGCGCGTCCTTCTCTCATGACGATGAGTCCGTCTCGCCCGGCTCCTACTCGGTCAAGCTGGGCAACGGCGTACGGACGGACCTGACCACGACGACCCGCGGCGGGATCGGCCGGTTCACCTTTCCGGCCACCACCCGGGCGAACCTGCTGTTCAAGCTGACCGGCAGCCAGAACGGCACTTTCGCCGACACCTGGAAGGTCGTCGGTGACCGGGCCGTCGTCGGGTCGGTGACCAGCGGGAACTTCTGCGGCCAGGGCAACCGCTACACCGTCCACTTCGCCGTCACCTTCGACCGCCCGTTCGCGGCCGGTACGTGGCAGGCCACGACGCTGCGGCCGGGCGCGACGTCCCTCACCGCCACCTCGGCCGCGCGGATGATGTCGCAGGCCGCCTCGGCCGAGGAGGGCGACGCACCGAACAACCCGCGCCCGCACGGCCCGCAGCGGCCGCAGGCCGCGCCGCTGACCGACCCGAACGGGGCCTACCTGACGTTCGACACGACCAAGAACCCGGTGGTGACCGCCCGGGTCGGCCTCTCGTTCACCTCCGACGCCGAGGCCCAGGCCAACCGGGACGCCGAGGTCCGCACGCCGAGTTTCGAGCACGTACGGGCCGCCGCCCGTACGGCCTGGAACGCCGCCCTCGGCCGCATCCGGGTGGCCGGCGGCACGCTCGCGCAGCGGCACGTCTTCTACACCGCCCTCTACCACGCGCTCCTGCACCCGAACGTCATGAGCGACGCCGACGGCCGTTACATGGGCTTCGACAACGCCGTGCACCGGGTCGCCCACGGCCACGCCCAGTACGCCAACTACTCGGGCTGGGACATCTACCGCGCGCAGGCGCAGCTCCTCGGCATGATCGCGCCGGATCAGGCGAGCGACATCGCCCAGTCGGCGGTGAACGACTACGCGCAGAGCGGCCAGCTGCCGAAGTGGTCCCAGGCCAACGGCGAGACGTACACAATGATCGGCGACCCCATCGACCCGATCATCGCCGACCTGTACGCCTTCGGCGCCCGGCACTTCGACACGGCCACGGCGAAGAACGCGATGGTCCATGGTGCGACGGTCGCCAGCAAGATCCGGCCGGGGCTGAACTACCTCGAGAGCATCGGGTACACGCCCAGCAACGGCGTGTACGGCTGCTGCAACTACAACGGCTCGGTCTCGACGACCCTGGAGTACAACACCGCCGACTTCGCCATCGGCGCGTTCGCCGGCGCGCTCGGCGACAAGGCCACGCAGACGAGGTTCGTCACCCGTGCCCAGGACTGGAAGAACCTTCTTAACACCACGAGCGGCTTCATGCAGCCCCGCACCGCCAGCGGCTCCTGGACGAGCGGATTCGACCCCGCGTCCAAGAGCAACATGACCGAGGGAACGTCCTGGCAGTACACCGGCATGGTCCCGTTCAACGTGCGCGGTCTCGCCGACGCCAAGGGCGGGAACGCCGCGATGATCGCCTACCTGGACCACGTGCTCGCCGCGTACGACGGAAGCGGCGGCGACCACGCTAACCTCGGCAACGAGCCGAGCATCGAGTTGCCGTGGGAGTACGACTACGTCGGGCAGCCGTGGAAGACCCAGGCGATCATCCACGACGTACGAGACAAGCTTTGGCCGGACTCCCCCACCGGCTGGGGCGTCGGCAACGACGACCTCGGCACGATGAGCGCCTGGTACGTCTGGGCGGCAATGGGCGTCTACCCCGAGACGCCGGGCACGGCCGACCTGGCGCTGGGCAGCCCGGAGTTCACCAAGATCGTCATCGCGCTCGGCACCGGCCGGAAGCTCACCATCGACGCGCCGAAGGCCGCGCCGGACGCGCCGTACGTCCACGGCGCCACCTGGAACGGCACGGCGTGGCACAACGCGTACCTGCGGCCGTCGGCCGTCCTTGAGGGCGGCACGCTCCACCTCGACCTCCGCACGACCGCCGACACGTCCTGGGCCACGGCGCCATCGTCGGCCCCGCCGTCCTACGCCGGCACCGGCGGCCCGGCGACGCGTACCGGGCCGATCACCTCGGCGATCGCGGGCAAGTGCGTCGACGTCCAGTCGAGCAGGGCCGCCAACGGCAACCCCGTCCAGATGTACGTCTGCAACGGGACCAACGCGCAGAAGTGGACCGTGCACGACGACGGCACGCTCACCGCGTTCGGCCTGTGCATGGACGCCGACGGCACCGCGGACGGCGCGAAGGTGCGCCTGTGGGAGTGCGGTACCACCGGCGGCGGGCAGCGGTGGAGATACGACGCGTCGGGCAAGGCAGTGGTGAACACGGAATCCGGCAAGTGCCTCGCGGACCCGGACGACACCGGCGCCAACGGCACGCAGCTGCAGCTTGGAGCCTGCGACGGCGGTCCCGGGCGGCAGTGGACGCTGCCGAGCTGACGGCCGGAGCCCGCGCGGAACGGGCGCCGGGAGCCCCGGCATTCCCTTCCGCGCGGGCTCTTCAGCGGGAGCGCAGCACGGATCGCGCGGCGTCGAGGGCCTGCCCACGGTAGGCCCGGCCGTACAGGACGGTGTGGACGAGCAGCGGGTGCAACCGGTGCAGCGGCACCCGCTGCCGCCACCCGGCGGCGAGCGGCGCGACCTCGTCGTAGGCGGCGATGATCCGGTCGAATTGCGGGGCGCCGAACAGCTCGAGCATGGCCAGGTCGGTCTCACGGTGCCCGGCGTGCGCCGCGGGGTCGATCAGCCATGCGCGGTCGCGGCCCCACAGGACGTTGCCGGACCACAGGTCGCCGTGGATCCGGGCGGGCGGCTCGGCGGGGCCGGCGACGTCCGGGATCCGGGCGGCGGCGCGTTCGACCAGCGCCGCGTCGGCCGCCGACAGCGCTCCCCGGTCCACCGCCATCCGGACGTACGGCAGCACGCGGCGCTCGGCGTACCACTCCGGCCAGGACGATCCGGCCGTGTTGTCCAGCGGCAGCTCGGCGATGTAGCCGCGCCACGGCGCGCCGTACGACTCCGCGCCCGCGCCGTGCAGGGCGGCCAGCTCCCGCCCGAACCGCTCGGCCGCCACCGGTGTCGGCGCGCTTCCCTCGATCCACGGCAGGACGAGGGTGGTCTCGTCGGCGGCCAGCACCTCGGGGACGGGACCCGGCACGTCGCCCGCGACCCGACGCCAGCCCTCCGCCAGCCAGCGCAGCCCCGCCGCCTCCGCCGCGAACAGCCCGTCGATGCGCCGCCGGGCCTCCTTCACGAAGACCCGGCGTCCGTCGGTGAGGGTGGCCCGCCGCAGGGACCACTCGTGGCTCGTGCCCAGGTCGGTGACCTCGGCGACGGGTGTGCCGAGGAGCCGGTCCACGGGTCAGCCGGCGTTCTTGAGCTGCTCGCGCACGTGGTCGAGCAGGCCGGGGACGGCCGCCTCGATCTGCTCGCGCACCTCCTCGAAGGCGGAGTTGCGGCCGTAGTACGGGTCGGCGACGTCGAGGTGCCCGGCGTCCGGGTCGAACTCGCGCAGCAGCCGGATCTTCGCGGCGGCCTCCTCGTCCGGGGCGAGGTACCGCAGGTCGCGCTGGTGTCCCTGGTCCAGTGCGATGATCAGGTCGTACCGGTCGAACCAGGCGGCCTCGAACTGCCGTGCCCGGTGCGCGGAGGTGTACCCGGCGCGGCGCAGCGTCGCGACCGTGCGCTCGTCGGCGGGGTCGCCGACGTGCCAGTGTCCGGTGCCGGAGCTGTCGACCTCCACGTCGAGGCCTTCTTCCTCGGCGTGCCGGCGGAAGACGTGCTCGGCCATCGGGGAGCGGCAGATGTTGCCCGTGCAGACGAATGTGACGCGGTACGGCATGCGGAAAGCCTATTCAGCGCCCGGCCATTCGGCATCCACAGGTTGTGGACGACCGCCCGGATGGCGGCAACCGAATCCGCCTCTCGGGAGTCTCATGGTTCAACGCTTCGGCTGTTCCGGACTGGCCGTTCCATCCCAGCCGCAAGCGGAAGAGGAGCGCTGGGATGTCCGTGGACAACGGGTTCCGGATCGTGCCGCCGGAGCCGACGCGTAAGCCGCCCAGGCGGATTCTCCCGATCGTCATCGGAGTGATCGGCGCGGTCCTGCTGGGAATGGTGCTCACGATGCTGGTCTCCAGCTTCTGGACCCTGGGCACCGAGGCCGGCGGATCGTGCGGAACGGACCGCAATGGGATCTCGTACGGGCCGTGTCCCCGGGGGACGGCCTGGATGCTGCCGGTCTCGATCGTCTCGCTGTTCGTCGTGGTCCCGGCCGCGATGCTCTGCGTCGTGCGGGCGGGCTCCCGCCGGCTCGGCTGCCTCGGCGTCGTCGTCCTCGCCCTGGTGGGGGTCCTCCCCGGAATGGCCGTCTTCCGCTGGTCGCACGGCCGGACGCTCGCCGCGGTGTGGCAGGCGCCGGCCGACCGGCCGCCCACGACGGAGGGGCTCGGCGGCTGGCTCTCCGGAACGACGGTGGTCCGCGCGCGGTTCGACCGCCTGGTCGGCTACGACGTCGCCACCGGCGCCGTGCGCTGGACCTACACCGTGCCCGGACGCGACGTCCTGTGCGCGATGAGCCGTACGACCGCCGACGGCGTCGGCCTGATCGCGCACGGCGCCGAGACGCAGCCGTGCGGCCGGGTGACGGCCGTCGACCTGAACACCGGCCGCGCACTGTGGGAGCGCGGCGTGCCCGCCGACGGCATCTCGTCGTCGGTCAGCGCGGACGTCCTCGCCGTCACGGACGGCATGGCGGCCGTGCAGACCTCTCAGGCGGTCATGGCGCTGCGCCTGCGGGACGGCACTCCCCTCTGGCAGGACAAGGCGGCCGACCGCTGCCGCCTGGCGACCGTCACCGCCGGCCACGACCAGGTCCTGACGACGGTCTCCTGCTTCGAGCAGGTGCCGCGGATCCGCGCCCTGGACGCCGCGACCGGGCGCGCCCGGTGGACGGTGAAGGCCCCGATCCAGGGCACCTCCGCGAACATCCGGCCGCTCTCGGCGGATCCCGCGGTCTTCTCCATCCAGGAGGGCGGGCAGCGGGGCGTCAGCGTCATCGCCTCGTTCGACGAGACGGGCCGGGTGCGGGCGACGATCCCGATCGACGACGGGCAGCGGCGGCTGGACGTGAGCGACCACGGGTTCCGGGCGACGCCCGCCCGTCACCTGGTCCTGCAGGACGGGCTCCTGGTGGCCAAGGCGCAGCTGCCGGGCGGCAAGTATCGCTTGGTCGGCTACGACCTGGCCGACGGCCGGCTGCGCTGGTCGACCGGTGTCGGCGACTTCGCCGCGCTGCAGGCCGAGCCCGGACTCGTGCACGTCCTCGGCGGCACCTCGTGGAAGCCGGGTCTGTGGGCGCTGTCCCTGCGCGACGGCAGGCTGACCTACGTCGGCGTGCCCCGCTTCCCCGGCGATGACGACGACGAGCTGTTCTACTCGGCCGGGAGCCGCTACGTCGTGCTCACCGAGCGGGCGGTGATCCCGCACAGCGCCCCGGTCTCCGCCTTCCGGGCCCGCTGACCCGGCCCCAGACGGGCACGGCCCGAGACGCGCACGGCCCGAGACGCGCACGGCCCACCCGCGCGGTGCGGGTGGGCCGTGCCTCACGTAAGCGGGGCGTCAGTGGCCCACGGCGTGCAGGGCGTCCACGATGCCGCTGCCGAAGAAGCCGTTGTGGCCGGCCGACCCCTCACAGGTGTGGGTGGCGGTCACCTTCTTGTAGGTGCCGTCCGCCTGCAGCACGTAGCGCGTGTACGTGAAGGCGGCCGGCGACGGGCAGGCCTGCTCGGTGGCCGTGCCCTGCAGGATCCGCTGGACGACGTCCGGGGACAGGGTCAGGCCGCCGTGCCTCGGGTCGCGGTGCCCGTACCGGCTGACGATGAGCGCCGCGACGCCGGTGGCGTGCGGGGAGGCCATCGAGGTGCCCTGCAGGTACTGGTAGTAGCCGCAGGTCGTGCCCTTGCAGTCGCGGACGACGTACGGGACGTTCGGCGTGCCGTCGGCGTTCAGCTCACCGCGGGCGCGGGCCAGCGACTCGGGGTAGGCCGCGAGGATGCCCTTGGTGACGTCGCGCTTGCCGTCGGCGGTGTCGTACACGTCACCGCCGGGCGCGGCGACGTCCACGTAGCCGTTGCCGTAGTCGGAGTAGTACGCCTTACGGCCGCTGACACCGACCGAGGAGACCGCGATGACGTTCTGGCCCTCGCTGGGCTCGGAGACGCAGCTCGGCGGGATCGTGCGGCTGTACGGGGCCTCGCCGGGCGTGGCCGGGTAGTCCGGGCTCGAGGCGTCGACGATCGTCTTGGTGTAGTCGGTCGCCCCGTTGCCCGCCGCCGAGACCATCGTGACGCCGTGCCGGTGGGCGTAGGCCAGGGCGCGTTCGGTGGCGGCGATGACCGTGCGCTGCTCGGCCTGGTACTCCGGCGAGTCGGCCGGGTTGTCCGGGCAGTTGAACAGCCACGGGTCGGTGTAGAAGCTCATGTTGACCACGTCGATGCCGGCGTCCGCGGCGTACGTGATCGCGTCCACGACCGGCTGCAGGAAGAAGAAGCCCGAGTCCTGCCCGGCCCGTACGTTGACGAGGGTGACGCCCGGCGCCACGCCGGCGATGCCGAGCCCGTTGAGCGGGGAGGCGATCGTCGAGGCGACGTGCGTGCCGTGCTCGTTGTCGTCCTCGTCGACCGGGTCGACGCAGGAGGGGTGTTCACAGGGGCCGTCGACCTCGGCGCCGTTGGCGTCGACCGGGATGTCCGTGGTGAAGTTGCGGCTCAGCCTCCGGTCGAAGTTCGCCTTGATGTCGGGGTGGTTGCCGTCGATGCCGGTGTCGATGACCCCCACGAGCACCCGGCGGTCACCGGGTTCCACCTTGTAGGACCCGTCGGCGGTCGCGTGGATCTTCTGCATGTCCCACTGGCTGCCGGCGAGGGGGTCGCCCTTGACCTTCTTCGCGGCGGTGCCGTGGCTCCCGCCGTCGCGTCCCTCCTTCTCGACCGCGATGTTCTTGTCGGCCGCCCGGCGCGTGATCTTGGGCGCCTCGCCGACGGCCCGGTTGCGCGCGACCCCGCCGACGGCGGACTGCCGCCGGGCGTCGGTGCCGAACGCGCTGCGCGTCGAGCGGACCGTGGCCAGTCCCACGGCCGTGTTCTCCCGGACGATGGTGCCGCCCGCGGCCTTGATCGCCGCGTGCGCCTGCTCGGGGGAGACGCCGTCCTTGTAGAGCACGACGTACTCCGTGGCCTTTCCGTCGGCCGAGGCCGTCGGTGAGGGCCCCGCCTGAGCGGGTGCCGCGAGCGCCGCCGTCACAGCGACGCAGGCGGCCAGAACGATGGCACGCCGCACTGCACACCTCCATTGGTGTCAATCTGCTGCCGGTAAAGAACTGGCAATGGAGGCATCAGAGCGGTTCCGTGCGTGGTTCGTCCAGTGTTGCGACCGGTGAGATCTATGGCCGGTAATGGCCATGGAATACGATCCGGCGCCACGCGCGGGCGCCGGACCGGCGGAATCAGCCGGTGCGCAGGGCCATCGCCATGGCCTCGACCGCGAGCTGGGGATTGACGTTGGCCTGCAGGCGCTCCCGGCAGACCATGATCGCCTCGAGGCGGCGCAGCGTGGCCTCCGGCGGCCCGGACACCGACCGCAGCTCCCGGGCCCGGTCGGTGTTGACCAGCTCCACCCCCGCGCCGAGCTGCACGACGAGCAGGTCCCGGTAGTACGAGGCCAGGTCCAGGAGCGCGCGGTCGATGGCGTCGCGCTTCATGCGGGTCGTCCGGGACTTCTGCCGGTCCTCGAGCTCCTTCAGGGCGCCCGCGGTGCCGCGCGGCATGCGGCCCTTGGCGCTCTCGCCGAGCGCCTGGCGCAGCGCCGCGGTCTCCTCCGCGTCCAGCTCCGCGCCGAGGTCCTTGGCCTCGGCCTCCGCGGCCTTCACGAGGGCCTCGGCGGCCTCGACGGCGGGCCCGACACCGTTCAGCCGGCCGGGGACGGCCAGCACGTCGGCCCGGCGGCGGCGCGCCTGCTCGTCGGTGGCCAGGCGCTTCGCCCGGCCGACGTGCCCCTGCGCGGCCCGGGCCGCCGCGGCCGCGGTGTCCGGGTCGATCCCGTCGCGGAGCACGAGGACGTCGGCGACCGCGTGCGCGGGCGGCGTCCGCAGCGTCACGAGCCGGCAACGGGACCGGATCGTCACGACCAGGTCGTCCGGCGACGGCGCGCACAGCAGCCAGACCGTACGGGCCGGGGGCTCCTCGATGGCCTTGAGCAGCGCGTTCGCGGCCTGCTCGGTGGACCGGTCGGCGTCCTCGAACAGCACGATCCGCCAGCGCCCGCCGGTCGGCGAGGAGGCGGCCCGCAGCACCAGCGCGCGGGTCTCCTTGACGCCGTACGACAGCCCGGCGGGGCGTACGACCTCGACGTCGGCATGGCTGCCGGACAGCACCTGGTGGCAGGACGCGCAGTGCCCGCAGCCCTGGTCGGGGCACAGCAGCGCGGCGGCGAACGCCCGGGCGGCGGTCGAGCGCCCCGACCCGGGCGGGCCCGTGAACAGCCAGGCGTGCGTCATGCCGCCGCCGCCCGTACCGGCCAGGGCGTCGGCTCCGGCGGCCGCGGCGGCGCGCAGCTGTTCGATGACGGGCTCCTGCCCGACCAGGTCGTCGTACACCGTCACGCGTCGATCTCCTCCAGCCCTGTGGCGCATTCGATGCTAGGGCCTGGCGCGAGCGTTCGCCGCATGGGCCGACCGACTCGGTGTCCCCATGCCACCCTGCGCTCGGCGAGACGGGCACCACACTCGGTGAAAGGCCACCCTGCCCGGTGGTTCATCCCGATGACGGGCCCGCTCTCGGTGGCTTCACCGAGCGTTACGCCCGCGTCGACGGCGACCTCCGGGGGCCGGGCGGTCCCGCGGAGTGGTCGTTCGCGGGCCGGCGGTCAGTCGCTGATGACCGGCATCGTGCTCGTGACGGCCTCGGCGGTGGCCGGGACGGGGTCCGGCAGGATGGCGCGGACCCGGTCGTGGATCTGCCGGGTGATCTGCTCCTGGGGCTGGGTGGCGTCGACGACGAGGTACCGGTGCGACTCGGCCTCGGCGAGGGCCCGGAACCCGCGGCGTACGCGCTCGTGGAACTCCCGGGGCTCGGACTCGATCCGGTCGGCCGGGGACGCGAACCGGCCCAGCCCGACCTCGGACGGCACGTCCAGGACGATCGTCAGGTCGGGGGTGAGCCCGCTGGTGGCCCAGCGGTTCACCTCGGCGATCTCCTTGACCTGCAGCTCGCGGCCGGCGCCCTGATAGGCCAGGGACGAGTCGACGTACCGGTCGGTGACGACGATCGCGCCGCGCTCCAGCGCCGGGCGGATGACCTCGGCGACGTGCTGCGCGCGGTCCGCCGCGTACAGCAGGGTCTCGGCGCGGGCCGACAGGCCGGAGGTCTCCTTGTCCAGCAGCAGCGCGCGCAGCCGCATTCCGATCTTCGTCGAGCCCGGCTCGCGGGTCGTGACGACGTCGAAGCCCTGGTCACGGAGCCAGATCGCCAGCAGCCGGGCCTGCGTGGTCTTCCCGGCACCCTCCCCGCCCTCGAACGCGAGGAACACGCCGCGCTCGCCGTGCCCCGGCTCCTCCGGGACGTACTCCTCGCCGCGCAGCGCGGCCAGGAGGTCGCGGGACAGCGGGATGCCCTTGCGGTCGTCCATCTGCCGGTAGGCGAGCAGGCCGACGATGACGGCGACCAGCGCGCCGAGCAGCAGCACCGCGTTCGGGCCGGCGAAGCGGTAGACGCCGTGCGCGACCTTGATCCGGTACTCGCCGACCCCTACGGCGATGAACGGCACGGCGGCAAGGGTGAGCAGCAGCACGACCCGGACCAGCGACTGCAGGAACGCCCACGTACGGCCGCGGAGGCTGTCCTCGACCTCCAAGCCGACCAGCGTGTAGCCGATCACCCAGGCGATGCCGGCGCCCGCCCCGAGCAGCGCTGTCAGCAGGCAGACGATGACGAGGTTCTGGATGATGGCGATCAGCGCCAGCGCGACGCCGGACCCGATGATCGCCAGGCCGAACAGCCGGCGGCGGCTGAAGTCCTTCAGGATGCGAGGGGCCAGGAACATCCCGACCGCCATGCCCACGAAGACCATGCCGAAGACGACACCGTACGCGGCGTCGCCCCCGCCCAGGTCCTTGACGTAGACCTTGGCGACGCCGATCACCGCGCCACCCGCGGCGAACGCGCCGGCGATTCCGACGGTCAGGCCGCGCACCATCGGCGTCGAGCCGACGAACCGCCAGCCGGCGACGATCTGCTTGAGGATCGACGGGACCGAGACCTTGCCGCCCTGCCGGGGGATCTCGCGCAGCGAGAAGATCGTGATCGCGGAGACCAGGAACGTCACCGCGTTGATGTACAGCGCGAGGTCGGCCTGCTGCTGGTGCGTCTTGAAGACCACCCCGGAGATCAGCGCCAGCACCGAGAACGTCCCCGCCGCCACCGGCGCCGAGCCGTACGTCGAGATGAGGCTGATCTGGTTGGCCTTCTCGAGCCGGTCCTTGGGCACCAGGTTCGGGACCGTGGCCTCCTTGGCCGGGATCCAGAACAGCGTCACGATCTCGACCAGGAAGGTGGCGACGAACAGCCAGTCGAGCCGCCCGACGATCGGGATCGACAGGAACAGGCTGAACCGCAGGATGTCCGCGATCACCATCGTGGTGCGGCGGTCGAAGCGGTCGGCCACCGCGCCGGCGAGCGGCCCGAAGATCAGCGCCGGCAGCAGCTTGATGACGAGCACGCCGCCGATCGCATAGTTCTCCGCCGACCCCTTGGTCAGTGAGCCGGCCAGCGCGGTCAACGCCAGGATGCTGAGCCAATCGCCGAAACTCGACAACGACAGGGCGATCCAGAGCCGACGGAACGGCCTGATCGACAGCACGCCGGAAGAGCTGCCCGTTCTGGTCATTGTGTCAGCGTATCCACCTGAGAGCGTCAGGAACGAGACTTCGCGGTACGCCGCCGCGCGGGCTTCTTCCCGCCGCCCGCGGCGACCTTCTCGCGACGCTCCGCGAGCAGTTCGAGGGCCCGCTGCATCGTGATCGATTCGACCTCGTCGCCCTTCCGCAGGCTGGCGTTGGTCTCGCCGTCCGTGACGTACGGACCGAAGCGCCCCTCCTTGATGACGATCTTGTTGCCCGAGTCCTCGCCGAGTTCGCGCAGCGGCGGCGCCGCGGCGGCCCGGCCGCGCCCGCGCTGCTTCGGTTGGGCGAAGATCTCCTTGGCCTCCTCGATGGTGACCGTGAACAGCTGGTCCTCGCCCTGCAGCGACCGGCTGTCGGTGCCCTTCTTCAGGTACGGGCCGAACCGGCCGTTCTGCGCCGTGACCGGCTCACCGTCGAGCTCCCCGACGACGCGCGGCAGCGACAGGAGCTGAAGGGCCTCCTCGAGCGTCACGGCCTCCGGCGACATCGACTTGAACAGCGACGCCGTACGCGCCTTCGCGTTCTTCGGGGCGTCCTCCGGCAGGATCTCGGTGACGAACGGGCCGAAGCGGCCGGTCTTGACCACGATCGAGTGGCCGTTCTCCGGGTCGACGCCCAGCTCGCGATCGCCGCTCGGCTGCGCGAGCAGCTCCTCGGCCTTCTCCTTGGTCAGCTCGTCGGGCGTGATGTCCTGGGGGATGTTCACCCGCTGGCCGTCACGGTCGAGGTACGGCCCGAAGCGCCCCACCCGGACCACGATGTCGCTGTCGGGGAGCGGGAAGGAGCTGACCTCCTTGGCGTCGATCTCGTCGAGGTGGCTGACCAGCTCCTTGAGCCCGTCCCCGTCCTCGCCGAAGTAGAACCGCTGCAGCCACCGGACCCGCTCGGCCTCGCCGCGCGAGATGGCGTCCAGCGCGTCCTCCATGCGCGCGGTGAAGTCGTAGTCGACGAGCTCGCCGAAGTGCTTCTCCATCAGGTTCACCACGGCGAACGCCAGGAAGGACGGCACCAGCGCGGTGCCCTTCTTGAAGACGTACCCGCGGTCCAGGATCGTGCCGAGGATGCTGGCGTACGTCGAGGGCCGGCCGATCTCGCGGTCTTCCAGCTCCTTGACCAGGCTCGCCTCGGTGTACCGCGCCGGCGGCCGGGTCGAGTGGCCCTCGGCGCCCAGCTCGGTCGCGGTGAGCGGGTCGTCCTCCGCCAGCGGCGGCAGGCGGCGCTCCTGGTCGTCGCGGTCGGAGGACGGGTCGTCCGCGCTCTCGACGTACGCCTTCAGGAAGCCGTAGAAGGTGATGATCTTTCCGGAGGCGCCGAACTCGGCCCGCTCCCCGGTGGTGGACTCGCCGCCGACGCGCACCGAGACCGACTGCCCGGTGGCGTCCTTCATCTGGCTGGCGACGGTGCGCTTCCAGATCAGCTCGTACAGCTTGAACTGGTCCCCGGACAGACCCGTCTCGCCGGGCGTGCGGAACGTGTCACCGGCCGGGCGGATCGCCTCGTGCGCCTCCTGGGCGTTCTTCACCTTGCTCTGGTAGACGCGCGGCTTGTCGGGGATGTAGTCGGCGCCGTACAGCGCCCTCGCCTGCTGGCGCGCGGCGTTGATGGCGATCTCCGACAGCGTGATGCTGTCGGTTCGCATGTAGGTGATGAAGCCGTTCTCGTACAGCCGCTGCGCGATCTGCATCGTGTACTTCGCCGAGAAGCCCAGCTTGCGGCTGGCCTCCTGCTGCAGCGTCGTCGTACGGAACGGAGCGTACGGGCTGCGGCGGTACGGCTTGCGCTCCACCGAGCTGACGGCGTACGGCCGGTCCCGCAGCCGCTCGGCGAGCCCCCGCGCGGCGGCCTCGTCGAGGTGCAGGACGTCCTGGGTCTTCAGCGTGCCCTGCGCGGTGAAGTCACGGCCCTGGGCGACGCGCTTGCCGTCGAGGGAGACCAGAGTGGCCGCGAAGGTCGAGGGCTCTTCCGGCTTGCCGGTGTCGAAGGTGGCCGACAGGTCCCAGTAGTGCGCCGGGACGAACGCGATGCGCTCGCGCTCGCGCTCGACGACGAGGCGGGTGGCGACGCTCTGCACCCGGCCCGCCGACAGCTTCGGCATGACCTTCTTCCACAGCACCGGGCTGACCTCGTAGCCGTACAGCCGGTCGAGGATGCGCCGGGTCTCCTGGGCGTCGACGAGCTTGAGGTTCAGCTCGCGGGGGCTTTCCGCGGCGGCGCGGATGGCGTCCTTGGTGATCTCGTGGAAGACCATGCGCCGCACGGGCACCTTCGGCTTGAGGACCTCGCGCAGGTGCCAGGCGATCGCCTCGCCCTCGCGGTCCTCATCCGTCGCGAGATAGAGCTCGTCGGCCTCCTGCAGCAGCTTCTTCAGCTTGGCGACCTGCTGCTTCTTGTCGGCGTTGACGACGTACAGCGGTTCGAAGCCATGGTCGACGTTCACGCCCAGGCGAGCCCAGATTTCGCTCTTGTACTTCGAGGGAATATCAGCGGCTTTCTCCGGCAAATCACGGATGTGGCCGATACTTGACTCCACGACGTAGCCACGGCCGAGATAACCCGCGATCGTCTTGGCCTTGGCGGGCGACTCGACGATCACCAGGCGGTTGCGGCTGGACCTCGTTGTGCCGTTGCTGTCGGGCACGGTGCTTGAACCTCACAAATCTCGACTGCGGCGGGAGTCGCCAAGTGCCTCCCCGAAGCCGATCCACCTGGGACGTTCGGCAGACCGGATCCGCGGAAGAGGATCACCCGCTCCCCGTGAGGACCCTAGACGGAGCAGAATAAGGCCAATGCTGGAGTACTCCTACCTAGTACTGCATCTACCACGCGGCACGACACGGGACGCCGCGAGGCAGGTGATGGTCGAGCACGCCGAACATGGCGGGTGGGAACTCGTCCGCGTGCGGGTGTACCCCGACGGACGCCGCCGAATCCAGCTCCGCCGCAAGGTCATCCGCGCTACGCGCACCTTGTAGAGGCGGCCAGTACTCGACCTCCTCGACGCTACAGCAATGTGCCCCGAGCGTGAGCGCAGGGCACATCTTGGCACAAACTTTCCCTTTTACCGGGCTTTGCCGGGCCGGAAGGCAAGCCCCCAGCCGGGCGAAGCCGGACGTCGGCGAGCGTCCACCCACCACACCGATCACAGAACCGTCACGACGGTCACCGACCCTCCCTACGGCCGCGAGACCCGGCCGGAGCGGCGGCCCGACGGACCTGCGGATCGGCGAGGCGGCCTCAGCCGTACGGTCGCCGGTCTGGCCAGATGCGGACCCGCCGCAGCCGCGCAGACGCCTCGGCCGCCACTGGCCCGCCTCAGGCATCACGGTGCGTTCTGGCCAGATTCGGACTCGTCGCAACCGCGCACACGCCTCGGCCGCCGCGGCTGCGCCTCGACCGTCCACGACTCGCCCTGACCGGTTGCGAACCCGCTCAGCCGACAGGGGCCCGCCCCGACCCCGCCTGGGCTGCGTTCTGACCGCCCATGGCTCGCCTCGACCGGCTGCGACGCCGCTTTCCCTCCGGCTGCCACGGACCCGCAGCCCGATGGCGACCCCGCTGCGGCTGCGTCTTGACCGCCTACAGGGGGCCTCGACCTGCCGCGAACCCGCCTCAGCCGGCACGGGCCCGCGCTGACGTCTGCGGGCCCGTGCCGGCGTCGTGAACCGGCGTCGACGTTGCGGGCCCGCATCACCATCGCGGGCCCGCGTCGATGTCGAAGGTCGGCGTCAGCGGTCGCGGAACCGGCGGACCAGGGAGACGGTGCCGGACGACGCCGCGAGCAGCGCCGCGAGCGCCAGGGCGGCCAGCGCACCGTTCTCCGCCTGAGCCGGCTCCTGGGCCGCGACCGTCCGCATCGGGGGGATGCGCTTGGGCGGCCCGCCCACCTGCGGGAGACCGAACCGGGCCGGGACGGGCAGCGCCGCGCCCGCGGCCGGGACCGGCCGGGTGACCGGGACGCTCGGCAGATCGGGCAGCGCCCGCGCACCCGGGACCGTGCCGGCGACTCCCGGAGGAACGGGAGCGCCGGTCTTCTCGGTGCCCGAGGCGGTCTGAGAGGTGTCGGAGGAGGACTGCGGGAGGTTCAGCGGGTTACCACCGATCCGCGCCGCGTTCGGCAGCGCGGGGAGCGCGCCCGGGATCTCGTCGGCGAGGTCGGCCAGGCGGCCGTCCACCGGGGTTCTCGGCGCCGGGACGGCCAGCGGCGTCCGAGGCGCGTCGGGGAGGGTCGACGTCACGGGGGCGCTCATGCGCCGGCGCGGCTGGAACCGCAGTCCGGTGAAGGCCGGCATGGCCGCAGGGTTGGCCGCCACCGCTCCCGTACGCGACGGCGCACCCGGCAGCACCGGGAGCTCGCTGAGTGGCGCTCGTGCCGCCATGGCGTGGTGCGGGGAGACGCAGTGGTGGTCGCCGCCGTGGCCGCCGTGACCGCCGGAGACGGAGGCGCCGCCCTCGCACCCCGCCAGGGAACGGCCGATGACGGCGACGGCGTTGCCGCAGACGTTGATCGGCGCGGTGATCGGGGCGGTGACCTGGTTACCGCCGCCGATGCTGTGCCGGCCGTTCGTGCGCCCGCCGGAGGCGGAGCCACCGCGCACCGGGGGGATCACGCCGGCGCATCCGGCGGCGGCGTCACCGAGGACCGCGACGGCGTTGCCGCAGACGTTGATCGGCGCGGTGATCGGGATGGTGACCTGATTACCCCCGAGGATGCTGTGCCGACCGTTGGTACGGCCGCCGCCGGCGCTTCCGGGGCCGGTGACCGACGCGCCGCCCTCGCACCCGGCGAGGGCGTTGCCGATGGCGTTCCCGCAGACGTTGACGGGGGCCTTGATCGGGACGTTGACCTGGTTGCCGCCGCCGATGCTGTGCCGGCCGGAGGTCGTCCCGCCGCCGCTGTGCCCGTGGCCATGGCCGCCGGAGACGGAGGCGCCGCCCTTGCATCCGGCGAGCGCCCCGCCGAGGACGGCCGCCGAGTTGCCGCAGACGTTGATCGGCGCGGCGATCGGGACGTTGACCTGGTTGCCGCCGAGGATGGATCCGGCTCCGGTCGTGTGCCCATGGTGGCCGGTGCCGTGCCCGCCGCCGTGGCCGCCGGAGACGGAGGCGCCGCCCGCGCACCCGGCCGCGGAGCGACCGATGACCGCGACCGCGTTGCCGCAGACGTTCACCGGCGCGGTGATGGGGGCGTCGACCTGGTTGCCGCCGCCGATGCTGTGCCGCCCGGACGTCGACTGCCCGCCACGGCCGCTGCCGCCGCGGTGCACGGACGCGCCGCCGACCGAGCCGGCGATCGAGTGACCGATGACGGCGACGGCGTTGCCGCTGACGTTGACAGGCGCCGAAACGGGCGCCTTGACCTGGTTGCCACCGAGCACACTGCCCGAGCCGTCGGTGACGTCGGCGAGGGCCGGACCGGCACCGAGCGCGACGAAACTCGCGGTGAGCAGCGTGGCACGCGCGGTGCTCTTCGCCCACGTAGCCATGGATGAAGCTCCTTCGATACAGGGTTGGGGGGTACGTCTCTCAGGAGTCGGAGAACGTCCCTGGGGGAATTCACGGCGTGGCCGCGCGCATGCGGGCACGCCTCGACCCGGCGGGGGCCGGGCCGGTGGTGGGGGAACTAGTCAGGCGAAAAGGAGGGCTCGTCCGCCGCAGTGCGGACGGCCGGGGGGACCGTCCGCACGATCAGGGCGGACACACGCGAGCGGCCAGAGGCCGCCCCGAACCCGAGGGCACGCCATAGCCCCGTCTGGGTGACACCGTCGCCGATGGACGGGGGAAGCGCCTGTGCCCGGTGCGGCGACTGCTGCGGCATCCGTGGCATGACCGGCGCGGGGACCCGGGAACGGGTCGCATGATCGACGGAGACCTTCTCGGACGCCCCCGTTGCGGCGACCGGACCGGTGCTCGTCACCGGCCCGCGACCGACCGTGGCGCGATGGCCGTGGCCGGGATGCCGCGGTGCCCGAGAAGGGTCCGCCGTGACCTCCGACGTACCGGGCCGTACGGCTCCGGCCGATCCGCTCGCCACAGGTGCCGGCGAGGCGGGGATCAACGGCGGGTGAGAGTGCCGGAGAGTCGCCCGGGGAATGTGCACGGCCGGTGCGGCGGCGCGCAACGACGGCAGCACGTCACCCGGATCAGCGGTGACGTGCGGGGCCGCGTGCGCGACGGCGCTGGGAAGGCGTGCGCCCGGAACGGTGTCGGCGTGTGCCTGCCCGGCGGCTCCGAACAGCCAGCCGGCGACCGCGATGCCCGCCATGGTCAGCAGGCGCCGGGTGACCGGCCGCGCGAGGAGACCGCGCAGGCACTGGGTGACCGATCGCGCGCGGAGACCACGGCGGCGCGGGACGACGGAGGTGCACCTCCGTGACCGCGACCACCTGGGAACCACGCGCCCTCCTCGGCATCGACCCACCGCGCGGAACGCAAAGGCGCTCCGTACGGTGAGTCACGCTATCACCACGGAGAGCATTGAATCGACAATTGCCGAGAGGTTTTCAGGCGTGATCAAGAAAATGGTCGAGGACGCGCACGCCGAAGCGCAGACCGTCGACTGGAACGCGCTCATCGACGCCGTGGAGCATTCCGGAAAAATCCAGATCCTTCGGCAGTTTTAGCGGTGCGAAACCGAAGCAGCGGATGCCCAGAGTGGCGAACGACTTCGCGTCCGTGCCGCCCGACAGGCAGTACGGCACCGGCCGCGCGTGCGGGTCGTTGGCCCGCAGCGCCGAGGCCATCGCGGCCACCAGCGGCCCGTCGAACTCCGTCTCCACCGCGATGTCATGGTGGACGAACTCCCGCCGTACGTGCTCGCCGAGCAGTTCGTCGACGGTCGCGAAGAACTCCTCCTCATATCCGGGCAGGAATCGCCCGTCGACCTGAGCCGTGGCGGTTTGCGGAATTACATTGGCTTTGTAGCCTGCATCCAGAACAGTCGGATTAAGGGTATTTCTGAGAGTCGCGCCGATCATCCGAGACAACGGCCCGAGTTCCCGCACGGTCTTCTCGATGTCGTCCGGGTCGAACTCCACACCCGTCGCGTCGCAGACCTCCTCCAGGAACGCGCGCACCGTCTTCGTCAGCCGTACCGGGAACTCGTGCTCCCCCAGCCGGCCCACCGCCGCCGCCAGCGCCGTCACCGCGTTGTCCGGGTGCACCATCGACCCGTGCCCGGCCGTACCCTCGGCGATCAGCCGCATCCAGGCCAGGCCCTTCTCCGCCGTCTCGATCAGGTACAGACGGTCGTCGTTCGGCAGGGTCAGGCTGAACCCGCCGACCTCCCCGATCGCCTCCGTGCACCCCTCGAACAGCTCCGGGTGGTTGTCGACCAGCCAGTGCGCGCCCCACTTGCCGCCCGCCTCCTCGTCCGCGAGGAAGGCCAGCACGACGTCCCGCTCCGGCCGACGGCCCTGACGCAGCCGCTCCCGGATCACCGCGAGGACCATCGCGTCCATGTCCTTCATGTCGACCGCGCCACGCCCCCACACGCAGTCGTCGGCGACCTCCCCGCCGAACGGATCCCGGGTCCAGTCCTCCTTGCGCGCCGGAACGACGTCCAGGTGCCCGTGGATCAACAGCGCGTCCCGCTGCGGATCGGTCCCCTCGATCCGTACGACGACGCTCGACCGCTTCGCGTGCGACTCGTAGATCTTCGGCTCGAGGCCGACCTCGGCGAGCTTCTCCGCGACGTACTCCGCGGCCACCCGCTCCCCCGGCCCGCTGTGATCACCCGGATTCGAGGTGTCGATACGGATGAGGTCACTGCACAGCTGGACTACCTCATCCTCAGCCGAAGGATTACTCACGTTGCCTCCTCGCACGCGCGGCGCAGAACCGGAGCACCGCCGCCTGAGGCGCGGCGCACCGCCTGTCGCGGGTACCCGGCTCGTCTCGCCCGGGATGTCCACCCCATCCTCCCTCAGCCGCCCCCAGGCCTGGCACGCCTGGTCAGGGTGGCCGCTGAAACCGACTTCGCGGCATCACCAGGGATTTGCTAGTCTGTGGCAGCCGACGCGGAGAGACGCGGAGGCACACCACGTCCGGGTGGCGGAATAGGCAGACGCGCTAGCTTGAGGTGCTAGTGCCCTTTGCGGGGCATGGGGGTTCAAGTCCCCCCTCGGACACACAGTTTGCACATGTCCGGTTTCCTCCGGGCATGACGGAGCGCCGTCGGGTGCCCGGTCTACGGCTGGGCACCGAACGTGACTCCCTCTTCCGGTGCTGTGGCAGTGCGTCTGCTCAGCGTGTGCGGTCGATGGTGATCCTCACCCCCTCGCGGGAGCCCGTCCCAAGGCTTCGAGTTTCGGGGTCATAGGTCAATGTGATCTCCTCCGCTCGCAAGTGGCCGATGATGTCCTCAGCGGTGGGCGGCGTGTTCACGGGATCTGGTTTGGCCAGGAGGATGTAGAGCGCCGGCAGGTGGACGAGGATGCGGTCCTCGCGGATGTAGAGGTTCTTCGGTCGCTCGGGGTCTACCTTCGAGGCGCTGGTGTAGCCGTGTCGACAGCGGTAGGCCGCCCTGCTGTTCGCCCAGCACGACTCCATGCGGCGCCCGCAGATCCCGCACCGCAGCAGTCCGGCCAACCGATAACAGCGATCTGGATCAGCGTGGCCGCGCCGGGCGCGGATGTTCTGGGCCGCGACGAAGTCGGTTTCGCTGACCAGCGCCGGGTGCGCGGGCCGGTGAGAGATCACCCAGCCGTCGGGCAGATTCCACCGCTGCACTTGGCGATGCCCGAGCCCGGTGTTGGCTGGATCGATCAGATCATGTTCGGTGGGTTGACGGTTCCACACCTGCCGCCCGGTGTAGCGCGGATTGGCCAGGATGCTCCGCACCGTGGTGTGCGTCCACTCCCGCCCGGATCGGTGGGCGTTGCGCTCCGGATCGGCCGCCGACGGGCACGGGATCTCCGCGTCGTTCAACGCACGGGCGATCCGGGCCACACTGTGACCGGCCAGCCGCTGAGCGAAGATCCATTTCACGATCGGCGCGGTCTCCGGGTCTGGCTCCAGCCGATGGGCCCGCCGCCCCCACGCAGCATGCGCCCGGTTCGGATGCGGGCCTGCGTCCACCAGCCGGTAGCCGTAGGGCGGTCGGCCACCCAGGTACCGGCCCTGCTCTCGGGCCTGCGTGGCCATCGCCGTGCGCACCCGGATCCGGGTCCGTGTGATCTCACGCTTCGACTGAATACCCAACCCGATCATCAGTTGCTCGTGGCCATCGGCCTCGAAGTCGATCCGGCCGTCGGCCTCCGGCATCCACAATTGCACGCCGTAATGCTCGAACAACGACGCCATCAGGCTGAACTGGTTGCCATAGAACGCCCGCTCATACTCCCCGATCACGATCGCGTCGAAGGTGCGATCCGGATCCGCCATCGCCGCCACCAACGCCGCGCCCACGGCAGCACCCGACTCTGCCCCACATCAAAGAATTCGGCCATGATCCGTCCATGCCCACCGACCAAGGCGGCGGCCTGATCCCGCTGCCGCGCCTGCGACGTCACCGGATCTTGATGATCCTCTGTCGACACCCGCCCATAGAAAGCGAACCGAAGCCTGCCCCCACGCGGCTCCGCCACCGTGCGGTTTCCCGATCGCTCCGCCCAGGCCAGCAGCGTATCGCCGCCCGCGCTCCGGTTTGTGCCCGACGGTACAGTCGCAACCATGGCCCGTCTCCCGCTGCAGTCGTACACTTCGGTTCCAGCATCTAATAAACCCAGAGTCCGCATATGACGAACGACAAAAATTACCAGCACACCATAACCAATTCGCACCCATAATGGGCTCATATCTTGTCATCTACGCTTCTGGCCATGAATAGCCGGGTTTAGTTCGGTTCGGCACTGATTCTCAGGGTGGCCATGTCGTGTATATAACGTATAGGCGTCATGACGGATTAACCGTCGAGGATGGCGGGCGATAAGTGATTGCGACTTCAGGCCGACGAGGTGGCTCGCCACTTCTGGGTCACGAGGATGTCGACCAGCCGCTGGTACCGCGCGTGAAAACGCAGCGGGAGGGCGGCGCTGGCGTCCAGAGGGTCCGACGGAAAGCCGTTTCGGTTGGGCTCTGCCGCCACCGCGATGGCAACGTTTCTCCACTCGCCGCCTCGGTAGGCTGCGGTCCGTGACGAAAACGAGGAAGGCCGAGCTGGATGCCTTGGTCGAGCAGGCCATCGTCGATGCCTATGACGAGTACGAACAGCTCACGGCCTTCCATTTCGTGATCGAGGACAACCTCGCTGTCCCGTTCCAGACCACCGTCCTGGGTATCGAAGTGGCTGTTACAAAAGTCGATCTGCTGCCCGGTAGCGGTATCGTCGCGGTCTGCACCCGCGACGAGCACCGCCAGGCGATCGGCATCCTGGACCTGCCACTCCCCACCCCACCCCCGGCCGGCGCCGAATGGATCGAGGCCTACCGGCACTACACCCCGTGACAATGCGACGATGAGCGAGTACCAGTACTACGAATTCCTGGCCGTCGACTGCCCCCTGGACGAACGGCAGCAGACCGAGGTCCGCGCCCTGTCCACCCGGGCCCGGATCACCGCCACCAGCTTCACCAATGAATACCACTGGGGCGATTTTCGCGGCGATCCACGCGCGATGATGGAGCGTTATTACGACGCCCACCTCTACCTCGCCAGCTGGGGCACCCACCAGGTCATGCTCCGGCTGCCCCGTACCCTCCTCGACCTGAAAACCGTCGAGCAGTACCGCATCGACCCTCACGTGGCCGCCTGGACCACCCGCGAACATCTCATCCTCGGTTTGAGCAGCGAGGACGAAGGCGGGGACTGGGTGGAGGGGGCCGAGGGCTCCCTGTCGGCCATCATCGGTGTCCGCACCGAACTCGCCGCCGGTGACCTGCGGCCTCTCTACCTGGCCTGGCTGGCCGGATACGGGACATGGGAACGCGACGAGGACGCCTTCGACTACGACGCCGAAGACGAACTCGAACCGCCGGTACCCGCCGGGCTGAGCTCCCTCACCGCGCCGCAGCGGGCCTTGGCGGACTTCCTCCGTCTGGACGCCGACCTGCTCACGGTCGCAGCCCAGACGAGCCCACCCCTGGCGAAGATCAAGAACGATCCCCACGAACTCGCCGGATGGATCAACGACCTGCCCTCCAGGGACAAGGAGCGGCTCCTGCTTCAGGTCACGCAAGGCCACGGCGCCCAGGTCCAGATGGAGTTGCTGCGTCGCTTCCGTGGTGAACCCGGCATCAGCGAGAATGGACGTCCCCGTCGCGCGGTCGCCGAGTTGTTGGACGCCGCCGCGGACATCCGGCAGGAACGCCAACGGCAGGCCGAGGCCGCGCACGTCGCAGAGGAAGCCCGCCGTGCACGAGAACGTGCACTGGCCCGCAAGAAACGACTGGACACACTGGCCCGCGACCAGGAAACCGCCTGGGCCCGCGTCGATGCGCTGATCAACACCCGCAGGCCGAACGACTACGACATAGCCGTCGAGATCATCAAGGATCTACAGGTCGTCACCTCACGCGCCGACCACGCCGAGGAGTTCGTACGGCGGTTCACGCTCCTGCGCCGACAGCATCTCCGCAAGCCCAGTCTCATCGCCCGCTTCGACCGCGCCGACCTCGGCATCGCCCCGACCGAACAGTGATCCCACCCGGCTGAGCGGCCCTGGCGAATACGCGAGGTTCGCCGACGCTCGGCCCCATGCCTTGGATCGTTGATATGTGGGCGTCTGGTCCGAGTGGGGCGAACCGGTCGAGTTGCAGATGCGGCTCGATGGGGCGCTGGTGGAGATCGCCGAACTTACCGAGCGACACGCAAACTAGATCATCACAGCCCCCTGAACAGCGCACCGCCGCCCGCCCGGACACCCCAGGATCCGTTACGCATCGGACGGAGCTCTCAGCGGTTACGGGCGATCAGCGATGTCCTTGGCCAATCAGCTTGCTCACAACCATGCTCACAACCATGCTAACTAGCATGGTTGTTGGTCTGAGGAGATGAGATGCTCGACGCAGAACTCGCGGAGATCGTCGCCAACCTTCGCACCATCGGTGCTGACATCGCCGACGTGGAGGTGAAGAAGGCCCAGGGCGGCCTCCCCAAGTCGCTGCGCGAGACTCTCTCGGCGTTCGCCAACACGCAGGGTGGTGTCATCATCCTCGGGCTGGACGAAACCCAGGGCTTTCGCGCGACGGGACTCCCCGATCCCGCAAAGCTGGCCGCTGACCTTGCTTCCATGTGCTCCGAGGACATGGAGCCGCCACTCCGACCGCTCATCAAGGTCCATACTTTCGAGGAAGCGCAGGTTCTGGTCGCGGAGATCCCTGAGATCGATCCCGCGCAGAAACCCTGCTATCCGCGCGGGACCGGCATCACCAAGGGCAGCTGCATCAGAGTCGGCGACGGCGATCGCCGACTCTCGGCCTACGAGGTTCAGGTCATGCTGTCCTCACGCGGGCAGCCCCGTGATGATGAGCAGGCCGTCCACGGTGTGGGGCTGGAACACCTTGACGCGGCCAGTGCCGATGCACTGATCGCCCGGTTGAGGACCAGCAGGCCGTACGCGTTCAAGGACCTGGGCCGTGTCGCGGTTCTGCGCCGCGCCAAGGTACTCGTACCGGGGCAGAACGGCGAGGACATGGTCTCGCTGGCGGGGCTGCTGGCGCTCGGCGACTACCCTCAGGAGCACTTCCCCCAGCTGATGGTCACCTTCGTCCACTACCCCACCGAGACCGGTCCCCGATCCAGCGAGAGATTCCTGGACAACGTGACCCTAGAGGGTCCGGTCCCGGTCATGGTCAGGGACACACTGGCCGCCATCCGCCGGAACATGTCCCGCCGGGCGATCATCGGAGGCGCCGGCCGACAGGATGTCTGGGAGTACCCCGAGACAGCGCTGCGCGAAGCGGTCGTCAACGCTCTGGTCCACCGCGATCTGTCCAGCGGCGCCCGCGGCGCTCAAGTCCAGGTGGAGATGTACCCCGACCGGCTGACCATCCGCAATCCCGGCGGACTGTTCGGCCCCGTCACCGTAGACAACCTGGGCGAAGAAGGCATCTCTTCAGCCCGCAATGCCACCCTCATCAAACTCCTCGAAGACGTCCCCCTGCCCGGCGAGACCCGCACCGTCTGCGAGAACCGCGGCTCCGGCATCCGCGCCATGCTCGACTCACTCCTAGCCGCCGGTATGAGCCCACCGCAGTTCACCGACAAGATCTCCTCCTTCCTCGTGACCTTCCCCAATCACACGCTGCTGAGCGAGGAAACGATCAACTGGATCCACAGTCTCGGCCAACAAGGGCTCACCGACAGCCAATGCGTAGCCCTCGCTGTCTTGCGTGAGGAGGGGGTCCTCGATAACCGCGCCTACCGCAACGCCACCGGCGTCGACTCCCGCGTAGCCACCAGCGAACTACAGGACCTCGTCGCCCGCGAACTCATCGCGCAAACCGGAACACGCCGGTGGGCCAGATACCAACTATCCCCTCGGCACACCGCCACGGCAGGTCGATCACCGCGCGCCGACCGCAGAGCCGAACTCCTCACAGCCCTCGACGACGAAAGCCTGTCCCGTGCCGAACTGGTCGCCCGGACCGGCCTGAGCGATCAAACCGTCCGACGGTGGCTGAAGATCATGCGCGAAGAGGGCATGATCGAGATCGTCGGCAGCAGCCCCAAGAGCATGCACGTCCGCTACCGCCGCACACGTCAGGAGCCCCTCTTCCGCCCCGAGAACACTGTCTGACCCGAAGGACGCCGACGGCAGTGGATCCTCGACCGCCATACCTAAATTGAGGTTCCCCCTGTTGCACGGACACCTACGGTGAGGTCACGACCCGCAAGGTGGAGTCTGCCGCTCTGGTAGTGCGTCATGCCCTCCGGGACGAGGAGCAGGGCAGGTGCTTCCGCCGACAGATACGACTCGTCGCGTAGAGATTATCTCCCTGTGAACGGCTCGCCGAGGTGATCAGCGTGGCGTGCCGTGACGAGATGGTGGCGACGCATCCTGAAGAGGCGCTGGTTCGGCTGCACCGTGTGGCGAGGTGAGAGCGCGGAGACCGGGCCAGAAAGACTCTGGTCGGTCTGGTGTGCGGTGCGCCTCGGCTCCGCCGTCAGATGCTGGCCCGTCTCACGGGTCCGAAATCCGAACCGGGCAAGTGGCAGCACGACGTCGAGCCCAAGTCGCCTCCTGAGATCCGATCTCAACGCCGCCCTGGCGTGACAGCGGAGCGCGTCGGGGCCGGCGGCGAGACAGTGGACGTAGTACCGCAGTAGTCGCTGCCAGTCGACGCCGTCTCGGCCGCCCGAGGAGGCGAGTTCCCTCGCCTTGCGCGTGGCGGGCGACCGCCGCGCCGTTTCTGCGGCGTCCCTAGGCGGAACCGGAAGCACCACCGATCTGGCGACCGACCGCGCGAAAGGGAGAGTCCGGGTGGCGCGGATCGTGGACTTGGTAGGCCGCCGCTCTTCCGGAATCCCGTTCCGCGCCATCTGCGCCGTAAGGTATTCGAAGAGATCATCCGGCGTGATCCAGCCGCTCTCCTTGATCCGCCCCGTTGGGAGACCCTCCACGATCTCACCGGTGAACCGCGACGTGCCCAGTGACGAACCGGCCGGAGCCATCGCAGATGCCGCCTGCAGGGCGTCGGAGGCGGTGATGAAGTACACGCCGGTCGGTCGCAACAGGGTCCTCCCCGACATAACACGGACTCTTTTGGTCGCGTCGGTGTTGCTCATCACGAGCGGGTCTCGCTCGGCCCGTCACCGACTGTGTCTACTGGCCAGCCGGGCACGCTCGGCCTCGGTGCCGAGCCTGGAGCCAGTAACGCGCAGGTCGCGCGGGATCTGGGGGTCTCGGTGGCGACGGTGCGCAGGTGGCGGGCGGCGTTCGCCCGGGGT
>NZ_JBFAUM010000037.1:0-70946 GCF_040679195.1 Actinoallomurus sp. NPDC052308 | reverse complement strand
TGCGGGCCGCCTGTGCCTCGAACAGGTCCGCCAGCGTCACCGCCGGTACCGGACGGGCCGTGTCGTTCCACTCCTCCAGCACCCGCCGCCGCTCGGTGTCGTCGAGCAGGTCGATGGCGCCGATCCGGGCGTCCGGGTCGGCGGTGACCGCCTCCAGCAGCCGGACGAAGCGGGCCGCGATCCGTTCGGCGGTTCCGGCGTCGAACAGGTCGAGGGCGTACTCGAGGGTTCCGTCGAGCCCGGCCGGGCCGCCGTCGGGCGCCCGGCGTTCCTCGAGCATGAGGTGCAGGTCGAACTTGGCCACACCGGCGTGCACGGGTTCGACGGCGACCTGGACGTCGGGCAGGTCGACGACGGCCCGCTCGTTGTTCTGGAAGGCGAGCATGACCTGGAACAGCGGGTGCCGGGCCATCGACCGTTCCGGCGCGACGACCTCGACGAGGCGCTCGAAGGGAAGGTCCTGGTGCTGGTAGGCGGCCAGGTCCGTCTCGCGCACGCGGGTCAGCAGTTCGGCGAACGACGGGTCGCCGCCCGTGTCGGTCCGCAGGACGAGCGTGTTGACGAACATGCCGACGAGGTCGTCCAGCGCCTCGTCGGTGCGCCCGGCGATGGGCGATCCGATCGGGAGGTCGGTGCCCGCGCCGAGCCGGGTCAGCAGCGCGGCGAGGGCGGCCTGAGCGACCATGAACGCGGTCGCGCCGTGCTTCCGCGCCAGGGACTCGAGGCGGGCGTGCAGCGCGGTGTCCACGTCGAAGGCGACGGTCGCCCCGCGGTACGACGCGCGCGCGGGCCGCGGCCGGTCGGTGGGCAGCGCGAGCCGGTCGGGGAGTCCGGCGAGCGCCTCGCGCCAGTACGCGACCTGCCGCCCGATGAGCCCGGAGGGGTCGTCGTCCTCCAGCAGGGCGCGCTGCCAGAGCGCGTAGTCGGCGTACCGCACGGGCAGCGGGTTCCACGAGGGCGTCTCGCCTTGGGCCCGCGCGGCGTACGCGCCGATCAGGTCGCGGGCCAGCGGGGCGAGCGACCAGCCGTCGCAGGCGATGTGGTGCACGACGATGAGCAGCAGGTGCTCGTCGGCGCCGAGCGCGTACAGGTGCGCGCGCAACGGCGGCTCGACCGTGAGGTCGAAGCCGCGTGCGGCGTCCGCCGCGACCCGCTCGTACAGTTCCGGGGTCTCGGTGACGTCGACGACCGTCAGTTCGGGCGCCATGCCGTCGACGACGAGCTGGTACGGCGTGCCGCCGGAGACCGGGAAGACGGTCCGCAGCGGCTCGTGCCGTTCGGCGAGGTCGCACAGCGCGATCCGCAGGGCCGCCTCGTCGAGCTTGCCGGTCAGCCGCAGCGCGATCGGGAGGTTGTAGGTGCCGGACGGCTCGTCCTCCATGCTGTCGAGGAACCATTGCCGCTGCTGCGCGTACGAGAGCGGGACGATCGGCGGGTGGTCCACGGGCCGCAGCGGCGGCCGGGCCGCGCCCGCCGTGTCGAGCGTCCGCAGCAGACCGGCGGGCGTGGGCGCCTCGAACAGCGCCCGGATCGCCGGCTCGACGCCGAACGCCGACCGGATCCTGCTGATCACCCGCGTGGCGAGCAGCGAGTTGCCGCCGAGGTCGAAGAAGCCGTCGTGGACGTCGACCCGCTCCACGCCCAGCACGTCGGCGAAGATCCCGCAGACGATCTCCTCGGCCGGGGTGCGCGGCGCGCGGGACGGCGTCGTGGCGGACGTGTCCGGTGCGGGCAGGGCCGCCCGGTCGAGCTTCCCGCTCGGCGTGAGCGGGAACGCGTCGAGGACGACCACGGCCGACGGCACCATGTGGCCGGGCAGCCGGTCGGCGGTGAACTCCCGCAGCTCGGCCGGGTCGCCGTGCCCGGTGACGTACGCGACGAGGCGCCGGTCGCCGGGGCGGTCCTCCCGCAGCACGACGACGGCCCGGCCGACCGTCTCGTGCGCGCTCAGCACGGCCTCGATCTCGCCGGGCTCGACCCGGAACCCGCGGATCTTGAGCTGGTGGTCGGTGCGGCCCAGGTACTCGACCTGGCCGTCGGCGGTCCAGCGGGCGAGGTCGCCGGTCCGGTACATGCGGCCGGGGCCGAACGGGTTCGCGACGAACCGTTCGGCGGTGAGGTCCGGCCGGTCGTGGTACCCGCGCGCCAGACCGCCGGTCAGGTACAGCTCGCCGGGCACGCCGGCCGGTACGGGGTTCAGCCAGGCGTCGAGGATGTACGCGCCGGTGTTGGTCAGCGGCCGGCCGATCGGGACGGTCCCGTCGGGGTCGCCGTCGTCCTCCCAGGCCAGCGCGTACACGGTGGCCTCGGTGGGGCCGTAGATATTGGCGATCCGGGTGCCCGGCAGCGCGGCCCGCGCCTCCCGCAGCAGCGTCGGCGTCAGCGCCTCGCCGGCCAGCGCGAGGGTGCCGGCCTTCGGCCGCGCCCCCTCCGCGAGGACGGCGGCCAGCGCGGACGGCACCGCGCAGATCAGGCCGACGTCGACCGGCCGGTCCAGCAGGGTCAGCAGGTCCGGGACGATCTCGATGGAGCCGCCGGCCAGGAGCGGGACGAGCGTGTCGAAGACGGAGACGTCGAAGTTGAGCGACGTGGCGGCCAGCACGCGGGACAACCGGTCCCGCCCGAAGTCGCGGACGGCCCAGTCGACCAGGTCGACGACTCCCCGCTGCGGGACGACGACGCCCTTGGGCCGCCCGGTCGAGCCCGAGGTGTAGATCAGGTACGCGGCGTTGCCGGGCCGCGCCCGCAGCGCGGCGTTGCCGGGCCGCGCTCGTCGTACGCCCGGCGCGTCTCCCCGCCGGCCGGGCGGCACGCGGGGCAGGTCCCGGGGCAGCGCGGTGTCCTCGTGGGCGATGACGCAGGCGGGCCGGGCGTCGTCGAGCAGCAGCGCGATCCGCTCGGCCGGGTGGCCGAGGTCGATGGGGACGTAGGCCGCGCCCGCCTTGAGCACGCCCCACAGCGCGACGATCAGCTCCGCCGAGCGCGGCAGCGCGACGGCGACGAAGTCCTCCGGGCCGACGCCGCGCGCGGCGAGCGCGCCCGCCAGCCGGTCCGCCCGCGCGTTCAGCTCCGCGTACGTCAGGGTGACGGAGTTCGCCGGGTCGAGCACCGCGACGGCGTCCGGGGTCCGGGCGGCCTGCTCGCCGAACAGCTCGGCCAGGGTCGCGGGCGGCACCGGCCGGGCGGTGCCGCCCCAGTCCTCCAGGATCCGGCGGCGTTCGGGCTCGTCCAGCAGGTCGATCGTGCCGATGCGGGTGTCGGGGTCGGCGGCGACGGCGGTCAGGAGACGGTCCAGGCGCGCGGCGATGGCCTCGGCGGTCGCCGCGTCGAACAGGTCCGTCGCGTACTCCAGCGCGCCCGCCCCGCTCGCGTCCAGGTCGAGCAGCAGGTCGAACTTGGCCGTCCCGGACTCGAGGGGCCGGATCCGCGCGGTCAGCCCCGGCAGCTCCACCTCGACCTGGCCGGTGTTCTGGAAGGCGAGCATGACCTGGAACAGCGGATGGCGGGCCAGGCTGCGCGGCGGGTTGAGGATCTCCACCAGGCGTTCGAACGGCACGTCCTGGTGCTGGTAGGCGGCCAGGTCGGCGTCGCGCACCCGCCCGACGAGCTCCCGGAACGTCGGATTTCCCGCGGTGTCGGTGCGCAGCACCAGCGTGTTCACGAACATGCCGACCAGGTCGTCCAGGGCCTGGTCGGTGCGCCCGGCGATCGGCGTGCCGATGGGAACGTCGGTCCCGGCCCCGAGGCGGGTCAGCAGCGCGGCGAGCGCCGCCTGCACGACCATGAACACGCTCGCGCCGGTGGCGCGCGCCAGCGCGGCCAGCCGCTCGGCGTCCAGCCGTACCGGCACCCGCCCGCCCGCGTGGGACGCCTCGGCGGGGCGGGGCCGGTCGGCCGGCAGGTCCAGGCGGTCCGGCAGCCCGTCGAGGGTCTTCCGCCAGTAGGCGACCTGCCGGGAGATCAGGCTGTCCGGGTCGTCCTCCGCGCCGAGCAGATCCCGCTGCCAGAGGGCGTAGTCGGCGTACTGCACCGGCAGCGGTTTCCCGGCGGACGGCCGGCCCTCGGCGCGGGCGGCGTAGGAGGCGACCAGGTCCCGCGCCAGCGGCGCGAGCGACCAGCCGTCCGTCGCGATGTGATGGAGCACGACCAGCAGCACGTGCTCGTCGGGCCCGGCCGTGTACAGGCTGGCGCGGATCGGGATCTCGGTCGCCAGGTCGAACCCGCGCCGGGCGTCCCGCGCGAGCGCGGCCTCCAGGTCCGCGGGCCGGATCACCGGCAGCTCGGGCCGTACGTCGTCCAGGACGACCTGCCGTGGCTCCCCGTCGGCCTGCGGGTAGACGGTCCGCAGCACCTCGTGCCGCACGACGAGGTCGGTGAGGGCCGACCGCAGCGCGTCGGCGTCCAGGCGGCCGGTCAGGCGGAGCGCGACCGGCATCGTGTAGGTCGCCGCGTCCCCTTCGAGGCGGTTCAGGAACCACAGCCGCCGCTGCGCGTACGACGGCGCCGCCCGGTCCGGCCGGTCGCCGGCGGGCACCAGCGGGGGCCGGGCCGGCGCGGACGCGTCCAGCGCGGCGGCGAGCCCGGCGACGGTGGGCGTCTCGAACAGCGCTCGGACCGGGATCTCCACGCCGAGGACGGCGCGGACGCGGGCGACGACGCGGGTGGCCAGCAGTGAGTCCCCACCCAGCTCGAAGAACCCGTCGTCGACCCCGACGACCGGCGTGCCCAGCACCTCCGCGAAGACCCCGCACAACACCTCCTCGACCGGCGTCCGAGGGCCGCGCGACGACGCTCCGACCTCCGGCGCGGGCAGCGCCCGGCGGTCGAGCTTGCCGTTGGGCGTCAGCGGCAGCGCGTCCAGGCGTACGACGGCCGAGGGGACCATGTGCGCGGGCAGGGCGTCCCGTACCCGCTCCCGCAGCGCGGCGGGGTCCGCGTCGCGGCCGGTGACGTACGCGACGATGCGGCGGCGCCGGTCGTCGTCCGGCCCGTCCTCGCGGACGACGGCCGCGACCTCGTCGACGGCCGGGTGGGCGGCGAGGACGGTCTCGATCTCGCCGAGCTCGATCCGGAAGCCGCGCACCTGCACCTGGTGGTCGGCGCGGCCGACGTACTCCAGCCGGCCGTCGGCGTGCCGGCGGGCCAGGTCACCGCTGCGGTACATGCGGCCGGGCCCGTACGGATCGGCGACGAACCGTTCGGCCGTCAGGTCCGGGCGGCCGAGGTACCCGCGCGCCAGCCCGGCCCCCGCGACGTACAGCTCGCCGGTCACGCCGGGCGGCACCGGCCGCAGCGCCGCGTCCAGCACGTACGCCCGCAGGTCCGGGATGGCGTCGCCGATCACGCTGCCGGAGCCGGTCGCGGCGCCGGCAGCGTCCAGCGGCGCGTACGTGACGTGCACCGTCGTCTCGGTGATGCCGTACATGTTGACGAGGACGGGCGCGTCGTCGGCGTGCCGGGAGTACCAGTCGGCGAGGCGGGACGGGTCCAGCGCCTCGCCGCCGAAGATCACGTACCGCAGCGCCAGGTCGCGGCTCTTGTCCCGGTCGGCGCGCATGAGCTGGCCGAACGCCGACGGCGTCTGGTTGAGCACGGTGACGCGCTCGTCGTCGAGCAGGCGCAGGAAGTCGTCCGGCGAGCGGCTGACGTCGTACGGGACGACGACGAGACGGCCGCCGTACAGCAGGGCGCCCCACAGCTCCCACACCGAGAAGTCGAAGGCGTAGGAGTGGAAGAGCGTCCACACGTCCGACGGCCTGAACCCGAACCAGTGGTCGGTCGCGTCGAGCAGCCGCACGACGTTCGCATGCGGGACGACGACGCCCTTCGGCCGCCCGGTCGACCCCGAGGTGTAGATGACGTACGCCGGGTGCTCGGGCCGCAGCGGCACGACGGGGTCGTGATCCGGGGAGCCGGCGAGCAGGTCGTCGTCGAGCACGACCCCCTCGACGCCCGCGGGCGGCCGCACGCCGGGGGCGGTGACGACGAGGGCGGGCGCGGCGTCCTCCAGCATGGCCGCGATCCGGCCGGCCGGATAGTCCGGGTCGATCGGGACGTACGCGGCGCCGGACTTCAGCACGGCGAGGATCGCGACGACGAGGTCGGCGGACCGGGGGAACGCCAGGGCGACGAGCCGTTCCGGGCCGGCGCCGCGCGCGATGAGCAGGTGGGCCAGCCGGTTCGCGCGGGCGTTCAGCTCGGCGTACGTCAGCGACGTGCCGGCGTGGGTCACCGCGACGGCGTCCGGACACCGCGCGACGCGGTCCGCGAACAGCCCGGGGATCGTCGCCCGGCGCATCACCGGGACCGTCCCGCGCGTCTCCGGGGTCGCCTCGGACGTCTCCGGGGCGACCCCGAGTGTGGCCGGGACCGCCTCGAGTGTGGCCGGGACCGCCTCGAGCGTGGTCGGGACCGCCGCGCGCGTCTCCGGGGTCGCCTCGGACGTCTCCGGGACCGCCTCGAGCGTGGCCGGGACCGCCCCGGGCGTCTCCGAGATCGTCGCCTGGCGCGTCCGGATCGTCTGCGGGCCGCCGGGGACGCGTTCCTCGGGGAGCACGACGTCGAGCACGCCGATGGGGCGGTCCGGGGCGGCGGTCGCGAGCGTGCGCAGGAAGTTCAGGAGGCGCGCGTGGTGGGCGGTGGCCTCCGTCTCGGTGTACCGCTCCGGGTGGGCGTCGACGTCGACGCGCGTTCCCTCGCCCGCCACGCCCTCGTACACGTTGACGGCGAGGTCCTCGACCGGGCCGGTGGTCAGCACGTGCGGGACGCCGCGGTGCCCGGCGAAGTCCAGGTCCTGCTCGAACCCCATGATGTTGATCAGCGGGCCGTACAGCGGCCGGCCGTCGAGGAGGCCGAGGTCGCGGCGCAGGTCCTCCAGGCGGTACCGCTGGTGCCGCAGCAGCCGCCCGACCTGCTCGGTGACCTGCGCGGTCAGCGCGCGGACCGAGTCGGCGGGCCGTACGGTGAGCCGGAGCGGCAGGACGTTCGACAGCATCCCGGGCGTGCGGCGCGCCGCCGGGGTGGTCCGCGCGGTGACGGCGAGGCCGAGCACGACGTCGGAGACGCCGCACAGACGCGCGGTGTAGGCCGCGGCGGCCGCGATCGTCAGGCCGGTGAGGGTGGTGCCGAGCAGCCGGGCGGCCGACGTCAGCGCGTCCGCCTCGTCCGGGCCGAGCCGGCCGGACGCCCGGTGGAACCGCGCGGACGGCCGCACGCCGTGCGCGGGGCGGACCGCGAGCGACGGGGGGTCGGGCAGGCCGGCGCAGCGCTCCAGCCAGTACGCGCGGTCGCGCGCGAACCTGCCGGAGGCGCGGTACTCCACGTCCTCGGTGAGCAGGACCTCCAGCGAACCCAGCGTTCCCGCGCCGTGCGGCCGGCCGTCGGTCATCGCCGTGTACACCTCGGCGAGCCGCCGGGTGATCAGCGGGCCGCTGTAGCCGTCGACGGCGAGGTGGTGGCAGCGCAGGTACCACAGGTGACGGCCGGCGCCGAGGCGCAGCAGCGCGTTCCCGAACAGCCGCCCGCCGACGAGGTCGACCGGGGTGGCCGCGTCCGCGCGCATCCACGCCCGCGCGGCCGCCATCGGGTCGGCCTCGCCGCTCAGGTCGACGATGGGCACTTCGACCGGGGCGGCGTCGAGGACCTGTCCCGGCGGGCCGTCCCCGGCGGTCTCGACGAGACGGACGTGCACCGCCTCGACCTCGTGCGCGCAGGCCCGTACGGCGGCGGCGAAGACCTCCGGGTCGACCGGCCCGTCGATCTCGATGTACTGCGCGACCTGGACGGGGGCGTCCGGGTTCAGCAACTGGGCGTACCAGACGCCGCGCTGCGCCGCCGACAGCGGCCAGGGTGTCGTCATGGAGGGTCAGGCCGGGAGGTCGGTCGGGGTCGGTTGGTCGGGGAGGACTCGCAGGTCGGTCGGGGTCGGTTGGTCGGGGAGGACAGCGTCGGGTGCGGGGCGGTCGCCGACGCGTTCGCCGAGGTGGGCGGCGATGGCGTCGATGGTGGGGTGGGTCCAGGCGAGGGTCGGTTCGACGTCGAGGTCGTACTCCGCCTCGATGTCGCCGCACAGGCTGATCGCGTACACCGAGTCCATGCCGTACTCGGCGAGCATCGCCGACGGGTCGATGTCCGCGGGGGGCCGTTCGAGGTATTCGGCGACGCGCTGGGTGAGCCAGTCGCGGATGAGCGTTTCGCTGGGCATGGGGGCCTCCGTAAGGTCGTGCGCCGGGTGCGGGGGAGTCCGGCCGGTCAACCGGCGGCGGGCCGGTCGACGAGGGCGCGCAGCTCGGGTTCGAGCTCGGCGTGCAGGGGGTCGATCCGGTCGGCCAGGAACATCTCGCGCATGCGCCGCCGCTGGATCTTGCCGCTGGTGGTCTTGCCGACGCCGCCGCGCGGGACGAGGACGACGTTCATCGAGGGCAGCCCGAAGGCCCGGGCCAGTTCCCCCTTGATCCGTCTGGCGAGGCCCTCGTACGTGAGGTCGCCCAGGTCCGCAGGGCGCACCTCTTGAATGAGCACGACGTGCTCGCGCCCGGCCTCCACGCCGAACGCGGCGGCGGCGCGCGCGGCGGGGTGGACGTCGCGGCTCGCCTCCTCCACATCCTGTGGATAGATGTTCCGGCCGTTGACGATGATCAGGTCCTTCAGCCGGCCGGTGACGTACAGCTCGCCGTCGCACAGGAAGCCGAGGTCCCCGGTGCGCAGGAACGGCCCCTCCCCGGTGGACAGGCGCGCCCGGAAGGTCTCCTCGGTGGCCTCGGCGCGCTGCCAGTACCCGAGCGCGACGCTGCCGCCCGCGACCCAGATCTCGCCGATCCGGCCGTCGGGCAGCGGTTCGGCCGACTCGGGGTGGACGATCCGCACCGTGAGGTCGATCGGCCGGCCGCACCCGACCAGTTCGACGCCGTCGGCGCCCGGTTCGGCGCGGTCCTGTTCCAGCGCGGCCGGGTCGAACCGGCCGACGACGGGGCCCCGGCCGCGCCCGGTGCCGGTGACGAGCAGCGTCGCCTCGGCCATGCCGTAGCCCGGCGCCCAGGCCTCGCGCCGGAACCCCAGGTCGCCGAACCGCCGGACGACCTTGTCGAGGGTGGAGGTCCGGACGGGCTCGGCGCCGTTGAGGGCCCAGGCGAGCGAGGACAGGTCCAGGTCGGCGAGCTGCTCGTCCCCGGCGCCGCGGACCAGCCACTCGTAGGCGAAGTTCGGCGCGACGGTGTACTGGGCGCGGTACCGGCTGATCATCCGCAGCCACAGCACCGGCTTCATCACGAAGGACACGGGCGAGGTGAAGACCAGGCTGCCGCCCGCGTACAGCGGCTGGAGGAGCAGCCCGATGAGCCCCATGTCGTGGTAGTGCGGCAGCCAGCCCGCGCCGATCCCGTCCTCGGGCCGGCCGATGACCGAGTAGATCTGCGCCGAGTTGTGCAGCAGGTTGCCGTGGGACAGCAGCACGCCGCGCGGCTCGCTCGTGGACCCGGAGGTGTACTGCAGGTACGCCGGGGTCCCCGGCTCCAGGTCCGCCGGCATCTCCCACGCGTCGGGGTCCGGCATGGTGGTGGCGTCGGTGGCCACGCACGTCACCCGGCCGTCCAGGCCCGCCTCCCGCAGCCAGGCGGTGAGCAACGGCGCGTTCGCCGTGTCGGTGAGCACGATCCGGATGTCGGCGTCCTTGATGATGCCCGCCGCGCGTTCGAGGGCACGCGGGTCGGTGGACGGCAGCGGCGACGGCACGGCGATCACCCGCGAGTACAGGCAGCCGAGGAACACGCGGAGGAACTCCAGCCCCGCCGGGTAGAGCAGCAGCGCGGCCTCGCCGCTCAGCCCGGCCTGGGCCAGCCACGCGCCCGCCGACCGCGCGCGGCCGTCCAGCTCCGCGAACGTCGCCCGCTCGAGCTCGACGAGCTCACCCTTGTGCTCGTCGACCAGCGCGTACCAGCGGTCGTCGCCGAAGCGCGCGACCCGGGCCCGCAAGTGGTGTACGAAGCTCGTCATCGACCGTCCCCGCTCATTCCATGGTCCGCGGCCGCCCCGGGCCGCTGCCGGCCCGCGGGGTCTCCTCGACCCCGTAGGCGTCCTCCAGCGCGGCGCAGGCGCGGCCGACGCCGTCCTCCGCCGCGATCCGCCGGCCGAGCTCCGCCGCCCGGCGCCGCATCGCCTCGTCTCCCGTGGCCGCGGCGATCCGCGCGGCGAGCGTCTCCCGCCCCAGCCGCTTGATCGGCAGCGGGGCCGGACCGGCCCCGAGCGCCGCCACCCGGCCGCCCCAGAACGCCTGGTCGCCGAAGAAAGGGCAGATCACGGCCGGGATCCCGGCCCGCAGCGCGGCGGCGGTGGTGCCCGCGCCGCCGTGGTGCACGGCCGCCCGCACCCGGGGGAGCAGCCAGGAGTGCGGCACATCCCCGACCACCAGGACGTCGTCGTCGGTCGGCCCGTCCTCCCCGAGCGCGAGGATCCCGCGCACGCCGGCGGCGCGCAGCGCCCCCCGTACCGTCGTGAAAAGCGCCTCCGGGTCGGGAGGCGTCATGCTGCCGAACCCGACGTACACCGGGGGCGGGCCCGCGGCGAGGAAGTCCTCGAGCCGCGGGTCCGGCGTCCAGGAGGGCTCGTCGAGAAACCAGTAGCCGGTGACGCGGACGTGCGGAGGCCAGTCCGGTGGCCGGGGCACGACGGCCTCGCTGAAGCAGGCCAGCACCGGGACGTCCCGTACGGTGCGGATCGGGCCGCCCAGCGGGAGTTTCGGCAGCGCGAGCGTGTCGCGGCGCCAGGTGTTGAGGATGGGCCGGGACAACTGCCAGGCGAGCTGCTCCACCAGGTGGTAGCTCAGCCGGTTCGCGCCGCCGGCCCGGGACACCAGCGGGTGCGGGAACGCGTTCGTCGGTTGGCTGGGCTGAAAGTGGATCAGCGCGTCGTCGATGCCGAGGTACTCGGCGAGGTGGTGCCCGACGAAGCCCAGCGTCGGGAAGATCAGCAGGTCGGCGTCCTTGCAGCCGGACAGGATCTCGTCGAGCAGCATCTCCGCCATCGGCCGGATGACGCGCCGGAAACCCGTGACGAAGCGCACCGGGTTGCGGCCGTCCCGCAGCCAGTCGCGGACCTCTTCGGTCTCCATGAGCCGGGCCGGGTCGACGGACAGGACGGAGGTGTCCAGTCCGGCGGCGAGCGGCTCGTGACCTGCCGCGACGATCAGCCGGACGCCGTGGCCGCGTTCGGCCAGGCCGCGACCGAGCGCGACGCAGGGCTGAACGTCGCCCCGCGAGCCCGCCGCGAAGATGACGATGTCACGCCGCACCGCGGTCACCGGACGCTCTCGGCAGACGGCGACCAGATCCGCAGCGGCGCCGGCTCCGGCGCTTCGGGAACGCCGGTGGTCTCTCCCCAAGTCCGCGGCGGTGGCGCTTCCGGCGCTCCGGGAACGCCTGCGGCCTCGCCCCGAACGGGTTCCGGTGCTCCGGGGACGCCGGCGGTCTCGCCGCGAACGGGTTCCAGCGCCTCGGCGAGGCCGGCGATGCCGGCGGTCGCATCCCGCCCCGGGCCGTACGGCCGGGCGTGTCGGGCGCGGCGCGGACGGGGCGGCAGCGTGACCACGGCGATCAGCGCGCCGAGGCAGACCAGCCCGGCGCCGCACAGCAGCCCGATCGCGGTGGCGTGCTGGAACGCGGCGGCGTGCCCCACTCCGGAAGCCACCTCGGACCGCTGCCGCGCGGAAATGATCACACCGATGACGGCGATGCCGAAGGCCCCGGAGACCTCCCGTCCGACGCTGAGGATCCCGCCCGCGACGCCGGACCGCTCCTCGGGGATGGAGGTCAGGACGTAGCTGGTCAGGGGCATGTTGAGCGCGGAGCCGAAGCCGATCAGCGCCACGCCGGGCAGCAGGTCGACGTAGCCGTCACCGGGCCGCAGCAGCGCGAACGACGTCATCCCGGCGGCCATGAGGAACAGACCCCAGGCGATCGTGGCGCGGGCGCCGAGCCTCCGGCCCACCCAGAACGACACGGGCGTCAGGGCGGCGATCACCACGGCCGGCGGCACGAAGACCGAACCCGTCTTCGTCGGGGAGAACCGCAGCACCTGCTGGAGGAACAGCGAGGCGTAGAACAGCACGCCGTTGAAGCCGACGCCCCACAGGACCTGCACCGCGACCCCGCCCGCGAACGCCCGGCTGCGGAAGAACACCAGGTCGATCATTGGCGTCGCGGCCCACCGCTCGACCGTGATCAGCGCGACGAGCGCCAGGGCCGCCAGTGCGAACGAGCCGAGGACCAGGCCGCTGCCCCAGCCGTGCGTGGAGACCTCGTTCAGCGCGTACGTGACGGCGAACAGCAGGGTCCCCGAGGCGAGCATGCCGGGCAGGTCGACGCCGACCGCCGTGGTGTCCCGCGACTCCGGGATCACGACGAGGCCCAGCAGCACGACGGCCAGGCCGGGCGCGACGTTGATCAGGAAGATCCAGTTCCACGCCCAGTGCTGCGCGATGTACCCGCTGGCCACCGGGCCGAGGGCGAGCGCCAGCGCGGCCGAGCCGACCCAGACGACGGTGCCCCGCGCCTGCTCGCGTTCGGTACGGCCGACGGTGACGAGCGCCAGCCCCGCCGGGATGACCAGCGCCCCGCCGGCGCCCTGCACGACGCGGGCGGCGATCAGCGCCTCGGCGCTGCCCGCCAGCCCGGCGAGCCCGGACGCCGCCGTGAAGACGGCCAGGCCGATCAGGAAGATCCGCTTGCGGCCGTACACGTCCGCCATGCGGCCGCCGGCCAGCATCACGGCGGCGAAGATCAGGATGTACGAGGTCGCGACCCATTCCAGGGTGGACAGGGAGATGTGCAGGTCACGCTGGATCGACGGCAGCGCGACGTTCACGACCGTGTTGTCCAGCGTGGTCATGAACCCGGCGACCGCGATCACAGTGAGCGTCCATCCATGTCGCGTGCGGGTCATTCGACCTATAACGCCATATTCGCGACGGCGAGTCTTGTCATCGCGGTGATAAGGCAGCTGAGAGAAAAGTGGGCTTCGTGCGCATCCAGAGTCACGCCGGATAAGACACGGTGTTCACTCTTCCGCGTTGTTTCATCAGTGACCGTGGGTAATGGGGGTAGCACAAATGGCGGCTACCGAGCCGGGCGGAGCAGGCCCCCGCCGACCGGGAAAACCGGCGATCCGCCGCTTTCTCGTCGACGCCGTGGCGAGCCGGTGCAAGGTGCCCGCCGCCGAGGTCGACCCGGACCGGCCGCTGGACGAACTGGGCCTGACCTCGCGCGACGCGGTCGCCATCGCCGGCGAACTGGAAAAGCTCGTCGGCGCGCGGCTGCCCGCCACCCTCCTTTACGAACACCGGACGATCACCCGCCTCGCCGAGGTCATCGCCCAGGGTGAATTCTCCGCTCCGCACGGTGATTCGGCGAATGACGCCTTTCCGCTGTCGGCCGATTACAGCGAACCCATCGCCGTGGTAGGAATAGGTTGTCGTTTCCCCGGCGGCGTGTCCGGTCCCGATGCCTACTGGCGTTTTCTGCTCGACCGCGGGGACGGCGTCCGCGCGGTCCCCGACGGCCGGTGGGACCCCTTCGACGACGGCACGCTCGAGGACGTCACCCGCCTCGGCGGATTCCTCGACGACATCGCCGGCTTCGACTCCCGGTTCTTCGGCATCACGCCCGACGAGGCCGACGTCATGGACCCGCAGCAGCGGCTCATGCTCGAGGTCGCGTGGGAGGCGTTCCAGCACGCGGGGATCGCCCCGCCGAGCCTGCGCGGCAGCCGCACCGGCGTGTTCGTCGGCGTCTCCGCGCCCGAGTACGGCTACATCACCGGAACCGCTCCGCTGCGGCCCCACACCGCCACCGGCGCCGCGCTGAGCATCGTCGCGAACCGCCTGTCCTACCTCCTCGACCTGCGCGGCCCCTCCATGATCGTCGACACGGCCTGCTCGTCGTCGCTCGTGGCGACGCACCTGGCCGTACGATCGCTGCGCTCCGGGGAGAGCGACCTCGCCGTCGCCGGCGGCGTCAACGTGCTGCTCTCCCCGCTGATCACCAAGACGTTCGACCTGGGCGGCGTGACCGCCCCGGACGGCCACTGCAAGGCGTTCGACGCGTCGGCGGACGGCATGGTCCGCGCCGAGGGCTGCGGCGCCGTCGTCCTCAAGCGGCTCTCCGACGCCCGGCGCGACGGCGACCGCGTGCTCGCGGTGATCCGCGGCTCGGCAGTCAACTCCGACGGCCGTTCCACCGGCCTCGTCGCGCCGAACGCCGAGGCCCAGGTCGCCGTGCTCCGCGCCGCGTACGCCGGACTCGGCCGCCCCGACTACGTCGAGGCGCACGGCACCGGAACCCTCCTCGGCGACCCCATCGAGGCCCGCGCCCTCGGCGCCGCGCTCGGCGGGCCGGACGCCGACGGCCGGCCCGTCCTCATCGGCTCGGTCAAGTCCAATCTCGGGCACCTGGAGGCCGCCGCCGGCGTCGCCGGACTGATCAAGGTCGTCCTCGCCCTCGCCGGCCGGCGGATCCCGCCGAGCCCGCACTACCGCGAGCCGAACCCGCACATCGACTTCGGCGGGCTCGGCCTCGCCGTCGCCGCCGAAGAGACGCCCTGGCCCGAGACCCATGATCGACCCGCCCTGGCCGGGGTCTCGGGCTTCGGGTTCGGCGGTACCAACGCGCATGTCGTTCTCGAGGCGGCCCCCGCCGAGGACGTACGGCCGCGACGGCGGGCGCCGGCCGTGCACACCCTCCTGCTCTCCGACGTCGAAGCCGGCCGGATCGGCCCGTACGCCGCCGGCCTCGCCGACTGGCTCGAGGCCGGGGACGCGGCACTGCCCGACGTCGCCCGCACGTTGAGCCGCCGCTTCGGGCGCGGCCGCGCGGCCGCCGCCGTCGTCGGCCGGGACCGCGCGGCGCTCGCCGCGGCCCTGCGCGAACCGCGCATCACCGGCGTCACCATCGCCCGCGACGCCCCGCCGGTCTGGGTCTTCTCCGGGTACGGCGCGCAGCGGCCCGGCATGGGCCGCCGCCTCCTCGCCGACGAACCGGCGTTCGCCGCCGCCGTCGACACGCTCGACGGGCCGTTCGCCGCGCAGGCGGGCTTCTCGCTCTGGGACACCCTCGAGAGCGGCGAACGGGTCACCGGCGTGTACCGCACGATGACCACGCTGTTCGGCCTGCAGCTCGGCCTCGCCGCGCTGCTGCGGTCGTACGGCGCCGAGCCCGGCGCGGTGATCGGCCACTCGATGGGGGAGATCGCCGCCGCCGTCGTCGCCGGCGCGCTGTCCCCGGAGGACGGCCTCAAGGTCATGACCTGCCGGGCCCGGCTGCTCGACGGCGTCGCCGAGACGGGCGGCGGCGCGATGCTCGTCCTGGGCTGCGGCGCCGACGACGCCCTCGGATACGTACGGACCGGCGCCGACGTGCACGTGGCGGTCCGGTCCTCGCCCCGGCAGACCGTCCTCACCGGCGACGCCGAGGAGCTGGAACGGGCCGCGGCCCGCGCCACCGACGACGGCCTGCTCGCCCGCCTCGTCCAGGCCGAAGGCGCCGGCCACTCGCCCGCCGTCGACCCCGTCCTCGACCCGCTGCGCGTCCAGCTCGCCGGCGTCCGCGGCGGCCTCGCCGAGGTGCCGTTCTACTCCACCGTGCTGGACGACCCGCGCGAACTCCCGGCCTTCGACGGCGACTACTGGGCCGCCAACACCCGCCGCACCGTACGCCTCGCCGACGCGGTCGCCGCCGCGGCCGAGGACGGGTTCACAGCGTTCCTCGAGGTCAACGCCCACCCGCTGCTCGCCCAGGCGATCACCGAGACCGCCGACGGCGCGCTCGTCGTCCCGACGCTGCGCCGCCCGCCCCGGCGGGGGCGGGAACGGCCGCCCGAGGCCGACGACACCGTGACCTTCCACGAGGCCCTGGCCACCCTCACCGTCCACGGCCGCCTGCCCGCGCAGACGCCGGACGGCCGCGTCGTCGACGTCCCCGCCCCGGCCTGGGAGCACCGCCACCACTGGATCGACGCGCCGCCGCGCGGCGCGGCCGACCTGCATCCACTGCTCGGCGCGCACGTCGAACTGCCCGGCGAGGACCGCCACGTCTGGAGCGCCGACGTGGGTACGGCGGCGGCACCGTGGGCGGACCGCCCGTTCGACCACCCCCTGCTACCCGCCGCCGCGTACGCCGAGATCGCGCTGGCCGCGGGCGCGGAACTGCTCGGCCCGGACGTCACCGTCTCCGGCCTGCACCTGCACCGGTCCGTGCCCCTGGAGCACCACACGACGGTCACCACGTCCGTGACCCTGGGCGACGACGGCGCGACCGTCGAGGTCCATACGCGAACTCCCGCCGGCACCTGGACCCCGGCCGCCTCCGCCACCGTCACCCCGACCCCCACCCACCCGGCCACCGAAACCGGTGCGCTCGCCCCGGCCTCGGCCAACGCGGGCCGCCCGGCCGACAGCAGCGGCGACCCGGTCACGCCCGCCACGGTTTCGGCCGTCGACGACAACGCGTCCGTCACCATCCCGTCCGGGGACGGCCCGCCGGTCGACGACACCGGCGTGGCCGCCGAGGTCGAGATCGGGCCGGCCGAGGAGGGCAACCGGCACTTCCGACTGCATCCGGACGTGTTCGGCCGCTGCCTGGCCGCGGCCGCCGACCTCCTGGGCGAAGGCGTCTGGCTGCCGGAGTCGATCGGCGGCCTGCGAGTGCACGGGCCGACGCGGCACGGCGGTCGCTGCCTGATCCGCCACATCCCCGCCGACGACGGCCACCTGGTCAGCCTCCGCCTGGTCGGGGAGACGGGACGGACCCTGGTCGAGGCCACCGACGTCCGGATGCGCTCGTACGGGCGCACGGACCTGCCCGTGCCGCTGAGCGCGAAGCTCGCCGAGGTCGTCTGGGAACCGGCCGAGGTTTCCCCGGCCGAAGCCCCGACCGCCGGAGCCGCCGCGACCGAGGCTCCTGGGGGCGCGGCGTCTTCGGCTGAGGCGTCCCCGGCCGACGGGGGCGCGTTCGCGGACGTCGTCGTGCTGGCCGCACCCGGTGACCCGATCGCCGGGGCGCTGCCCGAAGGCGTCGTCCGCGAGGTCGACGACTGGGCCGCCACCGAGCGATGGGCCCGCGACCTGGTGACGGCGGCGGTCGTCCCCGCCCACGTCGTCACCGTGCCACCCGGCGACCTGACCGACGAACGCCTCGTCCTCGCGGTGTCCGGCCTGGTCCGCGGCCTGACCAGCGGGTCAGTGCCGCCACGGCTGTGGCTGGTCACGCGGGGCGCGCTCCGCCCGACCGGAACCGGCAAGGGCGATCCGGGGCAGGCGTTCGCGGGCGCGATGGTCCGGGTGCTCGGGTTCGAGACGCCGGGCCTGCGCGCAACCTATCTCGACCTCGACCCGGACGGACCGGCGGACGCGGCCGCCGAGGCGATCGCCGCCGAACTGCGCGCCCGCCCCGCCGACACCGAGATCGCCCGACGCGGCGGCGCCCGCTACGTCGCCCGGCTGAGCGCCGCCCGCCTCGACGACCCTCCCTCCGGCGCCGCCCGCCTCGGCGGCGGTCGGGCGCGGTCGGTGGTACGGCGTGGGGCCGCGTACGTGATCAGCGGTGGGTACGGCGGCCTCGGGCTCGTCACCGCCCGGTTGCTGGCCGAGCGCGGCGCGGGCCGGATCGTGCTGTCCGGGCGGAGCGGCCCACCGCCCGACGCGGAGAAGATCATCAGCGAACTGCGCGAGAGCGGCGTCGAGGTCGAGGTCGTCCTCGGCGACGTGGCCGCGATCGGCGTCGCGGAGCGGATGGTCGCCGCCGCCGGGGACCGGCTGCGCGGTGTCGTACACGCGGCGGGCGGGCTGGCCGACCGGATCTTCACCGACATCGACCCGGCCGACCTGCGGCGGGTCTGGGCGCCGAAGGTCGACGGGGCGCACCGGCTGTACGCGGCGACGCGCGGGCGCGAGCTCGACTGGTGGGTCGTGTACTCCTCGGCCGCCGCGCTGCTCGGCTCGCCCGGCCAGGGCGCGTACGCCGCCGCGAACGCCGCGGTCGACGCCTTCACCGGGTCGCTCCGGGAGCGGGGCGTGCCCGCCTACACGATCAACTGGGGCACCTGGTCGCGGGTCGGCGGCGCGGCGAACCTGAGCGGCGGCCCCGCGAGCGGCATCGACCCGATCACGCCCGAGGAGGGAGCGGAGGCGTTCGAGGCGCTGCTCGCCCACGGCCGGGCCGCCACCGGCGTGCTCCGCTTCGACCCGCGGCAGGCGGTCGCGGCGTTCCCCGAGCTCGGCCGGATGCCGTACTTCTCCGCGCTGGTCGCGGCGCTTCCGCAGGCCGCGGACGACTGGCCGGGCGCGGAGGCGCTGCGCGCGGCTGAGCCGTCCGCCGCCCGCGCGCTGGTCCGGGACCGGGTCGCCGACCGGGTCGCCACCGTCCTGGGGTTCAGCCCCGACCCGGCGCAGTCGCTGACCGACCTGGGGCTGGACTCGCTCGTGGCGGTCCGCATCAAGAGCGCGCTCGAACACGACCTCGGGCTGACCGTGCCCGTTACGGTCCTGCTGCAGGGCGGCAGCGTGCACGTGCTGACGACCTGGGCGCTGACCGAGCTGGGCCTGGCCGACGCGGAATCGTCGGCCGCCCCGGCGGAGACGCGCCATGGGTTCGTCGACGCCCGCGACGCCGCCGAACGTCTCGTCGTGCGGGTCTTCGAGCGCGTTCTCGACGCCGACCGCGTCTCGGCGACCGACGACTTCTTCGCCCTCGGCGGGCGCGAGGACCAGGCCCGTACGGTCCTGGAGATCCTCGAGCTCGAGGTGGGCCGCCCGATCGACCACGCCGAGCTGTTCGCGCACCCGACGGTCGAGCACCTCGCCTCGGTGATCCGCGCGGGCGAGGAGGAGGCCGCGCGGCGCGTCGTACGGACGCTCACCTCGTCGACCCGGGGACGGCCGTTCTTCTGCGTCCATCCGGCCGGCGGGACGACGGGCGTGTACCGGCAGCTCGCCACGCTCGTCGGCGGCCCGTTCTTCGGGCTGGAGCGGTTCGCGGACGCGCCGAGCGTCGAGGAGCGCGCCGCGCGGTACGCCGAGCTGATCCGGGAGACGCAGCCCGAGGGCCCGTACCGGCTGGGCGGCTGGTCGTTCGGCGGCGTGGTGGCGTACGAGACGGCCCGGCTCCTCGGCGACGTCGAGCTGCTCGCGCTGATCGACGCGGGGATCCCGCGCCGCGCCGATGACCCGGCGGAGGCCGCGGCCCGCCGGTACGCCGACTTCGCGGCCTACCTCAACCAGACCTACGACCTCGGCGTCGTGCTCGACGTCGAGGAGCTGCGCCCGCTCGAGGAGGACGCGCAGCTCGCCCTCGTGATGGAGCGCGCCGCGTCGCTCATGGAGAAACTGCCGCCCGCGATCCTGCAGCACCAGCTCACGTCGCACGAGGACACGCGGTCCCTGGAGGCGTACCGGCCCGAGCCGTACGACGGGCGTGTGGTCCTGTACCGGGCGACCGAGCCGACGCCCTGGACGGTGCGGGACGCCCGCTACGAGCTCGACGAGACGAACGGTCTCGGCGACCTCTGCCCGCGCCTGGAGGTCGTCCCGATCCGGGGGGCGCACCACCTGAACCTGCTCGACCCGCCCGCCGTGCACGCCCTCGCCGGACATCTGGGGGCACTGCTCACCTAGTAGGAGGTTCCATGTCCGATCTGCTCGAAGCGGTCCGCGCGGGTGCCGGGCCCGCCGACCTGCTCGCCTGCGAGCTGCCGACGCGGTTCCGTGCCGCGCACACGCTCAAGGACGAGGTGGGCATCTTCGACGGCGAGACGGACAAGGACGTCCGGCGCTCGATCCACGTCGGCGAGGTCGAGATGCCCGAGCCGGCCCCGGACGAGGCCGTCGTCGCGGTGATGGCCGCGGCCATCAACTTCAACACGATCTGGTCGGCGATCTTCGAGCCGATCCCGACGTTCGCGTTCCTGGAGAAGCTCGGCCGCACCGGTCCGTGGGGCGCCCGGCACGACCAGCCGTGGCACGTCCTCGGCTCCGACGCCGCCGGCGTCGTCGTGCGCGTCGGCAGCGGCGTGCGCAACTATGCGGTCGGCGACCGGGTCGTCATTCACGCCGGCGTGATCGACGACCAGGAGCCCGCGAGCCAGGAGGACGGCGTGTCGAGCCACGCCCTCGCCTGGGGGTACGAGAACAACTTCGGCGCGTTCGGGGAGTTCACGGTCGTCAAGGCCAACCAGCTGATCCGCAAGCCCGCGCACCTGACGTGGGAGGAGGCGGCGTCCAACACGCTGTGCGCCGGGACGGCGTACCGGATGCTGGTCGGCGCGCACGGCGCCCGGATGAAGCAGGGCGACGTCGTGCTCGTCTGGGGCGGCACGGGCGGCCTCGGCTCGTACGCCGTGCAGCTCGTCAAGAACGGCGGTGGCGTTCCGGTCGCGGTCGTCAGCTCCGAGGAGAAGGCCGACCTCGTCCGGCGGCAGGGCTGCGAGCACGTCATCAACCGCAGCGAACTGGAACTCGGCGACGAGGGCCTGCGCCACCCGAAGGCGTGGCGGCGGCTCGGCGAGCGGATCCGCAGCCTCACCGGCGAGGACCCGCACATCGTGTTCGAGTATCTCGGCGCGGAGACGTTCGGCGCGTCGGTGTACGTCGCCCGGCGCGGCGGCAAGATCGTCACCTGCGGTTCGTCGACGGGCTACCGGCACGAGTACGACAACCGGTTCCTGTGGATGAACATCAAGAGCATCGTCGGCAGCCACGGCTTCAACTACCTCGAGGCCGTGGAGACGAACCGCCTGATCGGCCTGGGCATGATCCACCCGACCCTGTCCACGGTCTACCCGCTGGAGGAGGCCGGCGAGGCGACCCGCGCGGTCCAGACGAACCAGCACGTCGGCAAGGTCGGCCTGCTCGTCGCCGCCGAGAAGGAGGGCCTCGGCGTCGAGAACCCGGCCCTCCGCGACCGCGTCGGCGAGCACAACCTCACCCTCTACCGGCGCTGACTCGCGTCGCCCCCGTCCGAGCGCTTGATCCCGTGCGAGTACCGCGCTCTATTCGCAGTGCTCGCAAGGGATCTCGCACTCGTTCGGCGCTCCGGCCCCCACCACGCATTCGGGTCATCTGGCGGTCTGTCGGAGTGAGGGCGGCGGCCTGAGCCTGGTGCACGCCGGAGCCGGTGCCCCCGGCTGGCTGGAGTCGTCCACGTCCGCCAGGGCCTTCGCGAAGGCGCGTACCCGGGCGGTCTCGTTGTCGCGGCGCCAGATGAGCCCCAGCGTGGAATCCGGGAGACCGGTGACCGGGACGTAGGCCAGGCCTTTGTGGCCGTTCCCGGTGCGGCGTGCCCGCTTGCCTGGACGCATGACACAGAGAGGGCGAACGCACGTCCGCGCTCCCGGGGAGGAGCCGTCGGCGAGTACGCGGCGCGGCTGGACGGCGGTCGGCGCCGTCGCTGCGGCCACTTTCACGATCGTGACCTCGGAGATGCTGCCGGTGGGGCTGCTCACGCCGATCGGCCGGACGCTGCGGGTGAGCGAGGGGACCGTCGGGCTGACGCTGACGGCCACCGGGCTGGTCGCGGCCGTGTCCGCGCCGCTGCTCATGCCCGCCCTGGGCCGGCTGGACCGGCGCGTGGCGCTGCTGGTGCTGATGCTGGTGCTGGCGGCGGGCAACTTGCTGGCCGCGTGGGCGCCGCACTTCGGGGTGTTGTTGGCCGGGCGCGTCCTGGTCGGTACGGGAATGGGCGGAGTGTGGGCGGTCGCCGCCTCGCTCGCGCCCCGGCTGGTGCCGGAGCGGTCGGTGGGTGCCGCCACCTCAGTGATCTTCAGTGGTGTCGCGGTCGCGTCGGTCCTCGGCGTGCCTGCCGGAACGTTCCTCGGCACGGCCGCGGGCTGGCGTGCGGCGTTCGTGGCGGGCGGATTGTTGAGCGTCGCCGTCGCGGGCGCGTTGTCGCTGCTGTTGCCGCGGCTGCCGGTGGCGCGCGGTGAAGCTGGGCGGTATGGCCCGGCTGTCCGGTGAGCGGAGTGTCCGGCTCGCGCTGGCGGCCGTCGCGCTGCTGGCCACCGGGCACTTCGCGGCGTACACGTACGTGCGGCCTGCCCTTGAGGAGATCTCCGGCGCGGACGCCGGGCTGATCGGCGTGCTGCTGCTCGTCTACGGTGTCGCGGGTGTCGCCGGGAACTTCACGGGCGGAGCCGGAGCGGCGCGGTCGCCGCGGACGACGCTGCTGCTGATCAGCGGGATGCTCGCCGCCGTGGTGCTGCTCGTCCCGGTGCTCGGCCGATCGCCGGTGTCGGGTGCGGTGCTGCTGGTGCTGTGGGGCCTGGCGTACGGAGGCGTCTCGGTGACGACTCAGGCCTGGCTGATGTCCGTTGCGCCCCACGCCCGCGAGGCGATGTCCGCGCTGTTCGCCGGTGTGTTCAACGCTTCGATCGCGCTCGGAGCGTTCGGCGGCGGGCGCATCGCGGATGGGCCGGGCATCAACTGGGTGATGTGGGCCGGTGGCGCGCTGGCCGCCGGCGCCCTCGTGGCGGTCGGCGTGGCCTCGGCTCCGGTGGGCGCCGTCGGCCGGGGGAGCCGCGGGACGCGGTGAACTCCGGCGGCCGCGCGCCTTCGAGCCAGGCTCATTACCTCCCGCGTAATCGATCTTCCTCGCGTCCCGCGGCAGAGTTGAGCCATCGCAACCGAGGAGAAGACATCATGAGCGACATCAATGAGCTGGTCGGCCGCTACATCGACACCTGGAACGAGAAGGACCCGGCCGCCCGCAGGGCGGCGGTCGAGAAGCTGTGGACCGAGGACGGCACCTACACCGACCCGCTCGCGGACGTCGCCGGCCACGACGGGGTCGACGCCGTCATCGCGGCGGTCCAGAACCAGTTCCCCGACTTCGTCTTCCGCCCCGGTCAGCTGGCCGACGCCCACCACGACCTGGCGCGCTTCACCTGGGAACTCGGCCCCAAGGAGGGCGAGGCCGTCATCGTCGGCTTCGACGTCGTGGTCTTGGCCGCAGACGGCCGGATCCGCAACGTACACGGCTTCCTCGACAAGGTTCCCGCGATGTGAAGAACTCCGCGTGCCGGAGCCCGTCCGGGGGCTCCGGCACGCGGCCCCGCCTTCGCCTTATCGGACAGGCACTATGTTCGTACCTCCGCAGTGACGCTTCCCGGCACCCGGACCTGGTGCTGCACCACGTACGTGCCACCGTCCGCACAGGTGTCAGAATCTCGGCCCGCTCGTCGCCGCCGAGAAGGAGGACCTCGGCATCGCCGCCGGTCAGCGGAAGTCGTCGGCGTGGGCTTCGGCCCACTCCGCGAAGGTGTGCGCGGGGCGGCCGGTGATCTCCTCGACGATCGTTGAGGTCTGAGCGGGCGTGCCGTCGCGGGCGGCCCACTGGCGCAGGAAGGTCTCGACGCCGATCGCGGGGAGGGTCCTGCCCATCTCCATCCGGGCCTCTTCCACGGAGATCACCTCGAAGGGGATCTTCCGGCCGAGCGCGTCACCGATGTGCTCGACCTGCTGCCGAAGGGTGAGCGACTCCGCGCCGTAGACGGTGTACGCCTGCCCCCGGTGTCCCGGCTCGGTCAACGCGGTCACCGCCAGCGCCGCCATGTCCTTCTCGTGTACGGGCGCGGTCTGCGCGTCCGGATACGGGTTGCGGACGACTCCGTCGGCCTGGATCGACCGCTGCCACCACCACAGCGTGTTGGTGGCGAACATCCCCGGGCGGATGAACGTCCAGTCGATGCCGGACCGCTCGATCGCGAGTTCGACGGCCCGGTGCTGCCGGGCGATGGGGTTCTGCTCGGCGTCGGGGGCCACGATCGCCGCCGATGACAGCAGCACCACCTGCCGTACGCCCGCGGCTCTGGCGGCCGCGACGAAACCGTGGACGCCGTCCGGTTTGGCGTAGAGGAAGACCTGCTCCGCGCCGTCCAGGGCGGCGGGCAGGGTCTCAGGCCGTTCGAGATCGGCCGCCACCACCTGCATCCGCGGCGGAAGGCCCGCCGTATCGGGGGTCCGGCTCGTCGCCCGGACCTCCTTACCCGCCGCGAGCAGACCTGCGGCGACATGACGGCCCACGTTTCCCCGGGCTCCGAAGACGACCGCGACCATTCCGTGAACTCCCTAATCGCCGGCTGCGCCGAGAAGCTTGATCAATTGGTCGTGCAGCCGATCCCGGACCGGCGGCGACAGCGGATCACCGCCCAACAGCTCTTGTACGAACTGCGGCATCGCGATCGGTGCGAAGGCCACCGCGTAGGCGATGAGCAGCGCGAACTCCGGTTCGACCGCGTCGGTGACCTCGCCGGCCCGCTGACGTTCGCGAATCCTCGCCACCGACTCGGTCAGCCGGGCCCGCTGGGCCTCCAGGTGGCGTTCGCCCTCTTCGGCGTCGGTGAAGGGGCAGTCGCCCAGTGCCTGCCAGATCACCAGTCGCGCCCAGTCGGGCCGATCGAACATCGCGTTCAGATAGGCGGCGACCGACTCGTCGAACGACCCGTCCCGGGCGGCGATCGACGCCTCGGTCCGCTGCCAGCGCCGGCGCAACTCCTCCAGCAGGCCCTGCTTGCCGCCGAAGTAGTACGAGATCAGTTGCTGGTTCACGCCCGCGCGCTCGGCGATCCCGGCGGTGCGCGCGCCCGCGTACCCCTTGGCCCCGAACTCGGCCACGGCGGCCTCGAGAATCCGCTCCCGCGTCCGCGATGCCGCCGTGCCGCGATCCCCGGACGGTGACGTCCTCCGTGTCGGCATGCCGGAACGATATTCAATCAATCAGTTGAATGACAACTCTGATCCAACCTGGACCGACCATCCGGGTACGGCGCGGACGAGCTCAGTCCGGGAGACGCAGGAGCTTTCCCAGGAGGACGCTTAGCTGGTCCCGCTCTGCGGGGGTCAGGCCGTTGAAGGTGTCCTCGAGGAACTCCGGGATCGACGCCTCGGCCTCGGCGAGGCGCCGGCGCCCCGCGTCGGTGATGGTGACGGCGTACGAGCGCCGGTCACGAGGGTTGCGTTCCCGGCGTACGTGACCCGCCTTCTCCAGGTCGTCGCAGACGCTCACCATGACCGTGCGGTCGATGCGCAGTTCTTCGCTCAGCGTCTGCTGCGAGCAGGGGCCGACGGCCTCGAGCATCTTCAGCACCAGATGCTGGCCCACGCCCAGGCCGTGCTCGCCGGCGTGCGCGTCGGCCGCCCGTGCGACCGCGGCCGAGGCCCGGCACAAGGCGATGTCCAGGCGTTCCGCCGCCAACTGCGGGAAGTAGGTCGGCTTCGAACGATCCGCTGTCATGGTCGGCGCTGATCCTCTCACCTGTTCGATCGGATCGATCCTACCAACAACCGTCTGATCGCCAATTGTTTGACAGTAGATGATTTGTCGCCCTACGGTCTGAATCATCTGTCCACAGATTGTTGGCGAGCAGATGGAGTTGTCATGACCGTTTCCGACGGCCGGCGACAGACGGCCCTGGTCCTGCTGTGCGCAGCCGTGTTCCTGGACTCGATGGACCTGTCTCTCATGGGCGTCGCGCTGCCCTCGATCGGACGTGACCTGTCCCTGCCGGAGAGCACCCTGCAGTGGCTGATGTCCGGGTACGCGGTCGCCTACGGTGGCTTCCTGCTGCTGGGCGGGCGCATCGCCGACCTGTTCGGCCGCCGCCGGATGTTCCTGATCTCGCTGGGCGCCTTCGCGGCGGCGAGCCTGGCCGGTGGCCTGCTGTCGATCGGCTGGCTTCTCGTCCTCACCCGCGTGGTGAAGGGGGTGGCCGCCGCCCTGACCGCCCCCGCCGCGCTTTCGCTGATCACGACCACCTTCACCGAGGGGCCGCGGCGCAACCGCGCGCTCGGGATCTACTCCCTGGCCGGTGCGACCGGATACAGCGCCGGCCTGATCTTCTCCGGCCTGCTCACCCAGGTCGGCTGGCGACTGGTGTTCTTCCTGCCGGTGCCGATCGCCCTGGCCGTCCTGGTCGCCGCGCCGCTCGCGCTGCCACGCGGCGAACGACCGAGCGCGGCGGCCGGCGGCTTCGACGGCGCGGGCGCCACCGCCGTCACCGGCGGCGTACTCCTGCTCGTCTACGCCCTGACCGAGAAGAGCTGGCCGGCCGGTATCGCGGCCGTGGTCCTGCTGGCCGCCTTCGTCGCCATCGAACGCCGCCAACGCCTCCCGCTGATCCCGCTGGGGGTGTTCCGGTCGGGCAGGCTGACCGCCGCCAACCTCGCCGCCCTGACCTGGGCGTGCGCGACCATCGGCTGGCAGTTCGTCGCAGTCCTGTACCTGCAGCGGGAACTTCACTACACCGCCCTGGCGACCGGCCTTGGCATCGTCCCCATGGGCCTGGCCATCGTGGTGACCGCCAACCTGGCCGGAAAGCTGATCAACCGCTGGGGCCTGGGACGCGTGGCCGCACTCGGAATGCTGATCCAGGCCACCGGCATCCTGCTGTTCCTGCGAGCCGGGGCCACCGGCGACTACGTCGCCGTCCTGTTGCCCGCCCTGCTCATCCACGGCATCGGCAACGGGCTGTCCTTCCCCAGCCTCAACATCGCCGCCGTCGGCGGCCTGCCCGACGACCAGCAGGGCCTGGCCTCCGGACTGGTCACCTCATCCGTCCAGATCGGCGCGGGAGTCGGCATCGCCGTCCTGGCGGCCGTCATGCCGCTCGGCCACTCCGCCCTCTCCGGCTACCGGCTGGCATTCCTGACCGCCGGAGCCTTCTCCCTGCTCGGCGTCCTCATCGCCGCCCTCGGCCTGCGCGCCCCGGCGCCCGCGGCCGAGCCGGTACCGGCCCCAGCCGACTCCTGATCCCTGTCGCGGCAACCGAGGAGAAGCACGCCATGACCCTGAATCTGACCCCCGACGAACTGCTGTCCACCACCCGCGCGGTGCGTAAGCGCCTCGACCTGTCCCGCCCCGTCCCCCGCCAACTGATCGAGGAATGCGTGGACCTGGCCACCCAGGCGCCCACCGGCCGCAACCGCCAGCGCTGGCACTTCCTCATCATCACCGACCGCGACCAGCGACGGATCGTCGCCGACATCTTCCGCCGCGCCCTGGCCACCGGCGGCGGACAACCGGTCAACGACCGCGACCTGCGCCGCATGAACGCCCACCCCGGCAGCATGGAACGCATCTACGACGGGCTCCGGCATCTGTACGACAACATCCACCGCGTGCCCGCGTTCGTCATTCCGGCCGTGGAGGGACGCACCGACCGGGCGTCGGTGCTCGACCAGTCCATGACCTGGGGATCGATCCTGCCCGCGGTGTGGAGCTTCATGCTCGCCGCCCGCGCCCGCGGCCTCGGCACCGTCTGGACGACCGCCCAAGGCCCTCGCGAACGCGAACTCGCCAAGGCGCTCGGCGTGCCGTCCGACGAGGTCATGCTCGCCGCGTTCATCCCACTGGCCTACACCATCGGAACCGACTTCAAGCCCGCCCGCCGCATCCCACGCGACGAGGTCCTGCACTGGAACCACTGGTAGGCGGTACGCCCCCGGCCGCCCGGGCCGCCGGGGGCTCAGCGCAGGAGGGACCGCGCGGTCGGGGCCAGCACCAGCCGCTGAGGCGCGCTCGCGAGGACCGCCGACAGCCGCGGCAGCACGTCCTCGCGCCACGCGCGCGAATCCTCCAGCCGCCGTAGGTGCGCGGTGGCGTCGGCGTGACCGGCGAACCGGGTGAACCACACGAAGAAGTTCTCGCCGGTCCGTACGGGCAGCGCGGGGTAGGTGTTCTCGGCGTGCTCGGTCTGCAGGTACGCCAGCGGCGCGGCGCCCGCTTCGGCCAGCACCGGCCGCACCCGGCGACGGAAGAACTCGGCGAACTCCTCGTCGAAGGGCCGGTCGCGGCGGTAAAGCGTCGCGACGACCAGCGAGGACGGCGACTCCGCCCGGCCGACCGGGGGCCGCGGTTCGCTCGGCGCCGGGAAGCCGGAGCCCTCGTCCACGGGCCGCAGCAGCAGCACGTCGTCGGTGTCGACCATCGTGGCCCTCGCCGCGTCCCGGTGGGCCGCCCAGACAGGACCGCCGTAGAAGGTGCGGAGCGCGGCCTCCCGGCTCCGCATGTCCGGGAAGCCGCGCAGCCAGACGAACCGGTCGGCGGCGTCCACGTCGCGGAACTGGCCGATCACCTCCATGCCCGTCGCCTCCTGCGACTCGACGAACTCCCGCTCGAAGAGATCGATCAGCACGTCGCGCGTGCCGCTGCGCAACGTGTACTGCCGTAGCTCCAAGACCTGCGACCGGGCTCCGCTCATCGGGCAGTCCTTTCTGTAATCAAAGTTGTTACACTTTTGCTCTAACGGCGCGGCAGGCGTGGTCGCTCAGCTCACCCGCAGGGTCTGACGGAGCACGTCGGCGATCGACGTGTGGCCGAGCTCCCGTCGCAGGGCCTGCTCGGCCCCGTCGTAGATCGACCCGAGCGCCGGGCGAATACCCTTGCCGACCGGGCATTCGAGGTTCGGCTCGCTGTGGTGCATCCCGAACAACGAATCCCGCTCGACCGCGTCATAGACCTCAACGAGAGAGATCTCCTCGGCCGGCCGGGCGAGGCTCCAACCGGCCCCCGGTCCGTGACGGACGCTGACGAGGCCCGCCCGGCGAAGGTCGCCGAGGCTGCGGCGGATGATCACCGGGTTGGTGTTGACGCTGGCGGCGACCTGGTCCGACGTGAGCTGATCCCGCCCCTGCCGCTGCGCCAGCGCCAGCCAGGCGAGAGCGTGCACCGCGACCGTAAGCCGACTGTTCGCCGCCATCACCACCTCCTGTAACAAAGGATGTTACAGAAACTCGCCCGGCACGCCCACGATTCGCGGATTTCAGTCGCCCGCCGGCGCGACGAAGCGTGTCGCACACGGCTCCTGAACGGTGGAGCGCGCGAAACGCTCGGTCAACGCGGTCACAGGCGGCGATTCGCCGACTTCGTCCCGCTATGACTGCGCCATCGCCGAGCCTTTCGCACGCTCCGGCAACGGTCGTCTCGGCCGGCGGCAAGGTGGCAACAGCGTCCCTCGACAACTACAGCGGCAGGGCTGAGCGATATGACGAAGCCCTCCACACGTTGGTGAGAGGACTCCGCCGGCCGTGGCCGGACTACTCCCGGCCGGAGCCCTTTTCGACGACCGCCAGCTCGATACAGTTACCGCCGCCCCCGCCGCTGCGGGAGCTCTTGCGCCAGCCGAGGTCGTTCAGGTCCATCGTTCCTCCATGACCCTGCGGATGAAGTCTTTCGACAAGTCCAGCGGTAGGGCGCGCGCCCTGATGTCCGCGAATTTCTCCGACAGTGTCTGTATATCGTCCCGCTCGCTGAGGGTGAACCCGCGCGCGGCGGTCTCAACGAATCCGAGCTCGCTGCGATCGGCCAGAGTGGCGATGCAGAAGGAGCCATCTGTCCCGGTCGTGGGTATCGGGTGCGGTACGACGTGGATGTGAATCCGGTCCGAGGACATGGTGAGCAGGTGTTCCAACTGCTCACGCATGATCTTTTTATTCCCGACCTCATTCATCAGGACGTTCTCGGTGAGGAGCGCACATAGGCGCGGTGGAGGCGGGTCCTCTCTGCGGAGGATCTCTTGTCGGCCCAGGCGAGTGGAGACGGCCGCCTCGTTCCCGCGAAGAAGGGCTTCGGCGTAGTCAGGTGTCTGCAGCAGACCGTAGACGACGCAGTTCTCGTAGGACTCCAGGACGATCGTGTCCGGGTTGGCCTCGACCTCCGGCCAGTCGAACCACGTCGGGAAGGCTGCGTCCTTCACCAACTCATCCCAGAGTGACGGCAGAGCCTCTCTGGTGTCCAGGATCTTGTCCATCGCCACGGCCAGCGACCGGTCACAGCGCGTTTCTCCGCGCTCGATCTTGCCGACGTGCGAGCTGCTGATGGGGATCTTGTCCGCCAGTTGTGCCTGAGATATGCCGACTCGCTCCCGGTATCGCCGGACCTCATTCCCGAAGGCCCGAAGAGGGTGCGGTCGGTGGTGCCTTCTTACTGCCACGACCACTCCATGCGCTGTCGATGTTGCCGGCTGACCACTGGCGACCACTGCATGACCACTGGCCGAATCCCCAGCACTCCATTGCGCTCCCACGGAGTCACCAGTTGTCACCGTAAGTATCCATGCTTGTGCACCATGTAGCCAGATCGAATACGCGGCGGACGGTGAGGTCTTCGGCGAAAGGCGAGGCATGGTCATGACGGCTCTACCGGTGAACGACTGGACAGTCCCGGGCCGATTCAGTCTTGAAATGCATGCCTGTCCGGAAAATGTCTACTTGGCGCGCAATCTGGTTGACCAGGCCGTCGCATCGTGGGGCCTGGCCGAACTCCGGGACCTCGGGCGGCTGATCCTGACCGAGTTGGCCACCAACGCGACCCGGCAGTACCCCGGCGCCCTGATCAACGTATGGGTCGCCCGTCCGGCGCATCCGGTGATCGAGGTCGGGGTGTGGGATCCCGACAGCGCGACGATGCCGCGAATCGTCGATCCGGAGGAGGCCGACGAGAGCGGCCGCGGGTTGTTCCTGATCCGGGAGCTGACGAACGGACGACTCGGCTGGCAGCCGTCCCCGCACCGGGGAAAGGTCGTCTGGGCTCGGTTCGGTCCTTGAGCTCCTCGCCTGGGTGGGCTTCCGTTGCTCACATCTTCGAGAACCGACACCCAGGCGGGGCACCTCTCGCACCGTCCTGAAGCTGCGGGTCTATGCCGAGGATTTCCGTCGCTGGAGCGACGGAAATCCTCGGCATAGACGGGTCGCGGGCGGCGATCCTTCGACTTCGGCTTATGGCGGCGTCTTCGTCGAGCTTGTGCGCTCACCCGAGCAGCCGTCGGGCATCTCGCCGCGCCGTACCGGGTGGATCGGTCAGGGGCCCGTCCGGCCGCATCGACGCCCGTCGATGCGGTGGGTGGTCCTATGCGCGGGCGGCGCCGGATGAGGCGCGGGGGGTCAGTGCCGGAGGTAGGAGCTCCGATTCGACGTCCTCGCCCGCCAGCAGGCGGGTCAGGAGTTCGAGGGCGCGGCGGCCGATGTCGCGCATCGGCACGGCGACGCTGGTGAGCGGGATCGGCAGCTCGGCGGCCAGCGGGGTGTCGTTGTAGCCCATGATCGCGACGTCCGTACCGACCCGGAGGCCGTGGTCGCGGGCCGCGCCTAGGGCGCCGATCGCCGCGAAGTCGTTGACGGCGAAGATCGCGGTGGGCCGGTCCGGCGATCGGAGCAGTTCGTCCGCGGCGGCTCGTCCGCCGGCGGTGTCGAACGGGGTGTGCAGCACCCGAGCCTCCGGGACGCGGATGCCGTGGTCCCGGTAGTGCTCGACGAAGCCGGCGGTGCGGTCGGCGCCGGTGCTGGCGAACGGCGGGCCCGCGATGACGGCGACGTCGGTGTGGCCCAGGCTCAGGAGGTGTTCGGCGGCCAGCCGGCCGCCGAGCCGGTCGTCGGGCGTCACCGACGGATGGTTCCCCGCCCTGCGGTTGACCAGGACGAACCGCACTCCGTCCGTGGCCAGCCGGTCGAGGAAGGCGTCGTCGAGCCGGGCGTCGCCGAAGATCAGGCCGTCGACGCGGCGGGCGAGCAGCATCTTCGTCCGCGTTCGCCGGGTCTCGTCGTCATCGAGGGTGTTGGCGGCGATGGTGGTGAGCCCGCGTTCGCCGGCCGCCTCGTCGATGCCCTCGTAGATCGTCGAGAGCACGAGGTCGGACAGCCGGGGGACCAGGACCCCGATGAGCCTGCTGCGTCCGGTACGCAGACCGCTGCCGTGGGGGTCGGGCTGATAGCCGAGTTCGGCGGCCAGGCGGCGGATGCGCTCGGCGGTGTCGCCGGAGGCCGCGCGCGCACCGTCCTCGGCGGGGCCGTTCAGCACGCGGGAGACGGTGGAGACGTGCAGCCCGAGCTGATCGGCGATGGACCGCAGAGTCACCGGGCGAGCCTTCGGATCCGCCACGAATCCCTCACCTCCTTCGGCACCGGCTCACCCTATGCCGGTGGCCGCGTCCCGGGGCAACCGGTGAGTCGCCCACCCGTACCCCGCGAGAGACCGGCGAGCCGCCCACCACGTACAACTGGTGAAACGGATCGCGCCGTGCCTCTTGACGGGCTTCGGGGCTGGCGTCCATGCTAACCCAAACGTTTGGCCCAAACGTTTGGGCAACGGGAAAGGACCCCGCGATGACGACCACCCCTCCGTACGGATCATCGGCGCCCGACTCGTCCGTCAGCCCGGCGCGGGTCGCCGTGATCCAGTTCGACCCCCAGGTCGGCCTGGAGAATCGCGCCGCCAACTCCGAACGGGCGCTCGCCCTGGCGGCTCGGGCCGCCGACGACGGCGCCACCCTGATCGTCCTGCCGGAGCTGGCGACGACGGGCTACAGCTTCCGCGACCGCGCCGAGGCGTACGACCACGCGGAGAGCGTCCCGGACGGGGAGACGGTCCGGGCCTGGGAGTCCTTCGCCCGGCAGCGTGGGGTGTACCTGGTCGGCGGCCTGGCCGAACGCGACGGCGTGCGCCTGTACGACACGGCCGTCCTCGTCGGACCGGACGGCTACGTGGGCCGTTATCGCAAGGCCCACCTGTGGAACCGGGAGAAGCTGTGGTTCACCCCCGGTGACCTGGGCTTCCCGGTGTTCGAGACGCGGATCGGGCGGATCGGCCTGCTGGTCTGCTGGGACATCTGGTTCCCCGAGGTGCCCCGGCTGCTGGCCCAGCAGGGCGCGGACATCATCTGCAGCGTCAACAACTGGGTGTGGACGCCACCGCCGATCTTCGACGAGAGCGGCAGGTGCATGGCCTCGTACCTGACCATGACCGCCGCGCACGTCAACAACGTGTTCATCGCCGCCGCCAACCGGGTCGGGACCGACCGGGACGCCCGTTTCCTCGGCTGTTCGCTCATCGCCGGGACCAACGGCTGGCCGATCGGCCGGGTCGCGGGCGCCGAGGAGGAGACCATCCTGACGGCCGACATCGACGTCGTCTCCGCGCGCAGCGCCCCGATCTGGACCCCGTTGAACGACCTGATCCGCGACCGGCGCACCGATCTGTACGATCCGATGCTCGGCTACACCCTGAACCCCGCGGCCCCGCGCTGAGGACCGGTCGCGATGACCACGACGACACTCCGCGCGCCCGAACGCGCGCACGCCCTCCGGCTCTGGGCCACCGCCATCACGGTCGTCGCCCTGGCGTCGTCGCTGGCGATGGCGCTCGATCTCCTGCGGCCCGCGCTCCCCGCCGTCGTCCCCGGGTACGCCTCCTGGAGACTCGGCTACGCCCATCCGGCCTGGTACGTGTACTGGATCCTCGGCGACACCACCGAGGCGACGCTGGCCAAGTCCGCGCTCGGCGGCCTGCTCATGATCATCGGTGCGGCGTTCGCCCATGCCGCCCGGCGGCGGGGAGCCCGCTACCAGGGGTTCACGCAGGCCTGCGGCACGGGGATGTGGCCGTGGGTCGCCGTGAGCGGTGGCCTGGGAGTGGTGGCGAGCAACCTGCTGTGGGGGTGGACGCTGTCGACGCCGGGCGGCTGGCAGCCGACGTTCGCACCGTTCGTCTCCGTCCCGCCCGCCGTGGTGATCCTGTACGGCGAGGGCTGGCTCGTCGCCGTGACCGGGGCGGCGCTGGGCGCCACCCTCGTCACGCCCATCGCCGTGCTCGCCGTGAACGAGGTCTGCGTCCCGCTGGGCCTGTCACCGGTGGTGGGCAGCGTGCTGGCCATGTCCCTCGGCGGCCTCATCGCCTGCTCGATCTGCGCCAGGCTGCCCTGGATGCCGCCGCTCCGGGCGAGCCTCGCCCCTGCCGAGCCGATGCCGCCGGCCCAGGTCCGCCACGGCCCCTCGTGGGTGCCGCGCCGGATCCTCGCGGACCTCACCGAGGCCCACTTCTACGGCAATGAGTGGGCCGGAGCCGGGCTGCTGCTGGGCTGCGTGCTGCACTTCCTCCTGAACCCCGCCGCGCCCGCGTACGGCAGCGGCCTGCTGCCGCACCTGCTCGCCGCCCAGATCCTGACGGCGGCCTGCGGCGTGATGTTCTGGCGCGGGCGCCATGCGGCCCACGGCTGGTACCCGACCTTCGTCCCCGTCGTGTCGGTCGCCCCGGCCACCGTGCTGACCTTCGGTGGAACGCTCCAGGCGATCATTTTCGGTGCCCTGCTCGGCGCGATGATCGCGCCTCCGCTCGCGGCGGCGCTGGCCCGGCGGCTGCCGCCGCACCTGCCGCCGATGGTCGCCTACACCGCCACCATGGCGCTGTGCACGGCGACGATCATCCCCCTGCTCGATCTGCTTCCCGGCTTCCGGCACGTGTGACGACGGCCGCCGACTTCCAAGGACATACCGTGACCTCTTCCCGTACGAGCGCCGCGACCGGCGGCTACTTCGCCGGCCGGTCGCTCCGCGACCTCGCCGCGGACCTGCGGCGGCGCCGGATCACGGCCACCGACCTCGCGCGGCACTCGCTCGACGCCGTCGCCCGGCTCGACTCCCTCGTCAACGCGTTCACGACCACGGCCGCCGACCAGGCGCTGGCCGCGGCCCGGCAGGCGGACCGCGAACTCGCCGACGGCCTCGACCGGGGCCCCCTGCACGGCATACCGGTGGCGGTCAAGGACGTCATCATGGTCGCGGGCCGGCCCGTGACCATGGGCTCACGGCACTTCGCCGGCCACGTGCCCTCCACCGACGCCGACTGCGTCCGGCGGCTGAAGGAGGCGGGCGCGGTCCTGGTCGGTCAGACGACGACCCACGAGTTCGCCTACGGCCCCACGGGGGACCGCTCCGCGACCGGCCCCTGCCGCAACCCGCGTGATCCGGCGCGGATGTCCGGCGGTTCCAGCGGCGGAAGCGCCGCGGCGGTGGCGGCGGGCATGGTCCCCCTCGCCATCGGCACCGACACCGGCGGTTCCGTCCGCATCCCGGCGGCGCTGTGCGGGGTATCGGGGTTCAAGCCCGCGTACGGCGTGATCTCGACCGACGGCGTCTTCCCTCTGTCCGAGACGCTGGACCACGTCGGCCTGCTCGCCGCGAGCGCGGACGACTGCCGGATCGCCTACCGCGCACTCGTCCCGGGCCGCGGGCCGTCGGCGGAGGGCACGTCCCGAGTCGGCTGGCTCGACCCCCGCGCGTTCTTCCCCGCCGACGCCCGCGTCCAGCACTCGGCGCGCTCCGCGCTGGAGGGCCCGCTCGACGAACTCCGCCTCCCGCAGCGGGTCGTCGAGGACCTCCGTGAGGCGTTCGTCGCCGTCCAGAGCGGCGAGGCGGCGGCCGTCCACGCCGAACGCCTGGCCGAGCGGCCCGGCCTGTTCGATCCGGAGGTCCTCGAACGCCTCCGGACGGCCGCCACCGTGCCCGCCTGGCGGTACGTGCGGGGGCTGCGGGCACGCCCGCGGCTCGCCGACGCCGTCGCCGCGCTCTTCGAGGACCACGACGTCCTCGCGCTGCCGACCGTGCCGATCACCGCGCCGCCCGTCGACCGGCGGGAGGTCGACCTGGACGGCGCGCGGGTGCGCGTACGGGACGCCCTGCTCGCGCTGACCAGTCCATGGAACGTTCTCGGCCTGCCCGCGCTCACCGTCCCGGCCGGGACGGTCGACGGCCTGCCCACCGGGCTGCAGCTCATCTGCCGGACCGGTGAGGAGGACCGGCTCTTCGAGACCGCCGCCCGCGCCGTTCCCCGACCCGATCACGAAGATCCCCTCATTGGAGAGTCACTTGTCCACTGACCACGAGATCCTGGAGCTTCCCGACTTCGCGCTGGAGAACGGGGACACCCTGCGGCCGGCCCGGCTCGCCTACCGGACGTACGGCCGGCTGAACGCCGACCGGTCCAACGCCGTCCTGTTCCCCACCTGGTTCGCCGGGGATCACCGTTCCAACGAGTGGCTGATCGGCGAGGACCGGGCGCTGGACCCACGGGAGTACTTCGTCATCGTGCCGAACCTGTTCGGCAACGGCGTGTCCTCGTCGCCCTCCAACACCCCGCCGCCGCACGCCGCCGCCGACTTCCCCGACGTCACCATCCGCGACAATGTCCGGGCCCAGCACGTCCTGGTCACCGAGCACCTCGGCATCGAACGGCTCGCCCTCGTCCTCGGCTGTTCGATGGGCGCCCTGCAGACCTATCAGTGGGCGGTGAGCCATCCCGAGATGGTCGCGCGCGCCCTGCCGTTCTGCGGGGCGCCGAAGACCTCGCCGCACAACGTGGTGTTCATCGAGAGCCTGCGGGCGACCCTCACCCTGGACGCCTCCTACCGCGACGGACGCTATGAGACGCCGCCCCTCGCGGGCATCAGGGCGTTCTCCCGGGTCTACGCCGGCTGGGGGTTCTCCCAGGCCTTCTACCGGGAGGAGACCTACCGGCAGCTCGGCTTCACGACACTGGAGGACTTCCTGCCCGGCTTCTGGGAGGCCAACTTCATCGACCAGGACGCGAACGACCTGCTGGCGATGCTGTGGACCTGGCGGCACGCCGACGTGTCGGCGACGCCCGGGATGGACGGCGACCTCGAGCGCGCGCTCGGCTCCATCACGGCCGAGACCCTCGCCCTCCCCGCGGAGAAGGACCTGTACTTCCCGCCCGAGGACGAGCTCCGCGCCGTGCGGCACATCCCCGGCGGCCGGGTCCGGGTGATCCCGGGGATCTGGGGCCATCTGACCGGCGGTGGCGCCAACCCCGCCGACGCCGCCTTCATCGACGCCGCCGTCCGTGACCTGCTGGCCACCGGGACCGACAAGGGGTAGCCGCGGAAATCGCCGTGCCGTACGGGGCCCCGGGCCGTATGGTGGAGGCATGAACACGTCCGCAGGTCAGGTGATGATGCGCCCCGCACGGGGCCGCTAGCACTGACGGACGTACCGAATCCGAGGCCCTGGCACGGGGCCTCGATTCGTGTTCGCGCATCGGAGCCCCGGCTCTCCGGGAGGTTCCGATGACCCGACACCACGTCTACATCACCACCACCATCCCCTACGTCAACGCCCGCCCGCACGTCGGGTTCGCACTGGAACTGGTGCAGGCCGACGTACTGGCCCGACATCACCGCCGCCGCGGTGACCACGTCAGGCTCCAGGCCGGCACCGACGACAACGCGCTGAAGAACGTGCAGGCCGCCGAGCGGGCCGGCGTCCCGGTCCAGGAGTTCGTCGACCGGAACGCGGCGGCGTTCGTGGCGCTGCACCGGCCGCTGACGCTCTCGATCGACGACGTCATCCATACCGGTCGCGACCCGCGCCACCGGGCCGGCGTCGAGCGGTTCTGGCGGGCCTGCGAGGCCTCGGGCGACCTGTACCGCAAGCACTACGAGGGCCTGTACTGCGTCGGCTGCGAACAGTTCTACGCCCCCGCCGACCTCGACGACGGCCGCTGTCCCGAGCACGGCACCACGCCGCAGCGGGTCGCCGAGGAGAACTGGTTCTTCCGGCTGTCCCGCTACGCCGGCCGGCTCCACGACCTCATCGAGAGCGGCCGCCTGCGCATCGAGCCGGCCGAACGCCGCAACGAGGTGCTGAGCTTCATCGCGGGCGGGCTGGAGGACTTCTCCATCTCGCGTTCGGTCGCCCGCGCCCGCGGCTGGGGCATCCCGGTGCCGGGCGATCCCGGCCAGGTCATCTACGTGTGGTGGGACGCCCTCGGCAACTACCTGACCGCGCTCGGATACGGCACCGACGACGCGGAGCTGCGGCGCTGGTGGTCGGCGGCCGACCGCCGGGTCCACCTCGTGGGCAAGGGCGTGGTCCGGTTCCACGCGGTGTACTGGCCGGCCATGCTCCTGTCGGCCGGCCTGCCGCTGCCGACGGAGATCCTGGTGCACGGCTACCTCACCGCCGACGGCCGCAAGATCAGCAAGTCCAGCGACAACACCGTCGATCCGACGGCGCTGGTCGACGCGTACGGGACCGACGCGGTCCGCTGGTGGCTGCTGCGGGAGGTGCCCCGCGCCGGCGACGCGGACTTCACCCACGACCGGCTCATCGCGCGCGCCGACGACGAACTCGCCAACGGCGTCGGCAACCTCGTCAACCGGGTGATCTCAATGATCCACCGGTACCGCGACGGCCGCCCGCCCGTGCCCGGCGGTCGCCCGCCCGTGCCGCCCGGCTCCGGCGACCGCTCGCCCGTGCCGCCCGGTCCCGGCGGATGCCCGTCTGTGCTGCCCGCCCCCGACGGCCGCCCGCCCGTGCCGTCCGGCCCCGGCGACTGCTCGGGCGACGAGGTGGTCGCGGCGTGCGAACGGGCGCCCGCGCTGGTCGACGCCGCGCTCGGCTCGTTCGACTTCCGGGCGGCGACGGAGGCCGTCCGGGCGATCGTCGACGCGGCCAACCGGTTCGTCAACCGGGTCCGTCCGTGGGAGCTCGTGCGCGCCGAACGGGCCGGTGACGGTGACGCCGGTCGCCGCCTCGACGCGGCCCTGGCGGTGGCGCTGGACGCGTGCCGGACGGTCGGCGTGGAGCTGTCGCCGTTCCTGCCGGACGCCGCGGAGCGCGTCGCCCGGCAGTGCGCGGTGGTCGACGGCCGGCTGCCCGCTCCGTCGCCGGTGTTCGCCAGGCTCGCCCGCCACTGATCGGCGGGGCCGTACGAAAGGCTCGGGCAACGACGAGCGCGGGCGGTGATTCGGGGCTTCCGCGCCCTACGACCCCGCGATCACCGAGCCTTTCGTACGGCCCGGGCCCGGTGGCGCCGGCCGGTGGCGGGACGGTCGCCGTGCCGGACGGACGCGATCAGCGGCCCTGCGGCGCCGGTCGACGGTGGGTGGGCGGTGCCGTGTCGGACGGATCGGTCAGGGGCGGAGGTACCTGATCTCTATCGAGCCGGAGGAGGTCTGGGCGTCGATGCGGCGGGTCGCGGTGTCGTCGGCCAGCCCGCGGTCGATGGACGGGTCGCCGAGCGACGACTTCGTGGTCACGCGGTAGCGCTGTCCCGGCGGCACGAAGACGGACAGTGCGCCGGACCTGGCCTGCGCCGTGACCTCCTGCGGCGCCGCTGCGAAGGCCAGATCGAGGGTTCCGGACGTCAACGCGGCGTCCACCCGGCCGGACCGCAGACCGATCCCCTCGATGACGCCGGAGCTGGCACGCGTCCAGACCGGCCCCGTCAGGTTCCGCATGGAGACGACGCCGGAGGTGGTCGACAGCCGCACGGGGCCGGTGAGTCCCGTGGCGGCGACCGCGCCCGAGGTGGACGTCGCGCGCAGCGCTACGCCGGCGGGGACGCGGACCTGCAGGCCGACGCTGCACGAGGAGCCGGACAATGGCACCCACGCCGTGCACGCGCCCGTGAGCCGCAGCGTCGTGCCCTCCCAGGTCGCCTTGACGCGCGGCTTGCGCGTCACCCACTTCAGCGTCTGGTCCACCGTGACCCCGCCGGCGTCGCCGGCGGTGACCGACAGGTCACCGGCGCCGATGTCCACTTCCAGTGCCGTGATCGGGTGGGTGTCGGCCATGAGGCGACTCCGCTGTTTCTGGCTGATCAGCTCGCCCCAGATCAGCACGCCGTTCGGCACGACGAGGACGAACGCGGTCACGGCGGCCACGAAGCTCCACAGCACCCGGCGGCGCGGGCGCTGCGGGGTCGCCTCGGCCACCGGCTCCCCAGCGGTCCGCGGTACATCGGGGGATTCGATCACGACCCTCCTTCCAGGAAGCGGAGGACGGCGAGCACGCGACGGTGATCCGCGGCCGCGCCGTCGATCAGGCCGAGCTTGGCGAAGATGTTGTTGATGTGCTTGGCGACGGCGCTCTCGCTGACCACCAGGGCCTGCGCGATGCCGCTGTTCGAGCGGCCCTCGGCCATGAGCGCGAGCACGTCCCGTTCGCGCGGGGTCAGGGCCTGGAGGGGGTCGTTCTGCCGGCGTACGAGCAGCTGGGCGACGACCTCGGGGTCGAGGGCGGTGCCGCCGGACGCGACCCGGCGCAGCGCGTCCAGGAAGGACGAGACGTCGGCGACCCGGTCCTTCAGCAGGTAACCGATGCCGCTGGTGTTCGTGGCGAGGAGGTCGGCGGCGTACCGCTCCTCGACGTACTGCGACAGCAGCAGCACGGAGATCTCCGGCCACTGGCGGCGGATGACGAGCGCCGCCCGTACCCCTTCGTCGGAGTAGCCGGGGGGCATCCGCACGTCCGCGATCACCAGGTCGGGCCGGTGCTCCTCGACCGCTGCGAGCAGGCCCTCGGCGTCGTCGGCCGCGGCGAGCACCTCGAACCCCGACGTCTCGAGCAGCTTGATCAACCCGGCTCGCAGCAGGACGGAATCCTCGGCGATCACAACGCGCACGGCAACTCCACGGTGATGACGGTCGGCCCCCCGGCCGGACTGGTGATCCGGAAGGTACCGTCCACCGACGCGACGCGTTGCCGCAGGCCCGTCAGGCCCGTCCCGCGCGTGGGCTCGGCGCCTCCGACGCCGTCGTCGGTGATGGTCATCCGCAGCACGTCCGCCACGCGGACCAGCTCCATCTCCACCCGCGAGGCGCGCGCGTGCTTGGTGACGTTGGTGAGGGCCTCGGAGGCGACGAAGTACGCGACGGCCTCGACGGTCGGCGCGGGGCGTGCGGGAACGTCGACCCGGAGCTTGACGGGCAGGGGCGTGCGGGCGGCGATGCCCGACAGCGCGGCGTCCAGGCCCCGGTCGTCGAGGACGGCCGGGTGCAGGCCCCGGACGACGTTCCGCAGGTCGGTCAGGGCCTCCTTGGCCTCGGCGTGCGCTTCGGTGATCACCCGCATGGCGTCCTCCGGCACGTCCGTGAGCGTCTCCCGCGCGAGGCCGAGGTTCATCGCGAGCGAGACGAGCCGCTGCTGCACGCCGTCGTGCAGGTCGCGTTCGATGCGGCGGCGTTCGGCGTCCGCGGCGTCGACGACGCCGGCCCGTTTCTCGGCGAGGTCCTCGACGCGGCGTTCGAGCTCCTCGGTACGGCTCGGTCCCAGCAGGGCCAGGGCGGCCCGGGTGTCCAGCCGCGTCACCACCGCCGCGACGGCGGGCGTGACGATCAGCAGCAGGACGCCGCACACGGTCAGGACGTTGATGAACTTCTGGTGTTCGGTGAGGGAGAGCGGGCTGTGCGGCGGCAGCGCCCACGCGTACGTGTACAGCAGCGCCAGCCCGAAGCCGGTCGCCCACATGGCCACGACCAGCAGCCCCCCGCCGGCCAGGAGCGGACCGGCCAGCCCGTGGTAGATCAGTGACCGCCACGTTGTCCGGGAGCGGAGGGCGGCGCGGAGGTCGCGGCGGCCGCGGGGCGGCGCGGGCACGTCGACGCCGAGCAGCCCCCAGAACCGGCTCCGCTGCATCGCGTTCAACGGCCGCAGCAGGAGGAAGGGCAGGGCGAGCGAGACCAGGGTCGCGAGCAGGACCTCCCCCACGGAGACGGGCGCGTCCAGCCAGGGCAGCGCGAACACCGACAGCGCCACGAGATGGGCGGGCACGCCGGCCGTGACGAAGGTCGTGTTCCGCCACGCACCGCGCGACAACGGAAGGTAGTCGCTCCAATGGGGGGAGGCGCGGTGCAGGGGAACCGCTTGAGTCATGAGAAGACCCTAATCCGGGGGGTGGACGGCCTGCCATGAAGCAGACGCCCGATCGGGGGTGAAGCCAGTGCCACCCCAAGGTCGGATATCGGCGTGACTGACGGTGACCGCGCCGGACGCGATGCTTTTGGTCATGTCGCTGATCACCGCCGCCCCGCCCTCCCGGCCCCGCCCCGCCGCCCGTACCCAGGCCCCTCGGGTCGCGTCCCGTACGCCGGCCCCCCAGGTCTCGTCTCGTGCGCGGTCGCGGTGGCCGGTCCGGCTGGGCGTCGGGCTGATCGGCGCCGGCCTGGCGCTCCTGCCCTGGCTGTTCGTGCTGGCCACCAGCCTGCCCGCGACGGCGACCGCCGCCCACTGGCGGGTCGCCTGGGTCGGGTTCGACATGCTGGAGGCGCTCTCGTTCGTCGCGACGGGCGTGCTGGTCATCCGGCGCGACGCGCGGGCGTGCCTGACCGCGATGGTCACCGCGACGCTGCTGGTCGCGGACGCGTGGTTCGACGTGTCCACCGCCGCGCCGGGCGCGGACCAGCTGACGGCGGTGGCGATGGCGGCGCTCCTGGAGATCCCGCTGGCCGTCTTCTCCGTCGTCCTCGCGTTCCGGATGCTGCCCCGCCACCGGTGACGGGCTCAGCGGCGGAGGCTGATCACCTGTCCTTCGGCGGGCTCCCGCGCACGGGCGTCCTCGGACAGCAGGGCGCGGGCGCGCAGCACGATCTCCAGCTCGAACCGCAGGTCCGGGTCCTGGAGCTGATCGCCGAACAAGTCGTCGAGCTGGCGCAGCCGGTACCGCACCGTCTGGGGGTGGACGTGCAGCCGTACGGCGACCTCGTTGGCGTTGCGTCCCGCCTGCAGCCACGCCAGCAGGGTCTCGGCCAGCCGATCCTGCTGGCTGGGCCGCAGGTGGGCCAGGGGCGCGAGCTGCCGGGTGGACAGGGCGGCGAGGAGTTCCTCGTCCTGGAAGAGGATCAGCGTGGACATGTGCTCGGCGCACCGTACGACGCTGTCGTCGGCGATGAGGCCACGGCGTACGAGGTCGAGGCCCTGGCGGGCCCAGCGCATCGACCGGGAGACCTCCGACAGCCCTACGGTCGGGCCGACGACGGCGACCCAGTCGGTGAGGGCGGCGTCGAGCAGGCGGTTCCGGCCCGGCCCGTCCGGGTCGGGCACGATGAGGCAGGGCTTGGAGCGGCTGAGGTCGGCGAGGATGTCGGGCGGCAGGGCGGGCCGGCCGACGCCCTGCCGGCGTTCGTAGAGGGCGACGGCGGCGACCGTACGCGGCACCGGCCACCGGGCGACGCGGGCGAGTTCGGCGATGTCCTCGGGAGAGGCGGGGGGCCGGGCCAGGAGCAGGTTGACGAGCTGGTTGCGGCGGCGGGTCAGCTCACCCGCCACGGCGGCCTCGGCCTGGGCGTAGCCCTCGGCGGCCGCGGCGGCGACCTCGTCCTGGATCAGCATGACCGTCTCGCCGAGGACGCACAGGAGCTGGGCCGACAGCCGGAGCGGCGCGGCGTCGGCCGAGATCCGGCGCCATACGGCCAGCCCGGCGACGCGGATGGCCGTATGGAGGCCGTCGAGTCCGCGCCCCTCGCGGGCCACGCTCCGCCCGATCGCCCGGAAGAAGTCCGCGACGGGCTCGGCGGGAGACTCGGCGGCCGAGGCGCCGGGGGACTCGCCGTCCCCGGCCTCGGTGACACGTCTTAAAACCTCGTCGATCACCCGGTCGATGGCCGAGCGGATGACCGCGGCGAAGGCGTCATCCCAGCGGCGGGCGTATTCGGGGATCCGGTGGTGGATCTCCTCCATCATCTCGTCGGCCAGCCCTGGTCTGACCTTGGTGGTGAGTTCGGGCGGGATGTACGCCCACGGCCGCCCCTCGTTCGTCACACGGAACCTCCCCCAGCCCACCGGCTGAGATCGCAAGTTACCGGGCGGAAGTGACTATTTGCACTAATTGTGCCAAAAGTGGCCATCTCAACTCCGTTGCGTTACCAACGGGGAAGTACTACAAGTGGTGGAAGACCGAATGCCGAGGCGGTCGGGGGGCCGCCAGAGCGGAGTGCGGCGATGGCGACTGTGCCGAAACCACTGTCCAAGACGGGCCGCGCGGTCGATGAACGCGTCGGCGGCGCCCGTTTCCTTTCAAAAGCCTTGAAGAAGGTCTTTCCCGATCACTGGACCTTCCTGCTCGGCGAAGTCGCGATGTACTCGTTCTTCATCATCGTCGCGACCGGCATCTTTTTGACCTTGTTCTTCAAACCGAGCATGCACGACGTCGTCTACAACGGCCGGTACCTGCCGCTGCGCGGCCTGACGATGAGCGAGGCGTACGAGTCCACGCTCCACATCAGCTTCGACGTGCGCGGCGGGCTGCTGATGCGGCAGATCCACCACTGGGCGACGATCGTGTTCCTCGCGGCCATCGTTGCCCACATGCTGCGCAACTTCTTCACCGGAGCGTTCCGCAAGCCCCGGGAGATCAACTGGCTGATCGGCGTGACGCTGTTCCTCCTCGCCATCCTGAACGGGCTGTTCGGCTACTCGCTGCCGGACGACCTGCTGTCCGGCACCGGCATCCGGATCCTCGAGGGCGTGCTGCTGAGCATTCCGCTCGTCGGGTCGTACCTGTCGATGTGGCTGTTCGGCGGTGAGTTTCCCGGGAACGTCATCATCCCGAGGCTCTTCACCATCCACGTCCTGCTGATCCCGGGCATCCTCATGGCGCTGATCCCGCTGCACGGGGTGATCCTCACCTGGCGGCAGACGCACACGCAGTTCCCCGGGAGGGGCCGCACCAACCGCAACGTCATCGGCAAGCCGATGTGGCCGGTCTTCTTCGCCAAGACCACGGCGTTCTTCCTGTGGGTCTTCGGGTTCATCGCGCTGCTCGCGACGTTCTTCCAGATCAACCCGGTCTGGCTGTTCGGCCCGTACGACCCGGCGAGCATCAGCGCGGGATCCCAGCCGGACTGGTACATGGGCTTCCTGGAGGGCTCGCTGCGGCTCATGCCGAGCTGGGAGATCAACGCGTGGGGGCACACGCTCGCGATGAACGTCATCGTCCCGGCGCTGGTCGTGCCGGGCGCGCTGTTCACCGGACTGGCGGTGTACCCCTTCCTCGAACGCTGGGTCACCGGCGACTACGAGATCCACCATCTCCTCGACCGGCCGCGCGACGTGCCCGTCCGTACCGGCATCGGCATGGCGGGCGTCATCTTCTACGGCCTGCTGTGGCTGGCCGGCGGCAACGACATCATCGCCAAGACCTTCGAGATCCCGCTGTTCACGACCACGTGGATCTTCCGGATCGCGGTGATCGTCGGGCCGATCCTCGGGTTCCTCATCGCGCGGCGGATGTGCCTCGGCCTGCAGCGCCGGGAACGGCACATGCTCGAGCACGGCGTGGAGACCGGCATCATCAAGCGGCTGCCGAACGGCGCGTACGTCGAGGTCGAGGCCCCGGTCAGTGAGGAGGGCGCGGCGGTGGTCCTCGGCCGCCGGGTGCCCCCCGCGAAGGTGCTGCCCGGGGCGGGGCCCGACGAGCACGGCGTGCTGCCCAAGATGGCCCTCCACCCCAAGGCCCGGCTGAAGATCAAGCTGAACCACGCGTTCGTGAACGTGGTCCCGTCACCGGACACCGCCTGGATCCGTACCGACGACGGGAGGGAGAAGCACGTGGCCGTCACCGGCGACGGCGAGCGCGCCCCGGCGCGGACCCCGGCCAGGCACTCCGACTGACGCGCCAGGACCTGAGGTCACGTGCGGGGAGGAGGCACGTAGAGGTCACGCGTGCCAGGACGTCACCTCCTTGCCCGAGCGCGCGTCCCACAGGACGGCGCCGTCGACATCGGCGGTGGCGACCAGGCGGCCGTCCCGGCTGATCGCCATCGCCCAGACCTGCGGCGTCGTCGTGTTCCAGGCGGTCTTCTTGCCGCCGTGCGGGACCTTCCAGACCTCGATCTGGCCATTGCTGTCGGCGGCCCCGGAGTAGGCCGGGAACGCCAGCGTCCTGCCGTCCGCGCCGAAGACGAGGGCGTTCCCCGGCGACGTCATCACGCCGGCCAGGTCGGTCCGCTTGTCGGGGTTGCGGACGTCCCAGAGCCGCACGTCGGCCTGCCCCGAGTTCGGCTCCTCAGCGACGGCGATGGTCGCTCCGTCCGGGCTTAGGGCAAAGCCCTTGCCCAGGTTCTGGTCGGCCCCCGGCCACTGGGCGACCGCGTACTTCTTCTCGACGTCCCAGACCGTGATGTCACCGTCCAGGGTCATGCACGCCGCCTCGGTCGTGTCCGCGCTCAACGCCCCGGACTTGCAGCTGGAATCCTTCAAGGGCATCCGGTGCGCGTCGTACTTGTGCGTCCGCAGGGTCCAGACGCCCACCAGCCCCGACTCGCCGACGGCGGTGAGGGTACGGCCGTCCGGGCCGAACGCCATGGCCTCGACGTCGATCTCTTCCGAGAAGTCGTCCGCTCCCTTGAAACCGTCGAGTTCGCGTAGCTCGCGACCTTTCACGTCCCAGATCTTCACGCCGCCGCCTTCCAACCCGACCGCGAGACTCCGGCCGTCCGGGCTGAACGCCAGGGCGTCGACGGGGACCTGGCTCACCGGATCGGCGTGGAAGGAGCCCCGTGACCGTTTCGACGCCGTCCCGTACAGCCGGACCTCGCCGTGGTCATCACCGAACGCGACCAGATCGCCGTCCGGGGTGAACGCCGTGGCCTTGAAGGCCACCGTGTGGGCGGAGGCGCTCGAGGAGCCCGCCGGGGCGCCGGCCTGTCCGCCCGACGAGTACGACGGGTTCGCGTTCATACCGTTCGAGAGGGTGGACGAGTGCTCGGCCATGCAGGAGTACACCACGCCCACCGCGGGGAGGGTGAGCAAAAGTGAGGTCAGGGCGCGGCGCCCCCGCTGGGCGGGGGTGAGCGGCGCGCGGGGCGTGGGCACCCCGTGTGCCTGAGGCGCGGGGCGCGAGCCGCTCGGAACGGTACGGGGCCGCGCGGCGGCCCCGGGCGCCTTGGCGGGCGTGCCAGCGCCCGAAGGGCCGGTGCCCGACGTGCCGGTGCTCGAGCCGGTGCCCGACGTGCCGGTGGCGGACGTGCCGGTGGCGGATGGGGCCGTGCTGCCGGGCCCGGTCGCGGAGGAAGCGGCCGTGGAGGGCGGGGGAGCGGTCGGCTTCGCGGCCTTCGTGGCCTTCGTGCCGGAGTGCGGCGGCGTGGCCTTGGCGGCGTCCGGTGGTGGGCTCGCCGAGCTCGGGAGGGCCGGCTGCGCGCCGTCGTCCCGGCGCAGGATCGCGTCCAGCCGTTCCGCCGTCTCCTCGGCCGTGGGGCGGCGTGCCGGGTCCTTGGTCAGCAGCGCTTTGATCAGCGGTCGCAGGGGACCGCCGTTCACCAGCGCCGGCGCCTCCTGGGTGAGCAGGGTCAGCAGGACGGTCGCGTGGTCCGGTCCCTGGAACGGCGGCCCCCCCTCGACCGCGTTGAACAGCACGGCGCCGAGCGACCACAGGTCGCCGGCGGGGCTGGCGGCGGCGTTCTCCGCCTGCTCGGGCGCCATGAACGCCGGAGTCCCCAGGACGTCGTCGAAGCCGTCGGCGCGTTCGCCGACCCGCTGCGCCACGCCGAAGTCGGTGAGCACGATCCGCCGGTCCGAGATCAGGACGTTGGCGGGCTTGAGATCCCGGTGCACGATCCCGGAGTCGTGCGCCTCCCGCAGCGCGTCCAGCACGGCGGCGCCGATCTCGGCGACCCGCCGGTACGGCAGGCGCACCTCCGTCCGGAGGATCTCGGCGAGCGGACGGCCCTTCAGCAGCTCCATGACGATGATCGGGGTGCCGTCGTCGTCGATCACGTCGTGGATCGTGACGATCCCGGGATGGTTCAGCCGGGCCGTCGCCCGTGCCTCCTGCAGCGCGAGGTCGCTGAGCTCGGCCCGCTCCTCCTCGTCGAGGTCGGACGAGAAGCGCACCCGCTTGATGGCGACCTCGCGGTCGAGCATCTCGTCGTGACCGCGCCAGACCGTGCCCATGCCGCCCTGACCGATCACCTCGATCAGGCGGTACCGCCCATTGATGAGCTCCTGCTCGCCCTCCGGCGTGCCGTCCACCATGATCGGTTCAGACGCGCGCCCACCGCGCCGGGTTCCCGGCTCAGTCCTCCAAGAGGGCGGCCTCGATGGCGCGGTGGAACGTCGGGTACGCGTAGATCATGTGTCGGAGCCGCTCCACCGGCACCTCGCCGTGGACGGCGACGGCCAGCGCGCCGAGGACCTCGCCGCCGACCGGCCCGGCCGACGTCGCGCCGACCAGCACGCCGTCGTGCTCGATCAGCTTGATGAAGCCCTCCGCCCCGTGGATCCAGCCGCGCGCGGACTTCGCGAGGTCCGTCCGGTACACGCGCACGTCCATTCCCTGGTCCCGGGCCTGCTGCTCGGTCAGCCCGACCGCGCCGATCTCCGGGTCGGTGAAGGTCACGCGCGGCAGCGCCCGGTAGTCGGCGGGCGGCCCGTCCTGGCCGAGGATCTCCCGTAGGACGATCCGCGCCTGGTACACCGACACGTGCGTGAACGCGCCCTTCCCGGTGACGTCGCCGAGCGCCCACACGCCGTCGGCGGCGCGCAGCCGGTCGTCCACGTCCACGAACCGCGCGTCCTCGTCCAGGCCGACCGCCGCGACGCCCAGCGCCTTGAGGTCGGTACGGCGGCCGGTGGCGACGAGCAGCCGTTCGGCCCGCAGGTCATCGTTCAGGACGAACCCGTCGCCGTCGTGGCGGACCCGCTCGACCTTCGCGCCGGTCCGTACGGTGATGCCCTCGGCCTCGAAGACCTCGCGCAGCAGGTCGCCCGCCTCGGGCTCCTCCACGGAGAGCAGCCGGGGGAGGGCCTCGACCACCGTGACCCGGCTGCCGAACCGGGCGAACACCTGGGCCAGCTCCGCGCCGATCGCCCCGCCGCCCAGCACGATCAGCGACTCGGGGACCTCGGTGGCCTCGATCGCCTCCCGGTTCGTCCAGTACGGCGTGTCGCGCAGGCCGTCGATCGGCGGTACGGAGGGGGCGGTGCCGTTCGAGATGACGATGCCCTTGCGGGCGTGGAACACCCGGCCCTCGACGGTGACCTCGCCCGGACCGGTGATCCGGCCCTTGCCGCGCACGAGCGTGCCGCCCTTGCCGGTGAACCGGCCGGCCGCGACCTTGTCGTCCCAGTTGTCGGTGGCCTCGCGCAGCCGCTTCGCGACCGGGGCCCAGGAGGGCCGGACGTCCGCCTCTCCGGCCATGCCGGGGACGCGGCGGGCCTCGGCCAGCAGGTCCGCCGCGCGGATCATCATCTTGCTGGGAATGCAGCCCCAGTAGGGGCACTCGCCGCCCACCAGGCGGTCCTCGATGCCCACCACCGCGAGGCCGGCGGCGGCCAGACCGCCCGCCACCTCTTCGCCGCCCGGTCCGAGCCCGATCACGATGACGTCGACGTCCATGACCCCATCATGTGTTACTGCGGCGCGCTTTCCCGTACCGCTTCGTCGTAGAGGTGCTTAACGTCGTCGTCGAAGTAGGAGCTGTAGGAGACGTCGTCCTCGTCGCCGCCCTCGTCCCGGCCGCCGATCACGCCGACGACCTTGCCCGTATGGGTGTTCGCGTCGTAGTCGGCGAGGAAGGGGCTGCCGCTGGTGCCGGGGAGGTACCCGTCGCAGGCGAAGCGCAGTTGGTAGGTGTCCTCTTTGCTCGTGGCGTTCACGCAGGTGATCGGCTTGTCGGAGCGCATCGGGTAGCCCGTGACCCGTACGACGTTGCGGAAGCCGGGGTCGATGCCGAGCGCGTTGACGCCGACGACGTCGCCCACGTTCTGGCCGTTCAGCGGGGCGACCACGGCGAAGCCGACGTCCAGGTCCTCGTCGGAGTCGTGGGCCCACCGGGTGTCGACGAGCAGCGTACGGATCTTCCAGACCCCGTACGGGGCCTTGCCGTCGTGGTAGCCGGGGACGAAGACGAGGTCGCTGGTGTAGTCACTGCCCTTGCCGCCGTGCAGGCAGTGCGCGGCGGTGATGATCAGGTTGTGGTTGGGGCTGTCGACCGTGCTCCCCGTGCAGAAGTGGGTGCCCGAGGTGTCGTGGGAGAAGATCGCTCCGACGTGGCGGCCCTCGGGAAAGGTCTTGGCGGTCGGCGTGCCCTTCGGGAGAGGCGTCGGAGGAGCACTGGTCGTCGGGGATGGGTGGGGGGTCCCGGCGGTTCGGGTCTCCGCCGCGACCTGGGGCGTCTTTCCGTGAGCCGTGGTGCAGCCGGCCAGCAGCACGGCCGACATCACCAAACACAACAATCTACGCATCGCACCCCCCTGCCGCGTTCTTTCCTTAGGGATAACTCCCGAAACTCTCCGCGCCCTGGGGGCTTGCTGTGAGGTGTCTGGGTACCGCTCACCCACCCTGCCCTCGCCCCTGATCGACCGTGACCTGAGCGTTATCAACGCTATCGGGCCGCCGAACGCCCCACCCGGCGCTCACGCGACCTTTACGCGAGTTAGCCTCGGGATCATGCGACTGACGATCCTCGGCGGCGGCGGGTTCCGGGTGCCGCTCGTGTACCGCGCGCTCCTGGCCGACCGTGGCAAGGGCCGCGTCACCGACGTGGTCCTGTACGATCTCGACCCCGCACGTTCGGCCGTGATCCGTCAGGTCCTCGCCGAGCAGGCGGCCGGCCACCCGGACGCCCCGGTGGTCACCGCGACGACCGACCTGGACGAGGCGCTCACCGGCGCGAACTTCGTGTTCTCCGCCATCCGCGTCGGCGGGCTCGACGGCCGCGCCGCCGACGAACGGCTCGCCCTCGACGAGGGCGTGCTCGGCCAGGAGACCGTCGGCGCGGGCGGCATCGCGTACGGCCTGCGCACGGTCCCCGTCGCCGTCGACATCGCCCGCCGCGTCGCCGCGGTCGCCCCGGACGCGTGGGTCATCAACTTCACCAACCCGGCGGGCACCGTCACCGAGGCGATGTCCCGCCACCTCGGCGACCGCGTGATCGGCATCTGCGACTCACCCGTGGGCCTCGGCCGCCGCGTCGCCGCCGCGCTCGGCGTCGACGCGGGCAGCGCGTGGTTCGACTACGCCGGGCTGAACCACCTCGGCTGGCTGCGCGCCGTCCGCGTCGAGGGCCGTGACGTCCTTCCCGAGCTGCTGGCCGACGACGCGGCGCTGGCGTCGTTCGAGGAGGGACGGCTGTTCGGCGGCGAGTGGCTGCGGGCCATCGGCGCGGTCCCCAACGAGTACCTGCACTATTACTACTTCGCCCGCGAGGCGGTCGCCGCCGCCCGTACCGCCGAGCGCACCCGCGGCGCGCTCGTCCTGGACCAGCAGCGCGACTTCTACGCCCGTACGTCCGACTCGCCCGGCTCCGCGCTCGAAGCGTGGGAGACCACCCGGATGGCTCGCGAGACCACCTACATGGCGGAGAACCGCGAGGCGGCCGGCGCCGGCGAGCGCGAGTCCTGCGACCTGGAGTCCGGCGGGTACGAGAACGTCGCGCTCGCGCTCATGCGCGCCATCGCGCACGACGAGCGCGCGACCCTGATCCTCAACGTCCGGGGGCGCGGCGCCCTGCCGGGCCTGGACGACGACGCCGTCGTCGAGGTGCCGTGCCTGGTCGACGCCAACGGCGCCCGCCCGGTCGCCTGCGCGCCGCTCGCCGACCACCAGCTCGCCCTCGTCACCACGATCAAGGCGGTCGAGCGCGCGGTCCTCGAGGCCGCGACCACCGGCTCCCGCCCGGCCGCGCTGCGCGCCCTCGCCACCCACCCGCTCGTCGACTCCGTGACCGTGGCCCGCCGTCTCCTGGAGCGGTACGAGGCTCGTTTCCCCGAACTGTCCTACCTCCGCGCCTGACCCGGCTCCCGACCGGTCCCACCTGCGCGTCTGCCCCGCTCCGGCCCGTCGCCGGTCGCCTGGACGAGACCAAGATCACATAATCTTCAAGATCAACTTCGTGATCCCGGCCGGTAACGTCCGGCGCGGGGTCGATGGCGGACATGTCGCGCGGCCCCTTCACATCCACCCCCCTGACAGACGATGTGACGAGGAGTCAGCGGACGATGACATCGACTCTGGCCACCCCCTCCACCGACCGGCGACGGACGTTCGCGCGCGTGCTGGCGACGGCGGCCGTGGTCGCCGGCGCCCTGGCGACCACCGGCGCCGCCGCGACCGCGGACACGACCGGCGACCCCTCGCCCAAGATCGTGGGCGGCGGGACGGCGACCCAGAACTACCCCTTCATGATCTCGCTGCAGTACACCCGCAACGGGGTCCCGAACTCCCACCGCTGCGGCGGCGCGCTGATCCGTAAGGACTGGGTGGTCACCGCCGGGCACTGCGTCACGACGATCGGCTCGGACTCGAGCACGTCCGTGCCCTGGGACCCCTCGCTCCTGCACGTCCGGGTCGGCTCCAACGACCGGACCACGGGCGGCACGGTCTCGAACATCGACAAGATCGTCGTGCACCCCGACTTCATCAACTACCCGGACAAGAGCCTCGGCAAGGACATCGCCCTCGTCCACCTCACCACCCCGCAGCCCGAGAAGACCGTTCCCCTGGACTGGAAGCTGCCCGACCCGGGCATCAAGGTCCGGGAGATCGGCTGGGGTTACACCTCCAACGAGGCGAGCGACCCCAGCCAGCTGCCGACCCGGCTGCAGCAGCTCGACACCACGGTCCTCCCGCTGAGCACGCCGAAGTGCCACGTCGACGAGAACGGCAGCGACGCGTGGGGCGCCTACCCCGGCGACGTCTGCACCGACAACCCGGAGGGCGTCCGCGGCCCCTGCGGCGGTGACTCCGGTTCGCCGCTGCTGATGCTGGTCGACGGGCGCTGGCGGCTCGAGGGCGTGGACAGCCGCGGCGTCAGCGACATCTGCGGCGGCGGCCCGGACGCCTACACCGGTGTCGGCGCCTACTACAACTGGATCAACAGCGTCATCTCGTAGTTCAGATCCGCACCCGCGTGGGCCGGCCGGGCGGACCGCCCGGCCGGCTCCGGTAGGCGGGGCTCCCGACGGCGACGGCGAGCATGCACGCCGCGCCGCTGCCGAACGCCGCCGACACGTCGTCATCGGTGAAAGTGAGGCCGGTGGCGCCGTACCCGAGGGCGAACGCCGCGAGCTGCAGGCGCCCGGCGGCCACCCCCGCCTCGAGCTGCGCGACGCGGTAACCGCGGTCGCCGTACGCCTCGAACACCCGGTCCAGGTCGGCGCACATGAAGGCGGTGAAGGCCGAGTCGCCGCCGAGCGCCTGGTTCCGGCAGAGGTACCGGCTCAGCCGCCGGACCGCGGCCTCCGGAACGGTCCGGTACGGCTCCGCCCGTCCGCCGGCCCAGTGGTACAGCCCGGGTTCGACGTCCTGGATCGCGTGGACGTCGAGCTGGTGGGAGAGCGGCGTCGCCCCGGCCGGGACGGCGTCGGCGGGCAGCCGACGGGTGGCCACCGCCATCCCCCACTCCAGTAGCTCGGCCGGCAGGACCTCCTGCCGCATCCGCCGCGTCGACCCGCGCCGCAGGATCACCGACTCGATCGGCTCCTCCGACGCCGATGCGGGCGGCTCCGCCCCGTCCCGCGCGGTCGGCGGCCCGAGGCGAGCCGTCGCCCGCCAGGCCTTCACCTGTTCGGCCGTCGCCAGCTCGCCCGCCTGCTGCACCCGGCTGATCAGCGGGAATTCCAGCGGAGCGGGGGAGAGCGGAACCGCCGCCAGTCCCGGCGGCGCACACGCCTCCGCCTCCGCATCGGTCGCCTCGCCGGGACCGCCGACGACGACCATCGCGACGGGGAACTCCGCCGTGTCGTCGATCCCGAGCCGCCGGCAGAGTGCGGAGTCCTCGAAGCCCAGCAGGACGCGGGCCCGGACCCCGTACGCCTCGGCGACCGTGAGGAGGTTCGCGAGGGCTGTCCCCGCGTCCCAGTACACGTGCCGCCAGCCCCGCTCGCCGTACTTCCACGCGGTCCGCCAGGGGATCCCGGTGAGGACGAGGACCAGCGGAGCGGCCGCGACCTCGGACGCGGCGGCGGCACCGGCCATGGCCGGGCGGCAGTCCCCCGGGGACAGCTCCTCCAGGCCGAACACGTCCGGCGCGAAGTGGTACAGGCCGGGCTCCAGCCCCTGGACGGCCCCGGCGGCGACGTACATCTCCACCGGGTGCCGGTTGCCGGCGGACGGCGCGGTCCGGAACCAGATGTCCCGGTCCTGGACGACGGTCCGCCGCGTCACCCCCGTGGCGTAGAAGAGCAGCCGGGCGAGGAACTCCAGGTCCACGCCGGTCCGTCCGGGCGGCACCCGTCCGGACAGCGCCGCGACCGCCGGCGCCCCGCCGGGCGGAAGGTCCGTGGGAAGGTCGCGGACCGGTGCGCCGGGATAGCGCTTGAACGGGTGCGGCCGGTTCCGCGGATCCGACGGAACGAACCCGGGGAAGTCCGGCCGCGGTGGCCGTCCGGAGCCGAAGCCGGTGGCCTCGTGGTAGAGCCGGGAGATCTCGCCGTCGCTCATCTGCGCTGTATACCTCAACCGGCTCGGTCGTACGCGGCGAACCGGCGCACGGTGGGCCTGCTCGCGGTCACGCGCCGGCCGGCACTCCCGCGTCGGAGAGGATCTCGCGCCGGCAGCTCCGCGCGGGACGCCTCACCGCCCTTCCCGCTGGGCGACCCGTTCGGCGAACTCCTGACGGTCGTTGGTGCGCGGGAACGCCTCACCGGGAACGGGCACCCCGAGGAAGTCGCACAGCGGCCCCCAGCCCTGCCTGACGCGGAACTCCAGCAGCCGGTCGGCCGGGACCTCGCGGCGTACCGCGTCGTTGTGCGCGGTGAACACCGCCATCGCGTGCTCGGGGTCCTCGAACCGGCCGCCGAAGTCGCCGTCCCACACCAGCCGTTGCACGAACCGCCGCCGTCGTGCGCCGAGCGGATCGGCCGGGTGGATCGCCGTGGCGCGGAAGATGCTCTCGTGGGCGCTCTCGTACCAGCTCCTCGGGTCGCGGACGGTGAGGATCACCCTGGCCTCGGGGTAGTGCTCGACGAGCTGCCGCCAGAACGCGACCCCGGGCCAGTCGGTGGTCGCGCGGTAGCCACGGTAGACCTCGTCCCAGTCCGGGTCGCCGTCCTCGAGCACCCGCGTCCACCGGTCGATCTGCTCCGGATCGTCGATGAGCACGGTCATGTGGTGGCAGGGCCCGAACCCGAGCCGCTCCAGCGCCAGCTTCAACGACAGCGTCCCCGTACGCCCGAACCCGGCCCCGATGACCTCCAACACGATGATCCCTCCAAAATCACCGCCCGGTGGAGGTCATCCCCGTACGAATCCCCTCAAACCCGCACGTCGCGCGCGGCGAACTCCTCCAGCCGCGAGGCGACGGCGTCGGGCGCCTCGAGCGGCAGCAGGTGCCCGGCCTTCGGGACGACCTCGAGCCGGGCGTGGGGGATGACCGGCAGCAGGTGCTCGCGCAGGACGGCCGGCGGTTCGACCCGGTCCCGCTCGCCCGCCAGCACGAGAACGGGCACGTCGATCCTGTCGACGGCCTTCGAGACGTCCGCCGCGATGCCCCTGAGCGGCCACTCCCGCCGCGCGTCGGCGTCACTCGCGAGACTGTCGCGTACGACGGCGTCCCGGACGGCCGCGTCCAGCGGAACCGCCGTCAGGACGTGGTCGAGCGCCTGCTCCACGCTCTCCGGCGAGTCGTACGCCCGGGCGAGGATCCGCTGATACTCGGGCGTGACCATGGCGGGCGGCCGCGGCGGCGCCAGAGCCACCAGCACGACCCCCGCAGCCCCGGAGGGACGCCGCCCGGCGACGAGCTGGCTCACCTTCCCGCCCATCGAGTGCCCGACCAGGACGTACCGCTCCAGACCGAGGCCGGCTACGACCTCGAGGGCGTCGTCGGCGAGCCGGTCGAGGTCGTACGGGCCGGGCAGCCGGCGTGACGAACCCCAGCCGCGCTGGTCGAACCGGACGACGTCGCGCCCGGCCGGCAGCCGGTTCACGACCGCGTCCCAGGTCCGCGCGGACCCGCCCCAGTAGTGCAGCAGAACCAGCGTCGGCCCGACTCCGCTCCGCCGCCGCACCTCGATCGCGCCACCGTTTGTGGTTTCCGTCCGCACCGTGATCTCCTCCGTTGACGTCCGGCCGTCCGTACGGGACCGTCGGAACCAGATGTTCACCCATCGCCTCCTGCGAAGGTGCGAGTTCAACGCTAGGGTCACGGTCGGCGGGGCACACGGTGGAAAGGTACGTCGTCATTGTGGAAAACGGTCAGGTCCCCGGTGTCCGGCAACTGCGTTACTCCCCGGCGCCCGGAGCGGGCTTCGGCGTCGAGGTGCTGAGCTTCGAAGGGCTGCGGCGCATGGACCCCGGCCGCCGGCGCGTCCGGCCGCAGCGGCCGGACTTCCACGTCCTCGCCCTCGTACGGTCGGGCACCGGACGGCACACGGCCGACTTCGTCGACCAGGACCTGCGCGAGCGCAGCGTCGTGTGGATTCGGCCCGGCGTCGTCCACCGCTGGACCGACGTGGACGACCTCGACGGCCCGCTGATCCTGTTCGAGCAGGGCTTCGTGCCCGCCGGCCCCGCCGCCCATGCCGCGGCGGACGCCTTCGCGCCGGCCGGCCGGCGCCTCGACGAGCCCACCTGGAAGCTGAGCGTACGAGCGGCGGACCACCTGGCCCAGGAGCACGCGGCGGCCGTCGCCGACCCGTGCCTGGCCTCGCCCGCCGTCCTCGCCCACCTGCTCGCGGCCCTCGTGCTGCGGGTGCACCCCGCCGAGCCGCCCGCCCCGGCCGCGCCCACGGACGAGACCGTCTTCCGCCGCTACCGCGCCGCCGTGGAGGAGCACTTCACCCGGTGGCACCACGTCGGCGACTACGCCCGCGCCCTCGGCCACGGCCCGCGTACCCTGACCAGGGCGACCCGGGCGACCGCCGGCGTGGGCGCCAAGCGGTTCCTCGACCAACGGATCCTGCTGGAGGCCAAACGCCTCCTCGCCCACACCGACCTGCCCGTCGCCCGCTGCGCCGAACGCCTCGGCTTCGACGACGCCGCGAACTTCACCACGTTCTTCCAGCGCCAGGAGGGCCTGTCACCCGGCCGCTGGCGCACCGCCCACAGCGGCCGCTGACCACGCCGCGTCCTCTCCGGGTTCAGAGGACGCTGTCCACCGCCTTCACGTAGGCGTAGAAGGCCTTCGTGCGGTGGGCGGGGTTCGCGATCCAGGCCAGGTCCAGCCGTCCGCCCGCGAAGAACGCCTTCCGCTGCGCCGTGCTGATCTCCAACTGCACGCCCTTGCCACGCTGATTCCGGTTGCAGATGTTCTTCGGGTCCTGGCCCTCGATCTTCGACGCCGGCGCCGCCGTCTTGAACCCCTTGGCGTTCAGCGCCTTGATGATCTTCTTGACGAGCACGGTGTCCCGGCCGCCGACGTACGTCACCGGGCGGTCCCCCTTGGCCCCGTGCCAGGAGACGGTGTACTTCGAGGCCTTCACGAGCTTCAGCGCCCAGGGCTCGTCGAAGTGGGTCGCGGTGATGTGCAGCGTCTGGTTGCCGGACTTCTTGATGCCCATGAACGAGTAGTAGGCGTCGTGCCCATAGCTCGCGGCGTAGTCGGCCAGCTGTGACGTCGGCGACTCGATCAGGCCGCCGTGGATCGCGATCTGCGCCACGTTCGCGCCGCGCGGCGTCCTCTGCACACGCTTGTAGTCCAGGCCCTCCTTCTCGTGCCGCGCCAGGTCGGCGTAGTTCCGGTAGGTATCACCTGCCGTGACCTGGACGCCCCGCGCGACCGGAGCCGCCCGCGCGGTCTTCCGCCCGGCCGGTCCCGAGCCGCAGGCCGTCAGCGCCAGTAGTCCGGCGGCGCCCAGAACGAGTTGCTTCTTCACTGCCACCTCATCCAGTCGGGGGACGAGCCAGCCAAGCGCAGAAGATGATCTTGCGTCAACCGGTCAGGTCGCACCCGTCGCACGTTGCGTCCTGCGGAACCGATGTTTGCCAACCGATCGGCTCGCGCTCGGATTAGGGATGATCACGTTCGGTTACGTCTCTGTCTGATCTTGTGGCGGGGCGGCCTGGCGGGGGCGACGTGCGGATTATCCGGTCGATGGGTGTGGGCGCGGTCGCGATGCTGCTCGGCGGCGCCGTCGGCTGCGGCCATCCGACGAGAGAGGCTCCTCCGTCGGCGAACGGGAGGAACGCGGCGGAGGCGGGCGCTCCACCGCTGGGTCTGCCGGGCCCGGCCCCGCAGGCCAAGGGGCTGACCGTCCTCGTGGTGGGCGACTCGTGGGCGCGCAACCTCGGCGTCGGCATGGCGGACGCGGGTAAGGCGCGCGGATACACGGTGGTCAACGCGGCTCAGGGTGGCTGCGGCATCATGCTGCCGACGGGGGAGGCGCCGGGCGGCCGGCTCACGGCGACGAGGCCGGCCTGCCGGACCTGGCCCGAACAGTGGCCTCGGCTGGTCGAGCGGTACCGGCCGCAGGCCGTCGTGCTGTACACCGCGTACTGGGACCAGACGCCCCAGGTGATCGACGGCGGTCGACCGCGTGACCTCGGCGACCCGGTGTTCCGGCAGCGGTACCAGGCGAACATGGACCGGGCCATCGGTCTGCTGCGCGCCCAGGGCGCCGCTGTCTACGTGGGCACCGCTGTGATCGGCAAGGGCGCCGAGGGCCGTACGGCCCGAGAGATGAACCGGCAGGTGGAGACCGTCGTCCGGCGGAACGCCCGTCGCGATGTCCATCTGCTCGACGTACGGCGCCAACTGTGCGCGCACGACGACTGCCCGGCCCGCGTCCACGGCATGGACGTCTACGACGAGACCGGCCACCCGACCGCCCCGGCCCACGACCGGCTCGGCACCTGGATCCTCAGCACCCTGTGGACGGCCGTCGGCCACCGAACCGGATGACACGCGCTCACTCGAGGAGGAGAGAGCCAGTGATCGGCATCACGAGGCGGGCGACTCTGCGCGCGGCGGCGGCCGGCTGCTGCGCGGTCGGCCTGTTGCCGGGAGGCGGCACCGGCTGCCGGGCGGCGACGCGACCACCCGTACGGTCGGGGGCGGGCCCGGCGGTTCTGCCGCTGGGCGACGCGGCGCTGCGTCCCGAGGTCCGAGACCTGAGCGTTCTCGTGGTCGGGGACTCCTGGGGCCGTTCCCTCGGCATCGGGATGGAGAAGGTCGCCGACGCGGACCGGGACCGGCACAACACCGTGATCCCGGCGGGCCGGGGCGGCTGTGGCATCATGCAGCCCGCCAAGGTCCTGGAGTCGGGACGGCTCTTCCCCAAGCCGGCGTGCAACGACTGGCCGGAGTCCTGGCGGACCCTGGTCGCCCGGGTCCACCCGACGGCGGTGCTGCTGGAATCCGGGATCTACGACGCCCACAACCCGCAGCAGCTTCCCGGGCAGGACCACCCGACGTCCATCACCGATCCGGTGTTCCGGACGCGGTTCGACGCACAGCTCGACCGTGCCGTCCGTGTACTCGGGGCGGGCGGGGCCCGCGTGTTCCTGACGACCGTCACCGACTACGCGAAGCCGTACTGGAACGAGACCAACGGGCGCTGGTCGAACGCGATGAACGCCGCGCTGCGAGCCGCCGCGAAACGGAACCCGGGCGTTCGACTGCTCGACCTGCACGGCCAGATGTGCGCCGACGACAAGGACTGCCCAGCGGTGATCTCCGGCATCCCCGTCTACGACGAGACCGGTCACCCCGCCCCGGTCGCGCGCGACCGGCTGGCCGCGTGGATCCTCAACTCGATCCACGCCGATCTGCACGCCCATGCGTCCTGACCACCCGCGCCGCCGGAACCCGGTGCCGGACCTGGTCCCGTCACGACCGGCCCGCCTCTCGGGGGCGCCCAGTGCCGGCGTCCCCCGGTCCCGCGGCCGCCTGACCACAAAACCGGAACCCATCGCCGACGGCCGGAGACGCATCGCCCGCGTGTCGCACATCCCCGCGGTGGACGGACTGCGCGCGCTCGCGGTGCTCGCCGTGATCGCCTACCACTTCGGTCTCCCGCTGCACGGCGGCTTCCTGGGCGTCGACCTGTTCTTCGTCATCTCGGGCTATGTGATCACCCGGCTCCTGCTCGCGGAACGCGCCCGGACCGGGACCACCCGGCTGGCGGTGTTCTGGGGTCGCCGGGCCCGTCGCCTGTTCCCGGCGGTGCTGGCGGTGCTGGTGGCGGTCCAGGTCTGGATGCATCTGGGCGCCGGAACGCCGATGCGCCACACCGTCAACTCCCAGACCCTCGCCGCGCTGGTGTACGGCTCCAACTGGTACTCGATCTTCGCCGAGGTCGGCTACTGGGGCATGCCCGTCGACCGGGCACCGCTCAACCACTTGTGGTCACTGGCGGTCGAGGAGCAGTACTACCTGGTGTGGCCGCTGGTCTTCGTCGTGCTGATGGGTACGGTCGGCTCGCGCCGGGTGCTGGCCTGCGCCGCCCTGCTGTGCGCCGGATGCGCGTACACGGCGATGCACCTGCTGTTCCTGCCCGGGGCGCCGGATCGCGCCTATCTCGGCACCGACTGCCGCGCCGGCGGGCTGGCGCTGGGCGCGCTGCTCGCCGTGCTCTCCACTTCTCCGGCGGTCGTCGATCGGAGGCTGCCCGCCCGCGTCACCGCTCCGGCAGGCGTCCTCGCCGGCGCCTGCCTCGCCTGCCTCTGGTCGACCGCGAACCTGAACGACCGCGGCCTGTACACCTGGCAGTTGGCCGTCGCCGGGGCCGCGGCGGCCACGCTCATCGGCTCACTCGTCCTCACCCCGGAGGGGCTGCCCGCGCGGGTCATGGGCTCACGGCCGCTGGTCGCCGTCGGCAAGGTGAGCTATTCGCTCTACCTCTGGCACTGGCCGATCTGGGTGTTCCTCGCCGCCGAACGCCCGCAGTGGCCCGCCACGGAGCGGGTCGTCGTGGCCGCGATCGCCACGGCCGTCGTCGCGACCGCCTCGTACCACGTGGTGGAGAACCCGCTGCGGCACAGCCACCGGCCGATGAGAGCGCTGGCCCCGGCGTTCCTGGCCGTGGCCGCGATGGTCGCCTGCGCGGCACTTCTCCTCCAGCCGCCGGCCCCTGTCGAACAGCGCGACGATGTCCAGGTCAGTGGACCGTAGAGAAATGGCCACTGTAGACGTGTGCCAGTCAATTCACGAAGGAGTGTGACCATGCGTATCTCGAAGACAAAGGGCGTCGGTGCGACGCTCGCGGCAATGACGATCACCGGTCTGGCCTGGGCGTCCAGTCCGTCTGCGCAGGCCGGCGTCCTCTGGCGGGCGGGCGGTATCTGCCAATCCGTCGCGGGCATCAACGCGTACGCCCAGCAGAATGGATTCACGCCGCGCTATGTCGCTGAAATGTGCAACAGGAACGCGGGTACGCACTGGAACGTGACGGACTTCTCCGGCTAGTCGCTGAAATCCGCCGGAGCTCGGTGATTCTTCCGGATACGGCGTGTTCGCCCGGGGGGAGGGGCGGACGCAATTCTCGGCCGGTTCCCCGGGCCGCCTTCGGCGCGTGCAGTCGTTCGGCACCCGGGGCCGGCTCGCCGCGCCGCCCGTCGTAGGCTGGCCCGACGACGCCACCGGCGGGCAGGCGGCGGCCGCCCGGTGACGGCCGCGCCGCCCGTACCGCGGCGGCGCCGATGTCGTTGCCCCGCGCCACGCCCGTACGGGAGGTCACCTCGTTGAGCGTCCCGCCCGACACGCTCGTGCCCTGGCCGCACGTCGCCGACCTGATGGGCGGCTGGCCGGACTCCCTGACCGTCGGCGTCTACGCCGGTACGGGCCCGGCCCCGGCGGACCTGTCCGAAGTCCGGCTCTACGTGCTGCCGTACGCGAAGGGACCCGCGACCGTCCGGCTCGCGGGCCGGATGCCGAAGCTGGAGGTCGTGCAGAGCCTCAGCGCCGGCGTCGACGCGCTGCTCCCGCACGTCCCGCCGGGCGTCACGGTGTGCAACGGCCGGGGCCTGCACGACGCGAGCGTGGCCGAGCACGTGGTCGGCCTGATCCTGGCCGCGCAGCGCGAGCTGCCCCGCTGGGTCCGCGACCAGGCCGGGGAACGCTGGCGGCCGCACTTCACCCGTTCGCTCGCCGGCTCGCGGGTGCTCCTGCTCGGGTACGGCTCGATCGGCGCCGCCGTCGAGGCCCGCCTGCTGCCCTTCGAGACGACGGTACGGCGCGTGGCGAGCCGTCCCCGCCCGGACGAGTCGGTGCACGGCGTCGACGAACTCCCGGATCTGCTCCCGGACACCGACATCCTCGTGTCCACCGTGCCGCTCACGGCCGAGACCACCGGCCTCCTCGACGCCCGCCTGCTCGCCGCCCTGCCCGAAGACGCCCTCGTCGTGAACGTCGGCCGCGGCGGCACCATCGACACGGCCGCCCTGCTGGCCGAGACCGGCTCGGGCCGGCTGCGCGCCGCCCTCGACGTCATGGACCCCGAGCCACCCCCGCCCGGCCACCCGCTCTGGTCGACGCCGAACGTCCTGATCACCCCGCACGTGGGCGGCGGCTCCGCGACGTTCTACCCGCGCGCCGAACGCCTGATCGCCGAGCAACTGCGCAGGTTCGCCGCCGGAGAGCCGCTCCTCAACCAGGTCACCCGCCCGGCCTGACCGGCGGCACCACCCCACGGCCCGCACGAGCCCGGGGTGTTGCCAGGTACACCTGCGGATACGCCGGTTGGGGCCAATGTGCGACCCACCCGCCGTCCAGCAGAGTTGATCACGTCACCGACACACCCTGAACCTGGAGACGTAATGGCTCGCGCTGGAACTGTGGCCCGACGTGCGACGGCCGGTCTGCTCGCGGCGGCGGTCGTCACGACCGTCGGCGCACCGCTCGCGTACGCGGCCGACCGCCAGACCCCCACGAAGGCCACGAGCGGTACGGCCGACGGGCGGCAGCCGAAGGGGCTGCGGACGGCCGTCGACCGCCTCGTCGCCGACGGGCAGCCCGGCGTCATCGTGATGACGCGCCGGGGGAACAAGGTCGCGCACCTCGGCGCGGGTGTCGCGAATCAGGAGACCGGCACCCCGATGGACCCCCGTTCGCAGATCAGGATCGCCAGCATCAGCAAGACGTTCACCGCGACCGTGCTGCTGCAGCTGGTGGCCGAGCACCGGCTCTCCCTGGACGACACCGTGGACCACTGGCTGCCCGGCGTCGTGCGGGCGGGCGGCAACGACGGCCGCCACATCACGGTACGGAACCTGCTGCAGCACACCAGCGGCCTGAACGAGTACGCCCTGGACCCGCGAATCCAGACGCAGCCCGAGCGCGTGTGGAAGCCGCAGGAACTGGTCGACATCGCGCTGGAGAAGAAGCCGCTGTTCGAGCCGGGCAAGGGCTGGAGCTACGCCAACACCAACTACATCCTCGCCGGGATGATCATTGAGAAGGTCACCGGGCATCGAGTGGAATCCGAGATCGGCCGGCGCATCATCCGGCCGCTCGGCCTGAAGCACACCTCGATGCCGCAAGGCACCGGCTTCTCCGGCCCGTACGTCCACGGCTACTACGGCTCGTACGGCGACGTCAGCACCTTGATCAGCCCGTCCAGCGGCTGGACCTCCGGCGGCATGATCTCCACCGTGGACGACGTCGCGAAGTTCCACCGGGCCCTGTTCACCGGTCGGCTGCTCCCGCGCGCCCAGCAGCGCGAGCTGACCACGACCCGCGCGGTCATCGACGATGGCACCCCGGAGAACTACGGCCTCGGCGTCTACCGCGTACGCCTCCGCTGCGGCAGCGCCTGGGGCCACGACGGCGGCTGGCCCGGCTACCGGACCTGGGCGTACACCAGCAAGGACGGTAAGCGGCAGGCGATCATCTCCTACAACCAGACGGACGAGAAGCTTCAGGCCGACCCGAACTTCCGCGCCGACCTGAAGAAGGTCACCGAGGCCGCGTTCTGCGGCTGACCGGACCGTACGGCGGCTCGGCGGTCCGACCGCCGAGCCGCCGACACGAGTCACCGGTCGCGCGTCCGGCTTCAGAGGACGTCGGCGAGGCGGTCCACCTGGGCCGGGTCGAGCCCGTAGCAGTAGAGCATGACCTCGTCGGCGCCGAGGTCGGTGAAGGCGGCGATCGCGTCGCGGATCTCGCCGGGCGTGGTCAGCATCCCGGCGACCATCCGGTCGGCCATGCCGGTGAAGGTGTAGTACGCGTGCATGCGGGCGCGGGCGTCGTCGACCACGTCCTGCGGGCCGAGCGCGGCGTTGACCTGGGCGACGATGCGGGGTTCGCCGTCGCGGCCGTACTCCTTCCAGAACGTACGGACGGTGTCGAACAGCCCGCCCGCCCAGGAGGGCGGCGCGGCGGCGAGGAAGCCGTCGCCGCAGCGCGCGACGCGTTCCAGCGCGACCGGCTTGAACCCGCCGAACAGCACCTCGGGCCCACCGGTCCGGGCGGGCGCGGGACCGATCGGCCCGACCTCGTCGCCGTACGGCTCGCCGGCCCAGATGCGGCGCAGCACCGTCAGTTGCTCGTCGAGCCGGCGGCCGCGGGCGCTGACGGGGACGCCCGCGACCTGGTGGTCGTCCTCCCGACCGCCGATGCCCAGGCCGAGGACGAGGCGGCCCCCGGTCATCCGGTCGAGGGTGGCGGCCTGCTTGGCGAGCAGGGCGGTGTCACGCAGCGGCGCCAGCAGCACCTCGGTCTGCACGCGAACACGCGATGTCGCACCGGCGAGAACGGCCAGCGCGATCAGGGGCTCGGGGTTGTCGAAGACGAGGCGGTCCAGCAGGCCGAGCGTGCTGAACGGTCCGGCGTCCGCGCGCCGCGCCCAGTCGAGCAGAGTGGCCGGGTCGCCGATGGGCAGGCCGATACCGACGTTCATGGATCAGAACCTCCGAAGGGAAGGGTCGACGAATACACCTGCCGCCCCTTCGGCACCTGGTGAAGGTGGGACGCTCCCGCTCTGCGGCGTACTTCCGGGAGAGCGCCTCTTAGAAGTGATCTCACTGTAGGACGACCGCCGTTCGCCCGGCAAGCCGGATGATCAAGCTCGGTGCCGGCCCGTCACGGACGCCTCAACAGGCCCTGGTCCAGCGCGATCACCACCGCGCGGGTGCGGTCGGTGACGTCGAGCTTGGCGAAGATGCGCAGCAGGTGCGAGCGGTTTCTGCTGCAGGCCGCCGCTCGCGGCCATCGCCTCGGCCCGCCCGGCCTCGCCCACCCGGTAGTCCTCGGAGGTCGCGGCGCGACCGCCCACCGCGATCCCGGCGCCCAGGCACACCACCACGAACAGGAGCCACCCGGCGATCGCCAGCCAGGGGCGGCGCGCGCTCCACCGCGCCACACGTACAGAGGGATTGTTCATGCCGTTCATGCTGGTCGCGGGGCCATTGCCGCCGACAGCATCGACCGGTCGAACCTGCCGTCCACCGATCGGTGGACAACCGGGTTCCTCCGCCGGAGGCCGGCTATCGGCTTGGGAGTGTTCGTGGCAGCCCGAACGATGGGAGCACGCTGTTCTCGAAGCGGGTCATGGCGCAGATCCGGTCGCCGGTGAGGGTGAGGACGAACAGGCCGGTTCCGTGGCGGATGCCGGTAGGAGCGCGCAGGTAGGCGCCGAACGCCGGCTGACCATTGGCCCGCGTCGGCACGAGGTCGAACCTCCGGCCAGAGCCGAACATGCCGGTGCAGAAACGGGCCACGACGTCTCGGCCCTCGTATTCGAGGGGCAGCGGTGGCATGGACATGAAGACATCGTCGGTCAGAAGGGCCACCAGCGCGTCCATGTCGGCGGCCTCCCAGGCGTGAACGAAGTTCGCCACGATCGCGTCCTCGGCGGGTGAGCCGGTGGCGGGAGGCGGTTCCCTGTCGGCGGCCGTCGACCGCCGGCGCTGCAGGCCGGCGCGCGCCCGTTTGAGGGCGCTCTTGACCGATTCGACGGTCGTGTCGAGCATGTCGGCCACCTCGTTCGCGCGGAATCCGAGGACGTCACGCAGGATGAGGACGGCGAGCTGGCGGGGTGGCAGAGCTTGGAGGGCGGTCACGAAGGCCAGGGAGACGGACTCGGTCTGTTCGTAGCGGGCCTCCGGGCCGAGCGGCAGATTGATCGCACCGTCGAGGAGGGCGTCGGGATACGGCTCGAGCCAGACGACTTCGCCGAGGCGGGTCGGCTCGGGCGGTTCGACCCCGGGGATGTTCCACTCTTTGGCCGGGCGTCGGCTGGCCGAGCGAAGCGCGCTGAGGCACTTGTTGGTGGCGATCCGGTAGAGCCAGGTGCGGATCGAGGCGCGCCCGTCGAACCCGCCAAGACCTTGCCAGGCCGACAACAAGGTGTCCTGGAGAGCCTCTTCGGCGTCCTGGAACGATCCGAGCATCCGGTAGCAGTGCACCTGTAGCTCGCGGCGGTACGGCTCGGTCAGCGCCCGGAACGCCTCGCCGTCCCCGGCCCGCGCCCTGCTGATCAGATCGGCTCCCACCAGCTCCACTCTCGCCACCTCTCCCACGTCCTGCCGCGCTTCCATCCTGTACGGACGCCGGCCGAGGGACGAAGGAGGCGGTCGACGAGCGCCCCTTTTCCCGACGTCGCCGCGTCTAGATCAGCGGCAGTCGACGACACGACGAAGGGAAGACCGACATGGGAAAGATCGTCATCAGCGAGAGCGTCTCACTCGACGGAGTCATGCAGAACCCGACCGGTGATGAGGGCTCCAGGTTCGCCGGCTGGTTCGACCGGCTGAGCAGCAAGGACCGCGAGGCGTGGGCCAAGGTCGAGTTCGAGGAGGCGCTGAGCACCGAGGCTCTGCTGCTGGGGCGACGGACCTACGAGTGGTTCGTCGCGCGGGGGTGGGCGTCCCGGAGCGACGAGTGGGCGGACCGGTTGAGGAGCCTGCCCAAGTACGTCGTGTCCTCGACCCTCGCAGACCTCGACTGGACCAACTCGACGGTCCTGGAAGGCGACGTGGTGAACGAGGTGTCGAGGCTGAAGCAGGAGGTGAACGGAGACATCGTCGTCTACGGCAGCGGCCGGCTCGTGCCCACGCTCATGGAGCACGACCTCGTCGATGAGCTGCGGCTGATCATCTGCCCGATCGCGGTCGGGGACGGTGAGCGTCTCTTCGGCAGGACGAGCGACCAGAAACCCATGCGCCTGGTCGACACCCGCACCGTCGGTGACGGCCTCGTCCGCCTCACCTACCAGCCCACCCACCGTCCGTTCTGAACCGGCCGCGACCGCTTATCACCGGTTCTGGACGGCCGTCGGCGCCGGAGACGACCCGCACGCCGTATGCCATGATCAGGGACTCGTCGTACCGCCACGGAGAGGATCGCGACCTTGTCGGTATCCGCCGAGTCCCTGATCGCCGACATCCCCGCGTTCGCGGCCCACGCCCGCCCGGCGACCCTGCTGCGGCCGACGGCGGGTACGCCCGGCGCCGGTGACAGCTCCGTCGGCGGGCCGCCGCTGTGGCCGGCGGACGAGCCGTGGCCGGTCTGCCCCGCGCCCCACCTGAAGGAGGTGCGCGAGAAGCTGACGGATGAGGAACGCGACACCTGGCAGCGGATCGACCGCGCCGTGAAGGAACGGAGCCGGCAGAACCCGGGCCAGGGCTACGTGCTCACGGAAGAGGAGGCCCGGATCCAGGACGAGATCATGGCGGGCGCGTCGATGCTCGACCTGACCAACTGGGAGAGGTCCCGGACGGTGCAGGACACCTCCGGCCCGGGCGTGCCGATGGTCCCCGTTCTCCAGCTGTACGCCCGTGACGTACCGGGAGACCACTGGCCGGCCGGGGCGGACGTGCTGCAGGTGCTGTGGTGCCCGAACGACCACAGCGACCTCCCGGGCCAGCCGTACTACTGGGGACCCACGGTCGAACTGCGGTACCGGTCGTCGTCCATGGTGGAGACGGTGCTCGACCCGCCCCGACCGGACCGAGCCGACAAGTCGTACCTCCCACACCCTTGTACCGTCGCCCCGACCGAGGTCGTCGACCTCCCGGACAGCGACGAACTCCCCGAAGACCTCTACGACGAGGGCGACCGCTGGGCGGAGGAGCGCGACATCGAGTTCCACCGCGTCCTGGCCTGCCTCCCCGGGTGGAAGGTCGGTGGCTGGCCCAGCTGGCACCTCACCGACCTCCATGTCATCGACTGCTCCTGCGGCGCGCGCATGCGGGTGTTCCTGACCATGGACAGCGGCGGCGACCCGGACATCGTCGTCGGCCGTTTCGGCGAGCTCCGCGTCTTCACCTGCCCGGTCGACGCCTCCCACCCGATCAGGTTGAACATCCAGTAACGGTCTTCCCAGAGCCCCTCCCGTACGAGCAAGGAACCCGGTGCCATGCCGACTCTGATTCGCCGGACCTCCGCCGAGGTGTGGGTGGACGCGTCCACGGTCGACCTGGTCGGCGAGGACCTGGTGACGGAGTTCGAACCGGACTGGTCCACGACGGGCCTGGTCGACGCCGACCCCGACGGCGACGGCGCCCGCGTCATCTGCGGCCAGGAGATCGGCGACATCGCCGTCACCGCCGAACTCTGGGACGACGCCCCGCCCCCGGCCGCCGACGACTGGCAGGACATCGCCGAGGTCTCGGTCGCCTGGCGATCCGCGTTCCTGGACTTCGGTACGACGGGCAGCGGCGACGACCCCGCCGAGCGGCTGGACCTGCCCGGCCCCGGCGACTACCGGCTACGCGTCCACGGCCGCAACCGCGACGACGGCGACCCCCGTACGGACGGCGACCCGGTCGAGGAGTACCTGATCCAGGCATGGCCCGCCCCGCACGGCGCGCCCGTCACCATCAAGTCGACCAGCGAGACCGCGGCCCTGTGGCGGAGCCGGTAAGGCGCCGAAGCCCCCGTACGATCCGCGCGGCGGCCGCGACCACGTAATCCCGTGGCGTGGGCGCCCGACGCGCGCCAGGATGAAACGCCATGGGGCAGCGCGCGAACTTCGTCCTGGTCGACGACACCGGCTGGCGGCTGTACTACGACCACTGGGCCGCCGGCCGGATCTGCTCCGTCCTGATCGCCGGCCCCGAGGCGGCCACCCGCTTCATCACCGCGCAGCACCAGTCCGCGCAGGACGAATGGCTCGACGACATCTGGGCCGAAGGCGGCGCCCTGGTCGACCATCGCACCCGCCGGCTCCTCTTCTACGGCGACGAACTGATGCTGGACCTGCCGGCCAAGCGCGTCTTCGCGCGCCTGCTGTCGCGCACCTGGCCGGGTTGGGACGTCCGCTGGGCGTACGACGGCCTGGGCGACTTCGCCGCCCACGTCGGCCTCGACCGCGCCATCGTCCGAGCCGCCGGTGACCCGGAGATGCCGGACGACCTGCAGCCCAACCCGTCGAAGGACTGGCCGCCGCACCTGGTGACCGTACGGGACGAGGCGGGCCGGCTCCTCGTGTACCCGTTCGACTGGGCGGACGACCACAGCGCCTGGCAGGGCCCCGGCCTGCTGGACCGCCTCCCCGCAGACGGCCTCGCCCAGGTGACCCTGCCCGTCATCCCGGACGGCGGCCTGCACGTCGACGTCCGCTCCCGCACCGCCGGCGCGTGGTCGATCGAGCCCGTCCCCGGCCTGCTGCCCAAGCTGACGGACCTGTGGCCCGGCTGGCAGGTGGAGTTCTGGGCGGACCGGTACGAGGAACAGACCCGCCACTGCGGCGAAGCGGTCACCTTCCCGCCCCTCGACGACTCCGCCGCACTCGACGACCTCCTCGCCGCCATCGCCAAGCGCCTCGGCAAGGACCCGGTGCCCGACATGCTCGCGCTGGCGCACCGCCTCGACCCCGCCACCGGCAAGGCCCCCGACGTGGAGCTCCACCCGCTGTTCACCGCCCACACCCAGGTCGACCCGACCCCGACCGAATGGTCCGCCGTCCTCCGCGCCGCAGCCGACCTGTAGGGCCTACGCCGGGGAGGCTCATGGCCGCCCGAAAGCCCGCAGTTTGCCCCAGTAGGCTCTCCGCACCGACGGGGAACGGGAGGGATCCGATGGGCCTGAGGGACCGCGTGGGCGACGTGCGGCGTACGGCGTCGGCGGCACTCGACACCGGGACACACGCGGTCCGTGCCACCGGACGCGGCGCGACCCAGGTCGGCGGCACCGCCGCCGCGGCAGCCAAGGACGGCAACGACTGGGTGATGGAACAGCTCAGGTCCGTCCCGCCGCCGGTCCTTCCCCTGACGGAGGAGTGGCGCCTGTCGATCGGCGCGCTCATCACCCGGCACCCGAAGGCACCCGCCCTGATCGGCAAGCTGCTGTCCCCACTGGACAGCTTCGGCGCGATCGCGGTGGGGCCGAAGGAGATCGGCTTCGACGGCGACGACGTCGAGTGGGAGCGTGTCCTGGAGGTCCGCACCCGCACGGCGGCCGAACTCGCAAGCGGCGCCATCTGGGACTTCGCGATCGACGACCTGCGCAACCGGCTCCCCCCGGTCCCCGGCCGCAAGTGGGCCGTCACCAAGGTCCTCCAGATCGTCATGGCCATGTCCGTGGACCTGGAGGACCGGATGGAGGACGCCCCCGAGGGCGAGCTGCCGGACCGGGTGGCCTGCGAGATCGTCTACCGAAGCCGCATCCGCAAGGAGAAGACCGTCGCCGCCGGCCTCTTCTCCAGCCTCGCCCTGTGCACGATGCCCCAGGTCGGCGAGACCCTAGCGCAGAGCGCCGCCGAACGCGGCATCCCCGTCGTCAACGCCGACCCCCACAAGACCTTGTCGGTCAACGAACGCGTAGCCACCCTGCGCAAACGCCGAGCCACCCTCGCCGTCCACGCCGGCGAACTTGAATCCGCCACCGAGGAGTAATACCTACCGCTGGTCATAAGTGTGTTGACCGCTACTTACGACCAGCCGTACTGGCCACCGCCGGAGGCAGGACAGCTCTACGATGCCGCGGGACGGCCCTTCGTCACGGCCAGCAAGGGGGGACCTATGGCGGTCGAACGCATCCACTGGGGCGACCTTCCTGGTGAGACGAGAGCAGCGGTCGAGAAGCACACCGGCACGGTGTGGTCGGCGAAGACTGTCTCCGAGGGACTGAACTCTGCGGTGGCCGCGATACTGGTCACCGAGTCCGGCTCCGTCGTGAAGGGGCTGCACCGCGATTACCCGCGGCGCTGGAACCAGGACATGGAAGCGATGATCAACCCTTACGTCGCACATCTGTCGTCCCGGCTGCTGTGGCGAGTGCAAGGCGAGTGGGACGTGCTCGGCTTCGAATTGATCGACGGCCGGCATGCCGACTATCGACCCGGCTCCGCCGATCTGCCGAAGTAACGCTCAACCCCCTATTCACCGCGCACACCCAGGTCGACCCGACCCCAACCGAGTGGTCCACCGTCCTTCGCGTCGCCTCAACTCTGCGGACGGCTTCGTGAAGAAGCCCGCGGACGCACCCTGATCAGCGCCTTAGACGTCGTTTCATTTGGGGTGATCAGTAGGATCCTGCCGTGTCGATGGTGGAGCGTCTGGTTCCCGATGAGTTGTGGGAGTTGTTCGAAC
>NZ_JBFAUM010000036.1:0-72719 GCF_040679195.1 Actinoallomurus sp. NPDC052308 | reverse complement strand
GCCACCGCGATCCCCGCGAGGACGGAGTCGATCCGCTCGGCGGGGGGGGGCGGGGGGCGCCGGGCCGCCGCGCGCCGGGGGCGGTGCGGACGGCGCCGCGGGGGGGGCGCGGGGCCCCGGGGCCCCCCCCCCCGCCGCGGACCTGGGGCCCGTCGCGAAGTCCTGCGGACGAGGACTTCGCGGCAGGCCCTCCTCAGGCGCCCCGCAGGACGGCGCCGACCCGCTCGGCCGCCGCGGCCACGGCGGCGTCCCGGGCGGCGGTGGTCTCCTCGGCGGTGAGGGTACGGTCGGGCGCGCGGAAGCGGAGCGTGTAGGCGAGCGACTTGTTGCCCTCGCCGACCTGCTCCCCCGTGTAGACGTCGAACAGCCGGATCGACTCCAGCAGCTCCGCGGCGCCGTGCGTCTCGATGCCCGCCCGCAGGGCCGTCTCCACCTCGGCGGCGGGGACGTCATGGGCAACCGTGAGCGCGATGTCCTGCGTGGCCACCGGATAGGTCGCGATGTGCGGCGCGAGCACCGTGCCGACCGCCTTCGACTCGAGCCGGCTCAGGTCGAGTTCCATCGCACAGGCGCGCGCCGGCAGGTCGAACGCCTTGGTCACCCGGGGGTGCAGCTCCCCCGCGTGGCCGACGAGCGTCCCGTCGGCGAACAGCGCGGCACAGCGTCCGGGGTGCCAGGGGGCGTGCTGGTCCGCCTTGACCTCCAGCTCGACGCCCGCCTCGGCCGCGACGATCCGGGCGGCCTCGATGGCGTCGGCCCAGGTCGCCGGGCGGCCCTCGCCCCACCAGCCGGCCGGCTCACGCTGTCCGGCCAGGACGACGGCCACCCGGAACGGCTGGTCGGGCAGTGCCGCCTCGATCGCGGCGAGCTCCTCGGCGGTGGGGGCCCGGTCGACCGGCGGCCGGGGCGGCGTCGGGGCGTCCGGGCGAGGCCGGTACACCAGGCCCGTCTCGAACAGGGCGACGTCGGAGAAGCCGCGCCCGAGGTTGCGGTGCAGCGAGCGCAGCAGCGCCGGCAGCAGCGTCGTCCGCAGGAACGGCTCTTCCTCGGTCAGCGGGTTGGCCAGCCGCAGCGCGCGCCGGCGGGCGTCGTCGGCGGGCAGTTGCAGGGCGTCCGAGTCTGCCGCGGACACGAACGGGTAGTTGATCACCTCGTGGTATCCGGCGGCGGCCAGGGCCCGGCCGACACGGCGGCGCAGCCGCTGCGCCGGGGTGAGACCACGGCCGGCCACCGAGCGCGGCGCGCGGGCCGGGATGTTCTCGTACCCCTCGAGCCGGATGACCTCTTCGGCGAGGTCGTTCGGGTCGCACAGGTCCGGCCGCCAGGACGGCGGGGTCACGGTCAGGACGTCCTCGCCGGTGACCTCGCAGCCGACGTCGCGGAGCCGCCTGACGACCGTGTCGTGGCCGTAGGTCACGCCCGCGACGCGGTCCGGGTGGTTCGCCGGGATCGTGATCGTGACGGTCTCCGCCGGCGCCTCGGCGTGCGTGACCCCCGGAAGGATCTCCGCGCCGCCGAGCTCGGCCAGCATCCGCACGGCCCGGTAGGTCGCCACGAGCGGCAGCTCCCGGTCGACACCGCGCTCGAAGCGGTACAGCGCCTCGCTCTTGAGCTTGTGCCGGCGGCCCTGGCGCGCCAGGTCGCTCGCCGCGAAGTGCGCGCCCTCGATCACCATGTCGGTCGACTTCTCGTCGATCTCGGTGTTCAGGCCGCCCATCGTGCCCGCCAGCGAGAGCGGACCCGACCCGTCGGTGATCAGGATGTCGTCGGGGTGCAGGTCCCGTACGACGTGATCGAGGGTCTCCAGTCGCTCGCCGGGCTCCGCGCGGCGTACGACGATCGGGCCGGTCAGCTTGGTCCGGTCGAAGGCGTGCAGCGGCTGCCCGAGCTCCAGCATGAGGTAGTTGGTGACGTCGACGGCCAGGGAGACCGAGCGCATCCCGGCGCGGGCCAGCCGGACCCGCATCCACAGCGGCGACGGCGTGTCCGGCGCGAAGCCGCGCACCTCCCGCAGCACGAAGCGGTCACAGCCGGTCGGGTCGGCGATGCTCGCCGGGTACGACTCGCCGGTCTCGGCCGGGATCTCGACGTCGGCCGGGTCACGGAACGGCACGCCGAACGCCGTCGCCGCCTCCCGCGCGATGCCGCGAATCGACGCGGTGTAGCCCCGGTCGGGAGTGATCGCGATGTCGAGCACCTCGTCGCGCAGCCCGACCAGCTCGACGAAGTCCGCCCCGAGCGGTGTGTCCGGCGGCAGCACGAGGATGCCGGGGCTGCTCTCGGCCAGGCCGAGCTCGGCCTCCGAGCAGATCATGCCGTCGGAGACCCGGCCGTACGTCTTACGCGCGGCGATCTTGAAGCCGCCGGGCAGGACGGCCCCGGGCAGCGAGGCCGGGACCCGGTCGCCGACGGTGAAGTTGGTCGCCCCGCAGACGATGCCGCGCGGCTCCGCTTCGCCGACGTCGACCTGACAGAACCGGATCGGCTTCTTGAAGCCGGTCAGCTCCTCGATCTCCAGGACCTGACCGGTGACCACGCCGGACACGTCGTGTCCGACGGCCTCGACCGACTCGACCTCCAGACCGGCCGCGATCAGCTTCTGGGCGATGTCGCGGGCGGTGACCTCGGCGGGCAGCTGGGCGTACTCCCGCAGCCACGAAACAGGGACGCGCATCAGATCTCCATCCCGAACGCCTGGGTGAAGCGCACGTCACCCTCGAACATGTCGTGCATGTCCTCGACACCGTGCCGGAACATGAGCGTGCGCTCGACACCGAGGCCGAACGCCCAGCCGCTGTACCGCTCCGGGTCGACCCCGGCGGCGACCAGCACCCGCGGGTTGACCATGCCGCAGCCGCCCAGCTCGATCCAGCCCTCGGACCGGCAGGTGCGGCACGGCTCGCCGCCCGGCTCGGCCGAGGCGCCGCGGCAGACGAAGCACTGCATGTCCACCTCGGCGGACGGCTCGGTGAACGGGAAGTAGTACGGGCGGAACCGGGTCTTCAGGCCCGCGCCGAACATGCCGGTGACGAACGCGCCGATCGCGCCGCGCAGGTCGGCCATCGTGATGCCCTCGTCGACGACGAGGCCCTCCATCTGGTGGAAGACGGGGCTGTGTGTCGCGTCGAGCTCGTCGGTGCGGAAGGTACGACCGGTGCACACGACGTAGACGGGCAGCTCACGCGTCAGCAGGGCGCGGATCTGCACCGGCGAGGTGTGGGTGCGCAGGACCAGCCCGGAGTCCTCGGACTCGACGAAGAAGGTGTCCTGCATCTCGCGCGCCGGGTGGGCGGGCGGGAAGTTCAGCGCGTCGAAGTTGAACCACTCGGCCTCGACCTCGGGGCCCTCGGCCAGCTCGAAGCCCATGGAGACGAAGACGTCGGCCATGCGCTCGGCGATGGTCGTCACCGGGTGCCGGGCGCCGCGCGGCGCGCGGTCGAGCCGGAGGGTGACGTCGACGGCCTCCTCGACGAGGACGCGCTGGTCGCGCTCCTCCTCCAGCTCGGCCTGGCGCGTCTTGAGCGCCTCGGAGACCTCACGGCGGGCCGTGCCGACGCGCTTGCCCGCCTCGGCCTTGGCGTGCGGCGGCAGGGCGCCGATCTCCCGGTTGGCGAGCGCGAGCGGCGAGCGGTCGCCGGCGTGGGCGAGGCGGACCTGCTTCAGCTCGTCGAGGCTCGCGGCGGCCTGGATCGCGGCGAGCGCCTCGTCGCGCGCGCGGGCCACCTCGTCCGGATGGAGCGCGGTGACCTCGACGGGGTCATAGGACTTATTGGGTGCGGACATGAGTGTCAGTTACTCCAGCAATGGCGGAACGGCGAACGAGTCTAGTCGGCGCATGGCCTGCGGCCCGTGACGCGGCCATCAGATCATGATGGGACGGGCCGCTCGGGAAGCCCGCGGCGCTCTCAGGCGAAGTCTGGAGCCCCGGCGGGCAGACTAAATCGGAACTCGGCGCCGCCACCCGGGGCGCGCCGTACCGAGATCGTGCCACCGTGCGCCTCGACGAGGCCCTTGACGATGTAGAGACCGAGGCCCGTGCCACCACGGGGCTGGCCGTGGCCGCGCCAGAACTGGCGGAAGACGCGCTGGGCCGCCTCCGGCGGGATGCCCTCACCCTCGTCGCGCACGGCGACGACGGCTCCACGCGTACTCGCGTCCGGCTCCACCACGATCGTTACGGTACCAGCCCCGTGCCGCAGGGCGTTCTCCACGAGATTGCCGATGATCTGGTCGATCTTGTCCGGGTCGAGCCACATCTCCGGCAGCTCGCCCCGGACGTCGAGCTTGAAGCGGTCCGCCGGGTCGCCCGCCGCGACCCGGCCGGCGATGATCTTGCGGGCCTCCTCGACGACGTCGACGACCTGGCGGCGCATCTCCAGGCGGCCCGCCTCGATGCGCGAGACGTCCAGCAGCTCGGTGATCAGCCGGGTCACCCGGTCGGCGTCGGCGTTGACCGTCTCGAGCATGACCCGCTTCTGGTCGTCGTTGAACCGGTGCCACTTGGCCAGCAGGGTGGCGGTGAAGCCCTTGACGCTCGTCAGCGGGGACCGCAGCTCGTGGGCGACGGTGGAGACGAGGTCGGCCCGCCCGCGCTCGTGGCGGGCGCGCTCGGCCGCGTCCCGCAGGGCGATCGTGAACCGGCGGACGGTGCCGTCCGCCTCCCGGTCGTAGGAGGCGGTGACCAGCAGTTCCGGCCCGTCGCCGAGGTACAGCGGCCGCTCCGGGTGACGGGTGCGGGTGGCCAGGCCGCCGTACGGGTCGAGGCACTTCCACCAGTCGCGGCCGTCGGCGTCGCGCAGCGGCAGCACGTCGGCGAAGTCGCGGCCGAGGGCCGCGGCCGGCGCGATGCCGGCCAGCCGGGCCGCCGCCCGGTTGAAGACCACGACCCGCCGATCGGCGTCGGCCACGACGAGCCCGTCGGGCAGCGAGTCGGGAGCGATGTCCCACCGCTCGGGAGAGACCTCGCGCTGCTCGGAAGAGACTCCCCGCTGCGCCGTCTGCCCGGCGGAGGGTTCAACGTCGCGCGGAACCGGTCCGCCCACGACCGCGGCCACCTCCCCCGGCTCCATATTGACAGTGCTGGCCTGACTCTAGTGCGGACGACGTAAATACCGCCACGCCAGTGTCGTTAATTACGGATGTTCCTGACATGTCGCCCAGATGTCAGTTACCGAACGCCTCATCGACCGTGTCATACGTCGGGAACAACTCGTCGAGCCGAGTGATTCGCAGAATCCTCCGCTGTGCCGGCCGCACCCGCGCCAGGCGGAGCGTGCCGCCCTTCTCCCGCAGCCGGTTGCCCACGGCGACCAGCGCGCCGAGCCCGGCGGCGTCGCAGAAGCGGACGGCGTCGAAGTCGGCGACGAGGTTGATGTGCCCGCCGTCGATGAGCTCCAGGAGATCCGCGCGCAGCCGCCCCGCCGTCTGCACGTCGATCTCGCCGCCGATCGCCACGACCGCCGCGGCGCCGTTGCGCCGGACCACCCGGGCCGCCATCGCGCGCCCGGCCTGCGCCTGGCACCGGTGGGCGCCCCCGCGCGCCAGCGGAGACCTGCCCGGGCCTCTCTCGCACCCCGCCGCCGCGCGACGGCGAGGCAGTGGAATGCCTCTTATGTTCGTTTCCAACCCTTTTGCCCCGTTCATCGGAATCCACGTCGACACCGCGACGGGCACCGGGAAGCGGAACCGGCTGCGGGCCGGTCGACCGATCCGGCGCGGCGGAATCGACACCACCGATCATGTCGCCTTTTCGTCCAATGAACGAATCGGGTCGCTGATTTGTTACAGCGAGAAGACGTCCCTGTTGCGTTCGGTATCGAACGTCCGCCCACGCCCCCGATCATGTGAGGCGTCCCCAACCGCCGGGCTCGCCCTGTCGGCCGGGTGACGGCGGGAGTGCGGCCCCGGCTACAGTCTCGATCGACGCCACTCACTCTCCGCGACCGCGACGGGGCCGTCCGCGACGGGCCACGGCCCGGCGCCGCCGGAAGGAGCCGGACTTGGACCTCCTCGACATGGGGCTGCTCGGCGCGGCCGGCGTGGCGGCCGGCGGGGTCAACGCGATCGCCGGCGGTGGGTCGCTGATCTCGTTCCCCGCCCTGCTGGCCGTGGGCTGTCCGAACCTCACGGCGAACGTGACCAACACGGTCGCGCTGTGGCCGGGCTATGTCGGCGGTGTCGCGGGCTACCGCGCCGAACTGGCGGGCCGGTGGGGACGCGCCACGGCGTTGAGCGTGACCGGCGTGCTCGGCGCCGTGGCCGGCTGTGTCCTGCTCCTGCTCACCCCGGCGGGCGTCTTCGCCGCGCTCGTGCCGGTGCTGGTCGCGCTGGCCAGCCTCCTCCTCGCGGCGCAGCCGTGGCTGAAGCGCCGCCTCGACGCCGCGCAACGCCTCACCGGGACCGGACACCGGATGATGCTGCACGGCGGCGTCCTGGTCGGAGGCGCCTACGGCGCGTACTTCGGCGCCGGGCTCGGCGTCATGCTGCTCGGCCTGCTCGGCGTCTTCGTGCACGACCACCTGCAGCGGCTCAACGCCGTTCGCGCGGTGCTGTCCCTGGTGATCAACACGGTGGCCCTCATCGCCTTCGCGCTGTTCGGCCCGGTGCGCTGGCCGGCCGTCGCGATCATGGCGGTGACCAGTCTGGTCGGCGGCTTCTTCGGCGCCCGCGTGGCCCGCCGCCTGTCTCCGGGGGTCCTACGGGCCGTCGTCGTCACGTTCGGGCTCGGGGTGGCCCTCACCCTGGCCCTTCGCTGAGGATCGCGGCGTCAGGAGGGCTCGCCGGCCCGCTGGGCGCGGGCCGAGGCGTACAGGCACACGGCGGCGGCGGTGGCGAGGTTGAGGCTCTCGGCGCCGCCGTAGATCGGGACGCGTACGACCTCGTCGACCGCGTCCAGGATCTCGTCCGGCAGGCCCCACGCCTCGTTGCCGAACACCCAGGCGGTCGGGCCGCTGAGGGTTCCCTTGTCCAGCGCGGCGTCCAGGGAGCACTTCCCCGCGCCGTCGGCGGCCAGGACCGTCAGGCCGGACTCCTTCAGGGCCGGGATGAGGGCGTCGAACCGTGGCCCGACCACGACCGGCAGATGGAACAGGCTGCCCGCCGACGCACGGACGCACTTGCCGTTGTACGGATCGACGGACGCGTCCGTGAAGATCACCGAGTCGGACCCCGCGGCGTCGGCGGTGCGCAGCACGGTGCCGGCGTTCCCCGGATCCCGCACGTGCGCCAGCACGGTGACGAGGCGCGGCCGCGGCTCGAGCGCCGCTCGCAGGTCGACGTCCACGAACGCGCAGACGGCGAGGAGCCCCTGTGGGGTGACCGTCTGCGCGAGCTCGGCCATGACCTCGCCGCTCACCCGGGAGGTCGGAACCCCGGACCGCTCGGCCTGAGCGATCAGGTCGTGGTGGCGGATCTCCGCCTCGGCCGTGGTGAACAGCTCGGTGAGGACGCCGTCGAGCGCGAGGGCCTCGCGTACCGCCTGGGGGCCCTCGGCGAGAAACCGCCGCTCGCGGCGGCGGAACGCGCGTTTGGCGAGCCGACGAGCCGCCTTCACCCGTGGTGATCGAGTAGAGGTCAGCTCGCGGCCCGCCATCAGCGTCGTTATCTATACCGTCAGGCGGCCGCGCTGCCCTCGGCGGGCAGCGCCTTCTTGGCCGTCTCGACCAGGACCGTGAACGCCGCGGCGTCGTTGACCGCGAGCTCGGCGAGCATGCGCCGGTCGACCTCGACGCCGGCCTCGCGCAGACCCTGGATGAACCGGTTGTACGTCATGCCGTTCGCGCGGGCCGCCGCGTTGATCCGCTGGATCCACAGGCGACGGAACTGGCCCTTGCGGTCCTTCCGGTCACGGAAGGCGTACGTCATCGAGTGGAGCTGCTGCTCCTTGGCCTTGCGGTACAGCCTCGACCGCTGGCCACGGTAGCCACTCGCCCGCTCGAGGACGACCCGACGCTTCTTGGCGGCGTTGACCGCCCGCTTCACGCGTGCCACGTCTTGAAACTCCTTCGTGGAGGCCGTGCCTTTTAGGCCGGCCGGTCGTTCGACTAACGGGACTCTCGGCACCGCATGGGTGCCGGAGCCCGGCGATCAGGTGGTGCCGGGCTCAGTCGCCGAGCAGCTTCTTGATCTTCTTCTCGTCGCTCTTCGACAGGACGACCGCTCCGTCGAGCCGGCGCGTGCGCTTGGTCGGCTTGTGCTCGAGGAGGTGGTTACGGTTGGCGCGGCGGCGCATGACCTTGCCGGTGCCCGTCTTCTTGAAACGCTTCTTGGCACCACTGTGCGTCTTCATCTTCGGCATGGTCGCCGACGTCTCCCTATGTCCGTGCACCTCGTTCCGGGCGCACGGCGACTCCTCAGGGAGTGCCGGACGCCGGGGAGGCGCGGTGTGCGTACCTCATCGCGAGACGACCCCGCTCAGTGAGCAGGGTCGTGGCGGAGCAGGGCCCGGTCAGGCCGGGGAACCGTGCTCCTGCTCCTCCTGCCGCCGCGCCCGACTGCCGGTCGCGCGCGGACCTTCGGCTTTGGCCTCGCTCTTCTTCTTGTGCGGCCCGAGGACCATGATCATGTTGCGGCCGTCCTGCTTGGGCCGCGACTCGACGAAGCCGAGCTCCTCGACGTCCTCCGCCAGCCGCTGCAGCAGCCGGAAGCCCAGCTCCGGTCGGGACTGCTCGCGGCCACGGAACATGATCGTGACCTTGACCTTGTCACCTGCCTTGAGGAACCGCTCGACGTGGCCCTTCTTGGTGCCGTAGTCGTGCGGATCGATCTTCGGCCGGAGTTTGATCTCCTTGATGACCGTGTGCGCCTGGTTACGTCGCGCATCGCGGGCCTTCATCGCGGACTCGTACTTGAACTTTCCGTAGTCCATGAGCTTGGCCACGGGCGGCCTCGCGGTCGGGGCGACCTCGACGAGGTCAAGGTCGGACTCCCGGGCAAGGTCGAGTGCCTTGGCGATCGGCACGATGCCGACCTGTTCGCCGTTCGGACCGACGAGCCGGACCTCGGGCACGCGAATGCGCTCGTTGATACGCGGTTCGGCGCTGATGGGACCTCCTTGGGGCTTTCGAGCTGTCCTGACCGGCCATGCCCCGGGCCCTTTCAAACGAAAAAGCCCCGCACGACTCGCATGCAGGGCCACCACCGGACGCCCCGGCGGCCGAAGCCGACGAGGTGGGCACGCCGACAGCGTGCCTGACCGGGACCCATCAGCCTCTCGACTCCCGAGGGAGCGCGGCCGATCAGGTGGGAGGTGACCTCCGCTTGCGCGCCCGACGCGTGAACGCCAGGCCAGTCAAAAGTCAAAGGTACCAGCTTTCCGGCCGTTCGTCGAAAGCGCGTGTCTACAGTACGCCGAAAGCGCGCACCTCGAAGGCCGCGGTGACCTTGATCGGCTGCGGAAGGGCGTCGATCGCGGCCCGCAACGCGCCGGGATCGGCGTGCCGGGCGCTCGGACCCATGGCGACGAGCGACCGGACCTCGGCGTGGGTGAGGGACAGCGGAACCTCCAGCGCCCACGTTCCCGCAGGGGCGAACCGCTCACCCACCGAGTCGGAAACGCGGTCCGCCTTCCGCTCGTCCACGGAGATCAGGCCGAGCGGCCCGATCACCTCCCCCAGGTGATGCGCGGCCGGCGTGACCACGATCAGCGTCCCGCCGGGCCGGAGCACGCGGTGGAATTCCGCGCCGTTCCGCGGCGCGAAGACATCGATGAGGACCGACACCGTGCCCGTACGGACGGGAAAGGGCCGCCAGACGTCCCACACGAGGGCGCCGATCCGCGGATGCGCCTTCGCGGCCCGGCGCAGGGCGTGCTTGGAGATGTCCAGCGCGATGCCGGGCCGCCCCGGCAGCCGGTCGAGGACGGCCGCGAGGTAGTGGCCCGTGCCCGCGCCGGCGTCCAGCACGCACCCCTCCCCCGGGTCGAGCGCGGCCGCGCGTTCGGCGATCAGCTCGGTGAGCGGGGCGAAGTGGCCGCCGCCGAGGAAGTCCGCGCGCGCCGCGACCATCTCCGGGGTGTCGGCGGTGCCCAGGTGGGCCTTGCCGGTCAGCAGGTTGGCGTAGCCCTGCCGGGCGATGTCGAACGCGTGCCCCTCGGAGCAGCGCAGGGCCGCTCCCGCGACGGCGAGGTCACCCGCGCACAGCGGGCAGCGGAGGTACGGAACGACGTCGGCGAGCACCCTCCCATGATGATGCAGCCGGACGGGCGCTTCGTCCCGCCGTCCGCCCATGCGTCGCCGAGGGCGCGGCGCGGCGGCGTGTCAGGAGACCGCGGCGCGCATCGCCTCGACGGGTGCGGGGGCGTGCCCGGTCATGAGCTCCACCTGGCGGGCGGCCTGGTGCACCAGCATGGGCAGCCCGCCCACGAGGATGCCGCCGCGCCCGCCGACGGCCTCGGCGGCGGCCGTCGGCCAGGGCGCGTACACGACGTCGAAGAGGACGTCGGTGGCCCCGGCGATGGCCATGGCGTACGGGTCGGCGGCGTGGGCCGGCAGGGTGGAGATGATGAGGTCGGCGTGCGGCATCGCGTCGGCGAACGTCTGCACCGTCACCGAGACGCCCAGCCGGTCGGCCGCCGACACGGCCTCGGCGGCGCGGCCCGGGCTCCGTACGACGACCACGGCCTTCGACAGTCCGAGGTCGCGCAGCGCCGCCAGGGCGGAGCACGCGGTCGCCCCGCCGCCGAGCACGGCCGCCGACCCGGGCGACCGCACTCCGGCCTCGGTCAACGCGGTGACCATGCCGTACACGTCGGTGTTGAAACCGAGCCGGCGCCCGCCCTGGAAGACCACGGTGTTCGCGCCGCCCACCGCGCGCGCCAGCCCCGACACCTCGTCGAGGAGGGGCAGCACGGCCCGCTTCAGCGGCATCGTGAGCGACAGGCCCGCCCACGGCCGCTCCAGCAGGCCGGGCAGATCCCTCTCGCGGCACTCGACGGCCTCGTAGGTCCAGTCGAGGCCGAGCGCGGCGTACGCGGCACGGTGCAGCGCCGGTGACAGCGAGTGCGCGATCGGCGATCCGAGGACCGCGGCGTGCGTCATCCGTGCCCCGTGTTACGCGCGAGTTCCTGCTTCAGCTTCTGGAACTCGGAGTAGCTGGACGTGAACTTCGTGATCTTGTTCTTCGGGTCGGGGGCCACGAAGTAGAGCCAGTCGCCCTTCTCGGGTTCGAGCGCGGCCTTGAGCGCCACCTCGCCCGGGTTGTCGATCGGGCCGGGCGGCAGGCCGCTGACCACGTAGGTGTTGTACGGGCTCTGCGTCTTGGTCTCCGCGAGAGTGGCCACGGTGTTGTACTTGCCCAGGGCGTACATGACGGTGCTGTCGAACTGCAGCTTGCGCATCCACGGCTGAGGACTGTGGATGCGGTTGTCGATGACCCGGGCGACCTTCGGCATGTCCTCCGCCCGGCCGCTCTCGGCCTGGACGAGGCTGGCGATCGTCACGACCTCGCCGGGCGACATGCCCAGATCCCGGGCCTTGGCCTCCAGGTCGACGTTGGCAGCGACCTTCTTGAACTGGTCGACCATCGAGCGCAGCACCTGCGTCGCGGTGGCCTTCGGGTCCGGGTCGTACGTGAAGGGGTAGAGGTAGCCCTCGAGCCTGCCCTTGGCGTACGACGGCAGGCCGAGCTTCTCGGGGTGTTTCGCGGCCTTCTGGAAGTCCTTCAGCGGGATGTGGGTCTTGCTGGCCAGCAGCGGCAGGATCTGGACGACCCGCTTGCCCTCGGGGATCGTGAGGCGACCGGCCCGGGAGGCGTCGCTGAGCAGGAGGTCGAGCGCCGACTTCACCGACATCTGCCGGCGCAGGTGGTAGTAGCCCGGCTGGATGCTCGTCGCCCTGGTGTCCTTGGTCGCGAGCTTGATGAACGCGTCGACCGACTTGACGACCCCCGCGTCCTTGAGCCGGTTCGCCATGAGGGCGACCGAGTCGCCCTCATGGATCCAGACGGTGACGCTGCCGCTGCCCTCGCCCTTGTAGTCGGGCGGGTTGAGCATGCCGTTGATCGTGGTCAGCCCGACGTAGCCGCCACCGCACACGACCACGAGGAGGAAGGCCAGCGCGATGAACGGCGCCAGCCTGCGGCCCTTGCGGCTCTTCTTGCGGCGCCGCCCCCGGCCTCCCCGGCCGGCCCGGGACGCACCGCCCGGAGGCTCCGGGCGCTGCTGCTGGCGCTCGGAGAGTTGGCGCAAGAAATCAAGATCTGCGTCGCTCATGAGTCCCCCTGGACAGTCTCCCCAGGGGGGCGGCCCGTCAAGCGCTCGGCCTCGAGCGCCGCCTGGAGCAGCACCGCGGCCGCCGCCTGGTCGACGACCTTCCGCCGTGCCTGCCCGCGCACTCCCTTGTCCCGGAGGCCACTTTCGGCTGTCACGGTGGTGAGTCTCTCATCGAACAGCCGTACCGTCTCGGGATCCAGGAGCCGTGCGATCTTCTCCGCGAACCGGCGGGCCGTCGCGGCCGCCGGTCCCTCTCGCCCGGAGAGGGAGGTCGGCAGCCCGACGATCACCTCGATCGCGTCGTTCTCGGCGACGATCCGAACGATCCGGTCGATGTCGCCTTTCCCGGCCCGCACGGTCTCCAGGGGGGAGGCCAGGATGCCGCCGGGATCGCTACGCGCGACGCCGATGCGGACGCTGCCCGCATCGACGCCGATGCGCACGCCTTGTCTCACGTGGCCGCCACGGTCCGGCGGACGGCGCCCAGGGCCTCGTCGATGGCGCCCGGGTTCGCGCCACCGCCCTGCGCCAGGTCGTCCTTGCCGCCCCCGCCGCCGCCGAGGACCTTCGCGGCGACGCCGACGAGCGCGCCCGCGCGCAGGCCGCGGGCGCGGGCCTCATCGCTGGTCGCGACGACGATCACGGGACGGTCCTTGGGAACCCCCGCGATGATCACGACGGCCGGCCGGCCGGGCATGCGGCCGCGGACGTCCATCGCAAGCCGCCGCAGGTCGTCGGCGCTGGTGCCGTCGGGCACGCGGTGGGCGACGAAGCCGACGCCGCCGATGTCCTCCGCACCGCCCGCGAGCTCACCGGCGACCTGCAGGACCTGCTGCGACCGGACCTTCTCCAGCTCCTTCTCGGCCTCGCGCAGCCGGGTGACCACTCCGGAGATCCGCTCCGGGAGCTCCTCGCGCCGAGTCTTGAGCTGCTCGGACAGCTGTGCGACGAGCACGCTCTCCTTGGCGAGGTACCGGAAGGCGTCGATGCCGACCAGCGCCTCGACCCGGCGCACGCCCGCGCCGATCGACTGCTCGCCGAGCACCTTGATCAGGCCGAGCTGGCCGGAGCGCGCGACGTGCGTGCCGCCGCACAGCTCGCGGGAGTACTCGCCGATCTCGACGACGCGCACCTCGGAGCCGTACTTCTCGCCGAAGAGGGCGAGCGCGCCCATCTTGCGGGCCTCGTCGATCGGGTGCACCGAGGCGTGCACACCGAGGTCGTCGATGAGGATGGCGTTGACCTCGTCCTCGACGTCGCGCAGGACGCTGAGCGGAACGGCGCCCGAGGCGGTGAAGTCGAACCGGAAGCGGCCCGGGGAGTTCTCCGAACCGGCCTGGGCGGCGGACTCGCCGAGCGCGTTGCGGAACCCGCGGTGCACCATGTGCGTGGCGGTGTGCGACCGGGAGATCGCCCGGCGCCGCTCCACGTCGATCTCGGCGTACGCGGTGTCGCCCGCCTGCGCCTCGCCGCTGCGGACCCGGCCGCGGTGCACGACCAGACCGGACAGCGGCGACTGGACGTCGAGGACCTCGACCTCGGCGCCGTTGCCGAACCGGATGACGCCCTGGTCGGCGAGCTGGCCACCGCCCTCGGCGTAGAACGGGGTGCGGTCGAGCACGACCTCGACCTCGCTGCCCTGCCCCGCCGACGGCACGCTCGCGCCGCCGACGAGCAGGCCGACCACCCGGGCCTCGCCCGCGACCGCGTCGTATCCGGTGAAGACCACCGACCCGGTCTGCTCGAGGAGGCTGCCCAGCACGGACACGTCGAGGTTGCCGGTCTTCTTCGCGGCGGCGTCGGCCTTGGCGCGCTGCCGCTGCTCGTCCATCAGGCGCCGGAACTCGTTCTCGTCGACGGACAGGCCCTGCTCGGCCGCCATCTCCAGCGTGAGGTCGATCGGGAAGCCGTAGGTGTCGTGCAGCGTGAACGCCTGCACGCCGGACATCGTCGACTCCTTGCGGCGCTTGGTCTCCTCGACCGAGGCGTCGAAGATCGCGGTGCCGGTGCGGAGCGTGGTGAGGAAGGACTGCTCCTCGGCGTCGATGACCGTGTGGATGTGGGCGGCGTCGGAGCGCAGCTCCGGGTAGGTCTCGCCCATCCCGTCGATCGCCACGGCGGTGAGCTCGTGCAGGTAGCGCTCGTCGCCGGCGCCGAGCAGCCGCAGGTGCCGGATGCTGCGGCGCAGGATGCGCCGCAGGACGTAGCCGCGGCCCTCGTTGGAGGGCACGACGCCGTCGGCGACCATCATCGTGCCGCTGCGCACGTGGTCGGTGATCACGCGCAGGGACACGTCGGCCCGCGTGTCACGGCCGTACTTGGTCTTGGTGAGGTCGGCGGCGCGGTCGAGGATCCGCCACATGGTGTCGATCTCGTAGATGTTGTCGACGCCCTGGAGGATCGCCGCCATGCGCTCCAGGCCCATGCCGGTGTCGATGTTCTTGGCGGGGAGCTCGCCGAGGATCGGCCAGCCCTCCTTGCCCGCGCCGGGGCCCCGCTCGAACTGCATGAAGACGAGGTTCCAGACCTCGAGGTAGCGGTCCTCGTCGGCGACCGGGCCGCCCTCACGGCCGTACTCGGGGCCGCGGTCGTAGTAGATCTCCGAGCAGGGACCGCAGGGGCCGGGCACGCCCATCGACCAGAAGTTGTCGGCCATCCCGCGGCGCTGGATGCGCTCCTCGGGCACGCCGACCTTCTTGTGCCAGATCTCGAAGGCCTCGTCGTCGTCGTGGTAGACGGTGGCCCAGAGCCGGTCCTCCGGGAACCCGAAGCCGCCGTCGGACTCCGGCCGGGTCAGCAGGTCCCACGCGAATGGGATCGCCTGCTCCTTGAAGTAGTCCCCGAAGGAGAAGTTGCCCAGCATCTGGAAGAACGTGCCGTGCCGGGTGGTCTTGCCGACCTCGTCGATGTCCGGGGTCCGGATGCACTTCTGAACGCTGGTGGCCCGGGGGTACGGCGGGGTCCGCTGGCCGAGGAAGAACGGCTTGAAGGGCACCATGCCCGCGTTCACCAGCAACAGCGTGGGGTCCTCGGCGATCAGGCTGGCCGAGGGCACCACGGTGTGGCCGCGCTCCTCGAAGAAGCGGAGAAAACGGCGGGCGATCTCTGCCGACTCCATCAGTGCAGGTCCTTGTCAGTATCGGTGTGTGCGTCGAGGCGCATGGCGTCGCGCAGTTCTTCCTCGCGGTGGTTCATCGCGACGCGGACGTCGCCGGCGAACCCCCGTACGGTCCGGCCGAGCCCGGTGGCCTGGTGGGCGAGGCTGCCCGGCAGGACGGCGCGCACCGCCCGCTTGAGCCGGAACGCCGACCAGGCGCCGAACGCGGTGCCCAGCGACAACCAGAACAACCGCCGGATCATCGCTTGCCGTCCTGGTTGCCGTGGCCACGGGAACCGATGGCCTTACGGACACCATAGGAGAACGCCGCGGCCTTCACGAGAGGGCCGCCCACGATCGAGGTGACGGTGGTGCTGACCGCGGCGGCGTTCTGGCTGACGCTGCCCATGTTCTTGGTGATCACGTCGACCCGGTCCAGTTGCTCGTTGGCCCGCTCCACGGTGCCGGCCATGTCGTCCAGCAGCGGGGCGGTCCGGTCGCCGAGCTCGGCGACGGTCTTGGTGGCCTCGGTCAGCAACCGGGCGAGTTTCAAGAGCACGTAGGCGAGGAAGGAGACGAGTATCGCCCAGAACATGGCCACGATGAGCCCGGCCAGCTGTTCGCCCGTCAACACGCGGCTTCCTCCTCCTCGGGTCGCGGAGAACTTGGTCGGACCGACCTTACCGTCCCGGGCTTGCGAAAACGCGCTCGGACGACCTTGCCGGACCGGCCGACGGCACTGATCTCAGTCGGCGCGCCTGCCGCGGAGAACGGCGCGGAGCCGCTCGACCACGTCGGAGAAGCGCGCCTCCATGCCGTGCCTGGTCGGATGGTAGTACTCCCGCCCGGCCACCGCGTCCGGGGCGTACTGCTGTTCGACCACCCCGCCGGGGAAGTCGTGGGCGTAGCGGTAGCCCTTCCCGTGGTCGAGCTTGTCCGCGCCCTTGTAGTGGGCGTCCCGCAGGTGCGGCGGCACCGGGCCGACGAGCCCGCGCCGCACGTCGCCGCCGGCGTCGTTGATCGCCCGGATCACCGCGTTGGACTTGGGCGCCAGGGACAGATGGATCACCGCCTGGGCGAGGTTGATGCGGGCCTCCGGCAGGCCGACGAACTCGACGGCGTGCGCGGCGGCCGTCGCGGTCTGCAGGGCCGTGGGGTCGGCCATGCCGATGTCCTCGCTGGCGTGCACGATCAGCCGCCGGGCGATGAAACGGGGATCCTCGCCGGCCTCGATCATGCGGGCGAGGTAGTGCAGCGCCGCGTCGACGTCGGACCCGCGGATGCTCTTGATGAAGGCGCTGATCACGTCGTAGTGCTGGTCGCCCTCGCGGTCGTAGCGGACCGCCGCCCGGTCGACGGCCTTCTCCAGGACGTCGACGTCGATCGGCGCGCCGTTCGGGGCGACGTACGACGCGGCCTCCAGGTACGTCAGCGCCCGGCGCGCGTCGCCGCCCGCCAGGCGTACCAGGTGGTCCTCGGCGGGCTTGGCGAGCTCCGCCGCGCCGCCGAGGCCACGCTCGTCGGTCAGAGCCCGGCGGATCACCTCGCGAAGCTGGTCGTCGCCGAGCGGCTGGAGCGTCAGCAGCAGGGAGCGGGACAGCAGCGGGCTGATGACGGAGAAGAAGGGGTTCTCGGTGGTCGCGCCGATGAAGGACACCCAGCGGTTCTCGACGGCGGGCAGCAGGGCGTCCTGCTGAGCCTTGTTGAACCGGTGCACCTCGTCGACGAACAGCACGGTCTGCCGGCCGCCCATGCCCAGCTCCCGCTTGGCCACGTCGATGGCGGCGCGGACCTGCTTGACGCCGTCGGAGACCGCGGAGATCTCCACGAACCGGCGTTCGGTCGCCTGGCTGACGACGTACGCGAGGGTGGTCTTGCCGGTGCCGGGCGGCCCCCACAGCACCAGGGACATGGCGACGTCCCGCTCGACGAGCTGGCGCAGGGGGGTGCCGGGACCGAGGAGATGCTCCTGGCCGACGACCTCGTCGAGGCCGCGCGGGCGCATCCGGACCGCCAGCGGCGCGTTCGCCTGCTGCGCCTCCTCCGCCGGCGTGTCGAAGAGGCTGTCGGCCTGTTCAGATTCCCTGCGCACCACGCCTCGACACTATCCGTTCGCCGACGCCGCTCAGCGCGACGGAGACGATCACCACAATGGCCCCGGCCACACCGTCGAGCCAGTAGTGGTTGGCGGTGAGGACGACCACGGAGGTCGTCGCGACCGGGTAGGCCACCGCCGCCCAGCGCGCCCGGCCGGCGCCGTACCGGATGATCCCCCAGGCGACGAGGATCGCCCAGCCGACGTGCAGCGACGGCATGGCGGCGAACTGGTTCGACGCGCCGTGGCCGGGCGCCTCGGCGTACGCCGACGGTCCGTAGACGTTCATCAGGTCCACGAGCCCGGTGCCGGGCAGCAGGCGTGGCGGTGCGAGGGGGTAGAGGAAGTGACCGGCCAGGGCCAGCGCCGTCGACAGGATGATGGCGGCCCGTACCCGCGGCCAGCCTTCCCGGTGCCGCCACCAGACCCACGCGAGGAACACCGCCGTCGCCGGGAAGTGCACGGTGACGTAGTAGACGTCGGCCACCCGCACCCATCCGTCCCAGTGCAGCGCCGCGTGCTGCAGCGACGCCTCGTTCGGCAGGTGGAGCAGGCGCTCGGCGCGCCAGACCGACCGCGCGTGCCGCATGGCGTCGGCCGGACCGGCCTCCGCGAGGCGGCGGCCGATCCGGTACGCGTAGAACAGGAGGACGATCAGTGCGGCCTGCCCCAGCCCCGATACGAGCCGTGAGCGATGCCACGCCGCCGCCCTGGGTCCCGCGGTGTCCATCCCCATGCCCCGCCCTTTCGCCGTCCGGGGACTACCCGCAAAACGGCGGATCTCCCCCGTTGATCGACATGAGGGTCCCGTACGTCCCCGGATTCACCGGAACCGGGGTCATGATCGGGTCGGTCGAGGACGGCGTCACCCGGTGAGTTCCGCGCGGCCCCCGCCCCTGGACACGTCGGCCCGCGCCTCTCACTTCTTGGCGAGCGCCTCGCGGCGGATCCACTGGAGCAGGGTGGGGTTGTCGGCGGTGGTGATGACGCTGACTGTGGCGCGGAGGTGGCGGTCGTCGTCCAGCAGGGCCAGCATGCTCGCGGCCAGGTCCGCACGGGCGGTGAACCTGCCGTCGGCCTGGCCCTCGACAACGGTGTAGCCGGTGACCGACGGCGAGTGGTAGAGCGCGCTGGGACGCACGATCGTCCAGTCCAGATCGCTGGCCCGGACCAGCGTCTCCATCCGGCGCATGTCGTCGTACATCGTCTTCCCCAGCACCTTCGTCACGTAAGGAAGAAGCACTCGGTTGAACAGGAACCCGCCATCGGAGTACGGGTGCGGGTCGACCCCGGTGGAGCTGACCACGGCGAGCCGGCGCACCTGATGCCGTTCCATCGCGGTGACGATATTGGCCGCCCCGCGTGAGTAGGTGCTGATCGGCTCCTTCCCGGCGGGCACCCCGAGCGTCGACAGCACCGCGTCCCGCCCCGCCACGGCGGCGTCGACGGCCGCCGGATCGAGCGCGTCGGCACCGACCACCTGGAGCCGATCGTGGTTCAGCGGGAACGAGTCGGGCCGCCGGGTGACCGCGGCGACCTCGTGTCCGGCGGCGAGTGCCTGGCCGGTGAGCAGGCGACCGGTGGGCCCATTGGCTCCGAAGACCGTGATACGCATGACGACTGTCCTTTCTCGGCTGCTACGCCTGCTCGTAGACGGCCTGGGACGCCGCGCGCAACGGGCCCAGTGCCTGCGCCCACGCCAGCAACTCGTCGACCAGTCCGCGCACCTGCGCCGTGTGCAGTTCCCGTGGCCGGAAGTCGGCGAAATTCACGAAGTCCTCGTGCAGCGACAGCGCCACCTGCGGCCCGATGTCGGCCATCCGCAGCACGCCCGCCTGTGCGCGCAGCTTCTGCACCGCCATGACCGCGCCGAAGATGCCGTAACCGACGTAGGCGACCGGCTTGCCGCCCCACTCCTGATGGAGGTAATCGATGGCGTTGGTCAAGGCGGGCGGAGCGGTGTTGTACTCGGGGGTGACGATGACGTAGGCGTCGTACGAACCGATCCGCTCCGCCCATCGCCGGGTGTGCGGCTGCCGGCCCGGCGTCTGGGCCGGTGGGACGGCTTCGTCGAGCAGGGGCAGCGCGTAGTCGGCCCGGTCCACGAGCTCGACCTCCGCGGTGTCGCCCGCGTGTCCGGCCGCCAGGTCCCGCACCCATCGGGCCACCTGGTCGCCGTTGCGGCCGGGGCGGGTGCTGCCGATGATGATGCCGATTCTGATCATGTCCGATTTCCTCGCTCTGTTCCGGTGCGAAGGACGTCTCGGGTGAATGGCGCGCCACCCGGCGAGAGCCCCTGTCCTCGCTCCCCGAGACGAGGCAGCCCGGCCGCCTGTGACATGGGAAGGATCACGCCTTGGTGCGGGAGCACTGACAGAACACCCACGGCGCCGAGACCGGCCAGGCCTCGGCGATGGGGTCGTGATCAGGCCGGCCGAGGGCGGCGTTAGCCTGTGCGGCGTGACCCCCTCCTCGATCGACGACCTCCTGGCGATCACCGGAGGCCACCCCCTGATCCGGAGCGTGCACCCCGCGCGACGCGGCACGGCCTGGCGCGCCGACGGCGCGGTCGCCTTCCTGGACCTGAACCGCGACCGCACGACGATCAAGCGGGTCGTGGGGCTCGGCACGCCCGCGGCGGTGGCCGGCCTGCTGACCGGGCTACGCGGCGAACTCCCCGCGGACGTGCACGTCAACGTGCCGCGCGGCACGCCGCTGCCGCTCGCCGACCCGAGCGACTGGCGGTATCGGGTCGCGTACGAGGTGCCGCCGGTCCAGCCCGCGGAGGATCTCGTCGACTGGTACGACGACGGTGCCGCGATCACGGACCTGCTGAAGCTCACGACCTCGGACTGGTCGGTCTGGCCCGGTGACGGCAGGGCGCGCCGCTGGGCGGCCGTACGGGGCGAGCCCGACGGACTCCTGGCCTGCCTGGCCGACACCACGTCCGCCACGGAGGTCGGCCAGGTCGCGGCGATCGCGGTCCACCCGGACGCCCGCCGCCGGGCGCTGGGCGCGTCGATCACGGTCTGGGCGATGCGGCGGCTGTTCGAAGAGGGCTGTGACGGGGTCGGCCTGGGCGTCTACGAGGGCAACACGGCGGCCATGCGGCTGTACGACCGGCTGGGCTTCGACGACGAGGCCCGCACCAGCGGCCGCCTCCCCGCTTAGTCCCCCGGGGCGTACTGCGCCAGGCCGTCGCCGAACGACCAGTCGATCGACTCGTTCTCCGTCAGGGTGATGAAGACGTTCCGCGGCTCGGTCCCGGCGTACTCGTGGGCGAGCTCGGCGATCCGCCGGTAGAGCGCCCGCTTCCGCTCGGGCGGACGCCCGGACCGCATGGTGATCGCGACGTAGACGATCCCGTCGTCCCGGTGCACGCCGAGGTAGTCGTCGTAGCGCAGCGTGCTGCTCGTGCCGTCGTGCCCGGTCAGGACCTGGAACCGGTCGTCGGGCGGGAAGCCCATCGTCTCGCCCAGGGCCTCGTGCACGGCCCGGCCGAGCGCGTCGAGCCGCTCCTTGTCGGTCCCCAGCGCGTCGATACGTACGAGCGGCATCTCGGCTTCCTCCTTGATTTCGGACCAGTCGGCTCCCACCACGAGCCGCATGTACATACTAGTAGGTACAGTGGCGGGCGGACCGCCGCGCCGTGGTTCCCGCGCCCGGCGCTCTAGTTCGAGACGCGCACGATGCCGGTGACGGTGCCCTGGTAGGTCACGCGACCGGGAGCGATGCCGCCCACCATCTGGAGCGTGTCGTACACGGCGCCGACGCCGAGGAGTTTCCTGCGCACGACGGAGCCGGTGCCGGGGTCGATCTCGGCGTAGTAGTACGGGTCGAGGATCGAGGTGGCGGTCGTTCCGGGGATCGCCGGTTCGCGCAGGACCGTGTGGATCAGCCCGTCGCCGAGGGACAGCCGGGGCACGGCGGCGGACCGGACCCTGTTGTCCCAGCGCAGCGCGCAGCCGGATCCGTCGGGGCGAACATCGACCCGGGACAGGCCGCCCACGAAGTCGGCGGTGGCGGGCACCGTGGCGTCGGACGGCTGGGTCGGATACGGGTAGCCGTACGTGCTCGCGACGTACACCGAGTCGCCCGCGCCGATCGGTGAGTTCTCACTGCCGCTGCCGCCGGCCTTGAGCACCGGCACCTGGCAGACCGGCTCTCCGGTCGCGGCCCGGTAGACCAGCAGGTTCACGGTGGGCGCGGCGTTGTCGACGATCGTCAGGTAGTCGGTGCCGTCGGCCGGGCCGAAGAAGGTCGGGGTCGACCCGCTGCCCCAGCTCAGCTGGCCCGGCTTGCGGCCGGGGCCACGGTCGTACGCCCGCCGCCAGCGGATGCGCGGAGTGCCGTCCGCGTCGGCGGTGAGGAGGTACGTGGCGTGCGTCGAGGTGACGGCGGTGCCGACGGGAGCGGTGGAGATGCTGTTCGCGACCGTCTCGCCGGCCGGGAGGGAGAGGGTCCGGACCACGCCCGTCCTGTCGTCGGCGGTGCCGACCACGCCGTTCGCGGTGGCGAACCAGACGCGGCCCTGCCAGTCCGGTGAGACGCCGATCACCGAGTCGTCGTCCGCGATGGCGCCGGCGAGCGACAGCGAGCCGTCGACCTGAAGCCGCCAGGAGCCGTCGGCCGCCTGGTGGTGCCCGATCCGTACCAGGTCGTGGTCGCCGTCCACGAGGACGAGGCGGTCCTTGTCGTCCAGGTAGGCGTAGACGCCGCCGAGCACGGAGGATCCCTTGGCCAGGGCCAGTTCGGCGATCGAGTCGCCGCTCGCCGGGTCGAGCAGATGCACGGTGGGGGTCTGGCCCAGGATCGTCGTGCACAGCGCGACGGGGCGGCCGTCGTAGCCGACCAGGACGGTCGGGCAGGCCGAGGCCAGCTCCGCCAGATGGGACTTCAGCGTCCCCGGGCCGGGGCCGGACAGCGTGGTGGCGTCCGAGGAGCCGGTGTCGGCGTGCATGGTGGCGGTGCCGTCCGGGCCCGCGTACGGGTTGTGCGGGGGAAGAGGCACGGACGAGGCGACGGCCGGGGCGGCGAAGGCGGAGGCGGCGAGGACGCCGGTGGCCAGGAGCGTCGCCGTGCGAGAGGTCAGCGGGAAGCGCACGAGAGGGCCCTCTCCATGAGATTGTCGATCAACCCTACAGGAAAGGCCTAGAATTTCCGAATGACGTTCGGTGGTCAGTGGTCCCGTCCGCGTACGCATATCCCCGTGGCCGGCAGGCCGGCCCAGCCCCGGGTGAACGCCGACCGCAACCGCCGCGCCCCGGCGAGGTCGACCCCGACCGTGGGCTGGCGGGCGAGGAGTTCCTCGAACGCCACCCGCGCCTGCAACTGCGCCAGGTGGGAGCCGATGCAGAAGTGCACGCCGCTGGAGAAGCCGAGGTGCCGGGGTATCTCGCGCGTGATGTCCAGCCGGTCGGCGGTGGGCCCGAACTCGCGTTCGTCGCGGTTGGCCGCGCCGTACAGCATCATGACCTTCTCCCCCGCCGGGATCTCCACCCCGCGCAGCGTCACCGGGCGCAGCGTGGTGCGCGCCAGCCCCTGCACCGAGCCCTCCAGGCGGAGGAACTCCAGCAACGCGTTCGGGATCAGCGCGGGATCGGCGACCAGCCGCTCGCGCTGGTCGTGGTGGGCGTCCAACAGCATGACGCCGTGCGAGATGAGATTGCCGGTGGTGTCGTTGCCGCCGGCGACCATCACGAAGCAGAACCCGAGGATGTCCCAGTCGGTCAGGCGCTCACCGTCCACCTCGGCCGCGGTGAGCGCGCTGATGAGGTCGTCGCCGGGGTCGCGGCGGCGGGCACTGATCACCTCGGAGAAGTACTCGAACATCTCGGCCACGGCGCTGACCGCGGCGGACTCCTCCAGCCGGAAGCCGCTGTCCTGCAGGCCGGTCAACGCGGTCACCCACGGGTCGAACCGGGTGCGGTGCCGCTCCGGCACACCGAGGAGATGCGCCAGGACGAAGGTCGGGATCGGTGAGGAGAAGTCCCGGTGCAGGTCGACCGGCTCGCCGTCGGCCGTCCTGCGCTCCAGGTCGGCGATGCGCGCCCGCACGAATCCGCGGATCAGGTCCTCCAGCGCGGCGACGCGACGCGGCGTGAAGCCCTTGCCGATCAATGCGCGCAGTTGCCCGTGCCGGGGCGGGTCGAGCATCACGATGGTCGGCGCGAGGCCGAGGGTGCCGATCTCGTCCGGATGGAAGGTCAGCCCCTGCTCCGAGGAGAAACGCGCGTTGTCCCGTACGGCGTTCCAGATGTCGTCGAAGCGGGACAGCGCCCAGAACGGCGGGTCGGAGTGACGGTGCACCGGATCGTGGTCGCGCAGGTGCCGGTACGCCGGGTACGGATCGATCTGGAACGCCTCGTCGAACGGATCGTACGTGGCGGGCTTCGCGCTGGCGGGCATCGCAACCTCGTATTGACGATCGGCCTAATGACGTTCGTCATTCAGACGTTGTCTCATTCGGCGAGCCGGCGCAAGGGATGGGATGTCTCAGACATCCGCGCCGATGCGCCGGGCGAGTTCCGGATCGAGGGGATAGACGCGCTCACGCGGGACCAGGGCCCCGGCCTTCGCCGCCGCGCCGTCGTGAAGCAGCCGCTGGATCTTGCGAGCCAGCGGGGTCATGTCCTGGATGTCCAGGATCCACTCGTCGGCGTACCGATCGATGACGTGCCGGCTGAGTCCGACCTGGATGCTGCGGGCGTCGAGGGGCCGCCCGCGCAGCGTCCGCTCCGGGTCCCACTGGACGTGGACCCGGGCGTGCTTGAACGCCGCGCGCCACTCGGCGCCGTCACGGTAGAGGCGCCGGTCGGCGTGGGTCGGCACCGCCTGCGACAGCGCCTCCTCCCAGCCCTCCCGGCTGATGCGAACGGCCAGAATCATCTCCTGACCCGGCTTGCGCGCCCAGTCGCTGCGCGCCATGAGCCACAGGAACGACGGCTTGATCCAGGTCATGCGCGTCCGTGAGAACGGCGGCCCGAACCGCCCCCGCTGGACCGCGGGCCGGCCGATCTCCGGGCGGTACGCCTGGTAGACGACGATCGACGTGCGGTCATGATCGGCCCTGATCTCGTACGTCCGCATGAGACGCCACGATGTCGGCCCACCGTGACCCGAACAACCGATTTTCGCGGGAGCGACGCGGACCTCATGAGCCGGCCCTGCCCGAAGTCACCGCCATGCCGTCGCCAGCCAGACGGTCACGGCCGCAGCGAGAAGGAGCGCCAGGTTGAGGGCGATCTGGCGGTCCCCGCGACTCAGGTGAACGCTCGTCGCGCCGATCTGCAGGACCACGAATCCGATGGCCGCGGCGAGGGCGAGCCAGGATGCGATGCCGGTCAGCGGTGGGAGGATCAGCCCGATCGCGCCGAGCACTTCGATCAGCCCGATGGCCCGAACGGCCGGCATCGGGGTGCCGTCCACCCAGGCCATCATCGGCCGGAGCCGCTCACGGCTCCGGACGACCTTCACCCCGCCTCCGTAGAGGTAGAAGGAAGCGAGCAGGCCGGCGACGATCCAATACGCGACGTTCACGATTCCGATCCATGGGTTCTGACGTACGGGCGGCCGAGCGGTGCTCGTCCTGCCGGCGTTCAGGCGAAGTCGGTGGCGGGCTCGGTGGCGTAACGGCTCATCGTTCGGATGGTCGCCTCTGGGGTCACCGCCCGGCCACCGGCGATCATGTCCCGTAGGTCCCGGAAGTACTGCACGTAGAGGTCCGGAGTGAAAGTGCTGAGCATGACGGCCGGCTGGTCGGTCACGTTGGCGAACGTGTGCGGGGCTCCGGGCGGGACCATCACGAGCGTGCCCGCGGTCGCGTCGTAGTCCTTCTCTCCGACGGTGAACCGCACCATGCCGGAGATGATGTAGAAACCCTCGTCGTGCTGGGCGTGACGGTGCTGCGGCGGTCCGGGCGTGTGCGGCGCGAGGACGGACTCGGCGAGCCCGAGACGGTGCCCGGTGTTGCCGCCGTCCTCGAGAACGCGCAGTCGCGTGGTACCCAGGAAGATCGTCTCGCCGTCATCCGGACCGACCACCGATACGGCGGGCTCGGCGAGCGGTGCGCCGGGCTTCGTTTCATCTGTCATGCCCCGATTCCACCGCCAGGGCGCTGAGACTGTCCAAGACTCCTTCTAGGGCCTCGATACCGTACGGGTATCGTCGCACCATGGACCTACGCACGCTGCGCTATTTCGTCGCGGTCGCGGAGGAACTCCATTTCGGCCGGGCCGCCGCCCGGCTGCACATGAGTCAGCCGCCGCTGAGCCGGGCGATCAAGCAACTGGAGACCGAGGTCGGCGCCACGCTGTTCGACCGGTCCTCGGCCGGTGTCACGCTCACTCAGGTGGGGGCGGTGCTGCTCGATGAGGCACGCGCCCTGCTCGTCCAGGCCGACCGGGTACGCACACGTGTGGCCGCGGCCGCCGGCGCCGCGACCATCACCGTCGGCATCCTGGGTGACACCACGGACCCGGGCGCGACACGGCTGGCCGACGCCTACCACCGGCGGCACCCGCGCGTCGAGGTCCGCGTCCGCGAGACCGACCTGACCGATCCCACCTGCGGGCTGCACGCCGGGGTGGTCGACGTCGCCCTGACCCGCGGGCCGTTCGACGAGACCGGTCTGACCGTGCGCGAGCTTCGCGCCGACCCGGTGGGCGCGCTGCTGCGCGCCGACGATCCGCTGGCCCGCCGTGACAGCCTGAACCTGGCCGACCTGACCGACCGCCGCTGGTTCCTCTTCCCCGAGGGCACCGACCCCCTCTGGCAGTCGTACTGGAGCGGCGGGGAACCTCGCGAGGGTCCGGTGGTGCGGGCCGTCCAGGAATGCCGGCAAGCGGTTCTCTGGAACGGCACGGTCGGCATGACTCTTCTGGACCACGAACCGGGAGAGGGGCTCACCGTGGTTCCGCTGATCGACATGCCGCTGAGCCGCCTGGTGGTGGCATGGAACGAGAGCGACACGAATCCGCTGATCCGCTCATTCGTCCAGACCGCGATCGCCGCCTACCACGCCTGACCTTCTTGCCGGGTGGCCGAACTCATGGACCGTCCATGGCAGTGGTGGTAACAGGCCACCACCCGTGGGCATCCCACGGACAACGCGAGCCACTAGGAGCTCTCATGTCCAGCAAGCAGGGCGACTTCTCCAAGACGGCCGGTTCCGGGACGACCGGCACCGGTTCCAACGGCACCACCGGCCAGCAGCGCGCCGGCCGCCGCTACGACGAGGTCGTGCTCCGCCGTCCGCAGGGCGGCCAGACCGACTGCTAGGAACAGGACCGCTCCTAGCGGTCGCTTCTTCCTCTCCTGCCCCCGCACCTCGTGCGGGGGCAGGCTTCCCGGGCCCTGGGCGACGCTCGGCGCTGAAGCGTCGCCAGCGCGTCCAGAGTCCTCCACTCGGCGCGAACGCTCGGTGAACGCCGCCCAGACGCGCGTACCCGTCCTTTGCATCCCACTTCGGCGGCGCCTTTGCCGAGTGTTCGGCACGGCCGATCTTGTCGGCGGCGGTTCCTACAGTCGGCCGCGTGACTGAAAGATCCTTTGCGAACGCCTTCGCCCGTCTGCCCGCGGACCTGCCCTCAGGGCACCTTGCCTCCGCAGCCAGTTGCTACTCGTCCGACGAGCACAGCGATCTCCCCGTGTTCTGGTGCAGTGACGAACCGTTGAAGGACGCCGCCGACTGGTGGCGACGTCTCGAAGCGCAGCGGACCGAGACCGGGCTGTTTCCAGTGTTGCTGGCTTTTTACGAGGACGTCTGGCATCCGGGCGAAGGGCCCCTGGACGACTCGGCCTTCGACGTGACGGACTACTTCCGGGAGGAGTGGGAGCGCTACCTGCGGGAGAAGGCGGAATGGGACGCCGCTCCCCCGGTCGAGGTCCCTGAGGACGTGATGCCCTGGCCCGATGATCCCGGCCCGCCGTTCGACGTGTGGCCGGGTCTGGCCGCCGGGTCCACGCCGACGTGTGACGTGGGCGAGCATGCCGCCGCCATGGTGGCCGAGCTGGCACAGGACGGCCAACCGCTCCATCTCGCTCTCGTCCCGGTGGAACGCAGCGCGGACGCCCTGCTGGCCATCAGCTTCCGCAAATCCAGCAACCACGTGGACCTGTGGGAGCTCTGGGCGGTGATCCGGTCGTGGGAGGGCCGCTTCGGCACGCGGCTCATCGCCGTCGACGGAGGCACCGTCCATGTGTCGGTCGCCGCTCCGCCGCGCCCGGAGGAGGCGAACCGGCTCGCGCTGGAGCACTATCTCCTCTGCCCGGACAACATCGAGCAGGACTACATCGTCTTCGCCACGTATGCCGAGAGGCTGGTCAGCGCGCCGAGGTGGAGTTTCTGGTGGGATTGAGACCTCGACGGGGATCCCTGAACGGGATCCCCGCCGATCAGGCCCTCAGTACTTCTCGGTGGAGGGGCGGACGATGTGGCCGGGCTCGTTGGGCTCGGCCGGCTTCTCGTCCTCCGGGCGGACGTCGATGCCCGCCTCCTTGCGCTGCTCCTCGGTGATCGGCGTGGGCGCGCCGGTCAGCGGGTCGAAGCCGGACGCGGCCTTCGGGAAGGCGATCACGTCGCGGATCGTGTCGCGGCCGGCCAGCAGCATGACGACCCGGTCCCAGCCGAACGCGATGCCGCCGTGCGGCGGCGGGCCGTACTTGAACGCCTCGAGCAGGTAGCCGAACTTCTCCTGGGCCTCCTCGCGGTCGAGGCCGAGGGCCTCGAAGACGCGCTGCTGCACGTCGCCGCGGTGGATACGGATCGAGCCGCCGCCGATCTCGTTGCCGTTGCAGACGATGTCGTACGCGTTGGCGAGCGCCTCACCCGGCTTGTCCTGGAAGGAGTCGACCCACTCCGGCTTGGGCGAGGTGAAGGGGTGGTGGACGGACGTCCAGCCGCCCTCGTCGGTCTCCTCGAACATGGGCGCGTCGACGACCCAGGTGAACGCCCACGCGGACTCGTCGATCAGGCCGCAGCGGCGGCCGATCTCCAGGCGGGCCGCGCCGAGCAGCTCGCGGGTGGCGTGCGGCTTGCCGGCGCCGAAGAACACCGCGTCGCCGGGCTTGGCGCCGACCTTGGCCGCCAGGCCGGACCGCTCCTCCTCAGAGATGTTCTTGGCGACCGGGCCGCCGAGGGTGCCGTCCTCCTGCACGAGGACGTACGCCAGCCCCTTCGCGCCGCGCGACTTGGCCCAGTCCTGCCAGCCGTCCAGCTCCTTGCGGGTCTGGGAGGCGCCGCCCGGCATGACGACCGCGCCGACGTACGGCGCCTGGAACACGCGGAACGACGTGCCGGCGAAGTACTCGGTCACGTCGACGAGCTCGTTGCCGAAGCGCAGGTCCGGCTTGTCCGAGCCGTACCGGCTGAGGGCGTCGGCGTAGGTCATCCGCGGGATCGGGCGCGGGATCTCGTAGCCGACGATCTCCTTCCAGAGCCGTCCGACGAGGTCCTCGGCGACCTGGAGGACGTCCTCCTGCTCGACGAAGCTCATCTCGATGTCGATCTGGGTGAACTCCGGCTGCCGGTCGGCGCGGAAGTCCTCGTCGCGGTAGCAGCGGGCGAGCTGGTAGTAGCGCTCCAGGCCCGCCACCATGAGCAGCTGCTTGTACAGCTGCGGCGACTGCGGCAGGGCGTACCAGTGGCCCGGCTTGAGCCGCACCGGGACCAGGAAGTCGCGGGCGCCCTCGGGCGTGGAGCTCGTGAACGTCGGCGTCTCGACGTTCACGAACCCGTGCCCGCGCAGGACGTCGTGCACGATGTAGGAGCCCTGCGAGCGGATGCGCAGCGAGCGCGCCAGGGCCTCCCGGCGGATGTCGAGGTAGCGGTGCTTGAGGCGCACCTCCTCGTTGACGTTGGCGTCCGTCTCGATCGGGAAGGGCAGCGGCGCGGACTCGCTGAGCACCTCGATCTCGGAGGCGACGACCTCGATCTCGCCGGTCGGCAGCTCGGGGTTCTCGTTGCCCTGGGGGCGTACGCGGACCTCACCGGTGATCTTGACGCAGAACTCCGAGCGCAGGTCGTGCGCGGTGTCCTCCTCGCGGAACACGACCTGGGCGATCCCGGAGGCGTCGCGCAGGTCGATGAAGGTGACGCCCCCGTGGTCGCGGCGGCGCGCCACCCAGCCGGCCAGCACGACCTGCTGCCCGGCGTGGTCCCGGCGCAGCGAGCCCGCCTCGTGTGTGCGGATCATCTTTGAGCAAGCCTTTCTTTCAACGTCGTCACGAGCTCGGCGAGTGGAACGGCGACCTGGTCGCCGCTGGCCAGGTCCTTGACCTGCGCGGACCCGGCGGCGATATCTCGCTCGCCGAGGATCACGGCGTACGCCGCCCCGGACCGGCCGGCCCCGCGCATCGCGCCCTTGAGCTTCTTGCCGTCGTAGGACATGTCGGCGGCGACACCTTCGCGGCGCAGCTGGGCGATCAACCCGAAGATCTTACGCTCGGCCTCCTCGCCCAGCGGCACGCCGTACACGTCGACTCCTCGCTCGGCGACCGCGGCGACCTCTTCGGCCTCCATGGCCAGGACCGTACGGTCGAGGCCGAGGCCGAAGCCGATGCCGGGCAGCGGCGGGCCGCCGATGTCCTCGGACAGCCCGTCGTACCGGCCGCCGCCGCCGATGCCGGACTGCGCGCCGAGCAGCGGGTGGTCGAACTCGTACGTCGTGCGGGTGTAGTAGTCGAGGCCGCGCACGAGGCGCGGGTCGTCGACCCACGGGATGGACAGGTCGGCGAGCAGCTCGCGGACCCGGTCGTGGTGCGCCTTGCACGCGCCGCACAGGTGGTCGGTGACGAGCGGGGCGTCCTCGAGCTGGGCGCGCACCTCGGGCCGCTTGTCGTCCAGCACGCGCAGCGGGTTGATCTCGACCCGGGCGCGGGTGTCCTCGTCCAGGTCGAGGCGGCGCAGGAACTCCTGCAGCGCCGCGCGGTACGCCGGACGGCACTCCCGGCAGCCCAGGGAGTTCAGGTGCAGGGACAGCCGAGTGAGGCCGAGGCCGCGGTAGAAGTCCCAGGCGAGGGCGATCGTCTCGACGTCGACCGCAGGATCCTCGGAGCCGATCGCCTCGAGGTCCACCTGGTAGAACTGGCGGTACCGGCCCTTCTGGGCGCGCTCGTAGCGGAACGCCGGGCCGACGGCCCAGACCTTGACCGGGAGCTCCCCCTTGTTGAGCCCGTGCTGGAGCACCGACCGCAGCACGCCGACGGTGAACTCCGGGCGTAGCGTGAGAGAGCGGCCGCCGCGGTCCTCGAAGGTGTACATCTCCTTGCTGACGACGTCGGTCGACTCGCCGACGCCGCGCGCGAACAGGCGGGTCTCCTCGAAGACCGGAAGTTCGAGGTAGGCGTAGCCGGCGCGGGTGGCGGCCGCGGCGAAGGCGTCGCGGGCGGCGAGGAAGGTCGCCGAGCGCGGCGGGAAGTACTCGCTGACCCCTCGGGGGGCCTGGAAGTTCGAGCTCATGGTGGTGTTCTCAAAGTCCCCTGTGCGGGCCGTCGATCGGGGCGACGTCCTTGAGGAACGGATTGGTCGCCCGTTCGCGGCCGATCGTGGTCTGCGTGCCGTGGCCGGGCAGCACGGTGGTCTCGTCCGGGAGCGGCAGGCACACGCGCGCCAGGCTCTCCAGGATGGCCGGGTGGTCGCCGCCCGGCAGGTCGGTGCGGCCGATCGAGCCCGCGAACAGCAGGTCACCCGAGAAGATCACCTGCTCGTCCGCGAGCCGGAAGGTCACCGACCCGGGCGTATGGCCCGGGGCGTGCTCGACGATCAGCTCCAGCCCCGCCAGCGTCAGCGTCGCGCCGTCGGCGAGCTCGCGTACGTCGTCGGGCTCGCTGAAGGCGAGGCCGCCCAGCAGCTGCTGTCCGACGCCGAGCGGGAAGCCCTTGGCCGGGTCGGCCAGCAGGTCCCGATCGTCGGGATGGATGTACGCGGGGACGTCTCGGGCACCGCAGACCGGGGCCACCGACCAGACATGATCGATATGACCGTGCGTGAGCACCACGGCGACCGGCTTGAGCCGGTGCTCGCGGAGGAGCTCCTCGACCCCCGACTCGGCGTCCTGGCCAGGGTCGATGATCACGCATTCCTCCCCCGCCGCGGGCGCCACGACGTAGCAGTTCGTGGCGAAGGACCCGGCGGGGAACCCGGCGATGAGCACGATCGTCCTCTCTTAAGGCGCCTGCTTCCGGCAGCTTGAGCGTACCGGCGGCACGTGGCCGACCGCGAACGACATACGCGGGAGCGCCGCAGGGCGTCCGGTCTTGGACGATTTGCCGGCCTCTGTGGGCCACTCAGGAAAATACCGGCCAGGACCGCTACGATGCGCAACACGTTTCCCTGTTCATGACGCGAATCAATGAGGTGCGACACCGGTGGCGGGTAAAGACCGCAAGAAGCAGCTGGCCCGGCAGCGCTACGAGCGCCAGATGCAGCGCCGCGCGGCCCGGCAGGCGCAAGCACGCAGGATGAAGATCATCGGCACGGTGGCCGCCGTGGCAGTGATCGCCGGCGGAAGCGGTGCCATCGCGTTCGCGATGAACAAGTCGGATAAAAAGACCACGACGACGGCCGCGTCCGCGTCGAAGTCGGCCAGCGCGACGCCGACCGTCTCGGCGAAGCCCGGCGAGTGCGCGTACCAGCCGATGTCCGACCCGGGCGCCAAGAACGTCGGCACGCCGCCGGTGAAGCCGGTCAAGGGCACGTACGAGATGACGATCGACACCGACCAGGGCAAGATCGTCGCCAAGGTCGACGGCACGAAGGCCTCCTGCACCGTCAACTCGTTCCAGTACCTCGCGTCCAAGAAGTTCTTCGACAACACCAAGTGCCACCGGCTCGACACCGGCATCAAGGTGCTGCAGTGCGGCGACCCGACCGGCACGGGAAGCGGCGGCCCGGCGTACGGCTTCGGCAACGAGAACGTCCCCAAGGCCGACTCCTCGGGACAGGCGACCTACAAGCGCGGCATGATCGCCATGGCGCACAGCAGCCAGCCGAACAGCAACGGCAGCCAGTTCTTCATCATGTACGGCGACGCGAAACTGCCCGCCGACTACACGGTCTTCGGCGAGATCACGCAGGGGCTGGACGTCGTCGACTCGGTCGCCAAGGCCGGAGCGACCGCCGCCGACCCGCAGTCCGGGATGACCGCCCCAAAGAAGAAAATTGAAATAAAACACCTCACCGTCGCGAAGATGGGGTAATGGGGAAGGTTAGGGTGGCCTGCGGGAGTACGGCTCCCGAGGTCGTCACGGTGGGTCCGGCGCCCGACGAACGGCCCGGGCCTTGAAACAGGAGGCAACGGTGTGCAGCGCCACCGATCCTTGGGGAATCCGGCACGGGGCAGGCGGAGACGGCTCCGTCCGGGTCGTCCGGCCGCTCATGGCGGGCACGCTCCACGACCGGGAGGGCCACGGTGACCGCTGATCCCTGGGGCCGTGTCGATGAGAACGGCACCGTCTACGTCAAGACCGCCGAGGGCGAGCGCACCGTCGGTTCCTGGCAGGCCGGCGCGCCCGAAGAGGCCCTCGCGTACTTCCGGCGCAAGTACGACGCGCTGGTCACCGAGATCGACCTGCTGGAGCAGCGGATCAAGACGACGGATCTGGCCCCCGCGCAGGCCGAGCACAGCATCGCCCGGCTCCGGGAGTCCGTGACCGAGGCGCACGCGGTCGGTGACCTGGACAGCCTGGCGCGGCGGCTGGACGCCCTGACCGGGCTGCTCGGCCGCCGGCGCGAGGAGCTCAAGGTCGCCCGCGACCAGGCCCGCGGCCACGCCCGCGAGGTCAAGGAGCGGATCGTCGCCGAGGCCGAGCGGATCGCCGCCGAGGAGACGCACTGGAAGAACGGCGGTGAGCGCCTCCGCCAGCTGGTGGAGGAGTGGAAGGCCGCCGAGCGCGTCGACCGGCCGACCGAGACGGCGCTGTGGAAGCGCCTGTCGACGGCCCGGAACGCCTTCACCAAGCGCCGCAAGGCGTACTTCTCCAACCTGGAGGAGGAGCGGGAGAGCTCTCGGCACGAGAAGGAGCGCCTGGTCGCCGAGGCCGAGGCGCTGAGCAACTCGGGCGACTGGGGTCCCACGGCCGCCGCCTACCGCGACCTGATGCGCCGGTGGAAGATGGCCGGGCGGGCCTCCCGGGAGGTCGAGGACGAGCTGTGGGCGCGGTTCAAGGGCGCGCAGGACGTCTTCTTCGCCGCCCGGTCCGCCGCCTTCGCCGAGCGCGACGCCGAGTTCCGGCAGAACGCCGAGGCCAAGGAGAAGGTCCTGGAGGACGCCGAGCGGCTGCTCCCCATCCGGGACGTGCGCTCCGCCCGTCAGGTGCTGCGCACGATCCAGGAGCGCTGGGAGTCGATCGGGATGGTGCCGCGCGACTCGCGGGACCAGCTCGAAGGCCGGCTGCGCCGCGTGGAGGAGGCCGTACGATCGGCCGAGGAGTCGGAGTGGCGGCGCACCAACCCGGAGGCCCGGGCGCGCGCCGAGGCGACGGTCACGCAGCTGCGGTCCTCCATCCAGCAGCTCGAGGCACGCCTGGACAAGGCGCGCAGCGGTGGCCGCGACAAGGACGTCAGGGACGCCGAGGAGGCCCTGACGGCGCGCCGCGCGTGGCTGGAGGAGGCCGAGCGCACCCTCGCCGAGTTCTCCTGATCCCGAGAACCTGAACGCAAGCGGCCCGGTCTCCAGTGGAGACCGGGCCGCTTGCGTTATTCGCCTCAGTTCGTGACGCGGTAGACGTCGTAGACGCCGTCGACGTTGCGGACGGCCTTCAGGACGTGGCCCAGGTGCTTCGGGTCGCCCATCTCGAAGCTGAACCTGCTGATCGCCACCCGGTCGCGGTTGGTCGCGACGGAGGCCGACAGGATGTTGACGTGCTGGTCCGACAGCACCCGCGTGATGTCGGACAGCAGCCGGGTGCGGTCCAGCGCCTCGACCTGGATGGCCACGAGGAAGACCGAGTCCTCCCCCGGCGACCACTTGACGTCGACCATGCGGTCGGGCTGGGTGCGGAGGTTCGCGACGTTGACGCAGTCCTCCCGGTGCACCGAGACGCCGTTGCCCCGGGTGACGAAGCCGACGATCTCGTCGCCCGGCACCGGCGTGCAGCATCGGGACAGGCGCACCCACACGTCCGGGTCACCGGCGACGACCACGCCCGGGTCGCCCGCGGGCCTGGACCGCCGCTTCTTGGACGGGATGACGGTCTCGTCGAGATCCTCGGCGGCGCTCTCCACCCCGCCCAGGGCGTCGACGAGCTTGCTCACGACGCTCTGCGCGGACATGTGGCTCTCGCCGATCGCGGCGTACAGCGCCGAGACGTCGGAGTAGCGCAGGTCGTGCGCCAGCGCCACCAGCGCCTCGCCGGACAGCAGGCGCTGCAACGGGAGGTTCTGCTTGCGCATCGCCCGGGCGAGGGCGTCCTTGCCCTGCTCGATGGCGGTCTCGCGGCGCTCCTTGGAGAACCAGTGCTTGATCTTGTTCCGGGCGCGGGCGCTCTTGACGAAGTTCAGCCAGTCGCGGCTGGGCCCGGCGTCGGGCGACTTGGAGGTGAAGATCTCCACCGTGTCGCCGTTGTCGAGGGTCGACTCCAGCGGCACGAGCCGGCCGTTGACCCGGGCGCCGATCGTACGGTGCCCGACCTCGGTGTGGATGGCGTACGCGAAGTCCACCGGGGTCGCGCCCTGCGGAAGGGCCAGGACCTGCCCCTTCGGGGTGAAGACGAAGACCTCCGAGACCGACAGGTCGAAGCGCAGCGACTCGAGGAACTCCGCCGGGTCGGTGGTCTCCTTCTGCCAGTCGAGGAGCTGCCGGAGCCAGGCCATGTCCCCCGCCTTGCCGGGCGCCCCGCCGCCGACCGTCTCCTCCTTGTACTTCCAGTGCGCCGCGATGCCGTACTCGGCGCGGTTGTGCATCGCGCGGGTACGGATCTGCAGCTCGACGGGCTTGCCCTCCGGGCCGATCACCGTCGTGTGCAGCGACTGGTACATGTTGAACTTCGGCATCGCGATGTAATCCTTGAACCGGCCGGGGACCGGGTTCCATCGCGCGTGGATCGTGCCGAGTGTGGCGTAGCAGTCGCGGACGGTGTCGACGAGGACGCGGATGCCGACGAGGTCGTAGATCTCCTCGAAGCCGACCTCGCGGGCGATCATCTTCTGGTAGATCGAGTAGTAGTGCTTCGGCCGGCCCTTGACCGTGGCCTTGATCTTGGCCTCGCGCAGGTCGGCCGAGACGTTCTCGATCACGTCCTGCAGGTAGACGTCGCGCCGGGGGGCCCGCTCGGATACCAGCCGGGCGATCTCGTCGAACCGCTTCGGAAAGAGCGTCTGGAAGGCCAGGTCCTCCAGCTCCCACTTCAGCGTGTTCATGCCGAGGCGGTGGGCGAGCGGCGCGAAGATCTCCAGGGTCTCGCGGGCCTTGCGCTCCTGCTTGGGCCGCGGCAGGTAGCGCAGGGTGCGCATGTTGTGCAGCCGGTCCGACAGCTTGATGACCAGCACCCGGATGTCGCGGGACATCGCCACGACCATCTTGCGGACGGTCTCGGCCTCGGCCGCCTCGCCGTATTTGACCTTGTCGAGCTTGGTGACTCCGTCGACCAGGGCGGCGATCACGTCGCCGAAGTCGGACCGCAGCTGGTCGAGGGTGTAGTTCGTGTCCTCGACGGTGTCGTGCAGCAGCGCGGCGCAGAGCGTCTCGGTGTTCATCCCCAGCTCGGCGAGGATGGTGGCGACGGCGAGGGGATGGGTGATGTAGGGATCACCGCTCTTGCGCTTCTGGTGGCGGTGATGGTGGGCGGCGACGTCGTAGGCGCGCTCGACGGTACGCACATCCGCCTTCGGATGGGTGTTCCGGAGCGTTTTGATCAAAGGTTCGAGTACGGGATTCATCGTTGGACCACGCTGGGCGCCGAGCCGGGCGAGCCTTCTGCGCACCCGGGCGGCGGACGGCGCGGCCGCGCTCGTTGGCGTCGCGTCACCGTCATCCGGCTTCGGCTCGGGGGGACCGCCGGGCGCCGCCGGCGATGGGGACTCCGCTTGGGCCCGCGAGGTCAGCGCGGCATCGGATACCGCGTCGGACGAGACCACCTCACCGGGCACTCAGCCTCCCAATTCATGCGTCGGAACCACAGTTTATCCGTAGTCGTTTTCCAGTCGGCGCCCATCACCCATTCCGGGCAGGGGCCGGGGGGAGCCCTGGACGATCTCGCGAGATGCTGGGACGGCACCGGCGAAAGTGAGCTCGATGAACAAGACACTCCGCAGGATGACGGTCTTCGCGCTGCTCATGGTCCTGGCGCTCATGATCAACGTGACCTACATCCAGGGCGCGCAGGAGCAGAAGCTGCGCGACGACCCGCTGAACGCCCGGCACTTCCTCGCGCAGTTCAACCGGAACCGCGGGTTGATCATGGCGGGCGGCACGGTGATCGCCAGATCGCGCGACACCGGCCAGAAGGACTTCCGGTATCAGCGCGAGTACCCCGAGTCCGAGGTGTTCGCGCCCATCACCGGCTACTTCGCGCCGAGCGGCGGCGTGACCGGCGTGGAGGCCGCCGCCGACGGTCTGCTGGCCGGCACGGACCCGCGGCTGACCGTCCAGCACTGGTTCGACGCGATCGTCGGCAAAACGAACCAGGGTGCCACCGTGAACACGACCATTGACCCGGCGGCCCAGCGCGCGACGTACGAGGCCCTGCGCGGGAGCACCTCACGCCGGGCGGCGGCCGTCGCGATCGACGTGAAGACCGGCGCGATCAAGGTGATGGCATCCTATCCGTCGTTCGACGCCAACAGCATCGCGGTGCACTCCACGACCGCGTCGGCGAAGGCGTACGAGCGGCTGCTCAAGGCCGCCGGCAGCCCGCTGATCAACAAGGCGATCGATGAAAGTTTCGCGCCCGGGTCCACCTTCAAGATCATCACTTCGGCCGCGGGCATGGACAAGCGGGGGCTCAGCAAGGACAGCCCCGTCGACACACCCGGCGTCCTGACCCTGCCCTCCGGGAACCCCCTGCACAACGACGCCGATTCCGGGCCGTGCAACGGCGGGCAGTTGCCGCTCATCGAGGCGTTCGCGCAGTCGTGCAACAGCACGTTCGGCAAGCTCGCGCTGGACATGGGCCAGAAGAGCCTCGGCGCCGAGGCGTCCGGCTTCGGGTTCGGGCAGCACCTCCCGATCGAGAACAACCTGCGCAGCGCCGCCAGCGTCTACCCGAAGAACATGGGCGGCGACGACGTCGGGCGCAGCGGCATCGGCCAGGGCAGCGTCTCCGCGACGCCGCTGCAGATGGCCCTCGCCGCCGCCGCGGCCGCCCACGGCGGCGTGGTGATGAAGCCCTACCTCATCCAGCGCGTCACCTCCCCGGACCAGTCCGAGATCGAGGCGGCCTCGCCCAAGGAACTCTTCCGGGCGACCAGCGCGCAGACCGCGAGCCAGCTCCAGGACATGATGCGGGAGGTCGTCTCGACCGGCACGGCGCGGGGCAAGGTGTCCAGCGGCATCGCAGGGAAGACCGGTACCGCGGAGACCGGCCTGTCGTACAACGAACGGTGGTTCGCCGGGTTCGCCCCGGCCGACGATCCGAAGATCGCCTTCGCGGTGGTCACCGAGGGCACCGGCTTCGGCGCCGACGCCGCAGGCCCGATCGTCAACCGCATGGTCCAGGCTCTCAACGTGCAGTGAGGCCCGTACCGGTCCGCGACGCAGAAGAGCCCGTACGCGCCCGCAGGGGCATGCGTACGGGCTCGCTGCGAAGGAACGGACGGAGAGCGTGCCTCAGCCCTGGATGAGCGCGTGGACGTCCAGCTCGGGCAGCCGGTCGCGGCCCTTGAGGAAGCCGAGCTCGATGAGGACGGACAGGCCCGCCACCTCGGCGCCCGAGCGGCGGACGAGCTGGGCGGCCGCGGCGGCCGTGCCGCCGGTGGCGAGCACGTCGTCGACGATGAGCACCTGCTCGCCGGGCGCGAGGGCGTCCTGGTGCACCTCGATCGTCTCGCTGCCGTACTCCAGGTCGTAGCTCTCGGTGTACGTCGCCGCCGGGAGCTTGCCCTTCTTGCGGACCGGCACGAATCCGGCGCCGAAGTGGTACGCCACCGGAGCCGCCAGGATGAAGCCGCGCGCCTCGATCCCCACGACCTTGTCAATCGTGCCCCGGCCGTAGTAGGCCACGATGGCGTCGACGACGGCCGCGAACGCGGTGTGGTCGGCCAGCAGCGGACTGATGTCCTTGAACACCACTCCGGGTTTGGGATAGTCGGGGACCTCGCGGATCCGCTCGTTGATCAGCTTCGTCAGGTCGACCGGTCGCGAGGACACGTTCCTCCTCCTAGACGCCATCTCGCGGCGGATCAGGCGATCCGCCGCGAGATGGGCACGATGTCGTTCTTCGGCTCAGCGCTTCTTCTTGCCGCTGGGCCGCCCCTTGGAGGCGCCCCGGCGCGGCTGTTGCCGCGGACCATTCTGCACGACCCGGACACCGGCCCCGACAGAGGATGCCTCCCCCTCGTCCTGGACGTCGTCCTCCGGCAGCTCGGCGACCTCGACCTCCGGCTTGGCCTTGCGCTTGGCGCTGTTGGCCTTGGCCGCGACCCGCTTGGCCAGCGTCCGGTACTTCTCCTGCCGCTCCTGCAGGTCGGCCACGATCGGCGTCGCGATGAAGATGGAGGAGTACGCGCCGGCCAGCATGCCGACGAACAGGACCAGGGCCAGGTCCTTCAGGGTGCCGGCGCCGAGCACGCCCGCGCCGATGAACAGCAGGCCCGCGACCGGAAGCAGCGCGATGACCGTGGTGTTGATCGACCGGACCAGGGTCTGGTTGACCGCGAGGTTCGCCGCCTGGCTGTAGGTCATGGTGTTCGAGGTGGTGAGCGACCGGGTGTTCTCCCGGACCTTGTCGAACACGACGACCGTGTCGTACAGCGAGTAGCCGAGGATGGTCAGCAGGCCGACGACCGAGGACGGCGTCACCTCGAACTGCACGAGCGAGTAGACGCCGACCGTGATGAGGATGTCGTGCGCCAGCGCGATGATCGCCCCGACCGCCATCCGCCATTCGAACGCGATCGACAGGTAGATGATGATCGCGACCAGGAAGACCAGCAGACCCTCGATGGCCTTCTGGGAGACGTCCTTACCCCAGCTCGCGCCGACGCTCTGCGGGCTGACGTCGTCGACCTTGGCCAGGTGAAGTCGCTGCTGCACCGAGTCCTGGACCTTGGTGACGTCCGTGGAGCTCAGGCTCTCGGTCTGCACCCGCCAGCCGGTGCCGGTCTTCTGGACGATGGGGTCTTCCTTGACGACCCCGGCGGCCTTGACCGCGTCGCGGGCGTCGGAGGTCGTCACCCCCGGCTTGGTCGGGAACTGGAAGACCGTGCCGCCCTTGAACTCGACGCCGAAGTTCAGGCCGAGGGTGAGCAGCGAGACGATGCTGACGACCAGGATGAGCCCGGAGATGGCGTACCAGGTCTTCTGCCGCCCGACGAAGTCGAGCGAGATCTCGCCGCGGTGCAGGCGACCACCGATGTTGCCCAGGCGTGACATCAGGCCTCCTTGGTGCCGACGGGACGGGTGGTGACGCGCTTGCTCACGCCCAGTGTGCTCGGATCAAGGCCGGAGAACCGGTGGCCCCGGCCGAAGAACCTCGTCCGGGCCAGCAGCGTGACCAGCGGCTTGGTGAAGAAGAACACCACGACCACGTCGATCAGTGTGGTGAGCCCCAGGGTGAACGCGAAGCCCTTCACGCCGCCGATGGCGAACCAGTACAGCATCAGGGCGGCGATGAACGACACGGCGTCCGCGACGATGATCGTGCGCCGGGCGCGTGCCCAGCCGCGTTCGACGGCGGTGCGGAGCGTGCGGCCCTCGCGAATCTCGTCCCGCAGCCGTTCGAAGAAGACGACGAAGGAGTCCGCGGTGATGCCGATCGCCACGATCGCACCGGCGATGCCCGCCAGGGACATCCGGAAGTTGATGAACTTCCCGAGCAGCACGACCGCCTCGTACGTGAGGACCGTGGCGACCACCAGGCTGAAGATCGCGACGAAACCGAGACCGCGGTAGTAGAAGAGGCAGTACAGCACGACCAGGCCGAGACCGATCGCGCCGGCGAGCAGGCCGGCGGTGAGCTGGTCCTTGCCGAGGGTGGCCGAGACCGACTCGATCGAGCTCGGGGTGAACTTCAGCGGCAGCGCGCCGTACTTCAGGACGTTCGCCAGGTCGGTGGCGTCCTGCTGGTTGAACTGGCCCTCGATCTGCGCGTTGCCCGACGTGATCGCCTCCTTGACGCCCGGCCAGGAGTAGACGGTGCCGTCGAGGACGATCGCGAAGTGGTTGCGGGTGTTGTTCTCACCGAGCGCGGCCGCCTGCTGGGTGAAGGTGGCGAACGCCTTGGTCGCGGTGCCGTTCAGGTCGAGGCTGACGACCCACTGGACCCGGCCGTTCTGCGGGTCCGGCGGCATCGCCTGCGCCTTGGTGACCTGGTCACCGGAGATCTTGGCCGGGCTCAGGATGAACTTGTAGTCGACCTTGTGGGTCTTGGGGTCCGGCTTGGCGCACACGGCGGCCTGCTTGGCCGGGTCGAGCGTCCTGCCCTGGCCGACGTCGTTGCCGACACAGGTGAGCTTGTCGAACTGCGCCTTGACCGCCGGGTCGACGCCGGAGAAGTCCGCACCGGTCTGCTGCTGCTGTTGCTGCTGGAGCTGCTGCTGCAACTGCTGGAGCTGCTCGGGGGTGAGCGACTGCGAGGCGCTCGGGCTGGGCGCGGCCTTCCCGGACGTGGACGGCTTCGGCGTCGCCTTGGTGAGGGCCTGCGCGAGCGCACGGCCCTTCGGCGTCGCGCTGCCCGACGGCTTGGCGCTCGCGCTGCTCGGCGGCTTGGCGCTGCCGGAGGGGCTCGCCCCGCCCTTGGTCTTGCCCGTGCTCGTCGGGCTGGGCGTGGGGGTCCGCGTCTGCTGCGGAACACCCACCGGCTCGGCGACGAGCACCTGGCGGAACTCCAGTTTCGCCGTGGTGCCGATGGTCTTGACGACCCGCTCCTGCCCCTGACCGGGGACCTGGACGACGATGACGTTGTTGCCCTGCTTGGTCACCTCGGCCTCGGAGACGCCCAGGCCGTTCACGCGCTCACGCATGATCTTGATGGCCTGGCCCATCTCGGAGTCACCGATCTTGGCACCGGGCTTCGTGGGCTCCGCGGTGAGCGTCACGGTGGTGCCGCCCGCGAGGTCCAGTGCCAGCTTGGGCTTCTTTTGGCCCTGCCAGAACATCAGCCCCACCAGGGCTACGGCTATCGCGAACAGCGCGAGGAGAACGCGCCCTGGTTTTGCAGTGTTTCTGCTAGGCGGAGCCACGGTCGTCTTTCGTCCTTCGTCTACGGTCAGGTGCTGGTCAGGCCGACGGCTTCTTGCCGGCCTTGTGCTCGCCGTCCTTCAACGTTTCCGCTGGGTTCTTGTCCTCCGCGACGGTCTTCGCGTCGGTCTTCGGCTCGATGTCGTCCTGCGCGACCTCGGGCTCGGCGGCGGCCGTCGGCTCGTCGGCGGCGTGCTCCTGAGCGAGCTCCTCGGCCTCGTCGGACTCCTCATCCTCTTCCTCATCGGAGGAGTCGTCCAGGACCTGGGCGATGGCCTGCTTGACGAAGCGGACCTCCACCCCCGGGGCGATCTCAAGGACAAGCGCGTCGTCCTCCACCGCGGCGACCGTCGCGAGCAGACCGGCGGTCGTCATGACCCGCTGGCCGGGCACGATCTGGTTCTGCAGCTGGGACTGCTGCTGCTGCCGCCGGCGCTGCGGACGGATCAGCAGGAAATAGAAGACCACGACGATGAGGATCAGGGGAAGCAGCGACATCAGCGGGTTGCTGCCGCCCTTCGCCGCGACGACGTGAGTGAGCGCTGTAAAAGTTGTGTTGCCCTGCACCGGGGCATCCTTCCGATGTGAGAGTTGAGCCCGCCGTCGACTTGTTCGCGCCGCGAAAGGCGTGCCATCTGCTGACGGCGACCGGCTCCGGAGTGTAAAGGAGTACCTGAAACCCCGGCAACGACGGGACGAACCCGCGCGCCGAGAAGTTCCCCGTCACTCCTCCGCCACTTCGAAAAGCGTACCTTCCGCTGTGGGCGGCGGCGCGAGACCGAGGTGCCGCCAGGCGGCCGGTGTCGCGATCCGTCCCCGGGGGGTGCGGGCGATGAGGCCCTTGCGCACCAGGAAGGGTTCGGCCACCACCTCGACGGTCTCCGGCTCCTCCCCCACGGCGACCGCCAGGGTCGACAGGCCCACGGGGCCGCCGCCGAACTTGGTCAGCAGCGCCTCCAGCACCGACCGGTCGAGCCGGTCCAGCCCGTCGGCGTCGACCTCGTACAGCGTCAGCGCCTGCCGGGCCACCTCCTCGGTGATCACGCCGTCGGCGCGCACCTCCGCGTAGTCGCGGACCCGGCGCAGCAGCCGGTTGGCGATCCGGGGCGTGCCCCGGGCACGGCGGGCGATCTCGGCACCGCCCGCGTCGTCCATCCGGACGTCGAGGAGCCGGGCCGACCGCTGGATGATGCGCTCGAGGTCGGCCGGCTCGTAGAAGTCCATGTGCGCGACGAACCCGAACCGGTCGCGCAGCGGGGCGGGCAGCAGCCCGGCCCGGGTAGTGGCGCCCACCAGGGTGAACGGCGCGATGTCGAGCGGGATCGCGGTGGCGCCCGGCCCCTTGCCGACCACGACGTCGACCCGGAAGTCCTCCATCGCGACGTACAGCATCTCCTCGGCCGGGCGGGCCATCCGGTGGATCTCGTCGAGGAAGAGCACCTCGCCCTCGGAGAGCGTGGACAGCACGGCCGCGAGGTCGCCGGCGCGCTCGATAGCCGGACCGGAGGAGATCCGCAGCGGCACGCCCAGCTCGCTGGCGATGATCATCGCCAGAGTCGTCTTCCCGAGGCCGGGCGGCCCGGACATCAGGAGGTGGTCCGGTGCCCGGCCGCGCCGCATGGCGCTGTGCAGGACGAGCGACAGCTGCTCGCGCACCCGCGCCTGGCCGATGAACTCCTCGAGGCGCTTCGGCCGCAGCGCCGCGTCGATCACCTTGTCGTCGCCGTCGGCGATCGGCGAGACGAACCGCTCGTCGCTCACGCGCCCGCTCCCCCACCGACGCGGCCCGCGTCGCCACCGGAACGTACGACGGGCGCACCCGCTCCCCCAGCGGCCCGGTACGCCTCCCCGACACGAGACGCGAGCCCCGCCTTGCGCGCGCGCCCGGCTCGTACGACGGAAGCCGGGGTCATCGGCTCAGCCTCCGCATGGCCAGCTTGAGCAGGGTGGCGAGGTCCGGAGTCTCCTGGCCGTCGATCTCGGCGGCCACCGCGTCGATGGCGGCCTCGGCGTCCCTGCCGGACCAGCCGAGATTCGTGAGGCCGGCGTGCACCTGGTCGCGCCACGGCACGGCGCGGGTCACCGGGAGGGGCGTGTCCAGGTCGTCGGTGGGCGCGCCGAGGCGGTCCTTGAGCTCCAGGACGATGCGCTGGGCGCCCTTCTTACCGATGCCCGGCACCTTCGTGAGGGCGGTGACGTCCTCGGTGGCGACGGCGCGGCGCAGGGCGTTCGGCGGGTGGACCGCGAGCATGGCCAGCGCGAGCCGGGGGCCGACGCCGCTCGCCGTCTGCAGCAGCTCGAAGATCGCGCGCTCGTCGTCGTCCGCGAAGCCGTACAGCGTGAGGGAGTCCTCGCGGACGATCAGCGAGGTGGGGACGTGCGCCTGGTCGCCGACGCGCAGCCCGGCGAGCGTGGCCGGGGTGCACTGGACGGACAGGCCGACGCCGCCGACGTCGATGACGGCCCCGTCCGGCCCGGCGCCGGCGACCTTCCCGCTGACGAATGCGATCACTGCCCTGTCCCTCCGTGCACCGCGAGCCGACCGGCCGGGCGTGCGTCCTCACCGTGGCCGGCCGTAACCGCCCGGGAGCGGCCGTCCTCCGCGCTCACCTCTCGACTCCGTACCTTCTCATCCTCGCCGCCTGGATGCGCGCCTGAGCGCCACCGCGCCACACGTGGCAGATGGCGAGGGCCAGCGCGTCGGCGGCGTCGGCGGGCCGCGGCGGGGCGTCCAGCCGCAGCAGCCGAGTGACCATGCTGGTCACCTGGGCCTTGTCGGCCCGGCCGTTGCCGGTGACGGCGGCCTTGGCCTCGCTCGGGGTGTGCAGCGCGACGGGCAGCCCCCGCCGCGCCCCGCAGACGATCGCGATGGCGCCGGCCTGGGCGGTGCCCATGACGGTGGAGACGTTGTGCTGGCTGAACACCCGCTCGACGGCCACCGCGTCCGGGCGGAACTCGTCCAGGAACCGCTCCAGCCCGCGCTCGAGACCGACCAGCCGGGTCCCGATGTCGTCGTCGGGACTGGTGCGGATCACGTCCACGCTCACGAGCCGCAGTTGCGCGCCCGGCGCGCCGTCGACCACGCCCACCCCGCACCGGGTCAAGCCGGGATCGACGCCGAGTACCCGCACGACCACTCCTCTCCGCTCCGAACAGATGTTCGCAGCGAGGCTACTCGCCGCGTACGACGTCGGGCCGCCACGGCCCCGGCGTGTCGCATCGGAGATCAGAAGTAGTCGAGCATGTACGGCGTCCCGCCGAACGCCGCGTCGAGGAGCGCGTCGGTGGAGGCGTCTCCCTCCGCGAGGCCCGAGCGGCGCAGGCGGATCATCGGGACGCCCGCGTAGAGGGCGGCCAGCCCCCGCGCGGACAGGTGGACGGCGCCCGGTTCGGCCTCGGCGCGGGTCAGGGCGCCGTGCCCGCCGCCGATGGTCAGCCGCCACGCGCCGGCGTTGCCCGGCCGCTGCTCGTCCGTGACCGCCAGGGGGATCTCCGCCGACAGGCCGTCGGGAAAGCCGCGCGCGGCCACGGCCGCGGGCGCGTCGAGCACCCGCAGCATCCACGAGACGCGCTTGATCTCCTCGCTGGAACGGTCGCGCAGGAGCCAGAAGAGAGGGTCGTCCGGGGCGACGCAGGCGTGCACGCTCCGGGCGACCGACGAGCCCGATCCGACCAGCGCCCACAGCGCCCTGGCCGTCTCGGGGGAACCCGCCACGCAGCGATGCACGATGAGGTCCCGGCCGTCGGCGCTCCAGCCGTAGGCGAGGAAGCCGTCCTCGGCGAGGTAGGCGAAGACGTCGTCGCCGTCCAGCAGGTCGAGGAACCAGTCCTCGCCGCGATCGATCGGCCCGTTGTCCCGCGCCTCGGCGTGCAGCCGGCGCAGCACACCGACGATCTCCGGGACGTCGTCCCGCCCCGCGCGCCGGACCTTGACCGGGCCGGTGGCGAGCGTGCGCAGCGCCTCGGCCGGGACGGTGACGAAGTGCTGCGCGCCCGCGTGTTCGTACCCGGCGGAACGGTAGACCGGCGCGGTGGCCGGGTACAGCGCCGTGAGCGGCAGACCGTCCATGAAGTCCAGCAGGCCCCGGGCGAGGTGGCGTCCGATCCCGCGGCCGCGCTCCTCCGGAGCGACGTACACGCTGGCGACGCCGCCCATCGGCACCGGACGGCCGTGCCACCACTGCTCGAACCGGTGGTACCGGCCGGAGCCGACGAGACGATCGCCGTCGTAGATCCCGAGGACCTGTCCCCGCCGCACGGCGGGGCGGAACTGACGGAGCCACTGCGCCTGGTCGGCCGGCCCGAAGGCCCGGATCCTCAGGTCGTAGGCGGCAAGGAGGTCCTCCGGGGCGAGCGCGCGAATGTCCACGTGGGTACGCTACGGCATCGCCCGGGGCGCCCGCGCCGGAGCCGGGCGCCGCTCCCGCCCCGGCGGATCAGGCCTCGATCTTCTCCATGATCTCGTCGGAGACGTCGAAGTTGGCGAAGACGTTCTGCACGTCGTCGCTGTCCTCCAGCGCCTCGAGGAGGCGGAAGACCTTCTTGGCGTTGTCCTCGTCGACGGGGACGCTGACGCTCGGCAGGAAGTTCGCCTCGGCGGACTCGTAGTCGACGCCGGCGTCCTGCAGGGCCTTGCGGACCGCGACGAGGTCACCGGCCTCGGAGATCACCTCGAACGACTCGCCGAGGTCGTTGACCTCCTCGGCGCCCGCGTCGAGCACCGCCATCATGACGTCGTCCTCGGAGGTGCCCTCCTTGGGCACGATGATGACGCCCTTGCGGTTGAACAGGTACGACACCGAGTTCGGGTCGGCCAGCGAGCCGCCGTTGCGGGTGAGGGCCGTGCGCACGTCGGAGGCGGCGCGGTTGCGGTTGTCGGTGAGGCACTCGATCAGCACGGCGACACCGCCGGGGGCGTAGCCCTCATACATGATCGTCTGCCACTCGGCGCCACCGGCCTCCTCGCCCGCGCCGCGCTTGCGGGCCCGCTCGATGTTGTCGAGCGGCACGGAGTTCTTGCGGGCCTTCTGGATCGCGTCGTAGAGCGTCGGGTTGCCGTCCGGGTCGCCTCCGCCGGTCCGGGCGGCCACCTCGATGTTCTTGATGAGCTTGGCGAAAAGCTTGCCCCGCTTGGCGTCGACGGCGGCCTTCTTGTGCTTCGTCGTCGCCCACTTGGAGTGGCCGCTCATTGGGTTCCCTTCACCATGTCGAGGAAGAGCCGGTGGATCCGCGCGTCGCCGGTGAGCTCCGGATGGAACGACGTCGCGAGCAAGTGCCCCTGCCGGACCGCAACGATCCTACCGGCGGCGTCGCCGGACTCCGCACGACCGAGGACCTCGGCGTCGCCGCCGACCGACTCCACCCAGGGCGCCCGGATGAACACCGCGTGGTACGCCGTGTCGAGGCCCGTCACGTGGATGTCCTCCTCGAAGGAGTCGACCTGACGGCCGAAGGCGTTACGGCGCACGAGCATGTCGATGCCGCCGATGGTCTCCTGACCCTCGGCGCCGTCGGCGATCCGGTCGGCCAGCATGATCATGCCGGCGCAGGAACCGTAGGCCGGCATGCCCTGTTCGATCCGTTTGCGCAGCGGCTCCAGCAGCTCGAAGGTGCGCGCGAGCCGCCACATCGTCGTGGACTCCCCACCGGGAATGACGATGGCGTCGACGCGCTCGAGCTCCTCCGGACGGCGTACGGACTCCGTCGAGGCGCCGCAGGACTCCAGCGCGCGCCGGTGCTCACGGACGTCGCCCTGCAGTGCGAGCACGCCGATCGTCGGGACAGCAGCCACGAATCAGCCCTTCAGAATGAGATGTACGGACAATGAGCCTAGTGCCTGTCATAACAACGACAGCAGGGAGTGATCTTCCCCCGCTCGCGTGGCGCGCTCCGCCCGCCGCCTGCCGCGCGTCGCCTCCCGGCCCGCGCCCGTCACCTGCCGCGCGTCGCCTTCCGGCCCGCGCCCGGCGTCCCGCCCGCGCCGCGCCTCACATCTGGACCGCGACGGACCGCGCCATGCGGCGCAGCTCCGGGGTCAGGTGCCCGACGTCGACCACGACGTCGCCGACCACGGCGCACGCCGGTCCGGCGGGTGAGAACGACTCGGCGCACAGGCTCTCGGCCGCGCGCAGCGTCTCCTCCGCGGCCCGCAGGTCGCGGATCTCCGCCTGGGCCCGCGCGACCTCGATCAGATGGCGGCCGTACGACCTGCGCGGCAGCTCGTCGGCGTGCACGTCCTCGGCCGCGCGCAGTGCCAGGCCGGGCTCGTGGAGCATCGCGTAGTCGCGGGTGGCCTGCGTCGCCACGCGGGCCGGGCCGAATCCCACGTGGTGGTCGAGGCGATCGCGGGCGAACCGGTGCGCGGCCGACCCGGCGATTCCCAGATACTCGGTCATCGACGCGGTGCGCTCCGCCGCGCTGGCCGCCGCCATGGCGGCCAGCATCAGGCCGCCCCACACCGTCAGGTCGCGAAGTGCGGTCTCGTCCATCGCCGGCTCGGTGCTCGCGGCGATCGAGAGCGCGTGCTCCTCTGACGCCCGGTGGCGGCCCTCGCAGAGCAGGGTCCACGAGTAGGTGCCGTGGAGCGTCTCCCACTCGAGCTCGTCGCCGCCGCCCTCGGCGGCCCGGATCGCGCGTTCGGTGGCGATCTCGGCGAGGTCGCACCTGCCGTAGTGCACGAACAGGCGCGCGGCGAGTTCGTGCGCCTCGGCGAGCGGCCCGGCCGCGCCCGGCCCGAGCTCGCTCGACGCCAGGCGAGCCTCACCGATCAGGCCCGGCAGGACCCCGGCGAGCCGCCTCAGGTTCCCCGCCCGGTAGTCGTGCCAGGCGGCGTCGACGGCTGCGTTCAGCTCGGCTAGATCGGGTGCCTCGCCGGCGTCGTCGGCGTCCATGCCGGGCATCGAGTCCGCCGACGCGACGACGTCGCGGACCTGTCGGACGTCGTCGGGCATGGCCGGGGCGCGCTCCTCGGGCCGCCGACCGCCGAGCAGCCGGGAGATCCCGACGTTCAGCGCGTCCGCGAGCCTGGTCAGCGAGGTGTAACGCGCCGTCTGCCGCCGGCCGTGCTCGAGCTTCTCGATCAGGTCGACGTCCACTCCGGAGTCGTCCGCGAGTTCCTGCCGGGTCAGGGAGCGCCCTTCGCGGAGCGACCTGAGTCGGTCACCGATGTTGTCGGGCTCGGACACTGTTCTGCACCCCCTGGTGCCACCTGCGCTCCGATGTGGCGCTGCATTCAAGGCTATGACCGAACTATCCAGAGCGGAATGCCTCAAACCGGATATCGGGCGCTGGTCGAGAACCTGCGGAGCCTATGGTGGAGAGGTGGAGGTCACGGTCGGCCTCGCCGGCGCGGATCACCGGGCCGCAGAGGCCTACGCCCCGTCGATCGCGGCGCATCCGGACCTTGTGTTCGCCGGCGTATGGGCGCCGTCGCCGCAGGACGCGCGGCGGCTCGCCGAACGCCACGCCGTTCGGGACTTCGCCCGGCACGACGACCTGGTCCGGGAGTGCGACGCCATCGTGTACGCGCTGCCACCGGCCACTCAGGCCGAGTTCGCCCTGATGGCGCTGGGCCACGGCAGGGCCGTCCTTCTCGGCCGGCCGATCGCCGGCGACCTCGCGGGGGCGGAGCGCCTGGCGATCGCGGCGCGGACCTCGGGCGCCCCGACCCAGATGGCCCTGACCTGGCGCTACGCGCCCGCCGTTCGGGAGTTCCTCGCCCAGGAGGTACGACGGACGCGGCCGCGCGGCGGAACCGGACGGTGCGTCGCCGCCCCGCCGATTTCCGCGCCCGCGCTGCCGGCCGAACGCGGCGTGCTCCGGACCCTCGGACCCGACCTGATCGACCTGCTCGACGCCGCTCTCGGGCGCGCCCTCGCCGTACACGCGCGCGTCGACTCGTCGGGATGGACGGGGCTGACGCTGGAACACCCGGACGGCCGGTTCAGTGAGGCGTTCCTGTTCCCCACCGACGACGCCGGATCGCACCGCGCCGACGCGGAGGTCTTCGGGCCCGGCGGGGTGGCGGAGCTGGACTGCGCCGCCGCGGTCGGACGGGACGCGTACGACACGATGATCGCGGAATTCGTCGAGGCGATCCACGACGGCAGGCCGCATGAGCTCGACGTGCGCCACGGCCTGCACCTGCAACAGGTGATCGAAGAGGCCGACCTGAAGGTGCTCGCCGGTCAGTGAGAGCCTCTGCCCATCCTGCTCAGTGAACGGATCTTGAACCGGCGGAGCGAGAGCTCCAGGGGCAGGAAGCCGTCCCGGCCGCGCTCGCCGAGGCCCCGGCCGAACAGGTACTCGCGGGCCAGCGCCAGGCCGAACTCCTCGTAGTCGAACGGCAGGGGTACGTCGGGCGCGCCCTCGTCGATCGCCTTCCAGAAGGGCGCCTCCGCCGGAAGCCGCTCGCCCAGGTCGACGACGACGCCGTCCTCGGCCGTGACGAACACGTCGCGGCGCGGCCGGTCGCCGGCGTACCACCGGAACCAGCACCCCGACACCATGCTGTGCAGGACGAGCACGCCGCAGGTCGATCCGGGCAGCGCCGCCGCGATCTGGTCGGCGAGCGTACGGGCCTGGTCGTCGACGTCGTAGAGCCGCCGGTCGCAGACGACCAGCGCGTCGCCGTACGCGCCGACGAACAGCTCGTCCTCGAACGGCCACAGCGCGAAGTCCAGGACCGTGTCGCCGCTCTCGACGATCGCCGACTCGGGGTAGAGCCGCCGCGCCAGGTCGGCGGCGGCGTCCGGGTCCGGGGTCAGGCCCTGCCGGAACGCCCGGACCGGATCGTCAACGCTCGCACACGCGAGCGCGATGGACCACGCCATGGGTCTCGTCCCTCCTGCGGCCACTGCACGGGTACCGCGGAAGCGTCACGCCGCCGGGCCCAGTCAGGGTAGCCCGCCGACGCCGGACTGGGGAGGGCCCGACCGTGCCAGGATCTCGCGCGCCCGGGTGACGGGCCCTCCGGGCCCCCTGGCCGGGGGCCCCTTCTCCAGGATGCTCGGTCCTCATGCCCGGACGGCGACGCGGGCCCGTCGTCTTTACCAGCCGCGTCCGGCGAGCCGGTCGGAGTCCTGCAGCGTCGAGACGTTGATGCCGACCATCGCCTCGCCGAGCCCGCGGGACACCTTGGCGATGACGTCGGGGTCGTCGTAGAAGGTGGTGGCCTTCACGATCGCCTCGGCGCGCTTGGCCGGGTCACCGGACTTGAAGATGCCCGAGCCGACGAACACGCCCTCGGCGCCCAGCTGCATCATCATCGCGGCGTCCGCCGGGGTGGCGATGCCGCCCGCGGTGAACAGCACGACGGGCAGCTTGCCGGCCGTGGCGACCTCCTTGACCAGCTCGTACGGGGCCTGCAGCTCCTTGGCCGCGACGAACAGCTCGTCCTCGGGCAGGGCGCCGAGACGCCGGATGTCCTGGCGCAGCCGGCGCATGTGCGTCGTGGCGTTGGAGACGTCACCGGTGCCGGCCTCGCCCTTGGAGCGGATCATGGCCGCGCCCTCGGTGATGCGGCGGAGCGCCTCGCCGAGGTTCGTGGCGCCGCAGACGAAGGGCACGGTGAACGCCCATTTGTCGATGTGGTTCTCGTAGTCGGCCGGGGTCAGGACCTCGGACTCGTCGATGTAGTCGACGCCGAGCGCCTGCAGGACCTGGGCTTCGACGAAGTGTCCGATGCGCGCCTTGGCCATGACCGGAATCGACACCGCGTTGATGATGCCCTCGATCATGTCCGGGTCGCTCATCCGGGAGACGCCGCCCTCGGCGCGGATGTCGGCGGGCACCCGCTCGAGCGCCATGACCGCCACGGCGCCGGCGTCTTCAGCGATCTTGGCCTGTTCCGGGGTGACGACATCCATGATCACGCCGCCCTTGAGCATCTCCGCCATGCCCCGCTTGACGCGGGCGGTGCCGGTCTCCGGGGTGGCAGTGGGCTGGGCGGGGGTGGCAGTGGACACGGGCTACCTCTTAGGAGAAATCGATCACGCTTGTCGCTCTCCATGGTAGTTCCAGGTGGGAGGGGCCGGTGCCGGGCTCCGCCGAGGCCCGATCACGCCCGCGTTCACGGGGTGACGGGACGGCCCGCGTTCACGAGGACGACCCAGACCTGGCCGGGCGCGAACGTCATCGGCTGCCCCGACGGGGTGGTGAAGGTCGTGCCCTGATCCTCGGCCGCGCGGGACCAGCGGGCGTCGTACGCCTTGCCGTCGCGCAGCACCGTCGCGGTGCCGCTCCCCACCGTCTGCACCAGGGGCGTGTAGTTGCCCAGGAAGTCGTGGAACTGCGACCGGGTCGTGCGGGCCCGCTGGACCACGACCGTCTGGCCGCCGAGCCGCCCGCCTTCGGCGGCCTGATCCGGACGGCCGTCCTGCGACACGAGCCAGCGGTGTTCCTTGGCCGACCAGCGGAATTCGAGCGTCGCCGACGGGTAGCGCGCGGTGTAGGACGTCGTCGGGGTGCCGCCGGACGGCGCGGTCCCGAACCGGAAGCCGATGTCCCGGGCCTTCGTCGCTCCGGGGGCGCCGGCGAGCAGCTGTTGTGGTGACGCGTACAGGTTGTACGGAGCGGGATGCGGTCCGAGCCGGGTGTAGGCGGCGGACGCCTTGTCCGGGGACACGTCGATCAGCGGCGCCCGGGCGAGGTAGGGCTTCATCTTGCTCTGCACGCCGGAGTAGGCGAAGGCGGGGCGGCCGAACTGCGGCAGGATGTGCAGGTCCGAGACCCGGGCGCTGCGGACCGGCCCGACCCGGGGCGGAAGAGTCGAGGAGTAGACCGCCATGATGCGGGACAGACCGCCCTCGACCTGCTCGACGTAGATGATGTCCGCCGAGCGCAGGCCGCGCTGCGGCTTCGCGGATCGCGTGTTGTCCACCTTCACCGCCAGAACGGGGCCGTTCCGGGCGCCCGGCCGGCCGGTGAACGGATGGACGGCCTGGGCCGACGGGGAGGGGGTGGCGGACACCGCCGGGGTGGGGGTGCCCACGGCCCGCGGCGGGGCGGCGCTGTCCGGCTCGCTGGAACACGCCGAGAACGTCAGGACGGTGAGCGCGGCCGCGCTCAGTACGGCGGCGCGTTGACCTTTATGCGGCTGGAGAACGGACATGAGGCGTCCTCTCCCACTATTCCGGGAAAGGGCCAGACTAGCCGAACGGCTCGTCCGCCGACGGCACCGCCCGCGCATCCGGGCCGGTCAGCGCGCCGGCACCGCTCCGGCCGAGGGCTCCGGCGGGGCGTCGTCGATCTCGAAGAACTCCGGGAGCGGCGCCCGGCCGGCCAGGTGCAGCAGGCGCGGCAGGAGTTTGCGCCGCGCGGCGCGCGTCGCGGTCACCGCGTTGTTGTAGAAACTGCGCGCGTACGCCGCCTTCCGCGCGGCGGCGTCGAGCTCCTCGAGCAGGGCCGCGCCGTCCCCGCGGCCGGCGAGGGTGTCACGGAAGCCCGGCTGCTCGATGACGGCCCGCAGCGCGCGGGACAGGTCGCTCTCGGCGAACTCCCGGTTGTCGGCGTCGGCGATGCGGGCCTCGTGCGCGGCCGCGGCCAGCAGCAGACTCGTGGCCGGGTCGAGGAGGCGGGAGGCGGCGAGCTCCAGGGCGACCGCCGCGCGCCGGACGAGCGCGACGTCGAGCCCGGCGCGCGCGGTCTCCAGGCGCACGTGCAGCCGGTCGATGCGGGTGGCGCGCCAGGAGACGTAGACGCCGAGCAGGATGACGACCGCGGCGGCGAGCGCGATGTTGAGCAGGACGTGGTACATGCTCAGATCGCCGACGTCTCGACGACGGTGGCGTCCCCGGCGACGGTCTCGTACACGCGTACGACGTCGCGGGCGACGGTCGACCAGTCGTAGGCGCGCACGGCCGTCTTGGCCTCAGCCGACAGCTGCTTGCGGCGGGGCGGGTCGTCCAGCAGGTCGGCCGCCGCGGCGGCCAGCGCCTCCGCGTCGCCGACCGGGAACAGCGCCCCGGCCCGGCCGTCGAGCAGCACGCGCCGGAACGCCTCGATGTCACTGGCGAGGATCGGCGCTCCGGCCGACATGGCCTCGGCCAGCACGATGCCGAAGCTCTCCCCGCCGGTGTTGGGCGCGACGAACACGTCGACGGAGTGCAGCGCGCGGACCTTGTCGGCCTCACTGACCAGGCCGAGCATGACGACCCGGTCGCGAAGATCCGGTGAGACCCGGGCGAGGATCTCCTCCTCGTCGCCGGGCCCGGCCAGCAGCAGGCGCAGCCGAGGCCGTCGCCGGCCCAGGATCTCGAACGCGGCCAGCAGGATCGGCAGGCCCTTGCGCTGCTCGTCCATGCGGCCGAGGAAGCCGAGCGCGCCATCGTCGCCGGGCCAGCCGGGCAGCGGCTCGGCCATGGCGTAGCGCTCGGTGGTCACGCCGTTCGGGATGAGCACGGCGTCGCCGCCGAGGTGCTCGACGAGGGTCTTGCGCGCCTTCTCCGACACCGCGATCCGCGCGGTGATCTTCTCCAGGGCGCTCTGCAGGATCGGGCCGGCCGCCGACAGCGCCCGGGACCGCTCGAATGAGGCGTGGAAGGTGCCGACGATGGGCCCGTCGGCGGCCCAGCAGGCCAGGAGGCCGAGCGATGGGGCGGCCGGCTCGTGCACGTGGAGGACGTCGAACCCGCCCTCCCGGATCCAGCGGCGCACCCGGCTCGCGGACAGGAACCCGAACGCCAGCCGCGCCACCGAGCCGTTGTAGGGCACCGGCACGGCGCGGCCCGCGGAGACGACGTACCAGGGCAGCGGCGTGTCGTCGTCGGCGGGCGCGATCACCGACACCTCGTGGCCGAGCGCGACCAGCGCCTCGGCGAGGTCACGGACGTGCTGCTGGACGCCGCCGGGAACGTCCCAGGTGTAGGGACAGACGATCCCGATCTTCATCGATCGTCCGCCCTTCCCGCCGCCCGTGCCATCTCACTCATCTCATCTCACCGGAGGTCCTCGAGCCAGACCCGCTGCAGCATGTGCCAGTCCTCCGGGTGGGCGGCGATGCCGCCGGCGAAGACGTCCGCGAGGGACTGCGTCATCGCGCGGACCTTGTCCTGCCGCTCTCCCTCGTCGGGCACGGGGATCTCCTCGTGGACGCGGACCGCCCAGTCGGCTCCTTCGTACCACAGGGTGACCGGGCGCAGCGCGGCGCCCGTCTCGATGGCCAGCGCGGCGGGCCCCGCGGGCATCTTCGCGGTTTCGCCGAAGAACTCCACCTCCACGCCCGACGCGGTGAGGTCCCGGTCGGCGACCAGGCAGACCAGGCGGCCCTCGCGCAGCCGGGCGGCCAGGGTGCGGAAGACGTCGCCGTCGCCGCCGCTGGCCGGGAGCACCTCCATGCCGAGGCTCGCCCGGTAGGCGATGAACCGGTCGTACAGCGACTCGGGCCGCAGCCGCTCCATCACCGTGGTGAACGGCACCCCGGACAGCGTGATCCAGGCGCCCGCGTGATCGTAGTTGCCCATGTGCGGGAGGGCCGCGACGGCGCCGCGCCCGTCGTCGACGTCCTTGCGCAGGTCCTCGATGCCGGTGATGCGCATGCCGGACAGGATCCGCTCCCGCCGGGTCGCGGGCAGCCGGAACGCCTCCATCCAGTAGCGCATGTACGAGCGCATGCCCCGGCGGCTCAGCTCGCGCAGGTCCTCTTCGGAGACGTCCGGGCCGACGACCCGGCGGAGGTTCTTCTCCAACTGCAGCACGCCGCGGCCGCGCTGCCGCCAGGTCCGGTCGGCGATCAGCAGGAAGATGTCCCGGGCGATCGGCTCGGGCAGCCGGCGGACCGCCGCCCAGCCCAGCGCGTACGCCGCGTCCGCCGCCTCGTCCCTCATGACGGTTCGCTCACCTCGAGCACCTCGAGCTGGCGGCGCACCGCCACGAACCGCTGCACGACGGTGATGGCGCTGGCCACGGCGAGCAGCCAGAGCCCGATGGCCAGGACGTACGGGACGCCGAGCCCGTCGAGGCCGATCGCGACGAGGCTGACGATCAGCCGCTCGCCGCGCTCGGCGATGCCCACGGTGGCGCCGACGCCGATGCCCTCGGCGCGCGCCCGCGCGTACGAGACCAGCGCGCCGGCCACGAGGCAGAACAGCGCGAGGCCGATCATCAGCAGGTCCTGGTGGTCCTGCCGGGCGAAGTAGAAGATCAGCCCAGAGAAGATCGCCGCGTCGGACACCCGGTCCATGTTGGAGTCGAGGAAGGCGCCGAACCGGCTCGTCTTCCCCGTCACCCGCGCCACGGCGCCGTCGAACATGTCGAAGAACACGAACACCGTGATGACGACGGTTCCCCAGAAGAACTCGCCGCGCGGGTAGAAGCCGAGCGCGCCGCCGACGACGCCGAGCGTGCCGATGAGGGTGATCGCGTTCGGAGTGAGACCTGTGCGGGCCAGCGCCCTGCCCACCGGCGTGATCACACGCGAAAGGGCCGGCCGCAACTGGTTGAGCATTGCCATCCTCTGATCGTGTTCTGGCCGCGATTTCATCGCCCCGTGGCCGTAGCCGCGCCATCCCCCGGGCGGGCCAATCGTAGTGCGTGGCGTCGGTGCAGGTGGGAACGGCTCATATCAGGTAGGCCTCAACCCGATCCTGGTCACCCCTTGTGATATGTGGCCGGGGCGGTAATGGTGGTGACCACGGGTGTGGCGCCCGTCACACCCATCCGTCCTTTGGAGGTGGGCACGTGGCGGACAAGACAGCTCCCCAAGCCGCCGGTAGGGCACCGACGGTCGACCAGCCGGACAAGATTCGCAACATCGCGCTGGTCGGCCACTCCGGAGCGGGTAAGACGACGCTCGTCGAGGCGCTGCTCGCTGCGACCGGTACCATCCAGCGGCCCGGTCGCGTCGAGGACGGCTCGACGGTCAGTGACCACGACGAGGTCGAGATTCGCCAGCAGCGCTCGGTGAACCTCTCGCTCGCCTCGTTCACGCACGCGGGGATCAAGATCAACCTCCTCGACACTCCGGGCTACGCCGACTTCGTCGGCGACCTGCGGGCCGGGCTGCGGGCGGCCGACGCGGCACTGTTCGTGGTCTCCGCGGTCGACGGCGTCGACGGCCTCACCCGGATGCTGTGGGAGGAGTGCGCGCTGGTCGGCATGCCGCGCGCGGTCGTCATCACCAAGATCGACCAGCAGCGGGGCGACTTCGACGAGGTGCTGACCGCCTGCCAGGACGCCTTCGGCGAGGGCGTGCTGCCCTGCTACTTCCCGTGCGAGGCCGGCCTGATCGGCCTGCTCACGGGCAAATGCTTCGACTACTCCTCCGGCGAACGCGTCGAGCGCGACCCGGACCCGGAGTTCCTGGACCGCCTCACGGAGCAGCGCGGCGCCCTCATCGAGGGGATCATCCAGGAGAGCGAGGACGAGACGCTCATGGATCGCTACATCTCCGGGGAGCAGATCGACGTCAAGGTCTTGGTCGAGGATCTGGAGAAGGCCGTGGCGCGCGGCAGCTTCTATCCCGTACTGGCCACGTCGGTCCCGCACGGGGACCACCCCGGGCCGGTGATCGGCATGCGCGAGCTGCTGGAGGTGATGACGCAGGCGTTCCCGTCTCCGCTCGAGCACGGCATCCCGGCGGTCACCAAGGTCGACGGCTCACCGGCGGGCGACCTGAACTGCGATCTGAGCGGGCCGCTGGTGGCCGAGGTCGTCAAGACCACCTCCGACCCGTACGTCGGCCGGATCTCGCTGGTCCGGGTGTTCTGCGGCACGCTCCGGCCGGACGAGACCGTGCACGTCTCCGGGCACGGGCTGGAGGACCGCGGCCACGAGGACCACGACATCGACGAACGGGTCGGCGCGATCACCTCTCCGCTGGGCAAGGCCCAGCGCACGATGTCCTCCTGCATCGCGGGGGACATCTGCGCGGTCGCCAAGCTCACCCACGCCGAGACGGGCGACACGATCTCTTCCAAGGACGCCCCGCTGCTGATGGCGCCCTGGTCGATGCCGGATCCGCTGCTGCCGACGGCGATCCAGGCCAAGTCGAAGGCCGACGAGGACAAGCTGTCCCAGGCACTGGCCCGGCTGGTGGCCGAGGATCCGACGCTGCGGCTGGAGAACAACTCCGAGACCCGCCAGCTCGTGCTGTGGAACATGGGCGAGGCGCACGCCGACGTGCTCCTGGACCGGCTGCACAGCCGGTACGGCGTCGAGGTGGAGACCGTGCCGCTACGGGTTCCGCTGCGAGAGACCTTCGGCGGTAAGGCCCAGGGCCTGGGCCGGCACGTCAAGCAGAGCGGCGGGCACGGGCAGTACGGCATCTGTCACATCGACGTCGAGCCGCTGCCGTCCGGCGGCGGGTTCGAATTCGTCGACAAGATCGTCGGCGGCGTCGTCCCGCGGCAGTTCATCCCGTCGGTCGAGAAGGGCCTGCGGATGCAGATGGAGCGCGGGGTCATGGCGGGCTACCCGATCGTCGACGTCCGGGTCACCCTGCACGACGGCAAGGCGCACTCGGTGGACTCCTCGGACATGGCCTTCCAGACCGCCGGGCAACTGGCGCTCAAGGACGCGGCGGGCAAGACACAGATCCTGCTGCTGGAGCCGGTCGACGAGGTGTCGGTGCTGGTCGCGGACGACTACGTCGGCGCGGTGATGTCGGACCTGTCGTCCCGGCGCGGGCGGGTGCTCGGCACCGAGACCGTCGCCGGCGGGCGTTCGCTGATCAAGGCGGAGGTCCCGCAGCTGGAGATCACGCGGTACGCCATCGACCTGCGGTCGATGTCGCACGGCACCGGGACGTTCAGCCGCTCGTTCCTGCGGTACGAGCCGCTGCCGTCGCACCTCGCCGAGAAGGTCGTCGCCGAGGCGAAGGAGTAGCCCGTGCGCCGTGTCACCCGTACGCCCGGCGTACGGGTGACACGGCACGCCAGAGCGCCTGGGAGGACAAATCGCTCATCCTCCGGGATGACGATTTGTTAACCAACCGTTTGAGATGATCTCGGCATGGCTGATACGGGGGCTGAGGAGCACGGCAGACGCTCGGTTCTGCGCGCCGTGGCGCTCGGTGGCGCGGGGGCGGCGGTCGGACTGGCCGCCGGAGCGGCGATCGACTCGGCGGAGGCGGCACCCGCCACGCCCCACTCGGCGATGGCCGTGCCGTCGGCGGGGCCGTGGCGGCCGGGCGAGGGGCACGTCGACGTGACCTGGGCGGTGAACACCTCCCAGAAACTGGTGGCCCTCACCTTCGACGACGGCCCGATGCCGAACTGGACGCCGATGGTCCACGACATCCTGGACGAGGAGAAGGTCAAGGCGACGTTCTTCCTCGTCGGGCAGCGCCTCGTGCGCAACGCCCGCCTCGTGCACGGCCGGATGGACCGGCATGAGGCCGGCAACCACACCTGGGCGCACCGGAACCTCGCGCAACTCGACCACCCGGCGGCGCTGTCCCAGATGCGGCGGGCGCACGCCGCCATCTCGGAGATCACCGGACGGGAGCCGCGGCACCTGCGCCCGCCGTACGGCAACATCGGCGGCACGACGCTCAGCGCGGCGGGCGTTCTCGGCTACAACCTCGTCCTGTGGTCGATCAAGATGCTGGAGAAGACGTACGAGAAGCATCCGCCCAAGCTGGTCGACTACATCGTGAACAACACCGCGCCGGGCACGATCCTGCTCGCGCACGACACCGGCCACCAGGACCGCCTCGTGGCGCTGCGGAACCTCTCCCCGATGATCCGCGGGCTGCGCGCCAAGGGTTTCGAGTTCGTCACCGTCTCCGAACTGATCCAGGCGGGCGCCGCCGCCCCGGGCACGCGCCCGGCGCAGTGACGGCGGACGGCGACCCCTCGGTCGGCTGACCTTCCACGCCCGCATCTCCAAACGCCAGGGCCGCGACGACCTCGCCCGCCGCTCAGCGGGCTCCGGGGCGCTCGGCAGCGGGCAGGACGCAGGCCGGGGTGCCGCCCGGCAGCCGGTGCCGGTTGTTCGCGATCAGGCGGTACAGCCCGTGCGCGGCCCAGCGGAACGGCGCGACCCGGACGAGGAGACCGAGCGGCCGCCAGCACCCGCCGGCACTGATCAGCACCCGGGCCACCGCCTGCGCTCCGCCGTGGACGCGACCGGCCTCGATCCAGAGCACCTCGTACGCGGCACGCTCGGCGGTCGTGCCGAGCGCCGCCAGGTCCGCGTCCTGGAAGGCGACGACCTCGGCGTCCGCCGGCACCCGCAGCCGACGCCCCTCGGACGGCCCGGTGTCCCCGATGAGCCGGACGGCCTTCGTACAGATGCCGCAGTCCCCGTCGTACACCAGAACCGGTCGCCCCATGAGCCTCATTCTCGCCGAGCCGGTCAACCGCCACCGGTGCGGGGCGGAGCCGACGGCTCGCCGCGGGCCCTGCCGGTATCGGACCCACGGCGGTGCCTCAGCGGCTCCCGTCACCAGGCGAGGTCGTCCGGGTCGAACGCCTCGTCATGGGCGTCGGTGTGCTGCAGCGTACGGAACCGGCCGTCGTCGATACGACCGAACCCGACGTCGTTCAGGTTCCCACCGTCGTGGAACAGCAGGTGACGACCGCTCGGATCGGTTCGAAGCGCGACGCGCCCGGACCAGTTGGGAAGCGGAGGCACAGGCTGTCCGTCCATGGTCTCGTGGTAGAGCGTGCGGAGCACCCGACCGTCGGCGACGGCGATCTCGCAGATCGTGTACGCCCCGTCGAGCGGCGTGTACTCCCCCACCACGCTGATCGTGTCCCCGTCCCCGCTGATCGCGGCCGCCCAGAGGTTCGTCAGCCGCGCGGACTGGCGGACCAGGATCCTGCTCGACAGCAGGCTGGAGCCGTTCGCGTCCGTGTCCAGGAGCCTGACCACACCGTTCTTGGTCAACGGGTGGTTCCCGTCGTCCGGCTGATGGGTGGGTTCCCGGCGGAGGAAGGCGACCTTACGGTCGTCGGCTGTCCAGGACAGACTGGAGACGACGCTCTCCCGCGGGTCCGTCCACTCCCGTTGCGCGCCGGTCCGCAGATCGACCACGCCGATCTTGTAGAAGAGACGGTCCGCCGGGATGCCACAGGGCAGCACCGCGTAGGCGAGCTTTTTGCCGTCCGGGGAGACGGCGAGCCCTCCTGGCAGCGCCTCCCGGCGCATGGTCCCGCCCTGGATCCGCGTTCCCAACGGGGTGAAGGAGGAGATCTTGCCGCTGTCGGCGACCCGCATGCGGTAGATGTGGATGGTGTTGCACGCGGTCTGCCGGATCGGCACCTCCATCACGAAGAAGGTCCGGTTGTCCTGAGCGGCGCCGACGTACTGGAAGGTCAGGCCGTGCGACGCCGCCCTGGTGTCGTACAGCTGCTCCGTCCTGGAGCCGCGGACCTCGACCCGCGACGCGCCCTTCGGGAGCTCGCCGAACCCGGTCGCCGCCACGATGAAGGCCGGTCCGCCGCCTCCCGCCGCCGCGTCCGGCTGCGAGCGCCCACTGACCATCACGACGAGGGCGACCGAGAAGGCCACCGCGACCGCGCTCATCGCCGGCACCGCCCACGGAAACCGCCGGCGAGATCTCGGGAGGGACAGCGGCCGTACCGTTTCCGGCCGCACCGTACGGGCCCCCTCGGTGAAGGCTTGGCGAAGACGATCTTCGGTCCTGGTCATGCTTCCTCCCCGAGCTTGGTGGCGAGCGCGGCGAGCGCCCGGGAGGTGGTCGACTTGACGGTGCCACGGCTGACGCCCATCACCTCGGCGATCTCGGCTTCGGAGAGATCGAGGTAGTAGCGCAGCACCAGCGCCTCACGCTGGCGGCGCGGCAGCGATCGGAGCGCGACGAAGACCTCACGGCGGTCCTCCCCCAGCAGCGCGGCCGACTCCGCCGACCAGATGGGCGGTTCGTAGTCGCCGCCGAAGCGCCGCGCGATCGCGCGCCTGCGCAGCACCCCGCGACAGCCGTTGATCACCGACGTGCGGATGTACGGCAACGGCTTCTCGGGATCGCGCAACCTGTCGATCCGGCGGTGCACGGCCGCGAAGGCGTCCTGGACGACGTCCTCGGCGGTGGCCTGGTCCCCGACGATGAACAACGCCATCCGGACGAGTTCCAGGTGGTGTCGGCGGAAGACGGCTGTCAGGACCACGGCCGAGCCGTGGTCCTGCCCTGTGGCGACATCGGGCTCCGCCGCCAGGGCATACTCCGGCGATGCGCCGCCGGCGCCGTCGCGCGGTCCGTGCCAGGCCGCGCCCCGCTCCGCAGCGATCTTCAATCTCATATCACTTACATGCGGGGCACGCCGGAATGGTTGCTCGCCGCGCGGAACTTCCGCTGAGGCCTCGACCGAGCCTCAGTCGTGCGGCCAGGCATCCGCGATGAGCTGGCGGGTCTCCCGCAGCAGTTGGGGCAGCACCTTCGTCTGGCCGATGACCGGCATGAAGTTGGTGTCCCCACCCCACCGGGGCACGATGTGCTGGTGGAGGTGGGCGGCGATGCCCGCGCCGGCGACCGTACCGAGGTTCATGCCGACGTTGAAGCCGTGGGCGCCGCTCGCCTTGCGCAGCGTGGTGATCGCGTCCTGGGTGAGCCGGGCGACCTCGGCGGTCTCCGCGTCGTCGAGCTCGGTGTAGTCCGCGACGTGCCGGTACGGGCACACCATGAGGTGACCGGAGTTGTACGGGTAGAGGTTGAGGACGACGAACGCGCTGTCCCCGCGCCGGACGATCAGACCGTCCTCGTCGCTCATCTTCGGGATCTCGCAAAACGGGCAGCCGTCGTCCGCTCCCGCCCCGGTGGGCTTGCTCTCACCCTTGATGTAGGCCATCCGGTGCGGGGTCCACAGGCGCTGGAACTGGTCGGGCTCCCCGACTCCGTACTGTTCCTCATGGTCGGACTCGGTCATGCCAGCAGCATAGGGCCGCCTCCCGAGCACCCCGCCCACGGGTCCCGAACGAGCGCTCGGTCATTCATGTCAGGCCGTTACGACAGCCACCTCGACGCAGTTACCGCTGCCCTCGGAACTATGGGTACTGACTCGCCAAAAGGGATCCGGGGATCCGGTCATGCCAGCTCCTTCCCCAAGGCCGTAATGAAGCCGATGGAGTCATCGGGGTCTAGCGCAGACTCTCGCAGGCGATCGTATCTGGCGGCGAGTCGTTCCGCTTCGGCCGATTCGACGTACAGGGAGCCTCCCGGTCCCTCCACGTGCGCGACCTTGGGAAATGGATCCGCCATCTTGATAAGTCGAAACCCACCGTCCGGGCTGGCGTGCGCGCCTACGGTGAAAGGCAAGACGCGAATATCGACGTTCGGGCGGTCGGCCGCAGTGAGGATGTGCCTGATCTGGGCGTTCATCACTTCCGAGCCACCGACGGACCGGCGAAGCGCCGCCTCATCGAGTACAACGTCCAACTGAACGCTACCGTCCAGGATGCGCTGCCGCGACATCCGCAACGCGCATGGGAATGAAAAGGTCGAGGCGAGTACCCGAGTTGGACGCGGCGTTTGAGAGAGCTCGCTGGCGTGTGCTGCGTTCTTGGCGCAGCACACGCCAGGGGTCAAAAGGCGTCTCAGATCTGGATGCGGCTCTCGACGGCCTTGACGATCTCGTCGACGGCCTCGTCGATGGAGACGCCGTTCTTCTGCTCGCCGTTCCGGTAGCGGAACGACACGGCGTCCTTGGCGACGTCGTCGTCGCCGGCCAGCAGCATGTACGGCACCTTCTGCTTCTGCGCGTTGCGGATCTTCTTCTGCATTCGGTCGGAGGAGGTGTCGACCTCGACCCGGATGCCCCGCTCGCGGAGCTTGGCCGCGATCTTGCGCAGGTGCGGGACGTGGTCGTCGGCGATGGGGATGCCGACCGCCTGCACCGGGGCGAGCCACGGCGGCAGCGCGCCCGCGTAGTGCTCCAGCAGCACGCCGAAGAACCGTTCGATCGACCCGAACAGCGCCCGGTGGATCATGACGGGCTGCTGCCGGGAGCCGTCGGCGGCCTGGTACTCCAGGCCGAACCGCTTCGGCTGGTTGAAGTCGACCTGGATGGTCGACAGCTGCCAGGTGCGGCCGATGGCGTCCTTGGCCTGGACGGAGATCTTCGGGCCGTAGAAGGCCGCGCCGCCGGGGTCGGCGACGAGGTCGAGGCCGGACTCGTCGGCGGCCTGCCGCAGCGCGGCGGTGGCCTCCTCCCAATCCTCGTCGGAGCCGATGAACTTTTCCGACTCGTCGCGGGTGGACAGCTCGAGGTAGAACTCGCTCAGTCCGTAGTCGCGCAGGAGGCCGAGCACGAAGGCGAGCAGGCTCTTGATCTCGTCGCCCATCTGCTCGCGGGTGCAGTAGATGTGCGCGTCGTCCTGGGTCATGCCGCGCACGCGGGTGAGGCCGTGCACGACGCCGGACTTCTCGAACCGGTAGACGCTGCCGAATTCGAACAGCCGCAGCGGCAGCTCCCGGTAGGACCGCCCGCGCGCGTCGAAGATCAGGTTGTGCATCGGGCAGTTCATCGGCTTGAGGTAGTACTCCGCCCCATCCAGCTCCATGGGCGGGAACATGTCGTCCTTGTACCAGCCGAGGTGGCCGGAGGTCTGGAACAGGTCGCCCTTGGTGATGTGCGGGGTGTTGACGAACTCGTACCCCTCCTCCTCGTGCCGCCGACGGGAGTAGTCCTCCAGGACCCTGCGGACGACGCCGCCCTTGGGGTGGAAGACCGCGAGGCCGCTGCCGATCTCGCTGGGGAAGGAGAACAGGTCGAGCTCGGCGCCGAGCTTGCGGTGATCGCGCCGCTCGGCCTCCTCGAGCATCTTGAGGTATTCGTCCTGGCGCTCGCGGGACTCCCACGCGGTGCCGTAGATGCGCTGGAGCTGCGGGTTCTTCTCGCTGCCGCGCCAGTACGCCCCGCCGGAGCGCATCAGCTTGAACGCGGGGATCACCCGGGTGGTCGGCAGGTGCGGGCCGCGGCACAGGTCCTTCCAGCGCAGCTCGCCGGACTTGGCGTCGAGGTTGTCGTAGATGGTCAGCTCACCGCCGCCGACCTCCACGCTCTCCTCGTCCGCCGCTGCGCCCTTGAGACCGATCAGCTCCAGCTTGTACGGCTCGGCGGCGAGCTCCTCGCGGGCATCGTCGTCGGCGACGACCCGGCGGGAGAAGCGCTGCCCCTGCTTGACGATCTCCCGCATCCGCTTCTCGATGCGCTTGAGGTCATCGGGCTGGAACGGGTGCTCGACGTCGAAGTCGTAGTAGAAGCCGTTCTCGACGGGCGGGCCGATGCCGAGCTTGGCCTCGGGGAACAGCTCCTGCACCGCCTGCGCCATGACGTGCGCGGCGGAGTGGCGCATGATGGCGCGGCCCTCGGGTGAGTCGATCTGGATGGGCTCGACGACGTCGCCGTCACGCAGGACGTGCGCCAGGTCGCGCGCCTGGCCGCCGACGCGGGCGGCGATGACGGTGCGGCCGTCGGCGTCGAGCGCTTCTCCGGCGGTGGTGCCGGCCGCCACCACACGCTCGCTTCCGTCGAGGGTGATGCGCAGCTCAGACACGGGAACTCCTCGATGGTCAGGGATGTCGGGATCGAATGCTATCGATTGTGCGGGTCCGGGGGACGCCATCGACTCCATGGTCGCTCCTCTCGCGTGGCGGGAGCGAACCGGGACAGCATCGAGGCCCCGGGATCGCTCCCGGGGCCTCGGCCGTGCAGGTCAGTGCAGGCGACCGTCGCGCCGGGGCTCGCCCGGCGTCGTCGTCTCGAAGATGGTCGCCACGGGCCCATGGTATCAGCGGCCGACCGCCCGCCACGCGGCCTTTCTGGCGGCCGAGCGCGGCGCCACGTGCAGCCGCCCGTCGGCGCCGAGGGCGCACACCTGCGAGCCGTCCGGCAGCGGCGCGGGCACCCCGATCACCTGATAGGGCGGCGAAGCGCCGATGACGGGCGGCTCGCCGTCGAGGTGGGCCACGGCCCGGACGGCCAGGGTGCCGTCCCAGACGGCGGACGACATGGCGCGGGAGATCGCCAGGGTCCGGCCGGTCCACGGCTCACGGAACATCACCTGGATCCGGTCGCCGACCGCCTCGGCGGCCAGCGGTGCGATCGCGCCCGCCACCGGCAGGGCCCCGGCGAACACGAGCGGCTTGCCCGGCTCGCGCTGACGCCACCACAGGATCTGCGAGCGGGTCGCGGCGAACAGTTCGATCGTCCCGGCGTCGGTGACGACCGCGGCCAGGCCGTCCTGGACGTCGCCGTACCGATGGTGTTTCTTCGTCGGCTGCGGCGAGATGACCTGCTTCAGGTCGACTCCCGGCAGGTCGGTCCACGCGCGGCTCCAGCCGCCCGTGCCGAGGAACCGGGCGCTCACGCCGCCGCGCCCGTTGCGCACGAACGCGGCGATCATGCCGGAGCCGTCGACCACGGCCACCGGAACGCCGGCCTGGTTGTGGACCTTCTTCGGATCGGGACGGCCGAGCGACCGCCAGCGCCCCTGGCCGTACGCGACGACCTCACCGGTGTCGGAGCGCAGGCCGAGGACCACCGGCCCGGCCGCGGCCACGGCCGGGGCGAGGGGGCCGCCCGGGTCGCCGAGTGACCGCGGCGCCGACCAGCCGCCGTTCGTTCGCCGCCAGACGAGCAGGCGGCCCGCCCCCACCGCGTACACGGCGTCCGCGGCGGTGAAGCCGGTGCCGCGCGGCCACCGGTAGACCATGCGCGCCTCGTAGGCGTCCCAGTGGGGGTTCTCGGCGTTGATGCGGTAGTCGTGCGCGGAGTAGGCCGCGAACACGCGCTGCTTGTACCGGTTGTCGGCCGCGCTGAGGTTCACCGCGAGATTGCGGACGTTGTAGTCCCGGTAGTTGACCTGCAGGAGCAGTTGCTCGGGATGGCTCGCGGCGTGGCGCCGTACCGCCTCGGCGGCGAAGTGGGCCGCCGCGATGTGATCGGGGTGGTCCGCGCTGTACCTCTCGTCCGGCGCCGTGTCCTGGGAGCGCACGACCGTCGGCCGGAAACTCTGCATCAGGCCCGTGAGCGCGCTCAGCACGTCCTCCCGGCTCAGGCACCGCCGGTACGGCGACCCGTCCGGCGCCTGCGTCCATCCGCACACGTCCGCGTGGTCGGTGGCGCTCCACAGCTTGCCCAGTGTGTGCCACCCCAGACTGGCCCGCGGGTCACGCCCGTCCGGCACCAGGAGGAACACCAGCCGGATGTCCGGCCGGTCGACGAGGATGTACGAGAGCAGCCGCAGCGTCCCGACGCTGAGGGTCTCCCGCCGCCAGCGGTTGCGGACGCCGAGCATGAGCGCGTACGCCGCCCGTAGGCCGTTCTCCCGCTCGGCGACGTAGGCGTTGACGTCGTGGGTGTCCGGCGGGACGCCGGCCTTGCTCTCCCCCGCGCTGAGGTAGACGGTCAGGTGCGGCGATCCGGCCCGCAGCGACTCGGACAGGTCAGGGGTCATGAAGAGCAGGTCGTCGTCCTCGTGCGCGACGATCTGCAGGTACCGCGAGCGGGCCGCGGGTGTTCCCCGCGCCGCCGCGCCGTGCCGGTTCGCCGGGCGGCCGGCCCCGCCCTTCGACAGCAGGCCGAGCCCCGTCCCGAGCCCGGCCGCGGCGGCCGCGCCCACCAGGAGGAACCGCCGCCGATCGGCCCCGGACGAGAGAGGCTCCGAAGCGGACGGTTCGGTGGACATGCGGCACTGCCTCCAAGATCAGGATAAGTGGTGGCGACCGAACGAGTATCGCGGAATGCGAGCACTTCTGGGCGTTGAACGGGAGGTCGTCACGTCGAGTAAGCTGGGCGCCGCGAAGGGGAGTAGTCCCGCCGGCCGGTCGTCGACATACTGGAGCGCCTGAGCGCTCCCGGTGCCCGGGCCCCATGACAGGGGTGGACGAGACCTTCGGCTGTCGGTGACCGCTGATCACCGTGAGCCGAGGTCCGCTCTCTGTCTCACGGTGGCCGATCTTCGAGGAACACATGCTGCACGTCGTGATCCTGCTGGCCTGCGCCATCGCGATCTATTTGTCCTGTGAGTGGTTCGTCAACGCCGTCGAGTGGCTCGGCGTCCGGCTGAAGGTCGGGCCGCTCGCCGTGGGGACCCTGCTGGCCGCGTTCGGCACGGCGCTCCCCGAGAGCGTCGTGACCTTCGTCGCCGTGGTGTTCGGCTCGGGCGCCCAGCAGAAGGACATCGGGGTCGGCGCGGCGATGGGCGGTCCGCTGGCGCTGGCCACCGTGGCCTACGGTGTGACGGGCTTCGTGCTGCTGACGCGACGGCGGAAGGTTCAGGCCGCCGCCCGTACGGCCACCCCCGTCGGCGCCGGAGCCGCCGCGACCGCGTCTCCCGACCTCCCGGACGAGGCTCCGCCGCGGGAGGACCTCGGTGACGTCCGCAAGCTCGCCCGTGACCAGCGCTGGTTCCTGGCGATCTTCGTCGTCAAGGTGGCGGTGGGGCTGGTGGCCTTCGCGTTCAAGCCGTGGCTCGGCCTGCTGTTCTTCGCCGCGTACGCCGTCTACTTCTGGCGGGAGCTGCGCGACGGCGGTGAGCACGGCGACGGCGCCGACCTCGAGCCGCTGCTCCTGCAGCGCCGTCGCGAGGTGCCCGCGACGTGGGCCGTCGTCACCCAGACCCTCGTCACCCTTGTGATCATCTTCTTCGCGTCACAGCTGTTCGTGCACCAACTCGACGCGATCGGCCCGATGATCGGCCTCTCCGCGTCGGTCACCGCGCTGCTGCTGTCCCCCATCGCCACCGAGCTGCCCGAGATCATGAACGCGATCATCTGGGTGCGCCAGGGCAAGACGCCTCTCGCCCTCGCCAACATCAGCGGCGCGATGATGATCCAGGCCACCGTGCCGTCCGGACTGGGCATCCTGTTCACGCCCTGGCGGTTCGACCACGCCCTGCTCCTGGCGGGAGTGGTGACGATGGCGGCCATGGTCTACCTGCTGGCGATGCTGTGGAAGGGCCGCCTCTCCGGGCGGACCCTGACCGTGGCGGCCGTCTTCTACGCGATCTTCGGTCTCTGCCTGATCCCGGTCCTGTCCTGATCCCGGTCCTGTCCTGATCCCGGTCCTGACCGGCGGACCACGGTGAGAGTCCGGTCGGCGTCGCCGACCGGACTCCGTCGTTCAGGTCAGGCCTTCTTGGCCAGGCGGCTGCGCACGTCGTCCATGTCCAGGGCGCGCACCTGCTCGATCAGGCTCTCCAGCGACTCGGCGGGAAGCGCGCCGGGCTGGGCGAACACGATGACGCCGTCGCGGATCGCCATGATGGTCGGGATCGACGTGATGTCGAATCGCACGGCCAGGTCCTGCTCGGCCTCGGTGTCGACCTTGCCGAAGACGATGTCCTCGTGCGTGGCCGAGGCCTCCTCGTAAATCGGCGCGAACATCCGGCACGGCCCGCACCAGCTCGCCCAGAAGTCGACCAGCACGATGCCGTCGCCGCTCGCCGTCTTGTCGAAGTTCTCGGCGGTCAGGGTCGTCGTGGCCATTGGAGCTCCTCGTCATCGAATGCCGGCCACCCGTCGGGCCGCCATGTCACTCGACAACACCGCGATGGGGATGCTGATTCCAGCACGCCCGTATGACCCTGCCGGTCGACCGGCATCACCGTGAACTCGGGGTTTGTGGTGGAGTCGCCTCCCGGCGGGCCACCCCACCACAAATCCGAACATCCGCGCTCGTACTACGGAGCCACGGTTCGGACCTCGATCAGCAGCAGGTGAGGTCGCCCGGTGCGGGCACGGACAGGGCAACGGTTACCGAGGTGCTCGACCCCGCCGTCCCGGCGGACGCCGACGTGACGGAACCGACGGTTCCGCTCACGATCAGTGACCCGATAGTCGAAACGAAGACCAGGGCTACGACCCTGCGCAGACGTGACATTCTTTCTTATCCTTTCCTGTGGCAGTGTCATTTTCTTCTAGAGGCGGGCGAGATGCCAGGGCAAGAATCACTCGGTGAACGGATTCGGACTTTGCGGCTGCGCAAGAACCTGTCTCAGGCACAGCTCGCCTGGCCTGAGCTCTCCGACAGCTACGTCTCGCTCATCGAAAGCGGCAAGCGCACGCCGGCGCCGAGCATGATCGCGTTGCTGGCCCGCAAGCTCGACTGTTCCGAGTCCTACCTGCTGACCGGCGTGAGCGAGGAGGCGATCGCCGGTCTCCGGGAGACTTTGCGCTACGCGCACATCGCTCTGGAGAACGGCGCGGCCGACGAGGCGCGGATTCGTTTCGCCGAGGTTTCGGCCCATCCCGCCGTGACCGATATTCCCGGGCTCGCACACGAAGCGTGCTGGGGGCACGCCCTCGCGTTGGAAGCGACCGGCGCGCTGAAGGAGGCGCTCGGCGAGCTGGAGCGCGCGGCGGGGATGATCTCGCCCACCACCGAGCCCGACCAGTGGGCGAAGGTCCACACCGCGCTGATCCGCTGTCACCGGCAGCTCGGCGACCTGACGACCAGCATCCAGGTGGGAGAGGAGGCCCTCGACCAGCTCACCGTGATGGGCGGCCAGTGGAGCGATGCGATGGTGATGCTCGGGTCCACGATCCTCGCGGCGTACATCCATCGCGGTGACCTCGCCTACGCGCGCCAGTTCGCCGACATGCTGACCACGCGGGCGGAGGCCATCGGCACGCCCAAGGCGCGGATGGCCGCCTACTGGAACGCCGCGTGGGCGGCGGAGCTCAGCGGCGACGCGCCGGGCGCGCTCAGGTTGGCCGAGCGCGCCATCGCGCTCCTGGGCGAGGAGGACGACGCCCGCAACCTGAGCCGGCTCCGGGGGGCCTACGGTCACTTCCTGCTCTGCGCGCGGCCGGACCGGGCGGCGGAGGCACTCGAAGTGCTCCGGCACGCGCAGCGCGAGATGGAGTCCACCGCGACCAGCACCGTCGACCTCGCCTCCTGCCTGCTGCACCAGGCTCGCGCCGAGATCGTGCTCGGCAACCCGGTGGAGGCCGCGAGCCTGGCCCGGCAGGCGGCCGACCTTCTCGGCGACACCGCGGGGCAGGTCATCGCCGAGGCCTACACGGTGCTCTCCGACGCACAGGCGCGCCTCGGCCAGCGGGATGAGGCGGTGGCCGCCCTGTTCCAGGCAGTCGACTACCTGGAGAAGATGGAGGCGCACCGGCCCGCGGCCCGCGCTTGGTTCGACCTGGCGGAGTTGCTGGGTGCGGCGGGCCAGGCCGACGGCCAGAAGGCGGCCTTCCAGCGCGCCCTCGCCTGCATGGGGCTGTGACCGGGAGACACCGGCAGGGCCGTCGCCTAAGGGACAATCGGCTGGAACCGATCAACGCCGCGGCGCGTCTGTAATCTCGTTCATGGAGGTTTTCTCCGGGGAAGCCGGATGAAGCCTGAAGGTGCGACTCTCTCGGAGGAAGACGTGAAGGTTCGGCGGATCCGGCTGGCGACGGCGGCGGTCGTGGGGTTCGTGCCGGCGTTGCTGGCACTGTCGGCCTGCGGGCACTCTCACCACCACGTGGTGCATCACCACGTGGTCGTCCACCACGTGGTGCGCCACCACCACTGACGAACGACCACGGGGCGGGTCGGGGTCTCCCCGGGCCCGCCCCGGTTCGTTCGCCGTTCCCTATTGACGTACGGGCGGAATCGACTCATCCTCGGAGCTTGTTAGGAAACCTTCCTAACAAGCCGTCGGGAAGTTCCGGCATGCCGGACCGGCGGCGCAGTGTCCCCTCCGAGGAGCCCGCCATGTTCCACCGAAAGGCCCGGACCACTGCCATGGCGACCGTGGTCGCCGCTCTCTCCCTCCTCCCCATCACCATGACCGGCCCGGTCGCCGGCGCGTCGACCGCCGATCCCCGGCCGGACCGGGCGGCCGCCGCGCCCGCCCACCCCTTCCCCGCGCATGTGACCTATCGGACCGGCGTCCTGCCGTCCGCGAGCCAGTCCGCACGGGACGCCGCAGTCAAGAAGCAGTACGACTCCTGGAAGAGCAAGTACCTGCGCGCCGCCTGCGGCGGGTACCTCGTCTACGCGACCGGGGACGCGCCGAACAAGGGCACCGTCTCGGAAGCGCAGGGCTATGGAATGAACATCGTGCCGTTGATGGCCGGGTACGACGCGAACGCCCAGACGGAGTTCGACGGTCTCTGGCACGTCGCGTCGACGCACCGCGACTCCCAGGGCATGATGCAGTGGAAGATCGACGGCAGCTCCTGCAAGTACGCCGACTCGGGCACACCGGACGCCGCGACCGACGGCGACCTGGACGTCGGCTACGGCCTCATCCTCGCCGACCGGCAGTGGGGCGGGTACGCCACCGCCGCCAAGGACTGGCTCGCCAAGCTCTACGCCGCGGACGTGGCCCCCGACGGGCATCTCAAGTGCGAGGACGACGGGCCGGACACCGACACGCGCCCGTCCGACCACATGCTCGACCACCTCCGCGCCTTCGCCGCGTACGACCCGGCGCACGACTGGAACAAGGTCGTCACCCGCACTGAGGCCGTGATCCAGGAGTTCACCGCCAAGTACTCCCCCACCGCGAACCTGCTGTCGGACTTCGTGGTGAACGCGAACACCACCGGCCCGAAGCCGGCCCCCGCCGACTACCAGGAGAGCCAGCCGGACAACATCGTCGGATACAACTCCGTGCGCGTGCCGTGGCACATCGGCACCGACGCCCTGCTCTACGGCTCGTCCGTGAGCGTCGGCGTCGCGACGAAGGAGTCCGCGAGCTACAAGAGCCACGCGGGCGGCGACCCGGCCAAGATCTACCCGCACACGAAGCTCGACGGCACCCCCACCCAGACCGACGACCAGTCCGAGGCGGCCAACGACCCGGTCGGTGTCGCCGCCATGGCCGCCGGGGACCAGGGCTGGACCGACAAGCTGTGGAACTTCCTGGCCACCAACCCGTACGGCGACACGTACTACGGCGAGACGATAAAGATGCTCGTCTACATCGTCATGGCGGGTGACTACTGGTCGCCCGCCGCCTGAGGCGACCGCTCCAGCCGGGGCCGCCGCCGAGCGTGGGCGGGGGCGCGGGGGGTGGGGGGGAGGGTCGGCGCGCGCCCGTCGCTGCCGACGAAGCGGGGCGCAGCGGGGCGGCCCGGCGGCGGCC
>NZ_JBFAUM010000035.1:0-74709 GCF_040679195.1 Actinoallomurus sp. NPDC052308 | reverse complement strand
GGCTCATTCGCCCGCTCCGCCAACGCCAACATCGCCGACCGCTCCTTGGAATCGGCGACCCCATACAAACTCAGCAGATCCGACACATCCCGCGAACGGAACCGAACCCGCCCCAACTCCATCCGGCTGATCTTCGAATGCGACGCCCGGATCGCCTCACCGGCCTCCTCACACGTGATCCCCCGCGCCTCACGCAACCGCCGCAACTGAGACCCCAGCACAATACGCAGCACCGTCGGCCCACCACGATGATGACCGAACATGCTGCTCACGGCCTTCTCGCCATCAGGCGCAGAACCGATCATGCGCTCCCCTCAGGACACCGGAATCCGCCCAGTGTCCCACCGGGGCCGCCGATTGCAAAGTGGTCAGTTCAACGGGACATGAGTTCCCTCAGAGGACCATGTGGTCGAACTCTCCGTCCTTGGCGCCCTTGATGAACGCGTCGATCTCGGCGCGGGTGTAGAGCAGCGCCGGTCCGTCCGGGAACCGGGAGTTCCGTACGGCGATGGCGCCGTCGGGCAGTTCCGCCAGCTCGACGCAGTTGCCGCTCGGGTTGCTGGCCCGGCTCTTCAGCCAGCTGACCTCCCGCAGCAGCGACGCCGACATTCCGTTGTAGGCCTGATACATCCTCGCCCCTCCTGGCCGCTGTCGAGAATGCCCGGTCGCACCTGATGGCGCCGGCCGGACGCCCGCTCCCCCACGCCCCTTGCACGCTCAGATGCACGTGCATCTGAGTGTGCAAGCGTGCTTGCATATGCACGACTTGAGGAGCAAGATAGCGGAAGCGGCGCACCGGGCGCCTCGCGACGAACACGACTTCCCCCAGGGTTCGCCAATGACCAAGTCTCCGCTACGCGAGACCACCGGTATCCCCCTCGCACACCGAGGGTGGGATGACTGGCTGACGCGTCTCGACAACGCTCCGCACCAGGTCCCCGACCGCCCCTGGGTGGCCGCCCGGAATCTGCCGGCGGAGGCCGAGTCGCCGAAGATCGCGCGGCACGTCACGAAGACGACGCTGACGGAGTGGAGTCTGGCCCGGTTCTACGACGACGCGTCCGTGGTCGTGTCCGAGCTCGTGACCAACGCGATCCGTCACGGCCTGCGCTGCGGAGTCGACGCCGAGGAGGCCCTCCGGCTCGTCCTCGTCCGGTACCGCTGCCACCTGGTGTGCATGGTCACCGACCCGGCGGACCGGGCCCCGAGCATGCGGGAGCCCGACTACGTCGCCGAGAGCGGGCGCGGCCTGCACATCATCGACGCCATCAGCAGGGCCTGGGGCTGGACTCCCCTGATGGGCGGCGGCAAGGCCGTCTGGGCCGCGTTCTCCATCGCCTGACACCCGTACTCATTCGGCCGCCTGGCGGCCGCATCGCTCAGTCGTCCTCCCTCGGGGGGCCGTCCTCCGGTCCGGCGATCCACTCGACGTGACCGTCGGCGAGCGCCAGCAGCCGTTCGGCCCCGTCCCCGTGCCGCAGGCGTACCGCGAAGCAGAGCGGATCGAACTCCCGCGCCCCCTCCAGCGACAGGTGGAACAGCCGGTGCGTCCGTCCCACGGCCGCGATCACCTCGTCGAACCGAGCACGCCGGTCCTCCGCGACATGCAGGCGCGTGGCGGCGTGGAACACGACCACCGGCGTACCCGCGGGCACGTCCGCGACGACCCGCGGCAGCACCTCCACGACATCGCCCGCGACCGTCCGCGGCGGATCGGCGGCGACCACGCGCAGGGCCGCGTCCTGAAGATCCGCCTGCGCGCGGTTCTCCGGCCAGATCAGGGCGCGCAGCCAGAGCCGCTCGTCCGGGTCGGTGACGTCGACGGGGTGCAGGTCGATGCCGACGCGGTCGGCGATGGCCGGTAGGGGGCCGAGGTCCGGCGCGGGCCCGGCTCCGCGCCACCGGGTCCGGATCTCGACCGGTGAGGCGGGGCTGCCCCACGTCCGGCCGCCGAGGTCATGGCGGTACTCGTCGAACCGCAGCAGCAGACCCGCGCTGCACCCGACCTCGATCAGCGTGACGGGCTCGTCGATCAGGGGCCCTTCGGAGGGGCGACTCGTAGGGGCTGCGCCTTCGACTCCCTCGCTCCGCTCGGTCATGGGCCCTTCGGAGGGGCGACTCGTAGGGGCTGCGCCTTCGACTCCCTCGCTCCGCTCGGTCAGGCGGGCGATGGCGGCGAGACCGAGCCGCAGGGCCGTCGCCCGTTTCACGACGTTCGTCTGGACGAGGCGGCCGCGCATGAGCGCGACGAGCTCCGCGCGCCGGCCGAGGCAGAAGTCGGTGAACGCCGGGCCCGGATCGCGCTCCGGCGCCCGCTCCGCACCGGTCGTGGGGTACCACGCGGCCAGTTCGTGCGAGGGGTCCCGCAGCAGCAGGTAGTGCACCGCCGCGAACAGCAGGTTCGTCGGAACCTGACCGGGGCGGGCCTCCGCCGCGATCGCCAGCAGCCGTTCGTCCGCCGCGACGACCGCGCCGAGGCGGCCGTAGAGCGGCGAGGTCGCGAACAGGCGCGGTGCGGCCGCGAAGAACCGGGCCAGATCTTCGTAGGGCATACCGGGATGCTGGCCGCGTTCGTCGATACCGGTCAACATTGATTATCGTCAACGCCACGGCGACGCCGATGTGATCATCCGCGACAATCAGGGGCATGCGATTCGGCATCCTGGGCCCGCTGCAGGTCCGTGCCTCCGACGGCGCCCCCATCTCGGTCGGAGGGCCGCGCGTACGCTCCCTGCTGGCCCTGCTCCTCCTCGACGCGGGCCGCGTGGTGACCGCCGAACGCCTGATCGACGGCCTGTACGGCGTGGAGCCGCCGGCCGGTACGTCGAACGCCCTGCAGTCCCAGGTGTCCCGGCTGCGGCGCGGTCTCGGCGCCGCCGACGGGCCCCGTGACCTGGTCGAGTTCCACCCCGCCGGATACCGTCTCGCGGTCGACCCCGACCAGGTGGACGCCCTCCGCTTCGAACGGCTGGCGCGGGACGGCCGGCGCGCCCTGGCGGACGGCGATCCGGGCCGCGCCGCCGCCCTGCTGCGCGCGGGCCTCGACCTGTGGCGCGGGCCGGCGCTGGCCGACGTGGCCGCCGCGCCGTTCGCCGGGGCACAGGTCGCCCGGCTCGAGGAAGTCCGGCTGGAGGCGTTCGAGGACCACGCCGAGGCGCGGCTGATGCTGGGCGACCACCGTGACCTGGTGATCGAGCTCCGGGAGCAGGTCGCCGCCCATCCCCTGCGGGAGCGCCTGCGCGGCCTGCTCATGCGCGCCCTGTACGGCGCCGGCCGGCAGGCCGAGGCCCTCGCGGTATTCGAGGACGCCCGGCACACGCTCGCCGACCAGCTCGGCGCCGACCCCTCGCCGGAACTCGTCCAGGTCCACCTCGCCGTCCTCCGGGCCGACCCGTCCCTGACGGCCGACCGGCCGCAGGAGCGTCCGTCGGCCCCGGCGACCCGCGGCACGCTGGCCGCCCAGCTCACCAGCTTCGTCGGGCGCCGGGAGGAGCTGGCCCGCGTCGGCGGCCTGCTCGCCGCCGAGCGCCTCGTCACGCTGGTCGGTCCGGGCGGGACCGGCAAGACCCGCCTGGCGGTCGAGGCGGGCGGCCGGGCACCGGGCGAGGTCCGGTTCGTGGACCTCGCGGCGGTCAAGCGCCGCCCTGAGGACGGCGCGGGCCCGGATGACACGGTGGCGCAGACGGTCATCGACGCGCTGGGCGTACGGGAGGCGGGCCTGATGGCCACCCCCCTCGGCTCGCGTCCCGACCCGGCGGGACGACTCGTCGAGGCCCTCACCGACCGTGACCTCCTGCTCATCCTGGACAACTGCGAGCACGTGATCGACGAGGCGGCCGGGCTCGTGCACCAGCTGCTCGGCGCCTGCCCCGGCCTGCGGGTGCTGGCGACCAGCCGGGAGGCCCTCGGCATCACCGGCGAGGCGCTGTGCCCGCTGACGCCGCTCGCCGCGCCCCCGCTCGGCGCGGATCCAGCCGACGCGCTCGCCTATCCCGCCGTACGACTGTTCGCCGATCGGGCGGCCGCCGTACGGCCCGGTCTGGAGCTGGACGCCGCCACCGTCGCCGTCATGGCGCGCGTCTGCGACGCGCTCGACGGGCTGCCGCTCGCCATCGAGCTGGCCGCCGCCCGGCTGCGTACGCTCACCGTCGAGGAGGTCGCCGCCCGCCTCGGAGCGGCCGAGGGCGCCGAGGATTCCGGGGCGGCCCCGTACGACCGGTTCCGGCTGCTGTCGCGGGGCGACCGGACCAAGGCGCCCCGCCACCGCACCCTGCGCGCCGTGGTGCAGTGGAGCTGGGACCTGCTCGACGCGGACGAACGCCTGGTCGCCCGGCGGCTGACCGTGTTCGCGGGCGGCGCCACGCCGGAGGCGGCGGCGCGGATCTGCGGGCTCGCCCAGGACGAGGTCGACGACCTGCTCACCGACCTCGCCGACAAGTCCCTCGTCGAGGGCGACGGCGGGCGGTGCCGCATGCTCGACACCATCCGTGAGTTCTGCGCCGAGCGGCTGGCCGAGGCCGGCGAGGCCGAGCGCGTCCGCGCGGCGCACGCCGCGTACTTCCTGGAGCTGGCGGAGACGGCCGAACCCCACCTGCGCCGGACCGAGCAGCTCGAGTGGCTGGCCCGGCTGAACGCCGAGCGCGGCAACCTGCTGACCGCACTCCGCCTGCTGGTGCGCACCGATCACGCCAGGGCCCTGCGGATGCTGGCGGCGATGGCGGCCTACTGGTGGCTGCGCGGGCTGCGCAGCGAGGGCGGGTCGACGGCCACCGAGCTGCTCGCCCTGATCGGCGACGAGCCGCCGGCCGGGGCGGGCGAGGAGTACGCGCTGTGCGTCATGCTCGCCCTGCACGGCGGCGGCGACGATCCGGCCCTGGACGGCTACCGGCGGCGGATCGACTCGATCATGGCGGGCCTCGGCTCGGACCGGCCGACGCTGCGGCCGATGTCCACCCTCCTGTGGGCGATCAACGGCGGGCCCACCGCGGCCAACATCGAGTTGCAGGAGGCGCGGATGGGCCGGGATCCGTGGTCCCGCGCCCTTCGCCACTTCGGTTACGCGTACCGCCAGATCCTCGTCGGCGACCTCGCCGAGGCCGAGCGCGAGTTCGCGCGGGGCGAGGTGGGATTCCGCGCGTTCGGTGATCGCTGGGGACTGTCGGCGATGCTGGGGGAACGCGCGCGTCTCGCCGTGTGGCGCGGTGACTGGGAGGCGGCGCAGACCCTGCTCGACGAGGCGTACGAGCACATCCGGCGGCTCGACTCGGCCGAGGACATGGCGGGCTGCCTGCAGTTGCGCGCCGAGATGCTGGTCCGCCGCGGTGACCTCGACGCCGCCCGGGAGAACTACGAGCGCGCCCACGCCCTCTCCCGCCGGTCGGGTGGGGCCGAGACGATCGCGGACACCCTGATCGGCCTGGGGGAGGTCGCCCGGCTCCGCGGCGATCCGGCGGAGGCACGTCGTCACTTCGAGGCCGCGCTGGACAGGTGCATGGCGGAGGGGTTCATCGTCCGCTACAGCCGGGCGATGGCGCTGATCGGGCTCGGCCGGATCGCCGAGGCCGCGGGCGATGCCGTCGAGGCCGAGGCCCGGTTCCGTCAGGCGCTCGCCGCCGGCCTCCCGCAGAGCGACTTCCGGATCCTGTCCCACGGCGCCGAGGCCCTGGCCGGGTCGGCGGTGCTCCGGGGCGAGGGCGAGCGGGCCGCTCTCCTCCTCGGCGTCGGAAGCGCGCTGCGCGGCCTCTCCCTGGCGGGAGATCCGGACGTCGCCCCTGTCACCGCCCGGGCGCGCGAGCTCATCGGCGCGGAGGCGTTCGACACCGCTCTTGCACGCGGCGCCGCCATGTCGCGGGAGGAGGCCGTCGCGCTGCTCACCGCCGCGGCCGGCGACGCGTAGCCCGTTCGAGCGGGGAGCGCAGGAAACGTCGAAGCCCGCGCCCGAACAGAGAGTCGCGGAGAAGCGAAGCCCGCGCCCGAGCGGGACCGCCGGGAAACGATCGAACCCGCGCCTGAGCCGGCGGCCTCCGGAAAACGTCGAAGGCCTGACCACCCGAGGGTGGTCAGGCCTTCGACCTGTGTAGTCCCGACCGGATTTGAACCGGCGTTACCGCCTTGAGAGGGCGGCGTCCTAGGCCACTAGACGACGGGACCTCGTGTTTGCCTGCTCGGTCTCCCGTGCGGGCGACGCCCAGCTTAGCGGACGTTCTCCCCTTGTACGAACCGGGTTTTGGCGAACCCGGACCCCACATGAGAAGCGGGTCGCTTCCGGTGCCACCCGGAGGGACCCTGTCGGCCTGCCAGGTCCGGACCGGTCCGTCCCGCCTGCCGACATCCGTAACTCTACCGGGGGATCACTTCGACGCCAAACCAGACGGACGGGCTCAGCCTCCGACCAGTTGGACGAGCCTGATGAAGACGACCTCCGTGTCCGCCGAGAGCTCGACGACCTGGTCCAGATCGTCGGCCTGGCGGTCGCCGACCAGCAGGAAGAAGCCGTTGCGCCGGAAGGCCCGCTCGGCCAGGTCGGCCTGCCGCTCCCAGTCGATCGGCCGCCGCTCGCGCAGCCGGTAGCCGTTCAGCTCCACCTCCGCGTCCTCCGGCCGTACGAGACCGCGGAAGTGGCGGGACGGCCGCGCGTTGTGCCGCGCGACCTCCTCGCGCACCCGGAGCCGGATCAGGTCGCGGACCGTGACCCGGTCCGGCAGGCCGGGCAGGGACATCTCGTCGAGCCGCCGGCCGGTCGCCGTCTCGTCCCGGAAGGTCACGCCTGCCATGGGGCGCTCCGCTCGATCTGCCGCAGGATGTCCGGGTCGGTGATGTTCTCGTCGTCGGCCAGCAGGAACGCCTTGCTGAGGATCAGCGACAGCCGCTCGTCCTCGAAGGGGAGGAACAGGTCCCCGGCGGCGTCGCCGGGCGAGCGGACGATGCAGAGGTAGGCGTCGTCCGGCTCCATGAGGATGTTGGCCGAGCCGAGATGGATCTTGTACGTGCGCCGCGTCCCGTGGACCCGCAGGAACCGGCCGGTCAGCTCCGCGCGCTCGGCGATCCGGGTGCGGGGCAGCAGCCGGGCCAGCGCGTCCCGGCGGACCTCGGCGGCGGCGCCGAGGTCGCCGAAGCCGGTGTCGTGCCAGTAGGCCCGGAGCCGGTCCGCTCCCCGGTCGGTCCACGTGGGGTCGGCGGCGATCGAGGTGACGCCGATGAACAGGTCCACGTTGCGCATCAGCTCGCTGAAGACCACGGGCGGCACCTCGTCCGGCGCCGCCTCGCGCCACTCGCCGTCCGTGCGGCGCTCGAACCGGACCTGGTCGGTGGCGGCCAGGTCCTCATACTGCGCGGGGTCGGCGTACTCCAGGAACAGGCGCCCCCGCCAGCCTCGACCGGAGAGCACGCGCGTCGCCTCCCCTTCGTACCCGCCGTCCCAGGGGCCGAGCATGGCCGGCTCCCAGCCGCGGCCCTTCATCAGCGCGTACAGCTGACGGAAGCGCAGGATGTGCGCGGCGAACCGGTTGGAATAGCCCCTGGTCTCGCGCTCCGCCGGAGTGAGCAGGTAGATCTCCCGGAAGGCCTGCTTGAACGGCTGCCGGATCCGCCGCTCGGTCAGGTGGTCGCGCCAGGCGCGGATCTCCTCGGGAGTGGCGCGGACCGGATGCCACAGCCGGATGACGGCATCCTCGTCCACCACGGCCCAGGGCTCCCCGGCGGCGTCGAGGAAGCGCCGGCCGCCCTCGACCGGCAGGCCGGCGCGCCACTGCCCGGGGCCGACCTCGACCTCCCAGAGCAGGCGTTCGATGAGGGGGCGGCCGATCGGGTGCCCGGCCTGCTCCGTCCGCCACCGGCCGTACGCCTGCCCGGCCTCGGCGAGCAGCGCGGCCTCCAGGGCACGGGTGAGCGTCGTGAGGTGGGCGCGGGTCCGTTTGACGAGCTCCCGCAGCTCCTTGAGCCGCTCGGGGTGGTCACGCCGGACCGCGGCGGGCACCCCGCGCAGCTCCCGCCCGTCGCTGTGGTGCCAGGTCAGCGCGACGTCCTCGCCGACCGTGATCCGCGCCTCGTAGTCGCCGACCGCACCGCGGTGCACGCCGTCGGGGCCGAACCCCAGGTCGGGCAGCCGGAAGGCGACCTCGGCGCGCTCGCTCAGCGCGGCGTCGACGCGTTTCAGGTTGCGGTCGAGCTGCTTGGGCACCCCGGCGTGGCGGACGACGCCGCGGACGGCGCGCAGCGCGGCCGCGGCCTCGGGCGTCGGGAACTCCTGCGCCGACCGGGCCAGCTCGAACAGCAGCGCCTGCGACGGGAGGGTGCGGGCCGGCGTGGGCGCCACCGCGATCGCCGGCAGGAGCCGGTCGAACAGCTCCGGCAGCCAGGGCTCGTCGCGCAGGAGGGCGACCCGGCACGCCCGGCCGAGCACCGCGACCTCCTCGGTGGTGAACGCCTTGTCGGCGACGTAGGGAAGCTCCCCCGCCTGGATCGCGGCGGCCCGGGCGGCGGCGGCCTCCAGCGCGGTCCGCGCGAACCCGACGTACGGCGAGTCCGCCAGCCGTTCCCAGTGCTCCGGGGTCGGGCGGGAGTCGTAGCTCTGGTCCCGGATCCGGGCCAGCGCCTGATCCGTCCCGCCGTCGAGCCGCCCGGCCAGCGCCTGCTCCGCCGCGACGATCCGCGGGGTCTCGGCCGGTCGCTCACCGCCGGCCGGTTCGGCTGCGGGATCTTCCAGGGGGGCGGGGAGGACGGACCTGAGCGTTTCCGGCGACATGGGCTGATCCTGGCACTCGGCAACGACAGAATCGCGCCCGCGCGGCCGGGCCGGAATCTGCCCGGCCCGTACGCCGCCACGGGAGGCCGTTCACGAGGCCGGGCAGCCGGAAAAGTCGCGAATAACCGTCCTGACCGAAATGGCGACAGCTCGACGGCCGGTCCTCCCGAAGTCCGGCCTTCCGGAAGGGTCAGGAACGACTGACCGAACGGCGATTCGTCATTGACCACCGGAAACTTCGCTGGTCAGGCGAGCGTCTCCCCTATGTCCCCGCGAAACGGCGGGGGAACCACCATGGGGAGGTGGATCGCATGACCGAACAGGCATCGGTGTCATGGCCGGTCCTACGACAGGGCAGCACGGGTCCGGACGTGACGGCGCTGCAGTTCCTGCTGCGCGGCGCCCGTGACCAGTGGCGCACGCTCGCGGCCGACGGGGTGTTCGGACCGGCCACGGACAGCGTCGTACGGGGCTTCCAGAGCATCGCTGGACTGACCGTCGACGGCGTCGTCGGCCCGACGACCTGGCAGCGGCTGACCGACGGCACGACGATCGGCTCGACCGTCCGCGCGGGCGACCGGGGCGAGTACGTCAAGGCGGCCCAGACGGAGCTGCTCAAGCACGGCGACCTGAAGTCCACCGCCCAGGTCGACGGGGTCTTCGGGCCCGACACCGACACCGCCACCCGGCGCTTCCAGGAGCGGGTGGCGCTGGCGGTCGACGGGGTCGTGGGCCCGGCCACCTGGAGACAGCTCATCTCCCGCGCCGGAAGGTGAGCCCGCGCCGCCCGGCGGGCGGCTGACCGGCCACGGAACGGTCGCATGGCCATGAGTCATGCGGCCGTTCGCGTCAACGGTGCTCGATCGCCGCCGGCGGCCCGGTCCGCGACGGTCACGCCGAGGGTTCGCGCAGGACGCCGCCGATGACCGTGGTGACGACCTTCTCGACGGCCTCGGGCTCCGGCGGGACGCCCTTCCGGTCGGCGAACAGCAGGTGGCCGGCCCCGATCAGGGTCGGCGCGAGCGCGTCCACCTCGGCGTCGGCCGCGATGCGGCCCAGCTCCCGCTCGGCGACGAGATACGAGGCGGTCATGGTGGCGGCGTCCGTCAGGATGGGCACGCCGACCGGCCAGGTCTCGCGCAGCCGGGCGCGCAGCTCGTCGCGGAAGGTGATGAGGGCGACGATGGCCACGGCGACCGACTCGAACAGCCCCGTCAGCGCGCCGGTGAGGTTGCCGACGACGGTGCCGGTCCCGGCCGAGTCGCGCAGGGCGGCCGCCTGACCGGCCATCCGGTCGGCACGGTCCAGCACGAGTTCGGCGAGGAACGCGTCGAAGTCGGCGAAGTGGCGGTGCAGGACCCCCTTGGCGCAGCCCGCCTCGATGGTGACGGCCCGGCTGGTCAGCGCGCTCGGCCCGGCCCGCAACAGGATTCGCTCGGCGGCGTCGAACAGCTGCTCACGAACATCACGGAGGGCCACTCCTGTCGGCACCGCTATCCCGCCTTTCCCGGACGACTTGACGAGTGGGCATGCGCCCACTCATAGTGGGCGCATGCCCACTCTACCTTCCGAACACGCGCCTGGCCCCTCGCGGCAGCCCCATCAGGCCCGAGAGATCGCGGAGTCCTTCGGCGTGGACGCCGAACGTTACGACCGGACCCGGCCCCGCTATCCCGACGCCCTGGTGGAGCGGATCGTGGCCGCCGCTCCCGGGCGCGACGTCCTCGACGTCGGCTGCGGCACCGGCACGGCGGCCCGGCAGTTCCAGGCGGCCGGCTGCGCCGTCCTGGGCGTCGAGCCCGACGCGCGGATGGCCGAGTTCGCGCGGCGCAGCGGGGTCGAGACCGAGGTGGCGACGGTCGAGGCCTGGGACCCCGCCGGGCGGCGCTTCGACGCGATCGTCGCCGCGACGGCCTGGCACTGGGTCGACCCGGTCGCGGGGGCGGCCAAGGCGGCGCAGGCGCTGCGTCCCGGTGGAGTGCTGGCGGCGTTCTGGCACGCGTTCCAGCCCCCGGCCGAGGTGCTGGAGGCCTTCGCCACGGTCTACCGGCGGGTGGCGCCCGACTCCCCCTTCAGGATGCCGACGACCGGATCGGCCCTGGACGCCTACCAGATGATGATCGACAAGGCCGCCGGCGGGATCCGCGAGGTCGGCGGGTTCGGCGACCCGGAGCAGTGGCGTTTCGACTGGGAACACCACTACACGCGGGACGAGTGGCTGGACCAGATCCCCACCCAGGGGCACATGACCCGGCTTCCGTCGGAGAAGGTGGCGGAGGTGCTGGAGAGCGTCGGAGCCGCCATCGACGCGCTCGGCGGCGGCTTCACGATGCCGTACTCCACGGTGGCGGTCGTCGCGGCGCGACCCGACGACGCCGCCTGACCCGGCCGCGGTTCCGGCACCGCGCCGTCCGCCTAAGCGGCGGGGTGCGGGCGGTTGTCCGTGATCCAGGCGTCGATCTTCTCCCACCAGTCGAACAGCCACTGCTCCCTGCCTTCTTCGGGGATCTCCTCGCGCGGAACCCGCCACCACCGCGCGCGCAGCGGCCGGTCCAACGGGATCCGCCCCCAGATGTCCCCGGCGGTCAGGAGGTCGTCGGCACCCGTATGCGCGACGAAGACGACGTCGGCGTCCGGCGCGGCGTCGATCGCCGCGAGCGAGCCGGCCGGGCGGGGCGGCAGGACGTTGGCCATGTTCCGGGCGCGTTCGGCCGCGTCCGGACGGCCCTGCCGCCGCAGCCGGCGGATCGCGCGCACCCGGCGGCGCGGCGTGAAGTTCCCGCCCTCGGGGAAGATGAGCAGCGCGTCGGCGGGGCCGATCCCGGCCGCCAGGCGGCCGACCTCGTCGACCACCCGCTCGCGCGGCGCGGAGCCGTCCGGCACGAACACGTTCGGCAGCCGGTTGAGCAGCACGTCGACCGAGGGATCGAACTGCAGGGCGGCCTTCATGACGATCCGCGGCCGCCGCCCGTACACGTTGAGCAGGTAGTGCACGATGAGGAAGGAGTCCCCCGGCCCGCCGTGCCGGCTGAGCACGATCACGGGCCGCCCGGAGACCGCGTCGAGCGGTTCCTGGACCTCGACCACGAGCCCGAGCATCCGGGCCGCGACGTCGTACATGTGGGTGAGGAACCATCCGCACAGCGCGTAGTGCCGCGCGCGTACCGCCTCGGGAGACCCGCCGGCCACCCACAGGCCCAGGCACGCCGTGAGCACGACGCACTCGAGGACGAGCCAGCAGACCGCGATGACCGTGATCCGCAGGAACCGGTGGCGGCGGCGCGCGGCCACCGCCCCGACGAGCAGCAGCACCGGAACCGCCGCCACCGCCACCGCCGCCACCGCGAACAGCAGCGGGATGAAGAGCAGACGCCGGACGAACCGCGGGGGCAGCACGGGAGGTCAGCTATCCGACAGATCCGACAGGTACTCGCGGCTCGCCACGTACGCCCGCTCGATGTGCGCCTCGACCCGCGAGGAGTCGCGGTAGCGCAACTGGGACAGGCCCGCGGCCTGGCCGGTCGACCCGGTGGGCAGAACGTGAACGGTGACGTCATCGGGCAGTTCGGCCATCTCCTCGGCGAACCGGTGCCGCCGGGCGATCTCGAAGGCGACCAGCCCGACCTGCCAGGGTTTGGTCGGCGCGGTGAGAGGGGTCTCGATCCGGCCGACCTGCAGGACGTACACCGTCCGGGCCCCCTCCCGCAGGGCACGGCCGATGGGGATGCTGTGCACCAGGCCGCCGTCGTAGTAGTGCTCGTCGCCGATGCGGACCGGCGGCAGGACGCCGGGGACCGCGCACGAGGCCAGCACGGCCGGGACGAGCGGACCGCTGGTGAACCACCGCGCCTCGGCGCGTTCGATGTTGGCCGCCACGCAGTGGAACGGCACGGCCAGGTCCTCGATCCGGTCGGCGGGGATCAGCGCGTCCAGCGCGGTCGCCAGCAGATCCGTCGAGTGCAGATGCGTGCCGGAACGGATCAGGGTCGAGACGCGGCTGAGGAACGACCCGGCGAACACCGAGCCCGCCCCCTCGCCCTGCCAGGCCTTGGTCAGCAGGTCGGCGGCGTCCGCCGGGTCGGAAGCCACGAACGCCCCGTTGAAGGCGCCGACCGAGGTCCCCACGATCAGGTCCGGCCGGATCCCCGCCTCGGCGAGCGCCCGCAGCATGCCGACCTCGTGGGCGCCCAGTAGCCCACCACCACCCAATACGAACGCGGTCTTGGCATCATTCACGGCGTCTCCTGTCGAAAGGCCTCAGCGAGCCCCTCTTACCCCCGGATCACGGCCATCAACGACATAAAGCGTGTCCGGCCGATCGGCCTCCGACCGAGCAAAGCCCCGGACAGCGCCGTGGCCCGCCCGTCGTGGGACGGGCGGGCCACGGCGACCTTCGCGGCAGGAGCCGGGCTCCGGCCTAGTGCTGGACGTGGAAGCGGTGCCCGCGGTGGTTCCGGTGGCGCCACCAGCCCCAACCGTGCCAGTGATGCCGGTGGCGCCTCGGCGTCCAGCCGGAGTGGTGCGCCGAGTACGCGGTCGGCCGGTGGTTCGTCTGGCCGGCGGAGTGCTGCTCGGCTTGAGCGGCGCCGCCGAGCAGCATGAATCCCGCGGCCGCCGCCGCGACCACTCCGGTCGCGGTGAGCTTTCTGATCACTGATCCCCCCTGAGTCGCGATCCTCGATGGTCCGATCACCGGGACCATCGAGGCCATCGGTACCGCGATACTCCCGAGCGACAACGGAAACGCGCCGACGCGTGACCGAATCACGACTCCAGGTGTCCGATGCGCGCGGCTTCGGCGGACGGTTCGATCGCGATATCCGGGGAAGCCTGCCCGCTCATGGGCATACTCAGCAGGCTGGAGAACGCCGAGGTCCTCGATCGCGCCGTGGCGCCGGGTCAGAAGGCCGCACGACGGCTGCGGCCGAGAGCGTTCCGCGACATCCTGCACGGCACGTGGTGGGGCCACCCCGTGCACCCGATGCTCGTCCAGGCGTCCGTCGGCGCCTGGCTGTCCGCCGGTGTGCTCGACCTGCGGCCGGGGAACGACCGCGCCGCCCGCCGGCTCGCGGGGTTCGGGCTGCTGGCCTCGGCGCCCGCCGTGCTCGCCGGCCTCACCGACTGGGCCGAGCAGCACGAGCAGCAGATGCGGGTCGGAGTCGTCCACGCGGCGACCAACACCGCGGCCATCGGCCTGTACGGCGCGTCCCTGGCGACGCGCGCCGCCGGCAGGAGCAGGGCCCTGCGCTACGCCGGCCTGACCGCCGCCGGCCTCGGTGCGCTGCTCGGCGGGCACATCTCCTTCCGCCAGGCCGGCGGCGTGAACCACGCCGAGGAGGTGCCGCACCTGGTCGAGCCCGGCTGGCACGCCCTCGGCCCGATCGCCGACCTCCCCGACGGGCGGCCCGCCCGCAGGATGCTCGGCGAGGTGCCGCTCCTGATCGTCCGGCGCGGCGACGACGCCGACGTCCTCGCCGACCGGTGCAGCCACCTGTCGGGGCCGCTCTCGGACGGCGAGGTCGACGACGGGTGCGTCACCTGCCCCTGGCACGGCAGCGTCTTCCGGCTGTCGGACGGCGCCGTCGCGCACGGACCCGCCACCGCGCCGCAGCCGACGTTCGATACCGACGTACGCGAGGGCGTGCTGCGGGTCCGCCTGGCGAACGCCGGCTGAGGCGGTACGCGGCCGGGTCAGCCCAGCTCGTTGATGCGGATCATGTTGCCCGCGGGATCGCGGAAGGCGCAGTCGCGAAGCCCCCACGGCTGCTCGGTCGGCTCCTGGACGACCTCGGCGCCGCCGGCCTGCAGCCGCTTGAAGGTGCCGTCGAGGTCGGCGGTGGCCAGGACGATGCGCCCGTAGGTGCCCTTGGCCATCATCTCGGTGATGGTGCGGCGCTCGTCCTCCGTGATGCCGGGCTCGGCGGCCGGCGGGTGCAGGACGATGGACGTCGCGGGCTGGCCGGCGGGGCCGACCGTGATCCAGCGCATCTTGCCGTTTCCGACGTCATTGCGGACCTCGAAGCCGAGGGTGTCGCGGTAGAAGCCCAGGGAGGCCTCGGGGTCGTCGTGCGGGAGGAAGGTCCAGAGAATGGTGATGTCCATGCCCATGACGCTAGGCGTAGCGCACTGACCAGCGCTTCTTGATTCCTGATCGGTTGGTCGCCTGCCATCGCGCGCCATATTCGACGTGTTGATCCATACAACCGGGGGATCGCCAGGTTAAGGCGTATCACCTGATTTGGTGTCGTTTGCCCAAAGTTCGACTGTATGCCGCCCCAAGTCAAACCTTGATCTCTAGCTTCCTCTTGCCGAAGATCAAGCGGGAGGCGACCGCCATGGAGATTAACCCGGCAGTCCGGGGTAGCGGGATCAAGAAGACCTTCGGTGATGTGGTCGCACTCGACGGTGTCGACCTGAACGTGGCGAGCGGGCAGGTTCACGGCCTGGTCGGCCCGAACGGCGCGGGCAAGACGACGCTCCTGGGACTGCTGCTGGGCCTGGCGGTCCCGGACAGCGGTCGCCTCGAGATCCTCGGCACGCCGGTCGGCCGGACGCTCGCCGTCCCCGACGGCGTCGCGGGCTTCGTGGACGGGCCCGGGCTCTACCCGTCGCTCACCGCACGGCAGAACCTCTCCGCCCTGGCCGCACTACGCGGGTACGACGCCGGTCGCACCGGCGGCGTCGACGCGGCACTGGAGCAGGTCGGACTCACCGACGTCGCCGACGACCGGATCCGGGGATTCTCGCTCGGCATGCGCCAGCGGCTCGGCCTGGCCGCCGCGCTGCTCACCAGACCGCGGCTGCTCGTGCTCGATGAGCCGGCCAACGGCCTGGACCCCGCCGGCAAGCACCACGTGCACCGCGTCATCACCGGGCTCGCCGCGGACGGGACCGCCGTGGTCCTCTCCAGCCACCGAATGGACGACCTCACCGTGCTGTGCTCCGAGGTCACCGTCCTCGCCACCGGGCGGGTCGTCTTCTCCGGGCCGGTGACCAAGCTCGCCGCCGAGAGCGGCGAACTCGACTACCGGCTGGTCACCTCCGACGCGGCGGCCGCCCACCGGGTGGCGCTGGAGACGCCGGGGCTCGGCGTACCGCCCGGCCGCGGCGGCGTCCAGCAGCCGGACGCCGACGTACTGGTGGTCCGCGGGCCGGTGCCGGCCATCGAGGAACTGGTGGTGCGGCTCGTACGGGCCGACGTGGCGGTACGAGAGCTGGCACCCGTGGTGTCGCCGCTCGAGGCCGCGTTCCTGGCCCTCACCGGGGCCGAGCAGACCGACGAGGGAGAGGGCCCGTGACCGAGCGAAGCGAGGGAACCGGCAGGCACAGCACCCTGGTCACCCCGCCGACGAAGGAGGGCCCGTGACCGAGCGAAGCGAGGGAACCGGCAGGCACAGCACCCTGGTCACCCCGCCGACGAAGGAGGCCCCGTGACCACCACTGTCACGTCACCCCCGGTCGAGGCCCGGCCGGCGCCGGTGCTGCGGGGCTACCGGTTCGAGCTGGTGAAGCTGCTCTCCCAGTGGCGGACCCGCGTCCTGCTGCTCGCCTGCTGGATCGCACCCGCGGGCTTCGTGGCCGCGGTGAGCCTGCAGAGCACGCTGCCCGCCGATACGGTCTTCGGCCGCTGGATGCACGCGACCGGCTGGGCGGGGTCGCTCGTCGTACTGGACTTCTCGCGTAGCTGGGCGCTCCCGCTGCTGACCGCGCTGGTCGCCGGCGACGTCTTCGCGGCCGAGGACCGGCTGGGCACCTGGCGTCACCTCCTCGTGGCCGTCCGCTCGCCGAAGCGGATCTTCGTGGCGAAGGGTCTCGCCAGCCTCACCGTGCTCCTGCTGCTGGTGGTGGGACTGGCCGGGTCGAGCATCGCCGGCGGCCTGGCAGCGGTCGGCAACCGACCGCTCGTCGGACTGGACGGCCATCTCCTCTCCCCGGCGGACGCGGCCGGTACGGTCCTGCTGGCGTGGGCCTGCGTGCTGGCACCGACGCTGGCGTTCGCGGCGATCGGCCTCCTCGGCTCGGTCGCTCTGGGCCGCTCCACGATGGGGCTGCTGATGCCCGCGCTCCTCGCCTTCGCGCTGCAGCTCGCGCAGTTGCTGCCGCTGCCGGTGGCCGTACGGCTGGCCCTGCCGAGCCACGCCTTCTTCGCCTGGCGCGGGCTCTTCACCAGCCCGGCGCAGGTGGGCCCTCTCCTCGTCGGTCTCGCGGTGAGCCTGGCATGGGCGGTCGTCGCCACCGCGCTGGCGTACCGCCTGTTCCTGCGCCGCGACTTCACCGACCTGACGTACGACGGGTCGGGCCGTCGCGTCCTCCTGGCGGGGGCGCTGCCGCTGGCCGGCCTGGTCGCCCTCACCTTCGTCGTGCTCACCGGCGCGACCTCGACCAAGGGTTCCGGGATCGAGCAGGCCAAGGTGCAGGACTCGCTCGCCACCGCGTACGCCCACCTCTACCGCGTGCAGACGCGGGAGCTCCATCGCCCGGACGTCACCGAGGCGCAGCTGCGGGCCACCGCGTCCTGCGACAAGGGCGGCGACCGGGTCCTCGACCAGGGTCCGGGCAACGACTGGCGATGTGTCGTGTCCTGGCACCTTCCCGGCGCGACCGCCGTGGGCAGCGCCATCTACCAGCTCGACGTGACCGCGGACGGGCGGTACGTCGCCGACGGAGACGGACCCAAGGAGGTGAACGGCTATTTCCAGGTGCGCACCCCCACCGGGGACGCACCTAACCCTCTGTGGCAGTTCGACGGGAACGTCGATCTGCTCGCAAGCGCTTCGAAGGATTGATTCATGCACGTGACCCGCCAGCGCGTCAAGAAGTCCCGTATCGGGTTCTTCGAAAAACGCACCACCCACCGGATCCGCGTCGTGGCGGCCGGCACCGCGGCTCTCGCCATCGCCGGCGGAGGCGTCTCGTACGCCTCCACCAGGATTTTCGGCACCGATCAGGTCGGCCAGACCACCAAGAAGGGCCTGGTCGTGTCCAGCGACCAGTACATCGACCCGATCGGCGAGCGCCTCGTCATCAACAACGGCAAGATCATGTCGTCCTCGGTCAGTCCGGACGGCACCCACGTCGCGGCCGCGGTCACCGACGGTGGGATGGCGCTCGCCATCCTGGACCTGAAGAACTGGAAGGTGCAGCAGCTCGTCGGCAACAACAAGGCCGCCGACCTGAAGATCAGCGGCAACGACGTGGGCCAGGAGGGCCCCACGTACTCGCCCGACGGTTCGCAGCTGTGGCTGGGCCAGACCGACGGCTACACCAGGTTCACCGTGAACCCGGACGGCACGCTCGCCAACCCGACGTCCATCAAGATCCCGGTGGACGGGCCCAAGCACGCGCTGGTGGCTCAGGCGGTGTTCTCGGCCGACGGCAAGACCGTGTACTCCGCCGTCAACGGCCAGAACCGCGTGGTCGCCATCGACGCGGCGACCGGCGCGATCCAGCAGAGCTGGACCGTGGGCAACGCCCCGCGCGGCCTGGCGCTGGTGGGCGGCAGGCTCTACGTCAGCAACGAGGGCGGCCGCCCGGCGAAGCCCGGCGAGACCACGATCAACTCCTACAACACCCAGGTGCTGGCCAACCCGGCGACCGGTGCCACCACCACCGGCACGGTCAGCGTCATCGACCTGGCGAACCCGGCCGCCGCCCCCTCGAGCATCGACGTCGGCCTGCACCCGACCGCCCTGTACGCCAAGAACGGGGCGCTGTTCGTCACCAACACCGCCACCAACAGCGTGTCCGTCATCGACACGGCCAAGAACAAGGTCGTCCAGACGATCGCCACCCAGCCGTGGCCGGAGGCGTCGGTGGGCTACGAGCCTGACGCGGTGACGCTCACGGGCGACGGCCACCTGCTGGTGACGCTCGGCCGCGCCAACGCCGTCGCCGTCTACCGGTTCCGGAAGCCGCTGGAGCCGGTCAGCTACGTCGGCCTGCTCCCGACGGACTACTTCCCCGCGGAGATCACCACCGTCGGCGACGACGTGCTGGTCTCCAACACCCGCGGTATCGACGCCCGCCGCCCCACCACCGCCGCCGGGCACGCCACCCACGACACCACGTCGAGCCTGCAGCGGTTCAAGCTGCCGAGCGACAGGGCCATCAGGTCCGAGACGTGGAAGGTCTTCCAGCAGAACGGCTGGGGCAACAACGACGTCAAGATCGCCAAGGGCCACTCCGCGCACGCCGTGGCCGTCCCACAGCGGCTCGGCGACCCCTCGACGATCAAGCACGTCTTCATGCTCGTCAAGGAGAACCGGACCTACGACCAGGTCTACGGTGACATCCCGGAGGGCAACGGCGATCCGACGCTGGCCCAGTACGGCGAGAACGTGACGCCGAACCAGCACGCGCTGGCCAAGCAGTTCGGACTGTACGACAACACCTACGACATCGGCACGAACTCCGCCGAGGGTCACAACTGGCTCATGCAGGCCGACAACCCGGAGTACACCGAGTCCTCGGCCGGTGAGTACGCCCGCAGCTACGACACCGAGGACGACGCCCTCGGCCACCAGCGGACCGGCTTCCTCTGGACCGGTGCGCAGGCGGCGGGCAAGACCGTACGGGACTTCGGTGAGTTCCAGCAGTTCCTCACCAAGCCGTCCGGAGCGACCTGGCAGAACCTGTACTGCGACACCAAGACCATGGCGACGACCGGCCAGGACACGACCTACCCCCTGGACTCGACCTCGCCGATCCCGTCACTCAACAACGTGTCGGTGCACGGCTTCCCGAAGTTCGACACCAGCGTCCCGGACATCTACCGGTACGAGATCTGGAAGCGTGACTTCGAGCAGAACGGGCCGTCCAACCTCAACATGTTCTGGCTCTCCAGCGACCACACCGGCGGTCCGCCGAGCGGGCCCGCCCAGGTCGCGGACAACGACCTCGCCGTCGGCCGGATCGTCGACGAGATCACGCACAGCAAGTACTGGAAGGACTCCGCGATCTTCGTGGTCGAGGACGACTCCCAGGCCGGCACCGACCACGTCGACGGCCACCGGGCCCCGATCCAGATCATCAGCCCCTGGTCCCAGCACGGCACCGTCGACAGCCACTACTACTCGCAGATCACGATGATCCGGACCATCGAGCAGATCCTCGGGATCCACCCGATGAACCAGAAGGACAGCGCCGCGACCCCGATGAGCGCGGCGTTCACCAACAAGCCCGACTTCACGCCGTTCACCGCGCTGCCCAACCGGACCTCGCTGACCCTGGGTCTGTCGACCCCGCCGAGCTGTGGCCTGGACACCCCGGCGGCGCAGAACCCCAAGGCCGCGGCCGTACCGTCGGCGAAGGTGCCGGCGGCCGAGCAGCCGGTGGCGGCGAAGTGGCAGGCCTGGAAGGCGAAGCAGCCGTTCACCGGGCCGAACGCCAAGGCCGACTCCGCCAACCCCGAGCAGATGAACCACTTCTCCTGGTACGAGGCGCACGGGTGGACCAAGCCCTACCCGGGCGAGACCAAGATCTACGCCCCGGACCAGGTCCCCGGCGCGTACATCCCGTCCTCCGACAACGACTGACCTGAGCGCAACTCAAGCGACGGCCCGCCGGGAATCCCGGCGGGCCGTCCGCCTACCAGCGCGAACACTTGCCGATTCCCTCTGCTTTCGCACGGTCATCCATGCCGGCCCAACAGGGTCGGCCGCCCGGCGGCACAACGCCCGAGCGGGCGAAGAAGAGCAGAAAGGAATCGGCCATGAGTCGACCGAACGAAACGCGGCCCTCAGTCGAAAAGGGCCAGGAAGCGGCGCATCACCGCAGGCACGCCGACATCATGCGCGGCATCGGCGACTACGAGGCGGAGGGCTTCGCCATGGAGCGGGCCAGGCGGGCCAGCACACAGGCCACGCGCCTCCGGCGTCAGGGCAACTGACCCAATCCCATCCACGCCCTGGCGCGGATGACAACGAGCCGGTCCGCCTCAAGAGGGGCGGGCCGGCTCTTTCAACCGCCTGCTTTCTTCAGTCGGGCAGACAGGAGCGGAACCGTCGTAGGAGTTCCAGGGCGGTGGGGCTTCCTCCGTCGAACGTCTGCCCTCGCTGCTCGGGAGGAAGATCCGGGCCCCAGAGGCGGGCGCCGTGGCAGCGGAAACAGAAGGCGATCTCGAAGAGCAGATCGGTGGACCCGTGTGCCCGGATCCCCCAGCCGGGGAGGAAACAGCGGTAGGGCTCGCTGCCCGGTAGCTCCGCCACAAGCGCCAAAGCCTGCGTGACGTCGTCCCCCTCCCAGACGGCGACGGTGTCGCCCGTCAGCTCATCGGACATCAGGTGTCGGGCGGGGTCCGTGATCCGGACGACCTCGATGAGCTCGGCCTTGTTCCGAGTGAGCGGCAACAGCATTCCGTCCTCCAGGTCGGGACGGTAGAAGGGTACGCGGCCGCGAGCATCCTCGGCAGCGCACCCGCCCGGCTCCACTGACTCACTCTCCGCCGGCCATACCGCTCCCCGCGGCCTCCACGATCATCGTCCCGGGGTCGGCCGCACCTGGCCGTTCATCGATCAGCCACAGTGCGACCAGCCGGACGCCCATTGAATGCCTTCGGCGAAGCCACCCCACGAAATGCACGTTTTCGCAGCGCTGAGTTTGACCGGGCCGGCGTAGTAATAGTAATAGCCGGCATCGGGGGCCGATACGAGGTCACTCTGCCGATCGATATGCACTCGCAGGTCGTATCTCTTGGTCCCGGTCGGGTTCCTCACCCAGGTGACGGCGCAGTTGGACGACCCGTTGTAGAACAGGTAGATGTCGGCCACCGTGCCCAGGGCGTGGTGATCGATCTGGTAATAACCGCTACCGCACGCCCCGCTCGGCGTGGTGGCCGCTTCGGCCGGAGCGGTCACGGACACCATTGCCGCGGCCATGCCCAAACCGCTGAGCGCGAGGGCCATCGTCCGCTTCGACTTGCGCATGAGACTCCGTTTCGTGCGTCCCTGCCCAGGATCTGCCGCAGGCACGGTAGCAGCGACCAAGATCACCTGGCTATGGGCACGTGCGGCAGCCCACCCGGTCGGGGGCGCCAATGAGCCGATCCCATCCTGATCATGCTGGTTACAGCCTCAGATCGGCCAGACCGATGATGCTGGGACAGCGATGTCGCCGGCCGAAGAGCTCACCTCAGCGGTGCGAGGCCGATGGGTCGGCAGGGGCGCGGTCCAGGAGCGAAGCTCGAAGCGTCCGCCCAGGCCTCTCTATGGACTTCCCACGAATCTGCGGTGGGTGCGGCATCAGAGCCGGGTCGGCGGTCATCGGGACAGAAGGATGCCGATCGTGATCACGAGCGTCAGCGCCATAAGGGAAAGAGGAGCGAAGATCGCGAGTTGTACCAGGCAGCCTCGCTGCTTCACAGTGCCGGGAGCTCCGATGGTGCCTGCGAGGTACAGGGCCGCAGGACCGCGGTACTCCAGCTCAGATGGCTGCTCGGGGGTGAGTACCGTGGCGGCGACGCCAATCTGGCCGCCTCCCTGTGAAACGACAACGTGCACTGGCTTGTCCGCCGGGATCTCGAAGGCCGCCCTACCCCAACGCTGATGGTAATGGGCGCCGTCGATACCGACGGTGACGCCGGCCTTGGCAACTACCCCGCGGCGTGTGTGGAGCCGCAGGACCCGAGTGGGGCCGTCGTGGTAGCCGGCGTATGGGATGGGCGTCTCGCTCATGCCCGCCATCCCTACCACGGGGCTCTACTACCGAACCATCCCGCGCGCCGCCATCGGCACGCCCCGCCTAGCGCGCAATCGGAGGGCGCTGGGACAGCGATATCGCTGGCCGAAGAGCTCACCTCAGCGATGCGAGGCCGATGGGTCAACCTTGGCGTGGTTCAAGACGAATACCTCGACTACGTCCGTCGCGAGCGCGAATCTTCTCCCTGAAGTCGCCGCGGTGGTCGGGCCATCCATGATCGTGGCGTATGAGAGTTCCACCTCGTGATCTGTTCAGGTCCCACATGTCCACTGCCGATCCGTTGACATGACAGCCGTCGTCGCGAGAAGGTCCGGCCGATGAAGATCGCCAATCTGACACCTTTCGAGCGGGAAGTGTGGGATGCGTTTCCACGCGGCCGGGACGTCGAGTCCCCTGACGCCGGCAACGATAAGGCCGAGGAAGGCCGTTCCTGGGGTCCCGATCGGACCGTACGCGCCGAGGTGCTCCGGAAGCTCCTTCTCACCGGCCGTCCCGCTGACGGGGAGGTCGCGGCATTGCGCCTGGCGGGCGTACGTATCTCCGGCCAGCTGGATTTGAGGTTCGCGGCGGTCCCCTACGCGGTTCGCTTTTGGGGCTGCTACTTCGAACGCGCTCCGCTCCTGTACGCCATGGCGGTCCGCCAGCTCAACTTCAGCGAGTGCTACCTCCCAGCTCTAGACGCTGCCACCATCCGCGTTGACGGCGTCCTCCGGATCACCGGCTCACGTATCCCCGGCGAAGTACGGCTCGGTGGTGCGCGCATCTCTGGCGCTTTCTTCCTCGACGAAGCACACCTCGGTCGGGCACGCTCTGACGACTTGGAACGCAAACCGACCCTGCAGCTCAACCACGCCACCATCAACGATGACGTCTCGGGATCGCACCTTGTGGCGCACGGAACGGTCAGGTTGGCCGGAGCAACCATCGCTGGGGCCGTTTACCTGGACGAGGCCGAACTGAGCGAGCCAGGCCGTACCGCCTTGGACGCCGAGAATCTGAAGGTCGGATCAAATCTGAGCGCCTCGCGGCTCCGCACCAGCGGCGCGGTCAATCTGCGCGGGGCGAAGATCCCCGGACACCTCGACCTCACCGAGGCTCGCCTGTCCAACCCCGACGGAATGGCATTGTGGGCTAGCGGTTGCGCGATCGGCGAACTCTGGCTGCACAACGCGGCACCCATCGACGGCTCAGTGAGGCTGCGTCGCTCACAGTTCGACCTGATCCACGCCACTCCGGACGCATGGCCCACCAGCGTCAAGCTCGACGGTCTTACGTTCAGCTCGCTTAGTCCACAGCTTCCCGCCGATGAGCGGCTAGAGCTGCTGGAGCGCGACGAGGACGGCTACGTGCCGCACTCCTACGAACAACTCTCCGCCGCGTACCGACGTGTCGGTGACGACGCCGGCGCCCGCGCCGTGCAACTGGCCAAGCAACGCCGCCACCGCAAAACGCTGTCCTGGTACGCCAAGCTCTGGGGCACCGTTCAAGACGTGGCCGTCGGCTACGGCTATAGACCAACACGCGCCATGGCCTGGCTTCTAGCGCTCCTCCTCACCGGAACGGTCGTCTACGGCCTCCACCACCCTCAGCCGGTCGAACCCGGCAAGGCACCAGACTTCAACGCCCTGATCTACACGCTCGACCTACTCCTGCCGATCATCGACTTCGGCCAGGAGAAGGCGTTCAACCCCCACGGCCTCTACCAGTGGCTCGCCTATCTACTGATCGCGGCAGGCTGGATCCTGGCCACAACCGTGGTCGCCGGCATCACCCGAGCCGTCAGCCGACAATGAGCACGGCGGTTGGTGGACAGAGTGCTCACTCCCTCTCGTACTGCTCGCGGGTCAATCCATGGGAGTAGAACCCAGGCAGGCGGACGAGATCCTTCTCGAAGTCCTGGCGTTGCCGGCGCTCCTCGACCAAGAGTCCCGAGCGTCGACGCTCTGCCAGGGAGCCCATGACGATCGTCTCCGCATCGTGGTCAGGCGGCTCGAATCGGGGGAGGGCAGCGCCGACACGATCCATGGCCACTCGCACGTAGAAGTACGTCAGGCACGCCACACGGGCCAGTTCAGGTGTCGTCCCGGGGACCGACCCCCATCCGGACGTCTCGCTCCGCGCTCTTCGCCGCAAAGCGCCCTGCGCGTTCTCAACGATCTCGACGTCGGCGGGGAGCTCGTCGTAAGCCAGGTCCACCAGCGCCGTAGCGTACGGCCGACGCAGGCTGCCGCGGACCCAGAAACGACAAAAGCGGGGGTCTCTGTGAGACTCCCCGCCCAGGTCAGGTGCTTGCTGGGGTACCAGGACTCGAACCTAGACTAACTGAACCAGAATCAGTCGTGCTGCCGATTACACCATACCCCACTGGCCTGCGGATCTTCCGATCTCCAGCGCCTCAGGAAGTTTAGCGGACCTTCGCGGTGCTCGCGAACGCGATCCGGCGCGGCGGGCTCCGCGGCGGGTCCGGCGGGGGCGAGATGCCCCTTCTGCCGGAGAGCGTGCGGCGCGGATAATCTCCAATGTGGATCGAACGGGCGGGTTGACGCGCGACACCGCGACCTGGGTGCTGTACGCCGTGTTGAGCTGTATGAGCTTCCTGCTCAACGGGATGGGAGCGGTGCTGGCGCCGCTGCAGAAGGACCTCGGAGTGGACCGGGCGCAGGTGGCCTTCTACCCCACGCTGTTCGCGGCGGGGCTGCTCCTGATCGGTCTGGTGGGCGGTCCCATCGTCGGCCGCCTCGGCCGGGCGGTGACGCTCCGCGTGTCGATCGGGGGCATGATCGCGGGCGGGTTGCTGCTGGCCACGCCCGTACGGTCGTCGACCATGGCCGGCGCGCTGCTCCTCGGGATCGGCGGGGCGCTGCTCATTCAGCTGATCCCCGCGCTGCTGGGCGCGCTGCACCCGCATGCCCCGGCCGCCGCGGTCGGCGAGGCCAACGGGCTGGCGAGCGCCGCGTCCGTGCTGGCGCCGCTGGCGGTGGCCGGTGCGCTCGCCGCCGGGCTCGGCTGGCGGGCCGGCTATCTGGTGGCTCCGCTGATGCTGATGGCCATCGTGGCGGCGCTGTCCTGGAACGTACCAATGCCGAACGCGGCCGACGCTTCGGACGACGCGCCGACGGGCTCCGGAGCGGCGCTGATCGGGCCGTGGATCGAGGTCCTGCTCGCGGTCAGCGTGGAGTTCTGCATGGTCTTCTGGGCGGCCTCGGCGATGGGCGACTGGCACCACGCCTCGGCGGGCCTCGCCCCGGCGGTCGCGGCGCTGTTCCTGGTCGGCATGGCCACCGGCCGCTCCTTCGCCGTTCCGATCACCCGGCGGGTGCGCGGTCACCGGAGTCTGCTGCTCGGCTGCACGGCCGTCGCCGCGGCCGGGTTCGCGCTGTTCTGGGCCGCCCCGACGCTGCCGCTGGCGGGCGCCGGCCTCGCCGTCGCGGGGCTGGGCGTCGCGCTGCTCTACCCGACCACCGTGAGCCGTACGGTCGCCGCCTGGCCGCACGCGCCGGACAAGGCGGCGGCGCGGGCGGCCATGGCCTCCGGGCTGGCGATCGGGGGCGCGCCCTTCCTCCTCGCGCGGCTCTCGGACACGGTCAGCCTGCGCACGGCCTACCTGATCGTCCCCGCGCTGCTGATCGCCCTGGTGGCCCGCACGCTCACGTCCCGCCGCTGAGGCGGCGGCGGCGCCGCGCGGCTCAACGCCGAGGATTTTGGTCGTTCTGACGACCGAAATCTCGGGCACAAGTGCCGGCGGCGCTCCTACGCGCGGGGAAGGTACAGGCAGAAGGGGTGGCCGGCCGGGTCCAGGCAGACGCGTACGTGCTGCTGGGGTTGGTACTCCGCGAGGGCGTGCGCGACGGCGGCGTCGAGGTCGTCGACCTCGATGTCCAGGTGGGCCATCATCCGCTGCTGGTCCGGCCCGGCCGGCCAAGCCGGCGGCACGTAGTCCTGGTCCGTCTGGAAGGACAGGCCGGCCCCGCCGTCGGGCGCGGTCAGCACCACCCACTCGGGCTCGTCCTCCACGGCCTCCCGGCCGAGCAGCCGCCGGTAGAAGTCGGCGAGCTTCCGCGCGTCGGGCGAGTCGAGGACGACTCCGGTCAGCTTCAGTCGTGGCCTGTCGCTCATGGCACTCCTCGTGTCGGCCCGGGGCGTGGGCGGTGATCAGGGCGAGACCGTCATGCCCCACCGGCTGAGCCATTCCGCCGCCGTCGGCTCGTACCCGGCGGGCGGCACGCCGTCCACGGGGTCAGGAGCCGGGCAGGGCCAGGCAGAAGGGGTGGCCGGCGGGGTCGAGGCAGACGAGGGCGCGCTCCTGGGGCTGGTGCTCCGCGAGGACCGCGCCCTCCGCGAGCGCGTACGCGACCGCGGCGCCCAGGTCGTGCACCCGGATGTCCAGGTGGGCCATCATCTGCTGGCGGTCCGGCTCGGCCGGCCAGGTCGGCGGGACGTACTCCTTGGCGGTCTGGAAGGACACGCTCGGGCCGCCGCCGGGCGGAGCCAGCTTGACCCACTCGGGATCGTCGTGCACGGTCTCCCAGCCCAGCAGCCGCCGGTAGAAGTCGGCGAGCTCACGGGCGTCGGGCGCGTCCAGGACGAAGCCGATCAACGACAACTCGGGCCGGTCGCTCATGGCACTCCTCGATCGGGCCCGGGACCGGGCCTTCGGGCGTGGACGGTCGTGGCGAGACCGTCCATGCCCGGTGAGGAGTCCGGCTATGCCGCCGTGAGCCGGTCGAGTGCCGCCCGTACGCGGGCGAGCGTGCGGTCCCGGCCGATGATCTGAAGCGACTCGAACAGCGGCAGGCCGACCGTACGGCCCGTCACGGCGACGCGGATCGGGGCCTGCGCCTTGCCGAGCTTCAGGCCGTGGCGGGCGCCGATCTCCTCGGCCCGCGCCTTGAGCTCCTCGGCCGTCCACTCCGCGTCCTGGAACGCCTCGAGGGCGCCCCGGAGGATGTCCGCGGCGGGCTCCTTCATCGCCTTGTTCCAGGACGCCTCGTCGATCACCGGCTCGTCGAGGAACGCGAAGTCGACCATCGCCGTGATCTCCGACAGCACCGCGACGCGCGTCTGGGCCAGCGGCGCGAGCCGGGCGAACACCGCCGGGTCGTACTGCTCGGGCGACCACGGGGCGTACGGCTCGCGGAGCCATGGCGCGCACCGCTCGGTGAACTCCTCGACCGGCAGCGCCCGGATGTACTCGCCGTTGAACGCGCGGAGCTTCTTGACGTCGAAGAAGGCCGGCGACGGGTTGACATCCTCCAGCCGGAACTCCTCCTCGACCACGCTCCACGGGACGATCTCGCGGTCACCGGACGGCGCCCAGCCCAGCAGCATGAGGTAGTTGCGCATGGCCTCGGCGAGGAAGCCCTCGGCCTGGTAGTCCTCCAGCGCGACCTTGTCCCGGCGCTTGGAGAGCTTCTGCCGCTTCTCGTTCACGACGACCGGCACGTGCGCCCAGATCGGCGGCTGCTCGCCGAGCGCCTCCCACAGCAACTGCTGCTTCGGCGTGTTGGACAGGTGCTCCTCGGCCCGGATGACGTGCGTGATGCCCTGGACCATGTCGTCGACGACGTTGGCGAGCATGAACAGCACCGAGCCGTCGCCGCGGGCGATGACGAAGTCCTCGATCGTGGCGTTCTCGAACGTCGGCTTGTCGCGGATCAGGTCGACGACCGTGGTCGTGCCCTCGTCCGGGGTGCGGAAGCGCAGCGCCCGCCCGGGGCCGGGCTCGAGGCCGCGGTCGCGGCAGTGGCCGTCGTAGCCGCGGTAGGAGTCGCCGGTCCGCGCGATCACGTCGTCGCGCGTGCAGTCGCAGAAGTACGCGCGGCCGGCCGCGCGCAGCCGCTCGACGGCCTCGCGGTGCTTGTCGGCGTTGGCCGACTGGAAGAACGGCCCTTCGTACTGATCCTCGTCGATGCCGAGCCAGGCGAGGGCGCGGATGATCCCCTCGGTCCACTCCGGGCGGTTGCGGGAGGCGTCGGTGTCCTCGATGCGCAGCACGAGCGCGCCGCCGTGCTGGCGGGCGAACACCCAGTTGTGCAGCGCCGAACGCGCTCCCCCGACGTGGAACATGCCGGTCGGCGACGGCGCGAACCGGACTCTGACGGTGCCGGAGGCGTGCTCCGGGGAAGAAGGGTCAGTCACGGGACACCACTGTATTGCTGAGCGTGCCGATGTTCTCGATCGCCACGGACACCTCGTCGTCGACCTGCAGCGGCCCCACGCCCTCGGGCGTGCCGGTGAGGATGACGTCGCCGGGCAGGAGGGTCATGACCTGGCTGACGTACTCGATCAGCTCGGGGACGCCGTGCAGCAGTTGCTTCGTGCGGGACGACTGCTTGGTCTCGCCGTTCACCGTGGTGGTGATGGCCAGGTCCGACGGGTCGAGGTCCGTCTCGATCCAGGGGCCGAGCGGGCAGAACGTGTCGAAGCCCTTCCCCCGCGTCCACTGCCCGTCGCGCTGCTGCAGGTCGCGCGCGGTGACGTCGTTGGCGCAGGTGTAGCCGAGGATGACGTCCGCGGCCCGCGCCGCGGGAACGTCGCGGCAGAGCCGGCCGATGACGACGGCGAGCTCGCCTTCGTAGTCGACCCGCTCGGACAGGCTCGGGTAGGAGATCGTCTCGCGGTGGCCGATCACCGCGGTGGACGGCTTCATGAAGATGACCGGCTCGGCGGGCGGTTCGCCGCCCATCTCACGGGCGTGCTCGGCGTAGTTCTTGCCGATCGCGACGACCTTGCTCGGCAGGATCGGCGCCGTCAACCGCACGTCGGCCAGGGGCTGGCGCTCCCCGGTGAGCTGGATCTCACCGAACGGGTGGGCGGCGATGGTGGCGATGGTCTCGTCGTCCTCGACCACGCCGAAGGACAGGCCGCCGTCTTTGGTGAACCTCGCGATACGCACGATACGAGGCTATCGACACCACGGCAGTGCGACCGCCCCCGCCCTCGGTCTGACCAGGCCCGGTCACCGGGAGCGGCTGCTCAGCCGGCGACGAACGCGCAGGGTGCCCCGTTGAGACGGCAGCCGGTCGGCATGGACGGCGAGCCGGAGCCGCCGAAGCGGACCTGCAGCGTCGCTCCGGGCGCGAGCGGCGGCGACGTCGTCTTCCCGGTGAGGACCGTCTCCGTTCCCCTCCGCTGCAGCACGGCGTCCCACGTGTTGCGGATGTCGGCGCCCGGATAGGTGAAGGACAGCGTCCAGGACGGCATCGGCCGGTCCCCGTGGTTGGCGATCGTGACGGTGCCCTCGAAGTAGCCCGCGTCGCGTTCGACGGTGCGGTAGGCGACCTGCGCGGCCGGGGCGGCCGTGCTCGGGTTCGGCGAGGGCACGCACGGCAGGTGCCGGCAGGGGGTGGTCGACGGCTGATCGGGATCGTCGGCCGACGTGCCGGACACCGTCAGGAGGGCCACGACGGCCACCAGCAGGACACCGACGACGGCCGCGGCGATCACGACGAGCCGGCGCGGGACCCGGCGGCCCGTCCGCGGAGGACCCGCCGGTCGCCGCGGTCCGCCCGGTGGGGCGGGGACGCTCTGCTCCACGGTCGGCGGCGCGCCGTACGGGGGCGGCGGGATGGAGACGCGCTCCTGTACGGTCACCGGCGCGGCGGGCGGGGCCGACGGCGGCTCGGGCGCCGGCACGACCTGGACGTCGGTCGCCGGTACGGGCCGCGCGGGGCGCTGAATCTCCTCGGTCGTCCGCAGGTGCGGAAGAACCTCCTCGCCGTCCCTGTCACCCATCGCCATGACACCTCCCTCTCCTCATGGATTTCGACGATCGGCGGGCCGGGTTGGTTCAGTACGCGCGAGCGCCCGCGCGGTCGGGTTCCGCGCGGGCGCTCGCCGGTCCATCGGTTACGAGGACTCGAGCGGCCGGTCGAGGGCCCGGCAGGCGGCGAGCCGCTGCTGCCGGTCCAGCATCGCCGTGATCGACCGGACGGCGTCAGGCCGCCGGCGGCCGGCGTCCGCCAGCCAGTGACCGGCCTCGGCGATCAGCCGTAGCTCGGCGTCGCGGTCGTACCGCAGCGAGTTCGTACGTCGCTTGGAAAGCATGCGACCTCCTAATCGCCGATGATCTTGTCGAAGAACATGAAGGCGCTGACGAAGGCGACTCCTCCCGCCGCCACCGACGCCGCCGGCCGGTGCTCACCGATGAAGGTGAGCACGCCGGCGAGCACGGCGATGACGACGGCGTACAGGGCGATCAGCCCCGTCCGCGGCGAGAAGTGCAGGCCGCGCGGAGCAACCGATTCACCGGGCTCCGTCGCCTCGTTCCTCTGGCCACCGCGGCCGAAGACACGTACAGTCATGGCTGTCTGAACCTCCATAAAGTTCGGACTTTCCGAAGTCGACGGCCTCCTGTTGCAGCAGGGGGCCGTCGCTTTTTTCCGCGGCGACGACCCTGGCCGTACGGGGAGAGTGTGGCGCTTAATGACCTTCGTCCGCCACCGATTCTCCAACCTCGGGTGACTTTCCCGTGTCCCGAAGGTCTCTTCACGAAGACGCTAACGGAAGGGCGATCATCTCACCTGCGGCGATCCACCGGAAACAGAATTAGATTCCGAACGGTTCCTTCGCTCAGAGCGATCGCCCATTGCGATCATGATACGGACCTACAAAGAGGCGGAACCCCGACATACCGCCGATCTGACCGCCCTATTCGGGCGTTCATTTGCACGTGCAGAAGCACGTTTCAATTTCCCGGCAGGTGCGCCACACGGACGACACGCCGGGCCTTCGGAAGCCCCCTGGTGCGGGCCAGCGGGGCACTCCGAGAGAGGATCTCCCCATGAGCGTCGTGAAGATCAACGTACTGACCGTGCCGGAGCCGATGCGGGAGGAGCTGGAGCGCCGGTTCGCCGGCCGCGCCGGGCTGGTCGAGGAGGCCGACGGATTCGAGGGCTTCGAGCTGCTGCGCCCGGTCGAGGGGACCGACCGGTATCTCGTCTACACGCGCTGGCGCAGCGAAGAGGACTTCCAGCGCTGGACGGAGAGCCGCGCGTTCACGGAGGGACACGCCCAGGCCGCGGCGGAGCGCGGAGAAGGACACGGGCACGGCCACGGCCACGGCCACGGTGGCCCGGCCGCGAGCGGTTCCGAGCTCTGGTCCTTCGAGGTCGTCGAGCGGGCCACGCCGAAGGAGTGACCCGCCCGGCCGCGCGTCAGGAGGCGGTGTACCCCGCGCGGAGGAGGCAGTAGGTCACCGACTCCGCGAGGGCCTCCCACGAGGCGGCGATGACGTTGTCCTCGACGCCGACGGTGCCCCACTCGCCCGAGGCGTCGCTGGACTCGATGAGCACCCGGGTACGCGCGTCCGTGCCGTGCGCGCCCTCCAGAATCCGCACCTTGTAGTCGACGAGCTCCAGAGCGGACAGCTCCGGGTAGATCCGCTCCAGGGCCAGCCGCAGGGCGCGGTCGAGGGCGTTGACCGGGCCGTTGCCCTCGCCCGTGGCGACGATCCGCTCGCCCTTGGCGTGCAGCTTGACCGTCGCCTCGCTCACCATGACGCCGTCCGGCCGGCGCTCGACGATCGTGCGCCAGGACTCGACGTCGAAGTAGCGGGTGCGCTCCCCGTCGAGCTCCTCGCGGAGCAGGAGTTCGAACGACGCGTCCGCCGCCTCGAAGGTGTAGCCGGCCGACTCGAGCTCCTTGACCCGCTCCACCACCTCCCGCGCCTTGTCGCCGCTCAGCTCGTACCCCAGCTCCCGGCCCTTGAGCTCCACCGACGCCCGGCCCGCCATGCTGGAGATCAGCATGCGCATGTCGTTGCCGACCAGCTCCGGGTCGATGTGCTGGTACAGCATCGGGTCGACCTTGACCGCCGAGGCGTGCAACCCGGCCTTGTGGGCGAACGCCGACATGCCGACGTACGGCTGCTGGGAGCTGGGCGCGACGTTGGTCACCTCGGAGACCGCGTGCGCGATCCGCGTCATCTCCCGCAGCTCGACGCCGAGGTCGTACCCCCGCTTGAGCTGGAGGTTGCCGACGACCGTGAAGAGGTTCGCGTTGCCGCTGCGCTCGCCGTAGCCGTTGGCGCAGCCCTGGACGTGCGTGACGCCGGCGCGTACGGCCGCGAGGGTGTTGGCCACGGCGCAGCCGCTGTCGTCGTGGCAGTGGATGCCCAGCCGCGCCCCGGCCCCCGCGACCTCGGCGACGACGTCGGCCAGCTCGTCGGGCAGCATCCCGCCGTTGGTGTCGCACAGGGCGATGACGTCCGCGCCCGCCTCGGCGGCGGTACGCACGACCTCCAGGGCGTAGGCGGGGTTGGACCGGTAGCCGTCGAAGAAGTGCTCGGCGTCGAGGAAGACCCTCTGGCCCTCCGCACGCAGGTGGGAGACCGTGTCGCGGATCATCGCGAGGTTCTCTTCCAGCGTCGTGCGGAGGGCCAGCTCGACGTGCCGGTCGTGGCTCTTGGCGACAAGGGTCACGACCGGCGCGCCGGACTCGCGCAGCGCGGCCACCAGAGGGTCGTCGGCGGCCTTCGCGCCGGCCCGGCGGGTCGCGCCGAACGCGGCGAGCTGCGCGTGCTTGAGATCGAGTTCGGTCCGGGCGAGCCGGAAGAACTCGGTGTCCTTGGGGTTGGCCCCGGGCCAGCCGCCCTCGATGAATCCGACGCCCAGCTCGTCGAGGCGGCGCGCGATGATCAGCTTGTCCGCCACGGTGAGGTTGAGGCCCTCCTGCTGGGCCCCGTCGCGCAACGTCGTGTCGTAGACGTGGAAGCCGTCATCACGCATGGGTCGTATCCCCTTGGTAGTCCCGATGGTGCGCCGACGCCGTAAAACAAAATGACCCCTCACGGGACGTGAGAGGTCTGCGCGCCGGCGTAATGCTCGTCTAGGTGCCGGCGCGCCAGCCGATAATGATCAGGCTGCTGCGCATGATGACACCGAGTCTGCCACACCCCCGCCGCGACGGACACATCCGTCTCACCCCCCGAGACGCACGCCGCCAACCAGCCGAAATCACCATACCCCGCGACTCCAATCGAACTGACTATCGGCCGATTCCCCTGCGCGCGATCATCATCATCATCGACTACCTTCCGTGACTTGTCACGTACTTTACGTTCTGGACGACGGGAGAGGATGATGGGACGATGTCCATCGTGCTGGAGAACTCGATCGATTCGGAGACCGGCGGGCGGACCGACGTCGAGCGCCGCTACCAGGAACTCAGCGAACGCTGGCCGGACTACAAGGTCGAAATCATCGATGGCCGGATCGTGGTGAGGGAGGTGCCCACCACTGATCACGCCGACATCATCTTCGGACTTCTGATCCAGCTCATGCCCTACGTCACCAAGCGCGGCTGGAAGATCTGGCAGGAGGTCGCCCTCTTCCTCGGGCCACAAGTTGATCGGTACCGGCCGGATCTGCTGGTCGTGCCGCCGGATCCGCCCAAGTGGGGCGACGATCACGTCTACGGCAACGCCACCTATCTCGTGGTGGAGGTCGTGTCGAAGAGCAGCGTCCATGACGACCACGAGGTGAAGCCGCGCACCTGCGCGCGTGGGGGCGTCCCGCTCTACCTGGTGGTGGACGCCTTCGCGGGGAAGGTCCGGCTGCTCAGCCACCCGGGCAAGGACGGGTACGCGCAGGAGCTGGTCGTCGAGCTCGGCGAGCCGCTGCCCTTGCCGGAGCCGTGGGATCTGACGATCGACACCGGTCGGCTGACGTGAAGGAGGGCGCGCCTCACCGGGCGCGCCCTCGCAAGGTCCGGGTCAGGCGATCTTGTGGATCCAGCCGTACGGGTCGGGACGGTCGCCGTACTGGATGCCGACGAGTTCCTCACGGAGCCGCATGGTGACCGGGCCGGGCTCGCCGGAGCCGATCAGCCACTCGCCCTTGGCGCTCTTGACCCGGCCGACCGGAGTGATCACCGCGGCGGTGCCGCAGGCGAACACCTCGGTCAGCTCACCGGAGGCGTTGCCCTCGCGCCACTGGTCGGTGGAGATGCGGCCCTCGGCGGCCGGGACGCCGAGGTCGGGGGCGAGCTTGAGCAGCGAGTCCCGGGTGATGCCGGGCAGGAGCGTGCCGGTCAGCGAGGGCGTCATCACGCGGGCTTCCGCGCCGGAGCCGTAGACGAAGAAGAGGTTCATGCCGCCCATCTCCTCGACCCAGCGGTGCTCGTTGGCGTCGAGCCACACGACCTGGTCGCAGCCCTCCTTGACGGCCTGGGCCTGGGCGACGAACGCGGCGGCGTAGTTGCCGCCGCACTTGGCCGCGCCGGTGCCGCCGGGGGCGGCCCGGGTGTACTCCTCCGAGAGCCAGACCGAGACCGGCTTGATCCCGCCGGTGAAGTACGCGGCCGAGGGCGAGGCGATGACGATGAACAGGTAGGACGACGAGGGGCTGTTCACGCCGAGGCCCCGCTGGGTGGCGATGATGAAGGGCCGCAAGTAGAGGCTGTGCCCCTCCTGGGTCGGGACCCAGTCACGGTCGGCGTCGACGAGGAGTTCGAGGGAGCGGACGAACGTCTCCTCGGGGACCGGCGGCATCGCCATCCGCTCGCAGGAGGCGTTGAAGCGGGCGGCGTTGGCGTACGGGCGGAAGGCGACGATCGACCCGTCATCGGCCCGGCGGTAGGCCTTCAGGCCCTCGAACAGCTCCTGGGCGTAGTGGAACACCGCCGTCGCCGGGTCGAGTGTCAGCGGCGCGTACGCCTCAAGGCGCGCGTCGTGCCAGCCGTGCTCCGCGTCCCACCGGATCGTGATCATGTGGTCCGTGAAGATCTGGCCGAAGCCCGGGTTCTCCAGCAGTCGTTCGCGCTCGTCCGCCGGCGTGCGGTGGTCGGAGAGCCGGATGTCGAACTCGATGCTCATCTGAGGTCCTCTCGCGGTACGGCCTCGTCGCCGCTCCGTACCCATTGTCGCCTTATGTCGCGTTCATGTCTCCTTACCGCACGGCAGCCCAAAACGGGCGCGCCGTGGGGCGCGCCCGGAGGGTTTCCTTAGGGGGAAAGGCGCGCCCTAGCCGGCTACTCGCTCGGCGATGTCGTCGCCCGCTTCGCGGGTGGAGCGCGCGGCCCAGGCGCCCTGGCGCTCGATGAGGTCGTCGGCGACGGCCTGCTCGACCTTGCGGGACTCCTCGGTCAGGCCAAGGTGGTCCAGGAGCAGCGCGACGGAGAGGATCGTGGCGGTCGGGTCGGCCTTGCTCTGACCCGCGATGTCGGGGGCGCTGCCGTGAACGGGCTCGAACATGCTCGGGGCCGCGCCGGTCGGGTTGATGTTGCCGCTGGCGGCCAGCCCGATGCCACCGGCCACCGCCGCGCCCAGGTCGGTGATGATGTCGCCGAACAGGTTGTCGGTGACGATCACGTCGAAGCGCTCCGGCTGGCTGACGAAGAACATCGTGGCGGCGTCGACGTGGGAGTAGTCGACCTCGATGTCGGGGTACTCGGCGGCCACGGCGTCGACCGTACGCGACCAGAGGTCGCCCGCGTAGACCAGGACGTTGTTCTTGTGCACGAGGGTGAGCTTCTTGCGCGGGCGGCGGGCCGCCTGCTCGAACGCGTAGCGCACGACGCGCTCCACGCCGAACGCCGTGTTGAGGCTCTCCTGCGTCGCGACCTCGTGCGGCGTGCCCTTGCGGAGGACGCCGCCGGCGCCGGCGTACGGCCCCTCGGTGCCCTCCCGGACGACCAGCATGTCGATGTCCTCGGGCCGGGTGTCGGCGAGGGGCGTCTCGACGCCCGGGTAGAGCCGGACCGGCCGCAGATTGACGAAGTGGTCGAGCTCGAACCGCAGGCGCAGCAGCAGGCCGCGCTCCAGCACGCCGCTCGGCACGCTCGGGTCGCCGACGGCTCCCAGCAGGATCGCGTCGTGCTGCCGGATCTCCTCCAGCACGGAGTCGGGGAGCGTCTCGCCGGTCTTGTGCCAGCGGGCCGCGCCCAGGTCGTACGCCGTCTGCTCGATCTTCAGGCCGAGCGCGCCGAGGACCTTGAGCCCCTCGGCGACGACCTCGGGGCCGATGCCGTCGCCCGGAACGACGGCCAGCCGGATGCTGCGGGAAGCCATGCACGTACCTTAGCGGTTCGTCTCACCTCATGAGAACTCGTCTCAAACTATGGGCGATTCGCGCGTCCCGGACCCTCGCCCGCGCCGGCGATGGCCCGGTCGAACACCAGCGCGCGGGCGGTCGCCAGCCCGGTCGCCAGCGCGCCCAGGACGACGGCGTCGTCGCCCAGCGGCGACACCTCGACGCGCGGCGTCCCCAGCGGGGTCATCGTCTCCAACCGGTCGCGGACCTCGTCGAGGAGGACGTCGGCGCCGTGGCCGCCGATCCCGCCGCCGAGGACGATGAGCTCGGGGTCGAGCAGCGCGACCACACCGGCCAGCGCGTGCGCGACGTGGTCGGCCTCCCGCGCCACCGCGCGTACCGCGACCGGATCGCCGTCGCGGGCCTCGTCGAAGACGCGCTTGGCGGTGATCTCGCCGGTCATGCCCAGCCGCCGCGCCGTGGCGACCACCGCGGGAGCGGAGGCCACCGACTCCAGCATGCCGTGCCTCCGGGAGTCCGCGGCCTGCGCGAGGGGGTCGGTCTCCCCCATCGGCAGGAACGCGATCTCCCCGGCCGCGCCGCGCGAGCCGCGGTAGAGCCGGCCGTCGACGATGATCCCCATCCCGATGCCGGTGCCGATCGACACGTAGACGAAGTGCCGCAGGTCGGCGCCGAGGCCGTAGCCCTGCTCGCCGAGCGCGGCCAGGGCGATGTCGTTCTCGATCGCGAACGGCGCGGGCAGCCGCTCGGCGAGCTTCGCGGTGACGCCCGGCTCGTTCCAGCCGGGGATGTTCGGGGCGAGGTGCAGGCGTTCGTTGTCCGGGTCGTACACGCCCGGCGTGCCGAGCACGATGTTGGTGATCTGCCCGCCGGACGCCGCGGCGAGGCTGTCGACGATCTCCGCGAGCTGGTCGATCAGCTCGCCCGCGTCGCCGGAGCGCGCGGAGACGTCCTCCCGTACGGCGATCTCCCCGCCGAGGTCGACCAGGGCGGCGCGCACCCACTGCCGGCCGACGTCCAGGCCGATCACCCAGCCGGCCTCGGGGCGGATCTCGTACAGCAGCGCGGCCCGCCCCGCGTTGCCGGTCCGGTGCCCCACCGGGCGCACGAGCCCGGCCCGCTCCAGGTCGGCGAGGGCCAGCGAGATCGTGGGCTTGGACAGTCCGGTCGCCTCGGCCAGCTGCGGTCGTGAGACCGGGCCGAGCAGGCGGATCCGTTCGTACACGGCCCGCTCGTTCATGATGCGCAACACGCTCGTGGTGTTGGCCGTCTCCCCGCCGCTGGGCACCGTCATCCTCTCCCCGTAGTCTGCTGCACAGAGTGTCCCATGCCCCCTCGGGCTTGATTTGTTAGGGAGCCTCTCTTACATTCTCTGAGACGTCGCTCACCAGCGAGAAGGCGGAACACGCGCCACGAAAGGGAGTGGGGAGCCCATGTCGTCTCCCACAGCGCCGGGGTTCGAACGACGCCTCGGACTGTTCCAGGCCACCACCGTCAACATGACTCAGATGTGCGGCATCGGGCCGTTCCTCACCATCCCCGCCATGATCAGTGCCCTGCAGGGCCCACAGGCCATGTTCGGCTGGCTGATCGGCGCGATCATCGTGGTCGCGGACGGCCTCGTGTGGGCCGAGCTCGGCGCGTCGATGCCCGGCGCCGGCGGCACGTACCTCTATCTCCGTGAGGCGTTCCAGTACCGCACGGGCCGGCTGATGCCGTTCCTCTTCGTGTGGTCGGCGGTGCTGTTCATCCCGTTGATCATGTCGACCGGGGCGATCGGCGTGGTGCAGTACGCCGGCTACCTGTGGCCCGCGCTCGTCCACGGCAACGGGCTGTCGGGCCTCGGCCACGTGTTCGCGGTCGGCGTGGTCGTGCTCGTCGTCCTGGCGCTGTACCGCCGGATCGGCGACATCGGCCGCCTGACCTCGGTCTTCTTCGTCGTCATGCTGGTCACGGTGCTCGGCGTGATCGTCGCGGCGTTCACCCACTTCCACGGCAGCGTGGCCTTCGGCTTCCCGCACGACGCGGGCTCGAAGTTCTTCAGCGGGCTCGGCGCGGGCCTGGTCATCGCGGTCTACGACTACCTCGGCTATAACACCAGCGCCTACCTCGGTGCGGAGGTGCGCGACCCGGGCCGCGTCATCCCGCGCTCGATCGTCTACGCGATCCTCGGCATCATGGGGCTGTACTTCCTGCTCCAGGTCGGCGTGCTCGGCGTCGTGCCGTGGCAGGAGGCCAAGGAGTCCAGCTCGGTCGCGTCACTGGTGCTGGAACGCTCCTGGGGCAAGGGCGTCGCCCAGGTGTTCACGATCGGCATCATCATCACGGGTTTCGCGTCCGTGTTCGCCGGGCTGCTCGGCGGCTCGCGGGTGCCGTTCAACGCGGCGCGCGACAAGGTGTTCCTGCCGTGGTTCGGGCGGCTGCACCCGCGCCTGCACTTCCCGACCGCCGGCCTGTACGCGATGGGCGTCATCACGGCGATCGGCTCGCTCTTCACCCTCACCGATGTGATCAGCATGCTCACGACGGCGTTCGTGCTCGTTCAGTCGGTGGCGCAGATCGTCGCGCTCACCGTGCTGCGGCGGCGTCAGCCGAACCTGCCCCGCCCCTACAAGATGTGGCTCTACCCGCTGCCGAGCATCGTCGCACTGGCCGGCTGGATCTACATCTACCAGGCCGCCGGGCTCAAGCCGATCCTGCTCTCGCTGGGCTGGCTCGCCCTGGGCGTCGTCGCCTACCTGATCTGGGCCCGCGCCGAGGGGACCTGGCCGTTCGGGCCGAAGGAGATCCGGGAGTCCTTCGTCGAGGCCGCCGAGCCTCAGGGGCAGGCCGCCGCATGACGATGGGGGAAACGTCGGTCGGCGAGTTCGTGCTCGGGATCGACTTCGGGGGAACGAAGGTGGCGCTCGCGACGGCGAGCGTCACCGGAGACCGGCTGCGCGGCACCCGCCTGCCGACACGCGCGGCCGACGGCGCCAAGGAGGTGGTGCGCCGCGTCCTGGACGCGGCGCACGGCCTCATCGCCGAGACGCCCGGCCGCCTCGTCGCGGCCGGCGTGTCGACGTTCGGGGTGATCCGCGAGGGCCGGGTCCGCCTGGCGCCGAACGTGCCGGGCTGGGACGACCTGCCGCTGCCCGCCCTGCTCCGGGACGGGCTCGGCGTGCCGGCCGTGCGCGTCGACAACGACGTGAACGCCGCGGCGGCCGCGGAGCTGCGCTGGGGGCGGCTCCAGGGCGCCGACGTGGGCCTCTACGTCAACTTCGGCACCGGGACCGGCGCGGCGCTCGTGGTCGGCGGCCGGGTGGTGCCCGGCACGCACGGCGCGGCCGGTGAGATCGGTTACCTGCTGGGCGACCCGGCCGAGCCGGGGTACGCGGACGGGCGCGCGCCGCTGGAGGAGTACACCTCCGGGAGCGGCCTGGCCGCCCGCGGCTCCGCACTGCTCGGCGAGCAGGTCACGGCCGAGGGCCTGTTCGCCCGGCGCGACGAGCCGGCGGTGGCGGCGCTGCTCGACGACGCCGCCGCGACGATCGGGATGGCGGTCGCCAATCTGACGACCTTCCTGGACCCACAGCGCGTCGTCGTCGGCGGTGGGATGGCCGAGGCGTTCCTGCCCGCCGTACGTGCGGCGGTCGACCGGGCCGTGCCCTTCCCGCCGCCGGTCGAGGCCGCGCGCTTCGTCGACGACGCAGCGTTGATCGGCGCCGTCGCGCTCGGCCTCCAGGCGACCTGACGGAGCGACGCTCCGCCGCGGACACGAGTGCGGGCGCGTGCGGGTCCGTCGATGACACAGGTACGGGTCCGTCGCGGACACGGGTACGGGCGCGTGCGGGTCCGTCGGGGCACCCGCACGCGAGAAGGGCGAGGGCCGGTCTCGAAGCCCCCGTCCGTAGGAGGACGGCGGGGCTTTGAAATCAGACCCTAGCGACCGGCGGCGCCGCCGTTGTCGCGGCGGTCCAGCGCGGTCTGCACGGCTCTGGCCGCCTCTTCGGCGGCGTCGTCGGCGGGGGTCCAGGCGGAAGTGGCGTCCATGGGATTCGTCTCCGTGAAGATCGTCATCAGGGCGAACGGATCAGGTGGGACTCACGGCCAGCGGCGAACTCCGCGGCGGGTCGCCGGCCTGCCCGAAGATCAGGCCCCGCCGCGGCAGCGAATGAGAAGTACGCAGCGCCGCATGACCTTCTCGACGCTACCCGCTGCGCCCCGCCCTGTCTCGGGTCGCGGCCAGGAATCTCACATCTCAAGACACGTTGCCGAGCGATCCCCTGCCACCTGCGGACTCTTCCGCCCCTCCCCTGACGATGGATCTCCCTTCTAAAGATCGACCCGGCGGCCCTGGTCGGCGCCGATCTCCTCGGCGATCGCGTCGACGAGCTCGGGTGCCAGCGCGGAGTCGACGGTCAGCGCGATCAGCGCCCGGCCGCCCTTCTCGTGCCGGCCCACCTGCATCCCGGCGATGTTGACGCCCGCGTCGCCGAGCAGGCGGCCCACCACGCCGACCATCCCGGGCCGGTCGGTATAGGTGAAGAAGCCCATGTGCGCCGCCGGGGCGATCTCCATGGCGTAGCCGTTGACCTCGACGATCCGCTCCACGTGCCGCGGTCCGGTCAGCGTGCCGGACACCGAGACGACCGCGCCGTCGGGCATCGTGCCGCGGACCGCCAGGAGGTTGCGCCAGTCCGGGCTGTCCGCGCTGGTGGTCAGGGTCACCTCGACGCCGCGGGCGCGGGACAGGAGGGGCGCGTTGACGTACGTCACCGCCTCCTCGACGACGTCGGTGAACGCGCCCTTCAGCGCGGCCAGCTCCAGCACCTTCACGTCATGGGCGGTGATCTCCCCGCGTACGTCGACCTCGACGCGCACGGGCAGGCCGCCGGCGAGCGCGGTGAAGATCCGCCCGAGCTTCTCCGCGAGCGGCAGCGCCGGCTTGACGTCCTCCGCGACGACGCCGCCGCGTACGTTCACCGCGTCCGGCACGAACTCGCCGGCGAGCGCCAGCCGGACCGACCGCGCCACCTGCGTGCCGGCCTTCTCCTGCGCCTCGTGCGTGCTCGCCCCCAGGTGCGGGGTGACCACGAGGTTGTCGTGCTGGAAGAGGGGGCTGTCCGTGCACGGCTCGGTGCCGAACACGTCGAGGCCCGCGCCCGCGACACGCCTCTCCTTCAGCGCGAGGTCGAGGGCGTCCTCGTCGATGATGCCCCCGCGCGCGGCGTTGACGATCCGCACGGACGGCTTGACCAGCCGCAGCTCCCGGTCGCCGAGCAGGCCCAGCGTCTCGGGGGTCTTCGGCAGGTGCACGGTGATGAAGTCGCTGGCGCGCAGTAGTTCGTCGAGCGGGACGAGCCGCGCGCCGTACTGCGCCGCCTGGGCCGCCTGGACGTACGGGTCGTAGGCGATCACCTGCATGCCGAACGCGGCGAGCCGCTGCGCGACGAGCACGCCGATGCGGCCCAGCCCGAGCACGCCGAGCGTCTTGTCCTGCAGTTCGACGCCGGTGTAGGCGGCGCGCCGCCACTCGCCGCGCTTCAGCGAGGAGTGGGCCTGCGGGACGTTCCGGGCGGTGGCCAGCAGCAGCGCGATCGCGTGCTCGGCGGCGGTCACGATGTTGGAGGTCGGCGCGTTCACGACCATGACGCCGGCCCTGGTCGCCGCCTCGACGTCGACGTTGTCGAGGCCGACCCCCGCGCGGGCGACGACGCGGAGCCGGGGCGCGGCGGCGAACACCGGCGCGTCGACCGTCGTCGCGCTGCGGACGATCAGCGCGTCCGCGTCCGCCACCGCGGCGAGCAGCGCGTCGCGGTCGGCGCCGTCGACGTGGCGGATCTCGAAATCCGGCTCCAGCAGCGCCAGGCCGGCGGGCGAGAGCTGTTCGGCGATGAGGACCACCGGTCTGGTCATGGGACCTCCTTCGTCGGCCTCATGACCACGGTGCTGTGCCCGCTCGGTCACGGCACGACCCCCTACGTGTGGCTGCACGGCGTGGGGGCATGCGTCCGCCGGAGCGTGCGTGGCGTGACCTCGCCCTACACGATGGTAATTACAGGCGGTGAACACGCCAGTGGGATCGGGCCGATACCTGGTCCCGTGGCCAGGATCGGCCCATGGGGTACCCCCCACGCACTAGTGTCGGGCGTATGGCTAATGGAAACCCGAAGCTGGCCGACGTGCTCGCTCAGCGCGGTGAACCCGAGGAGATCCTGCGCTCGCTCGTCGACGGCGGGGTCCTCATCGTGACGAACCCCGACGGCTCGGTCCTGGTGGGGCAGCTCGAGGACGAGAGCGTCGCGCTCGCCGCCTTCACCCGCCCGGAGGCGTACAGCGAGAAGTCCGACGCTGAGGAGTTCCAGCACGCCGACGCGGCCCTGCTGCTGGAGATCGCCCGCAGCGGCGAGGTCCAGGCGATGGTGATCGACCCGGAGAGCGACGACGCCGCGCTCATCCCGTTCAGTGACATCCAGGGCTACCTCGTCACCCAGGGCATGGGCGTCGACGAGGACGTCGAGGTGGCGTTCCGCGCCAGCGAGCACGAGCTGGTCGCGCCCCTGAAGACGGGCGTCGCCGAGCGACTGGCGGACTACCCCGCGGTCGAGCGGGTCTGGATCTCCGACGTCCGGATGCCGAGCGGTGTGGAGGGCATCATGCTGCACGTCGTGCTCTCCGAGGGCGCCGACCCGCAGCTGGCCAACGAACTGCTGCAGGCGATCATGGAGAAGCTGCCGAGCAGCGACGTTCCCGTGTTCGCCCACGTCGCCGACGCCGAGAGCGAGGAGTTCCTCGCCGAGATGAACGCCGACGTCGTCCGGCGCTGACCGGCCGTCCGCTCACCGCCGGGTGCCGGGCGGGACGAGCGCCTTCTCGTACGCGTAGATCACGGCGTGCACGCGGTCGCGCAGACCGAGCTTGTCCAGGACGCGGCGGAGGTGCGTCTTGACCGTCGTCTCGGCGATGGACAAGGTCCGGGCGATCTCCGTGTTGGTGCGGCCGCCGACCACCAGGTCGAAGACCTCGCGTTCGCGGGCGGTGAGCCGGACGAGGGCCGCCGGCGGCCGGGCCCTGGCACGCCGCCTGCCGGTGAACGCCTCGATCAGCGGTCCGGTCACCGCCGGTGAGATCAACGCGCCGCCGTCGGCAGCGGCGCGGACGCCCAGGAGCAGCTCCTCCGGCGGCGCGTGCTTCAGCAGGAACCCGCAGGCCCCCGCGCACAGCGCGTCGTAGACGTACTCGTCCAGGTCGTAGGTGGTCAGGACGACGACGCGCGGGGCGGGGCCGACCGAACTGGTGAGGATCCGGCGGGTCGCCGTCAGGCCGTCCAGCACGGGCATCCTGATGTCCATCAGGACGACGTCCGGATGGACCTCGCGGGCGCACGCCACCGCCTCTGCTCCGTCGGCCGCCTCGGCCACCACGGTCAGGTCCGGCTGTCCGCCCACCAGCGCGACAAGGCCCGCGCGCACGAGCGCCTGGTCGTCGGCGATCAGCACGCTGATCGGCGCGCTCGGGTTCATGATCCGCTCTTCCACACGTCGTACGGGAGCGCGGCGGTCACCCGGAATCCCCGGTCCGAGGCCGAGGCGCGCAGGTCCCCGCCCAGCGACTCCGCGCGCTCGCGCATGCCCAGCAGCCCCCGGCCGTCGGTCACCGACCGGCCGCTCCGGCGGCCCCGGCCCGGCGGTCCGTTGGCGATCTCGACGGCGAGGCGGTCGTCGAGGTAGCGCAGCGTCACCCGGGTAGCGGCGCCCGGCGCGTGCCGGGCGACGTTCGTGAGCGATTCCTGGACGATGCGGTACGCCGACAGCTGCAGGCCGGGACTGAGCTCCCGGACCCTGCCGGTCACCTCCAGGTCCGCGGGGACACCGGCGTCCCGTGCCGTCGCGATCAGCGCGCCGATCTCGGCCAGGGACGGAACCGGGCGCCGGGGGGTGCCCGTCTCGTCGTCCCGCCGCAGTGTGCCGAGCAGGTGGTTCAGCTCGCCCAGCGCCTCGCGGGCGAGCCGCTCGACCGTGCCGAACACCTCTGCCGGGGCGGAGCCGGTCAGGCGGGCGGCCCCGGCCTGGACAGTGATCGCCGAGAGTTGGTGCACGAGGACGTCGTGCAGCTCACGTGCGATCCGGGTGCGCTCGGTCAGGTGCGCGGCCTCCACGGCGAGGGTGGCCTCGGCTCGCCGTGCGGTCGCCGCGTCCCCGACGAGGAAGGCCGCGCCGAGCAGCGCGAACGGCACCCCGGCGAGGCGGTGCAGGTTGACCGTGACGCCGATGACCGCTCCGACGATCAGGCTGAGCCAACCGAGCCACCGCGCGTGCCTTCGCGTCTGCGCGCCGTACGCGCCGACCCCGTACGCCGCGACCAGCACTGCGGCGAAGGCCGCGATCGCGTGCTGGTGCAGGGCCGTGCGGACCGCGAGCACACCGCCCGCGATCAGCAGGACGGGCACCGGGGCACGCCGCCGCCAGAGGAACGGGACGGAGGCCGCCAGCTCCAGGCCCAGGTAGCCGAGCACCACGGGCGTCGCCGGAACGTGCGAGGCCGGCTTCCACCACCACGGGACGTCCGGCGCGCCCCAGGCGAACAGGCCCGCCGCGACGGCGGCGTCGACCCGGCGCGGCGTCACCACCCCATCCGGCATGACCGGCTCCTCCCCGTCCACCCGGCGCGGCGTCACGTCCCGGCGGACATGACCGTCGCCTCCCGCTCGCATGTCTCCACACGATCTCATCAGCTGACGTCGGACCGGCGGAACAGGGCGACGGCCGCGAGCGCTCCGACGAGGAAGGTGGCCACGAGGCCGGTGAGGCCGGCCGACGGCCCCGGGGCGCCGGTCGCCGGGATGAACCGCGACCAGAAGTTGTCCGGCAGCGTGGTGACCGACCCGAGCCCGGCCGCGAAGCCCATCCACTCCTGAACCCAGGTGGCGGGCGTCCAGCGCCCGGTACCCGGCAGCCCGGCCAGTGCCAGCATCGTGACGAAGATTCCGGCCGTGGCGGCCATCGTGCCGATCGAGCCGCGTGTGACGACGGCGGCGAGCACCCCGATCACGGCGAACACGGCGATGACCGCCAGCGCCCGCCCGAACTGCCCGGCCGAGTGTCGCAGTTCGTCGACCGCCGAGGCGTGCGGCGACGGCAGGTGGTACGCCCGGTTGAGGATCGGGCCCGCGACGGCGAGCGCCGCCCAGCACGCCGCGACGAGGCCCGCGCCGGCCAGCCACAGGCTCACCAGCTTCGCCGCGAGCACCCGTTCGCGGCGGCCGCACCAGGTGAGCACGGCCTTCAGGGTCCGCCCGGACCACTCCCCTCCGACGTGGCCACCGGCGAGCAGGGCGACGGCCAGCACACCGGGCAGCGACGCCATGAGCCCCGCCGCCTCCGCGCCCGCGGCCGCCGGGTCGAGCTGCGCCGCGGTCCGCTTCGCGTCCTCCGACCACCGCGTCCGGTCGAGCGCCGCCCTTGCCCGAAGGCTCGCCTTCGTGGCCGCGCACGCCGGTCCCTCCGGCAGCCTCAGCCCGGCGCACGACGAGGGCACGCGTCCGGCGTCGGCGGCGGCGTTCGCGGCGTTGGACGCGCCGCCCACCGCCAGCAGGACGCAGAACAGCATCGCCGCGAACGCCACGCCGTACAGCAGGGGGCGGTTCAGCTTGCGGAGTTCAGCGCGCAGCAGTCGCATGGCCGTCCTCCTCCGCGACGGTGAGGGTCAGGAACGCCTCTTCCAGGCCGGGACGCTCGACGAGGATCTCCCGGGCCCACACGCCGGCGCGTCCGAGCACCTCGTTGACCTCGCGGCCGTCGGCCTCCTCGACCAGCAGCGTCCCGGGGGCGTCGGTACGGAATCGCCGCCCCGCCAGGGCCTCCCGCGCGCGATCCCGGTCGGCCTCGTCGAGGACGACGCGCGCCCGCCGTCGTACGGTGGACAGCCCGGCGACCGGCCCCTGCTCGACCAGACGCCCCCGGTTCATCACCGCGACCCGATCGCAGACCTGCTCCACCTCGGCGAGCAGGTGACTCGACAGGAAGACGGTCATGCCGTCGTCCGCGAGAGCGCGCAGCAGGGCACGAAACTCCAGGATGCCGGCCGGGTCCATGCCGTTCGTCGGTTCGTCCAGCACCAGCAGGGCCGGGTCGCGCAGCAGCGCCGCCGCCAGTCCCAGCCGTTGCCGCATCCCCTGCGAGTACGCCTTGACCTTCCGGTCCGCGACGGTGGACAGGCCGACCCGATCCAGGGCCGCCGCGACGGCGTCGCGGCGTCGCGGCGGCGGTCCGTGCAGAGCGAGCACCTCAAGGGCGCGCCGTCCGGTCAGCCACGGATAGAACGCCGGCTCCTCGATCATCGCGCCGATCCGGGCCAGGCCGTCCGGATCCGGGAGCGGCCGCTCGTTCACCCAGGCCCGCCCGGCCGTCGGTGTGATGAGGCCGAGCAGCATGCGCATCGTCGTGGTCTTGCCCGAGCCGTTCGGCCCCAGGAAGCCGAAGACCTGACCGCCCCCGACCGCCAGGTCCAGCCGGTCAACCGCCACGGTGTCGCCGTACCGCTTGGTCAGTCCTTCACATCGGATCACCTGCATGGCACCGACCGTAGGAAACCCCGACCGCTCCGTCCTCCCCCTGCGGGCGGAACCGGAGGTCGTCCATTCGACGACAGAGCGGCCTCGCCGCACCGGATTCCCAGCAGCTCACCGGCCGGCCGTGTCGTCGAACGGGGAGGCACGGATCGGCCGCCGGGACGAGGACAGGCGGCCGCGCCGCTCCTAGCGTCAGGGCGCATGAAACGGTTGATGTCCGTCGCGGCCGCCGGAGCGATCCTGCTGACCGGGTGCTCCGCTTCCGGCACGGATCCCGACGCGGGCGAGGCAAGCCCGCATCCGCGCCCCGCCTGGGCGTTCTACCGCCCGCCGCTGCCCCTGCCGCGGCGAGCGCCCGGCACGCTGATCCGCAGCGAACCGGTCGCCGCGCCGACGGGAACGCGCGGCTGGCGCATCCTCTACCACTCCCGCGACACGGCGGGCCGGGACATCGCCGTGTCCGGCGCGGTCTTCGTCCCAGCGGGCACGCGGCCGCCCGGAGGGCGGCCCGTCGTCGCCTGGGCCCACGGCACGACGGGACTGGGCGACTCCTGCGCGCCGTCCACCGACCCAGAGCCGATCGGCGGGATCGAAGACGGCCGCGCGCTGCTGGCGGCGGGCGACGCGATCGTCGCGACCGACTACGAGGGCCTGGGCACCCCCGGGCCCCATCCCTACCTGGCCGGGACGAGCGAGGCGCACTCCGTCCTGGACGCGGTCCGAGCCGCCGCCCACCTGCCGAGCGCCGGTCTCGGCAGGTCGTTCGTGGCGTTCGGCCACTCGCAGGGGGCGCACGCGGCGCTGTTCGCCGGTGAGGTCGCCTCGTCCTACGCGCCCGGCCTCCGCCTCGTCGGCGTGGCGGCGGCGTCACCGCCCATCGGCCTCCCCGCGCTGACGCGCCACCTCACGGATCTCGACTACGGCACCGGGCGGCTCGTCGAGGTGGCCGCCGGGTACAGCGCGGTCGACCCCTCGGCACGGCTGGAGTCGATCATGACCGCCGCCGGCCGGGCCCGGCTGGGCGTCCTGGAGGCGGGCTGTGACGATCAGGTGCTCAAGGCGTACTCCAAGCTGTCCGCGGACAAGGTCTTCACCCGCGATCCGCGCACGACACCGCCCTGGTCCATCGATCTGGTCGTCGACAGCGTCGGTGCGCTCCCACGGGCCGTCCCCGTCCTCATCCTGCAGGGCGGGCGCGACCCGATCATCCCGCCCGGCGTGACGAAGACCGTCGTGCGGCGGATGTGCGGCCGTGGCAGCGTCATCGCCTACCGGGTCTACCCGCACGCACACCACAACGTCGTCCCATCGGCGGCGTCGGACCTGAACGCCTGGATCAGGGCACGCTTCCACAGCGATCCCGCGCCGGACGACTGCCGTTGACCGAACGATTCCTCACGCGGCGCTGCGCATCGCGGTACGGGCCAGGACGGCGGTGACCGCGCCGGTGTCGGCGATGTACACGTGCGGCACGTCGACGAAGACCCGCATCGTCCCCGCGGGGAGGCCGACCGCCCCGGCCACCTCGAGCTGCACCGCGCGCAGCGGCAGGTAGTTCAGGTAGCTCGTGTAGGCGTTCTGCGAGCGGAACGTCGCGGTCACCGAGACGCGCGAGGACCGCACGCGGAACGCCAGGGCGGCGAGGCACGGCACGGCGTCCTGCCGCTCGCCGGGGACCGTCAGGGAGATCCATCCGCTCTTCGTCCACGGACGGGACCGCAGCAGCTCGATCACCCAGTCGATCTGGTCGACGCCGAGCGCGTCGCGCAGCCGCGCGCCGTAGCTGTACTTGAACGGCGGCACGACGTCCGTTCTGGTGAACTTCGCCGTGTAGCGGGCGACGGCCTCGGTGTCGCCGTACGCGCGGACGATCGGATCGTCCCAGCCGAGCGTCGCTATCTCGAACAGCCGGGGTGGCGCCTCGATGACCGGGCCGCGGTCGTCGAGGCCGGCCACACCCGTCGTCCAGACGTGCCGCATGAGGCCGATCCACGCCTCTCCGCACGTGTGCCAGCGTTCCACCTCAGGACTCCACCGACGGGAAGCCGTACGGGTTGGCCGGGCCCTGACGCCGCCGGGCCGCGCCGAGGCGGACGTGGTAGATGAGGAACAGCAGCGTGGCGGTGACCACGATCCAGATCGTCACGACGATCGCGGTCGGCCGCGCCCCCGACAGTCCGAGCAGCCCGATCGAGATGTACGCCGCGTCGACGACCGCGAGCCCGATGGCGGTGAGGCCGGAGCTCGACGTCGGCGCGAACGCCTCCGGGTAGGCGGGGTCCACCGGCAGGTTCGGCGCCCAGCCGACCTGGCTGAAGTGGTCGCGGAGCTCCTCGACGTACAGCAGCCGGAAGTTGTTGACCGCGCGCGCCGTGCGCAGGTGCCGGGACGTCGCCTCGATCAGGCGGAGGTACGGCAGGACGCCCATCGCCCCGAAGATCGCCGTGAGGGCGAAGACGTACGGCGGGATGCGATGCCAGGACGTCAGCGCGGCCGGGTCGAGGACCTTGGCGCTCGCCAGTGCGACGACCGCGGCGAACGGCGCGGCCAGCAGGCTCATCGCGAACCGGAGCATCTTCAGCCGCTCGTCCGAGGCTGCGAGGTAGACCTGGTAGATGCCGCCGAAGTCGGTGGCAAGGAGGGGAATGAAGTCGGTCGGGTCGATGTCGGCCCGGCGTACGTGGAGTTCGGTCTTGGGAGATCCTAAAGATGTCTTACGCATGAGCCCGTCCCGCTCTCGCGCCTCAAGGCACGGCTCCGGCCAACCATGCCACCGGAGTCGAAACCGCCCATTTCGCCGCCCTCAGTATCCTCCTTCCCGCCACCGGTCTGCGCCGGAATCACGTTGAGGCGCGTCCCGAATCGGCATTCGTAGCACTGACTTACAAAGTGCTATTGACCACCCACGAGGGTCCGGCGGTTGCCGAGTTTCACGAACCCCCCGAACGACGTCGCCCCGGCGCGTGCGGACGCACGCGCCGGGGCGAGGATCGGCCGTCGAGGCTCAGGCCGCGAGCTCAGTCCCGCAGCTCAGGTCCCGGAGCTCAATCCCGGAGCTCAGTCCTGGATCCAGGACATCATCGGGCGGAGCTTGGCGCCGGTCTGCTCGATCGGGGAGTTCTGCTCCTCCTCGCGGCGCTTGAGGAAGTTCGGCCGGCCGGCGTCGAACTCCTCCACGAGCTCCCTGGTGAAGGTGCCGTCCTGGATCTCCTTGAGGATCTTGCGCATCTCCTCGCGGGTCTGGTCGGTGATGATGCGCGGGCCGCGGGTGTAGTCACCGAACTCCGCGGTGTCCGAGATCGACCAGCGCATCTTGGACAGGCCGCCCTCGTACATGAGGTCGACGATCAGCTTCATCTCGTGCAGGCACTCGAAGTAGGCGGCCTCGGGCTGGTACCCGGCCTCGACGAGGGTCTGGAAGCCCGCCTTGATGAGCTCGGACACGCCGCCGCAGAGCACGGCCTGCTCGCCGAACAGGTCGGTCTCGGTCTCCTCGGTGAAGGTCGTCTTCAGCGCGCCCGGCCGGGTGCCGCCGATGGCCTTCGCGTAGGAGAGGGTGAGCGGCCAGGCGTTGCCGCTGGCGTCGCGCTCGACGGCGACGAGCACCGGCACGCCGCGGCCCTCGGTGTACTGGCGGCGCACGAGGTGGCCCGGGCCCTTGGGCGCGACCATGGCCACGTCGACGCCCTCCGGCGGCTCGATGAGGCCGTAGCGGATGTTCAGGCCGTGCCCGAAGAAGAGGGCGTCGCCCTCCACGAGCGACGGCGCGATCGCGTCGGCGTACACCTGCCGCTGCAGGTGGTCCGGGATCAGCACCATCGTGAGGTCGGCCTCCTCACAGGCCTCCTCCGGCGTGACGACGCGCAGGCCGTCGTTCTCGGCCTTCTCCCGGCTCTTGGAGTCCTTCGGCAGGCCGACGCGGACGTCCACACCGGAGTCGCGGAGCGACAGCGCGTGCGCGTGTCCCTGGCTGCCGTACCCGAGCACCGCGACGTGGCGGTCCTGGATGACGCTCAGGTCGGCGTCGTTGTCGTAGAAGATCTCAGCCACTTGCCTTTGCCTCTCTGAAATTCACGCGCTGCGCTCGATGGCGCGCAACGAGCGGTCGGTGATGGAGCGGGCGCCACGGCCGATGGCCACCATGCCCGACTGCACCAGTTCCTTGATACCGAAGGGCTCCAGGACCCTGATCAGGGCCTCCAGTTTGTCCCTGCTTCCCGTGGCCTCGACCGTGACCGCGTCCGTGGCCACGTCGACGACCTTCGCGCGGAAGAGCTGGACGGTCTCCAGGACCTGCGAGCGGGTCTCGGCGTCGGCGCGGACCTTGATCAGCACCAGCTCGCGCTGCACCGAGGCCGAGGAGTCCAGCTCGACGATCTTGATGACGTTGACCAGCTTGTTCAGCTGCTTGGTGACCTGCTCCAGCGGGAGCTCCTCGACGTTGACGACGATCGTCATCCGGGAGATGTCCGGATGCTCGGTCGTGCCGACGGCGAGGGAGTCGATGTTGAATCCACGCCGGGAGAACAGCGCGGCGACCCTGGCGAGGATGCCGGGCTTGTTCTCGACCAGCACCGAAAGCGTGTGCCTGCTCATCTCAGTCAGTCACCGTTCTCCCAGTCGGGCGCCATGTCCCGGGCGATCTTGATCTCGTCGTTGCCGGTGCCGGCCGCCACCATCGGCCAGACCATCGCGTCCTGGTGGACCACGAAGTCGATGACGACCGGGACGTCGTTGATCTCCATGGCCTTGGCGATCGTGGCGTCCACGTCGGCGGGGTTGTCGCAGCGCAGCCCGACGCAGCCGTACGCCTCCGCGAGCTTGACGAAGTCGGGGATCCGGCGGGACTGCAGGTCGGTGTTGGAGTAGCGCCCGTCGTAGAACAGGGTCTGCCACTGCCGGACCATGCCGAGGTTGCCGTTGTTGATGATCGCCACCTTGATCGGGATGCCCTCGATGGCGCAGGTGGCCAGCTCCTGGTTGGTCATCTGGAAGCAGCCGTCGCCGTCGATGGCCCAGACCGGCGTCTCGGGCCGGCCCTGCTTGGCGCCCATCGCGGCCGGCACGGCGAAGCCCATCGTGCCGAGGCCACCGGAGTTGATGAACGACCCCGGGTTCTCATAGCCGATGAACTGCGCGGTCCACATCTGGTGCTGGCCCACCCCGGCGATGTACAGCGCGTCCGGGCCGACGACCTTACCGATGCGCTCGATGGCGTACTGCGGGGCGAGGCTGCCGTCCTCCGGCTGGTCGTAGCCCAGCGGGTAGGTGTCGCGCCAGGCGTTGAGCTGGCGCCACCAGTCCTCGTAGTCGCCCTTACGGCCCGCGGCGTGCTCGGCGCGCACCGCGTTGACCAGGTCGGTGAGGACGTCACGGGCGTCCCCGACGATCGGCACGTCGGCGTGGCGGTTCTTGGAGATCTCTGCCGGGTCGATGTCGGCGTGCACGATCTTCGCGCCGGTGGCGAAGCTGTCCAGGTTGCCGGTGACCCGGTCGTCGAACCGCGCGCCCAGCGCGATCAGCAGGTCCGAGCGCTGCAGCGCGCCCACCGCGCCGACGCTGCCGTGCATGCCGGGCATGCCCATGTGCAGCGGGTGGCTGTCGGGCAGCGCGCCCTTGGCCATCAGCGTGGTCACCACCGGCGCGCCGGTCAGCTCGGCGAGGGCGCGCAGCTCCGCGGCGGCCCGCGCCTTCAGGACCCCGCCGCCGACGTACAGCACGGGGCGCTTCGCCTCGATCAGCAGGCGGGCGGCCTCCCGCACCTGCTTGGCGTGCGGCCGCGTCACCGGCCGGTAGCCGGGCAGCTGCATCGGCTGCGGCCAGACGAAGTCGACCTGGTTCTGCAGCGCGTCCTTGGAGATGTCGACGAGGACGGGACCCGGGCGGCCGGTCGAGGCGATGTGGAAGGCCTCGGCGATCGTCCGGCCGATCTCGGCCGGGTCGGTGACGAGGAAGTTGTGCTTGGTGATCGGCATCGTGATGCCGGAGATGTCCGCCTCCTGGAAGGCGTCCGTGCCGATCGCGCCGCTCGCGACCTGGCCGGTGATCGCGACGATCGGCACCGAGTCCATGTACGCGTCGGCGATCGGCGTCACGAGGTTCGTCGCCCCGGGACCGCTGGTCGCCATGCACACGCCCACCTTGCCGGTCGCCTGCGCGTAACCCTGAGCGGCGTGCCCGGCGCCCTGCTCGTGCCGTACAAGGATGTGGCGGATCTTCTGCGAGTCGAAGAGGGGGTCGTACGCGGGGAGGATGGCCCCGCCGGGGATCCCGAAGACGGTGTCGACGCCGACCTCCTCCAGGGCTCTGATGAGCGCCTGGGATCCGGTCATCCGTTCGGTCATCTGCTTCATCCTTGGTGGTCTTGAGCGCTGGGCTCTGCCCCTGGCGTGCCCGTGCGGACGGTGCCGTCCGGGACGCGGTGCGCGGGGCCGGGGTTATGGCCAACAAAAAACCCCTCGCGCCGGATGGCGGTCGAGGGGAGCGCGCAAGCGATCTACTCGGTCAGCTTGCGCGCCGACCAAGTACGAGAATCAGGTTGCGGTTCATGGTGTCAACCATGGTGGGTTTCCCGGCCCGCGTCAAATCCCTGGACGGTATGTCTCAGTATACGAGATGAATGCGGTGGTTCGCCCACCGTGACCGCGCCCGCCGGACCCCGGCCGTCGGACGCGCCATCGACGCGTCCGACGGCCGGGGTCGCGGTTCACGCCAGGGCCGACGCCCACTCGTCCACGGTGACCACGTCCGCCTGCCGGGGGAACACCTTCTCGGTGAGGACCCGGTGGACCTCGGGGTCCGGGTCGACGCAGCCGTCCGCCAGGACCGTGAGCCGGTAGTCGAGGTCGGCGGCCTGACGGAGGGTGGACAGGACGACGCCGCTGGTGGCGATCCCGGTGAGGATCAGGTGGTCGATCCCGCGGGCCCGCAGGACGAGCTCGAGGTCGCTGCCGGCGAAGGCGCTGACCCGCCTCTTGGTGATCACGACCTCCTCCGGCCGCGGCTCGACGTCGGGGTGGATGGCCGCGCCGGGGTCCTCCGCGGTGAAGGCTCCCGGCGGCAGGGCCCCGAACGCCTTGTTGCGGTCGGTCGTCTCCGGGTGTCCGGAGCGGAAGCCGATGACGACGTGCATGACGGGGACGCCGGCGGTACGGGCCGCGTCGAGCGCGCGGATGAGGCGCGGCAGGTAGTCGGCGTCCGGCACGCGGCTCACGATGCCGTGCTGGACGTCCATCACGAGCAGGGCGGCGTTCTTCATGGTGTCTTTTCCGTTTCCAGTTCCGAGATCAGGCCCGGCCGGCGCCGGACCGAGGTGAGATGTCGTCCTTGTCGGTACCGGCCCTGCGCAGCGAGCGGTCGAGCACGGTGATCAGGAGGAACACGCCCCCGACCGCGAGCATGAACCAGGCCAGATGGTGCAGCCCGCCCGTGTCGGCGCGGCGGGAGAAGAAGGCGCCGGAGGCGGCGGAGGAGACCATCGCGCCCAGGTACATGAAGGTGCGCAGCAGCCCGGCGGACGAGCCGATCCGCGCCGGGTCGGCCTGGTAGTACACCGAGTTCTGCAGGGCGAGGCTGTTCAGCCCTTGCGGGACGCCGCAGACGATCGCGACGGCGACGAGCAGCCACACCGCGCTGCCCCGGTGGAGCGGCAGGAGCAGGGCGCAGGCGGCGACCTGGCCGGCCGCGCCCACGAGGAGCTTGCCGCGGATCTCCTTGTGGCGTCCGGTCAGGGAGGAGACGACGATGCCGGTCAGGAACATCGGCAACAACGCGAGCCCGGTCTGCGAGGCGGACAGCCCGCGTCCGTCCTCCAGCCACTGCGTGTAGCCGTACAGGAAGGAGTACGACACGACGTAGGCGAGGAGCGCGCGGAGGTAGGTCAGCAGCAGGGGAACGTTGCCCCCCAGCACCCCGAGATCGATGAACGGCTCGGCCGCGCGCGACTCCCGGAACGCGAACCCGGCCGCCGCCACGACGGCGAGCGCCGGGAGGTACCAGTGACCGGCTTTCGGGCTCATCAGGAACAGCAGCAGCGCGACGAGCGTCGCGGCGAACAGGACCATGCCCGACAGGTCCAGCCTCGCCACCGGCCGCCCTTGCCCGGTCCGCTCGGGCAGGGGCGTCCTCGGCAGCCGCCACATGCCCATGATCAGACCGGCCGCCGCGAGCGGGATGTTGACGGCGAGGGTCGCTCGCCAGCCGCCCACCGCGATCAGCAGCCCGCCCAGGGTAGGGCCGATGACGGCGATGGTCTGGGTGCTGACCGCGATCACGGTCAGTACGCCGGCGGGGCTTCCCCTGCCGGTGCGTTCGGCCTCGCTGCGGATGAGGTACATCGCGGCGGGGTAGCCCGCGCAGGTCCCGAACCCGAGCAGCACCCGCGCGACCACGAGCACGCCCAGGTTCGGGGCGAGGACGCCGACCAGTCCGGCGACCCCGACCAGGGTGGTGCCGGCGAGGAACAGCCGGCGCGGCCCGTACAGGTCGATCAGCCGCCCGACCACGGGCTGCCCGATCGAGGTGGCGAGATAGAGCGCGGAGACCAGCCAGGCCGTCTGGGACGGCGGCGCCCCGAACGCGGCGCCGATCGGCACCAGCGCGACCGAGACGATCGAGGAGTTGACCGGGTTGAGGATCGACCCGAGGATCATCGGGGCGAGCAGCCTGCGGTCGAAGGCGTCGCGCGGGCCGCTCCCGCCGCCGGCGCTCCCCGAGCGGTCGACTTCCGTATCGCTCGGGGATCCTCCTTCGTCGGAGGGGCGACCCGTAAGGGCTGCGCTCTCGATTCCCTCGCTGCGCTCGGTCATTGGCGCGTGAGCCGGTCCAGCAGGGCCAGCGCCTCGAGCACGGTCTGCCGTTCGTCCTCGGTGTAGTGGTCCTGGAGGGAGCGGGCCAGCCACTCCTCGCCCGCGCGCCGCTTGTCCTCCAGGTACACCTGGCCGGCCTCGCTCACCGAGAGCAACTGCCGGCGGCCGTCGCCCGGGTCCGGCCGGCGCTCGACCAGGCCGCGCTCCACCAGCACCGCCAGCGTGGCGGCCATCGACTGCGGCCGGACGCGCTCGGCGGCGGCCAGGTCGCTCGTCGACGCCGGCCCTTCTTTGCTGATCCTGCTCAGCACGGACGTCTGGGACGGAGTGAGCCCCTCCGTGTCGTAGGTCTCCCTGAACCGCCGGCGCAGGCGGCCGACCACCACGCGGACCTCGCGCGCCGCGCGGACGGCCGATTCGGAGACGACCGAATCGATCTCTGTCATGCCGACCACGCTAGAACCTTCAGTCCAAACTGTCCAGTTTGAACTGAACAGTGCGAACTGCCCGTTCGTCGGGGATGCGAGTTAGTTGACACGTCACCTAACCACGCGTACGTTAATTGAAAGTTGAACGACCCGGACCGGGTCGACTTCGGAACAGGAGAGAACCATGGGACAGCTCGACGGAAAGACCGCCGTCGTCACGGGCGGCACCAGCGGCATCGGACTGGCCGCGGCCCGCCGGTTCGCGCAGGAGGGCGCCCGCGTCATCATCACCGGGCGCCGCAAGGAGGCCCTGGACGAGGCCGCCGCCGCCATCGGGGGGCCGGTGACCACGGTCCAGGCCGACAGCGCCGACCTGGCGGACCTGGACCGCCTCTACGCGACCGTCGCCGACCAGGGACTGCGCATCGACGTCCTGTTCGCCAACGCCGGCGGCGGTGAGTTCGCGACGCTCGAACAGGTCACCGAGGAGCACTTCGACGCGACGTTCGGCACGAACGTCAAGGGTGTGCTGTTCACCGTCCAGAAGGCGCTGCCGCTGCTGAACGACGGCGCGTCGGTGATCCTGACCGGATCCATCGCGGGGACGGCGGGCAGCGAGGCGTTCGGCGTCTATGGCGCTTCCAAGGCGGCGGTGCGGTCCTTCGCGCGCACCTGGGCCAACGAGCTCAAGAGCCGCGGCATCCGCGTCAACACCATCGCCCCGGGCCCGATCCAGACTCCCGGCATCGACGGGCTCGCCCCCGACGACGAGCAGGCCGCGCAGCTACGGGGCCACCTGGCTAGCACCGTGCCCCTGGGCCGCATGGGCCGGCCGGAGGAGGTCGCCTCCGCCGCCGTCTTCCTCGCCTCGTCCGAGAGCAGCTTCGTCACCGGCACCGAGCTCTACGTCGACGGCGGCGCCGCCCAGGTCTGACCGCGGCGGCCGGGCCGGCCGACATCCGGCCCGCCCGGCCCGCCCGGCCCGCGCCACGGCCCGCACGACACTCGCGCGGGCCCGGTGATGGACGCTCCCCCCGGAAGACAGTGCGTGACACGTCAACTTCCCCGTACGGTGGGCTCATGAGCGCAGAAGCCCGCTGGCTGACGATGACCGAGGAACGAGCGTGGCGCGGCCTGTTGCGGATGCACGATCTGCTGGTCAACCGGGCCGGCCGGTCGATGCAGGAGGGATTCGGGCTGTCCGCCACCGACTACACGGTTCTGGCCGAGCTGACCCGGGCGCCCGACGACCGGCTGCGCATCCAGGAGCTCGCTCAGCTCCTGGGTTGGGAGAAGAGCAGAGTGTCGCACCACCTCGCCCGCATGGTGAAGCGCGGCCTGGTCGCCCGCGAGGAATGCGCGGACGACCGGCGTGGGGCGTTCGTGGTCGTCACCCCCGCGGGCCGGTCGGCGATCACCGCCGCCGCACCACGTCACGTGGAGGACGTCCGGCGTTACTTCCTGGACCATCTCACGCCCGGTCAGGTCACCCTGCTGGCGGAGATCGCCGACCTGGTCATCGAGAAGAACGAGGAGGAGCACTGACGACCCGTCGGCCTGGCTACGCGGATCCGATGTCGAGCACGGCCTTGCCCCGCACCCGCCGGGCGAGGAGTGCCTCAGCGGCTTCGGGAGCGCGTTCCCAGGACCCGCGCCAGCCGATCTGCGGGTCGAGCGCGCCTTGGGCGAGGAGATCGACCAGGTAGGCGAGGTCGGGGCCGAACGCCTCCCGGCCGACGTTGAAGGGCTCCAGCCGCTTCCGCCCGCCGGCCAGACGCTCCTGTTCGAAGTCGATGGTCGTCGGCTCGCGGGAGGCCATGCCGATGCTCTGCGCGCATCCGCCGGGCTCCACCAGGCCGAAGGCCTCGGCGAGGAGCGCGCCGCCCACGTTCTCCAGCACCCCGAAGACCGGCGCGGTGACGTCCCGCAGGTCGGTCACGACCTCGTCGGCGCCGAGCTCGCGCAGTCCCGCGGCGCGGTCCGGTCCGCCCACGGCCGCGATGACGTACGCGCCGGCGCGGGCGGCGAGTTGGACGGCGAACCGGCCGACGCCGCCCGACGCCCCGGTGACGAGCACCCTGCGGCCGACCACCGGGCCGAGCGCCCGCAGCGCGCGCAGCGCGGTGACGCCCGCGGCCGGGAGCGCGCTCGCGGCCCCTAGGTCGACGGCGTCGGGGACGACGGCGAGGTCCGCCGTGTCGGCGGCGCGAAGCTCGGCCCAGGCGCCCGCCTCCCAGCCGAAGCTCGCGACACGGGTGCCGGGCGGCGGGCCGGAGCCGTCGGCCGCCGCCTCGACCACCACCCCTGCGGCGTCCATTCCCGGAACGCTCCACGGCCGGCCCCGGTCGGCCGGGAACCCGATGTCCACGAAGTTGAGCGAGGCGGCGCGGACCTCGATCAGCGCCTGATCCCGGCGCGGGACGGGGTCCGGGACGGTCCTCAGGCTCAGGCCGGCCGAGGCCTCGGGATCATGAACAACGGCTCGCATGTCACTCCTGCTCGAACAGGGGGCGGCGCCCCCGGTTTCGCCACGGCCCACCGGCCGCGTCCTCGCCCACAGGCTTCCGGAGGATCCCTCCGGCCGTCCAAGACCTGCTGTCATAACCTCTGGCTATGGACGTCCACCTGCGGGATCTGCGGTACTTCGTCGCCGTCGCGGAGGAGCTCAGCTTCACCCGGGCCGCGACCGAGCGGCTCTTCGTCTCCCAGCCGGCGCTGAGCAAGCAGATCCACCGCCTGGAGCTGGAGCTCAGGACCCCGCTCTTCGTACGGGACCGGCGGTCGGTCGCGCTGGCCCCGGCGGGCAGCGCCCTGCTCCCCCACGCCCGGCGGCTCATCGAGGAGTGGGAGCAGGCCCGGAACACGGTGGCCGACGCCGCGTCCGCGCAGGAGGCCGTCCTGACGGTGGGCTTCCAGACGAGCATCGGCCGCGGGCTGATCCCCGCCGTGCGGGCGACGATGGCCCGCCTCCTGCCCGGCTGGCGCCTGCGGTTCCGCCAGGTCGCCTGGTCCGACCCCACGGCCGGACTGGCGAACGGCGGCGTCGACGTCGCCGTCGCGTGGCTGCCGGTGCCGGAGGACGCCTTCGCCTGGAAGGTGATCACCCGGGAGGACCGGTGGGTCGCGCTGCCGGCCGGTCACCGGCTGGCGGCGCTGCGGGTCGTGCCGTTCGCGGACCTCGTCGACGAGCCGTTCATCGCCCTCCCGCCCGAGGCGGGGGCGCTGCGCGGGTTCTGGCTCGCCGAGGACCACCGGGCGACGCCGCCCCGGGTCACCGCAGCCGTGGAGACCGCCGACGAGACGTTCGAGGCGGTCGCGTCCGGTCTCGGCGTCGTGCTGCTCGCGGCGGGCAACGCCGAGATCCACCGCCGCGACGACATCGTCTACCGGCCGGTCAGCGGCCTGTCCCCCGGCGAGCTCGCGGTCGTCTGGCGGGCCGGCGACTACCGGGAGGCCGTGCGCGTCTTCGCCGAGGCCTGCTGTCTCTGCGCCGCACCCGCGACACCCGCCGGGTCGTGACCCTCGGCGCCCTGGACGGGAGGCTCCTCCCCCGCGCGCCACGGCAGGAGGATCGAGGTCGCGATCAGTAGGACGCCCGCCGTGGCGATGGCGGTCCGGGCGCTCGTCAGGCCGGCCAGGGCGCCCCACAGGGCGGTCGCCCCCGCGGTGGCCGTACGGGAGCCGGCCCGCCAGGTGGTGAGGACGCGGGCCAGCCTGTCGTCGGCGGTCCGTTCGAGACGGCGCGTGGCCATGACGGGGTTGTACACCCCCATGCACGTGATGATCCCCAGTTCCGTCGCCATCACGACGAGGAGGCCGGCCGTGCCCGGCCCGGTGAAGGAGAGTCCTACGAGCCAGACGGCCCTCGCGACGCCGAAGCCGAGCAGGATCCTCCGCTGCCCGTACCGGCGGGTCAGCGGCACGGCCAGCCTGGCGCCCAGGATGCCGCCCAGACAGGGCACGCCGAACGCGAGCCCGTACTCCAGCGTGCTGAACCTCAGGTCGTGCAGCATGAGGTACATCAGCAGCGGGCCCGTCGCCATGATCAGCGCCCCGACGAGCGCGTTGTTGGCGAACAACAGCCGCAGTTCCCGGTCGGCGGCGATCGCCCGCCAGCCCTCCCCGATCTCGGCCAGGCGCGACCCGCTCCCCGTCCGGGCGGGAGGCGCGGGCTCGGACTTGGAGATGGTGCGGATCCCCAGCGCCGACAGCAGGTAGCTGACCGCGTCGAGGACGACCGTCACGACGGGGCCGAGCACTCCGATGAGCGCCCCGCCCGCCGGAGGACCGATGGCCGTCGAGACCCACGAGACGGTCTCGAAGCGGCGGTTGGCCTCCAGCAGGTCCCGTCTGGGCACCAGCGCCTTGAGGTTCGCGCCGGCGGCCGCGGTGAAGACGATGTCGGCCACGGCGACGACCACGGCCACGCACACCAGTTGAAGGTAGGACAGCGTTCCCGTCGCGTACGCGATCGGCACGGTGAGGAGCGCGAGGAACCGGACCAGGTCGGCCCGGATCATCAGCCGCCGTTTCGGCCGGTACTCCACCCAGGGCCCCAGTGGGACCGCGAGCGCCGCCGCGGCCGCTCCACCGGCCGCGGCGAGGAGGGACACCTGCGCGGCGCTCGCGTGGACGACCCGGACGGCGAGGATGGGCAAGGCGTCGAACGCGAACCACGTGCCCAGCGTGCTGACCGCGAAGGCGCGCCACAGCCACGCGAAGTCCCGTCCCAGCCCCTCGCCCCGTGCCATCCCGTACTCCCCTCGCCGCAGGCCCTCGCCGACCGCCAGCGATCCAACACCCGCGGACCGCCATGCCACAAACAACCGTGCGGTCGTCGGCAGAACCGGCGGTTGTACGCTCCGTTCGGTGAACATCGAAGCGGTCCGGGCGTTCGTCCTCATCGCCGAACACGGCCGGTTCCAGGACGCGGCCGCCGAGCTTCGCGTCACCCAGCAGGCCGTGTCGAAGCGGATCGCCGCGCTGGAGCGGTTCCTCGGCGTGCCGCTGTTCACCCGGGGCGGGCACGGAGCGGAGCTCACCGTGGACGGCCGCGCCTTCCTGCCGCACGCCAAGGCGGTGCTCCTGGCGGTGCGGGGCGCCGTCGAGTCCGTCCAGCCGGACCGGCGCGCCCTCCGCGTCGACGTTCTCAGGCGGCGCCTGGTCTCCGCCGATCTCGTGCTGGACTTTCACCGGCGCCACCCCGAGGTGGAGATCGACCTCGTCGATCTCGGCGGGGCGCAGGCGGCCTTCGACGCGCTCCTCGACGGCTCGATCGACGCGGCGTTCTGCTGTGTCCGCGACGCGAGCGCCCTGCCGGCCGTGATCTCCCATCGACGCGTCCACGACGAGCCGCTGGAACTGCTGGTGGGGCCCCGGCACCCGCTCGCCACCGCCCGCGAGATCCGCCTGGTCGACCTCGCGGCGTACCGGGTGTGGGTGCCCGGCATCGTCGTGGGCACCGAGTGGGGCGACTACTACGAGGCGATGGCCGAGGACTTCCGGATCGGCATCGACGCGACGGGGCCCGACTTCGGGATGGAGCACCTGCTCGACACCATCACCGACTCGGCGACCCTGACGACCTTCATCGGCCCGCGGATGCGCATCGCGTGGCCCCAGCGGCACGAACTGCGGCGGATTCCGATCCGCCGCCCGACGCCCATCTACCCGTGGTCGCTGGCGTGGCACTCGGTCAATCGCCACCCCGCGCTGGGAACGCTGCGCGACCACCTGCCCGAGACGGCCGCGCCCACCTCGGGGCCCGATGCGTGGCTCCCGAAGTGGGCGCGGACCTGAGGACCGCTACCAGACCGGCTTGAGGTCGACGTCGTCCGCCTTGACGAAGTAGACCCGGTGGCCGAACTGGATCTCGTAGTACTTCAGCTCGCCCCTGACGACCGTCGAACCCGACCGGTCGAAGTTCTTCGCGTAGTAGTACTCCCCGCGCTCGGAGCCGACGACGGCGTACGCCTGTCCCGCGGCGAAGGTGTACTGCATGGGCGTGAGGCTCTGGACGGGGACGCCGGCCGGGTAGGCCTCCGGCTCCGGGTAGGCGCGGCCGTAGACCGGGACCGACGTCGCCCCCGGCTTGGCCACGGCGACCAGGCCGCGGACGCCCACGGCCGTGCGCTGCTGCGCGGGGTTGTGGAACCACGCCTTCTGGCCGAGGTACCAGATCGCCGTCCAGTCGCCCTGCCGGTCCGCCACGGCGTACTTCTGGCCGGTGGCCGCGCGCGCGCTGTGGTCGTACACGCTCATCGTCGCGGTCCCGCCGGTCGTCGGGTGCTTGCCGATGTCCTTGACCAGCGGCGCGTCGTCACTGGGCTCGGTGCGCAGCATGATCGAGCCGCCGCCGTGCGGCGGGCAGAGCGCCGACGGGTTCTTGCTGTCACAGCCGGTGTACGGCACGACGTTCTTGTCGTAGTCGGGGAGGATCATCACCTCGCCGGAGTTCTTGCCGGCGGTCGCGTGCAGCGGCCGGTGCAGCAGGTCGAAGTAGTGCGCCCAGTCCCAGTACGGGCCGGGGTCCTCGTGCATGCCCGACACGCCGCTCGGGGTGGTCCCCGGAACGTTGTCGTGACCGATGATGTGCGCCCGGTCCAGCGGGATCTGGAACCTCCGGGCGAGGTAGCGCACCAGCTCCGACGAGCTGCGGTACATCGCCTCGGTGTACCAGGTGCCGCCCTGGGCCAGGAAGCCCTCGTGCTCGATGCCGATGGACTTGGAGTTGATGTACCAGTTGCCGGCCTGCCAGCCGACGTCCTTGGCCTTGAGGTGCTGGGCCACGTGCCCGTCGGCGGACCGGACGGTGTAGTTCCAGCCCAGGTACGTCGGGTCCTGCACCATCTGGACGTCGTTGGGGTAGTAGCCCTCGGTGTCGTGGATGACGATGTAGTCGATCTTCTGGCTCTTCGGCCGGTCGCCCAGGTCGTGGTTGCCGTAGTTCGTCTGGTCGTTCGGGTCCAGGAGCTGGTACGGCGCCGGGAGCCACTCGCAGCCGAGGTCCTTCGGGCACTCGGTCTCGGGGTCGCCTGCGGCCTTGGCCTCGGTCCGTACGGCCGGGTCGGCGGCCAGGGCGACCCGCTGGCCGTCGTCGGTGGTCCGGGACGCGCCCGTACGGATCACGTCGTAGACCTGACCGGCGAACCAGTCGCCGCCGCCGTACCGGACCGTGGCCGCGTACCAGGCGGCCGGGTCGGCGCTGAGCGACCTGCCCAGGTCCCGCTGGTAACGCGCGAGCAGCGCGGCGCCGCCCCGGATGTTGGCGGCGGGGTCGGTGCGCAGCGCGTTCGGCGAGTCCCCGGTGATCCGGGCCGCCTCCTGCAGCGTCTGGGCGGTCCGCGTGGTCCGGGCGGCGGCCGCCGGGGCCGTGGGGTGCAGGGCCGGGCGCGCGGTGTCACCACGCGGATCTTCCTGGCCGCCGGCGAGGTGCTCGGCGCTCGGGACGAGCGTGCCGTCGACGAGGTGCATCGGCCCGAAGCCCCCGCTCGTGCTCGGCCGCCCCTGGTTCGCGTCCCAGCGGGACTCCAGGTACGAGACGGCGAGCAGCAGGTTCTCGGGGACGTGGTAGGTCTGCGCCGCCTGGGCGTAGACCTGCTGGCGGGTGGTGGGAGAAGGACCGGCGTGTTGCTGGGCGTGGGCCTGTCCGGTGCCAAGACCGGCCAGGACCACGGTCGCCGCGACGAGGGTACGACCTCGCAGGCTCATCGGCAGCCTCCGCGCTACGGGGTGAAGTCGCCGTAACGATCTCAGAGGGCCCAGCCGGAGACAAGAACTTTCCGCAACCGTGATCGAATGGAAAATTTCCACCGACGACGACGCTGGTCCTCTGGGCGGCTCACTGCCCGAGATACGGGCTGTAGAGCGCGGAAAGGAACCGGTTGACGATCAGCTCCCGCCCTTCCACCGGCAGCGCGTCCAGTAGCCGGTTCACCCCGGCCATCCGGCCGGACGACTCCCCACCCACCTCGATCCCGGCCATCGGCAGGAGAGCCGCGAACCCCGCGTCGTCCAACGTGCTGAAGTCGAGTTCGTGGATCAACGCGATCAAGTCCGCCGGCGGCGTACCGGGACCGAGCGGGCGGACGGCGTCAGCGCTCGCTCGCAGGACCGCCAGTATCTCCTCGATCCCCTGCTCACTCGCTCCGGTGAGGGTCAGGTGCAGACTGGCGGGCAGGCCGGCCGCGCTGAGCTGCGGCTGGAGGAAGAAGCCACGAGACCGGGACTCGTCGGCCAGCGCCCACAGGTCCAGCGGCGAGGCCGGGTCGGCGCCCATGGCGACGAGGGCCGCCTCCGGCTTGCCGAGGACGACCAGGCCATCGATCGCCTCCACGCCGGCGATGAGGCGCCGGGTCGCGGACAGCGTGCTTCTTCCCAGTTCGCGGTAGCCCTCGGCGCCGAGGGCCTGCATCGTGGCCCAGGCTCCTGCGAGGGGCCCGGCCCCCTTGCTGCTCTGGACCGTGGAGTTGACGACCGGGTAGCCGGGCCAGGACGCGCACACGAAGTAGGCGCTGCGGCGCATGGCCTCGTCGCGGAACAGCAGCACCGACGCGCCCTTGGGCGCGTATCCGTACTTGTGCAGGTCGGCCGTGAGCGACGTGACACCCGGGACGGACAGGTCGAACGGCGGCACGTCCGCGCCGGCTTCGGCCAGCCAGGGCAGCAGGTAGCCGCCCACACAGGCGTCGACGTGGCACGGTATGCCGCGCGCGGCGGCGTCGGCGGCGATGCGCTCGACCGGGTCGATCACGCCGTGGGCGTAGGACGGCGCTGAAGCCACCACCAGCACGGTGGCATCGGTGCAGGCGGCGGCCATGGCCTCCGGGTCGGCCTTGAAGGTGGTCGGGTCGACCGGCACGGCGATCACGCGGACGCGAAGGTACGTCCCCGCCTTGTGGAACGCGGCGTGCGCGGTGATCGGGACGACGATCTCGGGCTCGGCGATGTCGGAGCGGGCATCGCGGGCGGCCTTCACCGCCAAGATGATCGACTCGGTGCCGCCGCTGGTGAAGATGCCCGGGGTGGCGTCGGAGCCTCCGAGGCGGGTGGCCGTCGCCCCGATCACCTGCCGCTCCAGGGCCACGACGCTCGGGAAGGCCGTCGGGTCCAGTCCGTTGACCTCCAGCATCGCCAGATACGCCTCGTGGGCCGCCTGTCGCACCGCCGGACGGCCGGTGTCGTAGACGTACGCCGAGACACGCTCGCCGCGAGTGGGCAGGTCGGCCGCGGTCAGCGCCGCGAGGTCGGCCAGCAGGTCGGCGGCCGCCCGGCCGGTCTCGGGCAGGCCCGGGTGAGTCGCGGTCATGGAGCGTTCTCCGTTTCCTGATGAGGGTTCAGGTCAGGGGACTGGGGCCGTACGAGCATGCTGATCGCCAGCTCCCGCAAGTGGGAGCGGAACCGAGGTACCTGATCGCGGATCGGCGAGCGGCAGAATCCGTGGGTGGTCCACAGCACCGTCCAAACAGCCATTTCCGCCGTCTTCTCCGGCACCGCGGGCATCGCCGCGACGACCGCGTCCCGCACGGTCTCGATCAGCGGCCGCGCATAGCGCTCCTCCAGATCGGCGAACTCGGCGGCGTCGGACAGCCAACGCCGCATCCATAGCGCCGGGATGTGCGGCTGCTCCAGGCAGAAGTCCAGGTAGCGCTCGGCGAAGGCGGTGACGGCTGCGACCGGATCTTCGATCGCGTCGCGGGCGAAGACCGCCAGGGCCTCGTGGAGCACCGCCTGTTCGGTCTCGTGAGCTCGGCGCATGACCTCGCGGTACAGGTCGGCCTTGCCGCCCACGTGATAGGCGACGGTGGCCAGGTTGAGCCCGGCCTCGGCGGCGATCCGGCGAGTCCCGGTGCCGTCATAGCCGTAGTCGGCGAACAGGGTGGTCGCGGCGGCGATGATGCGGTCACGGCTCCCGTCGGCCGCGGACTCAGGCGCAGACATGGACGGAGACTACGGGCTTCGAACAGACCAATCAATCGATCGATTGGGAGAGTGAGAGACCGATGGATCAGATCTCCCGATCCATCGGGTTCGCGCCGAACTACGCGACCGCGGCGTCGCCGACTGCCGCACGGTCGACCGCGAACGGTCAGCCCGCGGACAGGGCGGACCCGTGGAGGGGGATGGACGCCTCGCCGCGCGGGTTGGTGCGCACGAGCGCCTCGACCCCCTGGGCCGCCATCGGGCGGGCGACCAGGAAGCCCTGACCGCGCGGGCAGCCCATCTCCTTGAGGAGTTCGAGCTGTTCGGGTCGCTCGATGCCCTCGGCCACGACGCTCAGCCCGAGATCACGGCCGACCCGGACGATCGTGCGGGTCAGGAGCGTCAGGGTCTCGTCCCGGCCGAGGCCGGCGACGAACGACGGGTCGATCTTGATCACGTCGACCGGCAACTGCCGGAGGAAGGCCAGCGAGGCGTAGCCGGTGCCGAAGTCGTCGATGGCCAGCCGCACGCCGAGGTCGCGCAGCGCGGACAGCCGGGCGATCAGCTCGTCGCCGCCGTCGACCAGGACCTCCTCCTCGACCTCGAGGGTGAGCATCTCGGGGCACAGGCCGCTGTCGTCGAGTGCGGTCGCCACCGACTCGACGAACCGCGGCGCGGCGATCTCCCGTGGCCGGAGATTGATCGACAGCCCGATGTCCCAGCCGGACGCGCGCCAGCGGGCCACCTGGCAGCAGGCCTCGCGCAGCACCCAGTTGCCGAGCGGGATCATCAGGCCCGACTCCTCGGCGGTGCCGATGAACTCCTCGGGCGGCACGAACTCCCCGTCGCGCCACCACCGCACCAGCGCCTCGACGCCTGTGACCCGCGACGTGCCGAGCTCGACGACCGGCTGGAACTCCACCGTGAACTGCTGCTCGGCGAGGGCGCGCTGCAGCTCGCCGCCGAGCTCGAGCCGGCGTACGACGTCGGCGTGCATCTTGGCGGCGAACACCTCGACCCGTCCCCCGCCGAGGTCCTTGGCCCGGGACAGCGCCACATCGGCGTTGCGGATCAGTTCGAGGCCGCCGATGCCGTCCTCGGTGAAGGCGACGCCGACGCTGGCGGTGAGCACGATGCTGCGGTCGCCGACGCGGTACGGCCCGCTCGCCAGCGTCCGGACGATCCGCTCGCCGAGGTCGACGACGGTCTGCACCTCGGTGGCGCTCTCCACGAGCACCGCGAACTCGTCGCTCCCCCAGCGGGCCACGGTGTCGTCGGCCAGGACGCCGGCCCGCAACCGGCGGGCGGCCTGCGCCAGCACCTGGTCCCCGCCGGCGTGGCCGATCGAGTCGTTGACGGCGGTGAAACCGTCGAGGTCCACGAAGATCACCGCGACGGTGCCCTGGGAGCGCTCCACCAGCTCGCGGGCGCGTTCTTCGAAGTAGGCGCGGTTCGGCAGGCCGGTGAGCCCGTCGTGGAAGGTCAGGTGGGTGACCTGCCGCTGCAGCGCGGCCTGCTCGCTGAAGTCCCGTACGGTGACCAGGAGCCGGTCCGCGGATCCGCCGCCCGACGAGCCGTACCGGCAGATCGTGCACTCGGTGGGCAGCCAGGTTCCGTCGGCGGCACGGACCCGGCAGGCGAGGCGGACGACCTCGTCGTTCTTCTCGCGGAACAGCCGGCGTACCGCCGCCACCACCCTGGGCAGGTCCTCGGGGTGGATGACGTCGGTCACCGACCGGCCGAGCAGGTCCTCGGCCGTGTAGTGGTACGACGGCTGGGCCCCCGCGCTGACGTACTCGATGACGCCGTCGAGCCCGCAGATGACCACGACGTCGTTGATGCTCTCGGTGAGCGCCCGGAAGTGCTTCTCACTGGTCCGGGCGGCGTGCCGCAGCCGGTCGTTGTCGTGGACGAGTTCGCCGAGCCGGGCGAGGACGACGAGGACGGCGGAGCCGGCGATGATCGGGACGACCGGCCGCAGGCCGTGCGCGCCGGTCAGCGTGTGCCCGGCCACGAAGATCGCCGCGGCGGCGGCCGTAGCGCTCGGCGCGAGTCCGGGCCCGACCAGCCGTCGCCGGGTCGCCTCACCGTGGCCCCCGCGCAGGATCCACGGGGCCGCGCCGAGGAGGAGCAGCCCGGCCAGGTGCGCCAGGTCGGCGGTGGTGCCGTACGGTCCGCGGCCGTTGAGCCGGCCGACGACGTACAGGACGTCGGCCGCGGTGAGGACGGCCAGCGCGCAGTAGGCGACCATGGCCGAGCGGCGGTGCCCGCGCAGCGCGCCGACCGCCATCGGCAGCAGCCCGCAGACCAGCACGGCGTCCAGCAGCGGATAGCGCAGTTCGATGAGGAACTGCGCCCAGCCCTCCCCGGAGATCCGGTAGAGCCGGTCGAACACCGCCACCCAGGCGACGACGAACAGCGCGCAGGCACAGACGTACGTGTCGGCGAGGTAGCGCAGCCAGGGGCGGGCGCTGCGGGGCAGGCCGATGGGCATGACGAACCCCGCCGTCATCGTGCCCAGGGCGATCAGGAAGAACAGGTCCGCCGGGGAGACCGCCACCGCGGACCGGCTGAAGACGATCCGCGAGATCGCCTGGACCGCCGCGCCGGCGGACCAGGCCATCCCCGCCAGGCCGAACCAGCGCCAGGTGTCCCGGTCGACCTTCCCCGCGGGGGTCTGCGGCGTCCGCCGCATCGCGAACATGAGGGAGGTGGCCGCGGTCGCCGCCGCCCAGGCGCTGAGCCAGGCGCCGTCGATCCCCCGGCCGGCCAGAAAGGCGATCGCGTGGACGACGGCGAGCGCGAACACCGGGTAGAACGGCCGCGCGGCCGCCGGAATCCCCCAGCGTCGCCGCTCCGTCCGATCGCCGGTCATCACTTACTCGCTCTCTAAGTTTCTTGATCAGATTGTTCCGGAGCACAGCGCGCGCCGGGTGCCGAACGCATGACTTTTCGGGCGACGGCACCAGGCCGTCTCAGGTGTGGCGTATACCTGCCTGTCGAATGCCGTGTCATCCGGTACGGGTGACGGCCCACGGATGGGACGCCACCGGGTGGATCGCACCGAACGCGGACGCGTCGGGATCTCCGGCAGCGTCCACGCGGCGGTCACTCTGGTCAGCCTCGATCCTCAATGTACGGTCCGTAGGTCACGGAGCGATTGAGGCTGGGCGTCCACCCGGCGACAACTCGCGACGTTGTGTAATCGGACACCGAGCGCTTCGGGGCGCTTTCACGCTGCGATCGCCCCCGATCGGCAAAGCCCCGGTCCGAATTCCGTTCGGAACGGCAAAACCACTGGACAGAAGCCTTTACCAGATTAGTAGGATCCAGTTATCACATTATGTAGAGGTTCGTCCCCTATGTGACGTTCCAGCTGTCGGCGCACCAGGGCGACGGCGCGCCGCCGCGAGGCCGGCGTCGAGCCTCCGACGTGCGGGGTGATGAAGACGCCCGGCGCGGACCAGAGGGGGTGACCGGTGGGCAGGGGCTCCGGGTCGGTGACGTCGAGCACGGCGCGCAGCCGCCCCCGGGACGCCTCCGCGACCAGCGCGTCGGTGTCGACCACGGGTCCACGGGCGGCGTTCACGAGCAGGGCGCCGTCCTTCATCCGCGCGAGGAACTCCGCGTCGGCCAGACCGGTCGTCTCCGTGGTGAACGGCACGATCAGCACGACGACGTCGGCCTGAGGCAGCAGCTCCGGCAGCGCGCTCACCGGGTGGACGCCCTCTCGCGGCGTCCGGGCCACCCGGACGATCTCGGTCTCGAAGGGGAGCAGGCGCCGCTCGATCGCCGCGCCCACCGAGCCGTATCCGACGATCAGCACCGTGCGGTCGGCGAGCGCGTCCGTCATGTGCCAGTCCCAGCGGCCCTCCCGCTGGGCGGCCGCGAAGCGCGGGAAGTCGTGCTGCGCGGCGAGGATGGCTCCGACCGTCCACTCCGCGGTGCTCGCGTCGTGCACGCCCCGGCCGTTGCACAGCACGACGCCGGGCGGAACGTGCGGCCGGAAGGCGTCCACGCCCGCGATCTGGAGCTGGAGGACCTTCAGCCCGCGCATCCGGGCCAGGATCGTGCGGCTCTGCGGCGTCGGGACGAACGGCGGGACGTAGAACTCCACCTCGGCCGGGTCACCGGGGAGATCGTCTCCGCCCGGGTAGACCTCGATTTCCGCCCCGGCGACGTCCGCGAGCGCCTCCGCCATCTCCTTGTCCGGGACCCAGACCTTCATCCTGCCGACCTCCTGATCGTCCAGATCGATCGTAGAGGCCGCTCCGGCGCGGCCGGATCCGGGCCGCCGCAGCCGGGGTCCGGGGGCCACAGCCGGAGCCGGAGCCGGCGTACCTGAGACCGGACCGCCGTAACCGAAGCCGGGCACGCGGTAACCGAAACCGGGCCGCGCCCTCGGCTCCACGGCTCCACGGCTCAGGAGGTCAGCAGGTGCGCCGACGTGCTGTGGGTGGCGAGCGCGATGGCGCCCAGCGCCTCGGCACGATCGCCGAGGCGGCCCGCGGTGACGGTGACCTCCTGACCGATCGATGGAGGCAGCTGCCGGGCGAGCGTGTCGCGGACGCCCTCCAGCAGGGACCGGCCGACCGCCGCGACCTCGCCGCCGACGACCACCCGCCGCGGTTCGAGCATCGCGCAGATGCCGACCAGGGCGCGACCGACCATGCGCCCGGCGTCCGCGGTGACGCGCTGCGCGCCGGGGTCGTCCGCCGCGAGCAGCGCCACGACGTCCGCGATCGTCGTGTCCGGTCCGCGGGTGTGCGTGAACGCGGAGGTGAGCGCGCGCAGGCCGACCACCGTCTCAAGGCAGCCCCGGTTGCCGCACCGGCAGACGTACCCGCCGTCGACCACGGGGATGTGCCCGAGCTCGCCGGCCGATCCGGTGGCCCCCTCGTACAGCTCGCCGCCCAGGATCAGCCCCGCGCCGACGCCGTCGGACAGCATCACGTAGATCAGGTCGTCGGCGCCCTGGCCGGCGCCGAAGGTCCATTCGGCGAGCGCGCCGAGGTTCGCGTCGTTGCCCACGTGCACGGGCAGCCCGACGCGTTCTCGCAGACGGGCGGCGATGTCGACGCCGGTCCAGTCGGCCAGCACCGAGGGGGCCCGCAGCGTGTGCGACTGCGACTGCATCGGGGCGGAGACCGCGACGCCCATGCCGAAGACGCGGCCGACGTCGTGCCCCACCGCCGCGACCAGGTCGAGCGCGGTGTCGGCGACGTAGGCGAGCGCGTCGTCCGGCCGGTGGTCGACGTCGATCTCGTGGTACCGCTCGCCGAGCACACCGCCGGACAGGTCGGCGAACAGCACCCGGATCCCGGCGTGGCGGAGGTGGACGCCGAGGACGCCGCCGCTCTCCGGGTTGAGCGTGAGCGGGGTGGCGGGGCGGCCGCCGCCGGGCGAGGCGCGGTGTCCGGCTCCGTCGGTGGCCTCGGTCAGGACGCCCTCGGCGAGCAGGTCCGCGACGAGGCTCGAGACCGTGGTGCGCGACAGGCCCGTGGCCCGGGCGATGCCGACCCTGCTGATCCGGCCGCGCCGCTGCACGGTCTCGACGACGAGCAGGCGGTTCCGCGACCGAAGAGAGGTGAGTGACCCTGGAGCTTCCGGCATGGGGGCACTATATAGGTTCGTCCGGATTCCGGATTAATGGTGGCCGCTGTCGGCCTTTTTTATTCCTTGACGCTGATAAACCGCCGTTCCTACAGTCCCGCCAGGTGTCAGTGACCAGAGCGTGAACGGTCGTGACACACCCCGTGCGTCCTGGGAGTATCTGTGAGAAGAAGACCACTCGCGCTGATCGCGACGGGGGCGGCGCTGTGCGCCGTCGTCGCGACCGGCATGCCCGCCGCGTCGGCGGACGACAGCACGCCGACGCCCATCTACCTCAACCCTCACTACTCGCCCGCCGAGCGCGCCGCGGACCTGGTCGGCCGTCTCACGCTGGCCGAGAAGGCCCAGCAGATGAACAGCAACATCGCGCCGGCGGTCCCCCGGCTCGGTGTCGCGTCGTGGGGCTGGTGGAACGAGGCGTCGCACGGCGTCGCCGCGATCACCACCAGCACGTCGAACCCGCCTCCCGCCACGAACACGACGTCCTACCCGGTCGACCTGGCGATGGGCAGCACCTGGAACCCCGACCTGGTCCACAAGGTCGCGAGCGCCATCGGTGACGAGGCCCGCGAGGTGATGCCGAACAACACCGAGAACCTGGACTTCTACTCCCCCACCGTCAACCTCGGCCGCGACCCGCGCTGGGGCCGCAACGACGAGACCTGGAGCGAGGACCCGACGCTGACCGCCGACCTCGCCGGCCAGTTCGTCAACGGTCTGCAGGGCCAGGACGAGAACGGGAGGCTGCCGAAGTCGGCGAACGGCTACCTCAAGGCGGTGGCCACGCTCAAGCACTTCGCGGCCAACAACAGCGAGTACAACCGCCGCACCGGCACGTCCGACATGGACCAGCGGACGCTGCGGGAGTACTACACCGCGCAGTTCCGCAACATCATCGAGAGCTCCAACCCCGGCTCGATCATGAGCTCGTACAACCGGGTCAACGGCGTCCCCGCCGCCGCGAACGTCCAGTTGATGGACACGCTGGCCCGGCAGACCTGGGGCTTCGGCGGGTACTTCACCTCCGACTGCGACGCGGTGTACGAGATCCAGGGCGGCCACCACTGGCAGCCGCCGGGCGCGTCCGCCCCGCTGGACCAGTACGGCCGGACGGCCTACGCCATCACCGCGGGTGAGGACCTGGACTGCAACGGCGGCTACCGCGACGCGTACAACTATGGGAACACCGTCCCGGACGCGGTCGCCAAGCACATCACCACCCAGACCGGCGTCTTCAACGAGAACGACGTCGACGTCTCCCTCGTCCGGCTGTTCTCCGCACGGATCCAGACCGGCGAGTTCGACCAGGAGGGCCAGGTTCCGTGGGTCCGCGACGCCCGCGCCCGCCTGGGCGGGACCCCCTGGGTCAACTCCGACGCCAACAAGGCCGTCACCCAGACCCCGGAGCGGATCGCGCTCGCGCAGCAGGCGGCCGAGCAGAGCCTCGTGCTGCTGAAGAACTCTCCGGCCGCCGGCGCGAAGGACGGCCTGCTGCCGCTGAAGGTTCCCGCCAAGGGCTCCTACAAGGTCGCGGTCATGGGCGCCTACGCCAACCCGTCCTCGCTCTTCCTCGGCGGGTACGCCACCTACGAGGGCCCCTCCGGCGTCGCCAAGCAGGTCAACCCCTACCAGGGCATCAAGGCCGCGATCCAGAAGCTCAACCCGGACGCCACGGTCGACTACTACCCCGGCGTCACCGGCAGCACCCTGAACACGATCGACGACGCGTCCGTCGCGGCGGCCGACAAGTACGACGTGGTCGTCGTCATCGCGGGCACGAACTCCAGCAACTCACGTGAGGACGTCGACCGCACCACCCTGGCGCTGCCCGGCGCGCAGGCGTCGCTGATCAGCCAGGTCGCGGCGCGCAACCCGCGCACCATCGCGTACATGGAGACCGTCGGTCAGGTCGACACGGGCAGCTTCCAGTCGCAGGTGCCGACGATGCTGTGGAGCTCCTACAACGGGCAGGAGCAGGGCGCCGCGCTCGCCGACGTGCTGCTCGGCAACACCGACCCGAGCGGGCGGCTGCCGTTCACCTGGTACACGGACCAGAGCCAGATCCCCGCGATCGGCGACTACGGCATCCGGCCCACGTCCACCAGTCACGGCCGCACCTACATGTACTTCAACGGGGACGTCACGTACCCGTTCGGGTACGGCCTGAGCTACACGCGGTTCTCCTACTCGAACGTGCACGTCGAGAAGAAGGTGGACGCGAACGGCACCGTTCACGCGACCGCGAAGGTCACCAACCACGGTGACACGCGGGGCACCACGGTGCCGCAGCTGTACGCGAGCACGCCGTTCGAGCCGGCCGCCAAGGAGCGCCCGGTCCAGCGGCTGGAGGCGTTCCAGAAGGTCGATGTGGGCCCGCACCGGAGCAAGACGGTTCACCTGACGTTCCCGGCGTCCAAGCTCGCGTTCTTCGACGAGGCGTCGAACCGCTACGTGGTCGACCCGGGCACGTACGAGCTGCGGCTCGGCGACTCCAGCGGGGACGTCGCGGCGAAGGCCGACGTCAAGGTCGACGGCACCCTCAAGCCGTCGCCGTCGGTCGTCACCGCCAAGCCGGCCCAGGCCGGGGACGCCGCCCAGGGCATCGTCCAGCGGGTAACCTTCGACAAGGGCGCCGTGATCGACCCGCAGCTCACGGTGTCGATGAAGGACGAGAGCGTCTACGGCTACGTCACCAAGGGCCAGAGCACGCCGCTGCCCGCGGGGGTGCGGGTGAGCTACCGCAGTGACGACCCCCGGGTGGTCAAGATCGAGGGCGACCGCGTCATCCGCACCGCCGGATCCGGCGTGGCGACCGTGACCGCGACCGTCCACTCCAGTGCGGGGGCCGCCTCGACGACCTTCGTCGTCCGGGTCCCCTAGAGATCACCGGTACGGCGGCGGCCCCGGACCCGTACGGGATGGGCCGCCTCGATCATGACCTTGGAGAGCAGGTTGTTGG
>NZ_JBFAUM010000034.1:0-77664 GCF_040679195.1 Actinoallomurus sp. NPDC052308 | reverse complement strand
GGCCCGGCCGGCGGCCGGGCCCAGGTCGCGTCCGAGGGCCGCGCGCGTGCGCGTGTCAGTCGTCGTCTGGCTGGCAGACCAGGCAGGGGGTGCAGCCACGCTCCCGGGCCGCCTCCCGCGACAGGCTCTCCAGGTCGTCGGCGTCGTCGGCGATGTCCTCGATCAGCGCGCAGTCCGACCGGTGGTATCGCTTGGTGCCGCTCAGGATGCGTACGGTCGGTCCGCTTGAGGCCACGGCGTCGTCGGAGTCCTCCGAGTCGTCCGAGTCGTCCGCAGGCGCGGCCTTCGCCGTCTCGTCGCTCGTCGCGGTCTTCTCGGCCTTGTCCCGCTTGTCAGCCTCATCGGCTTCGTCGGCCTCGTCGACCTCGTCGGTCTGCGCGGTGTCGGCGTCGGCGGCGGGCTCCGGCGACTGCTCGGCGGCGTCGTCATCGGGCTCGGCGTCCGCGTCGTCGGCGGCCTCCGGCGGAGCGGGGGCGGCGGCTGCGGCCTCCTCGCTCGCGGGCTCCTCGGCCGCGGGCTCATCCGCGGCGGGCTCCTCGTCCTGCTCGCCGTGCTCATCGGACGGCTCGGGCTCGGGCTCCTCGGCCGCGGGCTCGGGCGCAGCGGCGTCGTCCGTCTCGGTGTCCGGGTGAGCGGAGTCCTGAAGGTCCGTGGCCTCGGCCGCGGTGGCCTCCGGCTCGCCGGCCTCCGGCTCCGTGTCCTCGTCCGCTGCGGTCGCGGGCTCTGCGGTGTTCCGGTCGGCGGGCTCGGGCCGGGCCGTTTCGCGCGTCGTCGCCGCCTCTGCGGGCTCGGCGGTCTCGTCCTGGGGCTCAGCGGGCTCGGGCTCGTCCGCGGAGCGGGCCGTCGTGGGCTCGTCGTCGCGGTGCTCGGTGTCCGATGCGCCGGTGTCGGTCTTCGCGGCTGCCGCGGCGCCGTCGGCCGTCTCGTCGGCGTCCGTACGGTCCAGGGGTTCGAAAAGGGACCGGCCGTGTCGCCTCGAGCGCTCGGCGAGTGACTCCTCGGGGGCGTCGGCGGTCGTGTGCTCGGCGTCGGCCGGCTCGACCGTGGTGGACTCCGCGTCGCGGACGTCCGTCTCAGGCTGCTCTGTCGCCTCGGTTCCGCCGGTGGTGGCCGGGCCGCCCGTGAGGGCGTCGCGCTCCCTGGACGGCCGCTCGGCGGCGGGGAGGGCTGGGGTGACCGGAATGTCGGTCCGGGTGACCTCAATGGGCTCCAGAGCCGCGCTCTGCGGCCTGGTGTCGGCGACCGTGCCGGTGTCGGCCGACCGCTCCTCGATGGTCTCGGTGAGGGCGGCACGCGCGGCGAGCGCCGTGTCGGGCAGGCAGGCGGTGCAGGGCGTGAAGCCCTCCTCCCGCGCCTCGACGAAGGTGAGCTCCTCCTTGTCGCGGCCCGCGAGCTGACGGCAGGTCTCCAGGTGGTAGCGCTTACGGCCCGGGACCACGTAGACGGTGGTCTCGGCGGGCACATCGGTCGCGGAGGCCGACGTCGCCGGAACGATCGCCGCGTCATCTCCCGCTCCGACCCGTGCCTTGGCCTTGACCGGCCTGGCGGTCGCCCGGCCGGCGGACGCCTTGGCGTTCGCCGGGGCCGCGGTGGTGCCGAAGAGTTCCTTGCGCCGGAGGAACACCCCGACGGCGAGGAAGAGGGCGGAAACGATGCTGACGCCGATCGACACGTAGATCAGCTTCAGCCCGTCAAGACCGAGAATCTCATGCCCGGTGTTGCCCGTGACGATGCCCGTCACAAGAAGAGCGATCGCCAGGACGACGAGCACGCCACTCAGGATGATCACACAGGTCTCCCTCTACCAACCGTCGTACCGGAGGTGCGCAGCAACGCTAGCGCAACTTCGGTCGGTTCGGCCGCCTCCAACCCGCTACCACTTGGTTTCGGACATGACCGTCGGTCCGGAACCGCGTGGCCGTGCTCAGCGCCGGTCGTGCGGGTTGTCGGCGGTGTGGAAGCTCCCGGTGGCGCCGTGCTGAGCGTGCTGCGGCTCGGCCTGCGGCTGCTGCGGGAAGGGGTTCGCTCCGGTGTTGCCCGGGCCGATGCCCGGCTGGCCGTTGCGCGGCCCCTCGACGTGCTGCTGCTGCGGCGGCGGGGGGACGGCGGGCTGGGCCGGCTGGGGACCCGTGTTGCCCGGTCCGCCGAACGGCCCGGCGTGGCTGCCGGCCTCCAGCTCGCGAAGCTGACCCTCGAGGTAGGCCTTGAGACGGCTGCGGTACTCGCGCTCGAAGAGGTTCAGGTCCTCGACCATGCGCTCGAGCTCCTCGCGCTGCTGGACGAGGGAGCCCATGGCCTGACGGTGCCGCTCCTGCGCGTCCCGCTCGAGCGACTCGGCGCGGGCGCGGGCCTCGCTGACGATCTGCTCGGACTGCCGGCGGGCCTTGCCGAGGATGTCCTCGGCCTCACGCCGGGCACGCCCCAGCGTCTCGTCGGCCTCGCGGCGGGCGTCGGCGATCGCCTGGTCGGCGGTCTGCTGGGCCAGGGCGAGCACGCGGGCGGCCGTGTCCATGTTGTCCTCGCCGGGCGTGGCCATCGGCGGAGGTGGAGGCGGCGGCGCCTGCGGGGCGGGAGGCAGGCCGAGACCGCCCATCATCGGCTCGTGCTCGGGCTTCGGCTCCGGCGGCTTGGGCGGTTCGGGCAGATGCGTGATCTCCGGCTTGGGTTCGACGATCGGAGCGGCCATCGCCGGCACCTTGCCACGAAGGCACTCGGCCAGCTTGGCGCGCAGCTCCTCGTTCTCCTGGATGAGCCGGTCGAGCTCGGCCTCGACCTCATCGAGGAACGCGTCGACCTCCTCTTCGTCGTAGCCCGGCCGGAGCCGGGTTGTACTGAACTGCTTGTTCCGCACATCCGCGGGTGTCAGCGGCATCTGGTCTCCTTGGCGCGCTTGGAGTCTGTCCCCGAACGGACGGTACCCGATCAGAGCGGCTGGACAATGATGATCAAGAACCAGACCACGAAGAAGAGAACCGTGAAGCTCAGGTCGAGTGCAACGTTACCCAGCCGGACGGACGGGATGAAACGGCGTAGGAGCTTGAGAGGTGGATCGGTGACGGTGTATGTGGCCTCCGCCAGCACCAGCACCACCCCTCGGGGCCGCCACGACCGGGCGAACGCCTGAAGCGTCTCGAAGACCATCCTGCCGATGAGGAAGAGCAGGAAGAGGTACAGCGGGATGCTCAGGTAATTTCCAAGATTCACGAACACTCTCGCTTGTGGCTGTCAGCTCTGATTGAAGAACCCTCGTTCTGCCATACGGGCCTTGTCCTCGGCGGTCACCTCGACGTTGGCTGGGGACAACAGGAACACCTTGTTCGTAACACGCTCGATGCTTCCGTGCAGGCCGAATATGAGACCAGCCGCGAAGTCGACGAGACGCTTCGCGTCACTGTCGACCATCTCGGTGAGGTTCATGATCACCGGGGTCCCCTCTCGGAAGTGCTCTCCGATCGTGCGGGCCTCGTTGTAGGTCCTGGGGTGAAGCGTAGTGATACGAGCGAGGTCGGACACCGCTGACTCCCCAACTGGGGGGCGCCGCTCCGGCCCGAACGGCTTCTGCTCCTCCTCGGCGGGCGCCTGGACTCCGGTAGGCTGCCCGGCGGATTCGTCGGAACCGCGCTCGAGCCGACGCCGCTCGACGGCCTCGTCGTCGTAGACGTCGTAATCATCGTAATCGTCGTCGTAGCGGTCGTCCTCCACGAGGCCGAGGTAGACCGCCATCTTGCGCATCGCGCTGGCCATACGCCCCCTCCGTCGTCCGCCGACAGGAGAATTCCTGCGGGAAGCTTCCGCTCGCCGATCGTTACGTTTAAGCGCGGACGCCAAGGTCCACGGTGGGGACATTACCTGACGATTGCCCGTCGTCCTCCGAGCAACGCCGTACCGACTCGGACGTGTGTCGCACCACACGCGACCGCTTCTTCCAGATCCCCGCTCATTCCGGCAGAAATCATGGTCGCTCCGGGGTGAGCGGCGCGTAGCGCGGCGGCGACCTCCGCCAGCCGGCCGAAGGCCGCGGCGGGATCGCCGCCCAGGGGCGCGACCGCCATGACGCCGCCGAGCGTGAGGCCGGGCGTGGAGGCGATCGCGTCGGCCAGCGCCGGCACTCCGCCGGGCCGGACGCCGCCCCGGCCCTCGGCGTCGTCGAGCGCCACCTGGACGAGACAGTGCAGCGACCGGTCCGCCTGGGTGGCCGCGCGCGACAGTGCCGTCACGAGGCGCTCCCGGTCGACCGAGTGCACGACGTCGGAGTAGGAGGCCACCGAGCGGACCTTGTTGGTCTGCAACTGCCCGACGAAGTGCCACCGCAGCGGCAGGTCGCGGCACTCGGCGGCCTTGGCGGACGCCTCCTGGTCGCGGTTCTCCGCGACGTCGGTGACGCCGAGCCCGGACAGCAGGCGCACGTCCGAGGCGGGGAAGGTCTTCGTCACCGCGATCACGGTGACCTCATCGACGGAGCGGCCGGCCGCGGCGCACGCCTTGGCGACACGCTCACGGACGGCCGCGAGGTTCGCGGTCAGTTGGTCTTCGCGGCTGGACATCACTGGTCGTGCTTCACCGGCTGAGCATCGTTACTTGAGGAAGTCCGGGACGTCCAGGTCGTCGTCCTCGTCGAAGACGACGGGGCGGCGGCGGACCGGGTCGGTGCCGAGGCGCGCCGCGGTCGGCTCGGAGGCCGGCCGCGGCACCTTAGGGCGGACCGCTGTCTCGCCGGAGGCCGGACGCGGCGGCGTCGCTCCGCCGTCGGCCGTGCTCTCCGCCGGCTTGTCGGCCACCGGCTCGGGCTTGGTGTCGGCGTGCTTGGGAGGGTCGGCCTTCGGCGGGTCCTGCTTCGCCTCCGCCGGCTTGGCCACTCCGGCAGCCGAGGACGGGCCGGGCTCCCGGTGCTGCGCGGGAGCGGGCGCCGGTGGAGGGACAGCGGCGACCCGCGGCGGCGCGGGCGGCGGCGCGGCGGGCGGGGTCACCGGGCGGGGCGGCGTCACGGGCGAAGTCGCCATGGCCGGGCGGGGCGGCGCCAGCCGCTTCGGCTCCGCCTGGGGCGCCGGGGCGCTCTGCGGCCGGATCTCGTCGAAGCCCGCGGCGATCACGGTCACCCGGACCTCGTCGCCCAGGGCGTCGTCGATGACCGCACCGAAGATGATGTTCGCGTCGGGCGCGGCCGCGTTGGACACGAGCTGCGCCGCCTCGTTGATCTCGAAGAGGCCGAGGTCCGACCCGCCGGAGATCGACAGCAGGACGCCATGGGCGCCGTCGATGCTGGCCTCCAGCAGCGGGCTGGAGATCGCCATCTCGGCGGCGGCGACCGACCGGTCGTCCCCGCGGGCGGAGCCGATGCCCATGAGCGCGGAGCCGGCCCCGGACATCACCGACTTGACGTCGGCGAAGTCGAGGTTGATCAGACCCGGCGTGGTGATCAGGTCCGTGATGCCCTGAACACCGGAGAGGAGCACCTGGTCGGCCGCCTTGAACGCGTCCAGCACGCTCACTTGGCGGTCGGAGATCGACAGCAGCCGGTCGTTCGGGATGACGATGAGCGTGTCGACCTCGTCGCGGAGCGTCTCTATGCCGGCCTCGGCCTGCATCGCGCGCCGCTTGCCCTCGAAGCTGAAGGGGCGGGTGACCACGCCGATCGTCAGGGCGCCCAGGGAACGGGCGATGTTGGCCACCACCGGAGCGCCTCCGGTGCCGGTGCCGCCGCCCTCTCCGGCCGTGACGAAGACCATGTCGGCCCCCTTGAGGACCTCCTCGATCTCCTCACGGTGGTCCTCGGCCGCCTTGCGCCCGACGTCGGGATTGGCACCCGCGCCGAGACCACGGGTCAGTTCACGGCCGACGTCGAGCTTGACGTCGGCGTCGCTCATCAGCAGCGCCTGGGCATCCGTGTTGATCGCGATGAACTCGACACCCTTGAGCCCCTCTTCGATCATCCGGTTGACGGCGTTGACGCCGCCGCCGCCGATGCCGACGACCTTGATGACCGCCAGGTAATTCTGCGGTGCTGCCACGACGAGGGGCCCTTCCGCTCGCTCTATCGAACCGGCCGGCGTGCCGCCGCTCCGGTGTTTCTTACTGAATTCACGTACTTTGTTGGGCCGGAACCCTCACCCTCAAGTTGAGACTTACAGTTATGTCAACCTAGGGCTGATACGGACAGTAGGGGCGCCCCACTGCAGGGTCAACTAACCCGGCCCTGAGCACACCGGCGTGTCGCGCGACACCCCAGTCATCCCAATTCATCCGATCCGGTGCGCGCCGTTCCCACCCGCCGCGCGAGGACAAGTGTCCCGCGACCGAGGATCGTTCGCTACTCGAAGGCACCGGTGCGGGCCGGCAGCACCCACCCGGCCCATCCCGCCCGGGCGAATCCGCGTCTCCGGAGCGACCACCTCGGCCGGTCCGAAGGACGGCCCCGTCCCGGCGGACGCCGATCTCGGGTGAGCGCGATCCATCGTTTCGGCTACCTGGTGGTGACGACCTCCGGGGAGCTCACGTCGATCGTCCTGACCCCGCGCGGCGACCGGTCCAGCAGACCGCGCAGCAGCCGGAGCTTCTCCGGTCCGCGCTCCGCGGCGCCCCACACGACGGTGACGCCGTCCGCCAGCCGCAGGCTCACCGCCTCGGTCGACGGGACGTCCACGCCGACCACCTGACGGCCCAGCCAGGAGGGCAGGGCCCGTACGACGGACAGCCCGGTCCGCAGCGCGGGATCGCTCTGCGTGGGGTTCGCCACATCGAGCACCGGGAGCCCGCGCGGCCGGGCGGCGGACGCGACGACGGTCACGCCGTACCGGTCGATCTGGAGGTACCGATTGTCGTGCTGGGCCACGACGATCGGCGTGCGCTCCCGTACGACGATGTGGACCGTGGTCGGCCACCGGCGTTCGACGCGGGCGGTCTCCACCGCCTGCACCGCCTCCACCCGATCGCGGACGACGCCGGTGTCGAGCCTGGCCAGGGGCTCGCCGAGGTGCACCCGCGCCGCGGCGAGCACCTCCTCGCGGGAGACGAGCCGCTCCCCCGTGACGTCGATCCGCCGAACGACGAGCAGCCGCGACCCCAGCAGGACCCACGTGGCCGTGCCGAGGACGCCCGCCACGAAGAGCCCGACGAACAGCACCTTCCACCGGTTGGGACGACGGCGGGCGGGCCGCTGCGGCCGGTCCGGCGCGTCCTCGCCCGATCCCGGCGCGTCGGAACCCGTCCCCACGGCCCCCGGAACGCCCTCCGCGTCCATCGTCACGCCTCCTCACTCGCTCCGCGGCGCCCGCGCCACCGAGCGGGCGTGCACCCGGATGAGCCGACCGCTCAGCCGCCGAGCAGCCGGAGGATCTCCGGGCCGAGCCTGGTCACGTCGCCGGCGCCCATCGTGATGATGACGTCCCCGGGGGCGGCCATGGCCGCGACACGCCCGGCCACCGCGCTTTCGTCGGGCTCGTACGTCACCCGGCCGTGCGGGACCGCCTTGACGACCAGCTCACCCGTCACCCCGGGGATCGGGTCCTCGCGCGCCGGGTAGACGTCGAGGACGACCGCCTCGTCGGCGAGCCCCAGCGCGGCGCCGAACTCGGCGGCGAAGAACTTGGTGCGGCTGAACAGGTGCGGCTGGAAGACCGCGACGATGCGGCCGCCGCCGAGCTCCTCGACGTAGTCGCGGGTGGCCCGCAGGTCGGCGGCGAGCTCGGTCGGGTGGTGGGCGTAGCTGTCGAACACCTTGACGCCGCCGACCTCGCCCTTCGGCTCGAGACGGCGCCGGGCTCCGCCGAACCCGGCCAGGCCCTCGGCGACCGCGCCGGCGTCGACGCCCAGCTCGACGGCCACGGCGTACGCGGCGGCGGCGTTCTGCGCGTTGTGCCGACCGGGAACGGCCAGCGTGAGCTCCCGGCCCGTCACGGTGAACCGCGAGCCCAGCCCGCGCGGCGTGAAGCCCTCGATGCGGTAGTCGGCCTCGGGCGCCTCGCCGTACGTGCGGACGGTGAGCCCGCGCCGCGTGCCCGCCTCGCCCAGCGCCCGCGCTCCGGGGTCGTCGGCGCAGACGACCAGCAGGCCGCCCGCCTCGATCCGTCCGACGAAGTCGGCGAAGGTCTCCTGGACCTGCTCGAAGCCGCCGTAGTTGTCCAGGTGATCGGCCTCGACGTTGGTGACGATCGCGGCGTGCGGCGTGAACATCAGGAACGACCCGTCGCTCTCGTCCGCCTCCGCGACGAACAGGTCGCCGGACCCCTCACCGGCGCCCAGGCCGGTGGTGACGAGCTGGCCGCCGATGCAGTACGACGGGTCGGCCCCGGCGTGCTGCAGGGCCACGGTCAGCATCGAGGTGGTCGTGGTCTTGCCGTGCGTGCCGGCCACGGCGAGGGCGCGGCGGCCCGCCATCAGCGACGCCAGCGCCGCCGCGCGGTGCAGGACCCGCAGGCCGCGCTCGCGGGCGGCGGCCAGCTCCGGATTGGTCTCGCGGATCGCGGTGGAGACGACGACCGTCGCGGCGTCGCCGACGTGCTCGGCGGCGTGCCCGACGTACGTCGTCGCGCCGAGCTCGCGCAGCTCGCGCAGCAGGTCGGAGTCCTTGGCGTCGCTGCCGGAGACCGGGATGCCGCGCCCGAGCATGATGCGCGCGATCCCGGACATGCCCGCCCCGCCGACTCCGACGAAGTGCACCTTGCCCAGCCGGTCGGCGGGCACGATCTCAACAGGCGTGACGAGGCTCATGCGGTGGGTCCTTGGGCGACGACGCGGGCGACGAGGCGGGCCAGGGCGACGTCGGCGTCCCGGCGGCCCATGCGCGCGGCCGCCTCGGACATGATCGCGACCCGCTCGGCGTCGCCGAGGATGGGAAGGACGTTCGCCCGGATCCAGTCGGCGGTGAGCTCGCCGTCCTCGATGAGGAGGCCGCCGCCGCCCCGGACGATCGGCTCGGCGTTGAGCCGTTGCTCGCCGTTGCCGATGGGCAGCGGGACGTACGCCGCGGGCAGCCCGACGGCGGTCAGCTCGGCGCAGGTGATGGCGCCGGCCCGGCACATGGCGAAGTCGGCCGCGGCGTACGCGAGGTCCATCCGGTCGCAGTACGGCAGCATGATGTACGCCGGATCGTCGGGGGTGAACTCCGGCTCGGCGAGGTTCTTCGGGCCGACGATGTGCAGGATCTGGATGCCGGCCTGCCGCAGCTGCGGGACGGCCTCGCCGACCGCGCGGTTCAGCGAGCGGGCGCCCTGCGAACCGCCGAACACCAGCAGCGTCGGCAGGTCCGAGCGCAGGCCGAAGTGGGCCCGCGCCTTGTCGCCCATGCCGAGCCGGTCCAGGGTGGAGATCTCGCGGCGCAGCGGGATGCCGACGACCTCGGCGTGCGGCAGCGGGGTGTCGGCCGCCGCCACCGCGACGTTGTCGGTGAAGCGGGCGCCGAGGCGGTTGGCCAGGCCCGGCCGCGGGTTCGCCTCGTGCACGACGATGGGGATCTTGCGGCGGCGCGCGGCGAGGTAACCGGGGGTGGCGACGTAGCCGCCGAAGCCGACGAGCACGTCGGCCTGCGTGCGGTCCAGGATGGCCGCCGCGGCGTTGATCGCGCCCGCGAGCCGGCCGGGCACGGTCAGCAGCCGGGGCGTCAGCGTCCGCGGCAGCGGGACCGGCGGGATCATCGCGAGCTCGTAGCCTCGCTGGGGCACGATGCGGGACTCCAGGCCCCGCTCGGTGCCCAGACAGGTCACCTGGACGCCGGGATCCTCCCGGCGCAACGCGTCGGCGAGGGCCAGGGCGGGTTCGATATGTCCGGCTGTGCCGCCACCGGCCAGGACAACCCTCATGCTCGCGCTCCTGCTCAAATCGACTCGCTCCGTCACCGGCTCAACACCCTCAGCGCTTTGCCAGGCCCAGCCAGCTTAGAGCCATCAGGGCCGGTCCCGGACCACGTGCGGCGAGGGCCTGCCGGGCGCCGGGCTCGCGTTTGGCGAACGACAGCAGCATGCCCAGCACGAACAAGGTCGGGATGAGGGCGGACCCACCGTACGACACCAGCGGCAGCGGGATGCCCGTAATGGGCAGGACGCCGATCACCGCGCCGATGTTGATGATGGCCTGACCGATCAGCCAGGCGGTCGCGCCGGACGCGGCGAGCCGCATGAAGGGATCCTTGACGCGCCGGGCGATCCGCAGGCCGGCGTACGCGAGCACGCCGAACAGGCCGAGCACGACCAGCGTGCCGATCAGGCCGAGCTCCTCGCCGATGATGGCGAAGATGAAGTCGGTCTCGGGGTGGGGCAGGTAGTTCCACTTCGCCCGGCCCTCGCCGAGCCCGGTGCCGAGCACGCCGCCCGAGGCGATGGCGTACAGGCCCTGGAGCCCCTGGTAGTTGGTGGTCATCTGGTTGCCGGACTGGTCGAGGAAGCCGGTGAGCCGCGCGAGGCGGTACGGCTCGACGAGGATGAGGATGGAGATCAGGACGCTCGTCACGCCCGCCATGCCGACGAAGAGCCGGCCCGGGGCGCCGACGACCCACAGCAGGGCCAGGAAGATGATCAGCAGCACGATGGTCGTCCCGAGGTCGCTGCCCATCATGATGAGCAGCACGAGGACGCCCGTGCCCGGCAGCAACGGGATCAGCAGCTGCCGCCAGTCGGTGAGCTGGCGCAGCTTCTCCTTGCGGGCCAGCAGGTCGGCGCCCCACAGCACGAGGGCCAGCTTGGCCGGCTCGGAGGGCTGGAGCTGGAACGGCCCGCCGAAGCTGATCCAGCGCTGCGCGCCGTTGGCGCTCTGCCCCAGGCCGGGGGTGAGCGCGACGATGAGGGCCAGCGCCGACAGCAGCATCAGCGGGTAGGCCGCCGTGCGGAACGTCTTGGCCGGGAGCCGGGCGGCGATCCACATCAGCGGCAGCCCGATGCCGACCCACAGCGCCTGCTTCTCGAAGAGGGTGAACGCCGACCCGGTGTTCTGGTACTGGCGGATGCTCGAGGCCGACAGCACCATGACCATGCCGAGGGCCAGCAGCAGCAGCGAGCTGCCGAGCACCAGGTAGTAGGAGGTGAGCGGGCGGTCGAACAGGCCGGCGACTCCGGACGCCCAGGCCCGCGGCCCCGACCGCGGCTCCTCCTCCTCGACGTAGGCCCCGCTCACGGTCGGCTCCTCCTCCTCACGCGGACCCCGCGGACGCGGGGCTCACTCGGCGAGCCGGCCCACGGCCGCCGCGAACGCCTCTCCTCGCGCCGGATACCCGGTGAACATGTCCATGGAGGCCCCGACGGGGGCCAGCAGCACGGTGTCGCCGGGTCGGGCCAGCCGGGCCGCCTCGGTCACGACGCGGTCCATGGCACCAGTGTCGGTGTCGGCGACGTCCACGACCGGGACATCCGGGGCGTGTCGCGCGAGTGCCTCGGCGAGCCGGGCGCGGTCGGCGCCCATCAGGACGACCCCGCGCAGCCGGTCGGCGCACGAGCGCACGAGCTCGTCCACGTCGGCGCCCTTGAGGAGCCCGCCGGCGATCCACACGATCGAGCGGAAGGCCGCCAGGGAGGCGGCCGCCGCGTGCGGGTTGGTGGCCTTGGAATCGTTGACGTAGTCCACGTCGGCGACCGTGGCGACGTGCTCGATCCGGTGCGGGTCGGGCCGGAACCGGCGCAGGCCCTCCCGTACGGCCTCCGGCGGCGCGTCGAACGCGCGGGCCAGCGCGGCGGCGGCGAGGGCGTTGGCGACGTTGTGCGGCGCGAACGGCCGGACGTCCGTCAGCTCGGCCAGCTCGACCGCCTCGCGTACCGGGTCGCCGGTGAACGCCCGGTCGACGAGGAGCTCCTCGACGACGCCGAGCCGGCCGGGGCTGGGCACGCCGAGCGTGAAGCCGACGGAGCGCTCGGCGCCCTCCCCGAGGCGTACGGACCACTCGTCGTCGGCGTTGACCACCGCGAGGGTGCCGGGCGCGAAGATCTTGCCCTTGGCCGCGGCGTACTCCTCGAACGAGCCGTGCCAGTCGATGTGGTCGGGCGCGACGTTGAGGACGGTCGCGGCGAGCGGCCGGATCGAGCTGGACCAGTGCAGCTGGAAGCTGGACAGCTCGACGGCCAGCACGTCGTACGGCTCGGGGTCCGCGCCGTCGCCGCCGGCGACCACCTCGACGATCGGGGTGCCGACGTTGCCGACCGCGACCGTCCGGTGCCCGGCCGCCTCGAGCATCCGGGCCAGCATCCGCACGACCGTGGTCTTGCCGTCGGTGCCGGTGATGGCCAGCCACGGCGGCGCGTCCGGCCCGCGCAGCCGCCAGGCGAGCTCGACCTCGCCGATGACCTCGACACCGGCCTCGGCGGCGGCCCGCAGCAGCGGAGCGGTGGGGCGCCAGCCGGGCGAGGTGACGACCAGCTCGGTGCCCGGCGGCAGGCTCTCGCCGTCGCCGAGGCGTACGGTGACGCCGGGAACGGCGGCCTTGGCCAGCAGCGACTCGTCGTCCCGCGCGTCGACGAGCGTGACGTCGGCGCCGCGGGCGGCCAGGACGCGGGCGGCGGCGCGGCCGGACAGGCCGGCGCCCGCCACGCACACCCGCAGGTCCTTCCAGGCGGTCATCAGTTCGGCATCCATTCGATGTAGAACAACGACAGGCCCGCCGCCACGCACAGCAGGGAGATCAGCCAGAACCGCACCACGATCGTCGTCTCGGCCCAGCCTGACAGCTCGAAGTGGTGCTGCAGCGGCGCCATCTTGAAGACCCGTTTTCGGGTCAGCTTGAACGACCCGACCTGGATGATCACCGACAGGGTGATGAGGACCGGCAGCCCGCCGAGGATGATGAACAGCAGCTCGGTGCGGGTCATCACGGCCAGACCGACGATCACGCCGCCGAGGCCGAGCGAGCCGGTGTCGCCCATGAAGATGCGGGCCGGCGGGGCGTTCCACCACAGGAAGCCGACGAGGGCGCCCAGCACGGCCGCCGCGACGACGGCCAGGTCGAGCGGATCTCGGACCGTGTAACAGGTCGGGCCCAGCCCGACGTAGAAGCAGCTGTTGCGCAGCTGCCAGTTGCCGATGAGGACGTACGCCCCGAGCACCGTGCCGACCGCGCCGCCCGCGAGGCCGTCCAGTCCGTCGGTGAGGTTCACCGCGTTGGACGTGCCCGCGATCATCAGCAGCGCCCAGATCACAAAGAGGTACGGCCCGATCGGCGGGCCGAAGTCGCGCAGGAACGACAGGTACGGGTTGGCCGGGGTGGCCCCGTAGGCGTTCGGGAAGCGCAGCGACAGCAGCGCGAAGATCACGCCGACGATGATGATGCCGATCATCTTGGCCCCGCTGCGCAGACCCAGGCTGCGCTGCTTGAAGACCTTGATGTAGTCGTCGACGAACCCGACCATGCCCAGGCCGGTCATCAGGAACAGCACCAGCGCACCGGACACCGTCGGCTGCGTGCCCGTCACCACGTGGGCGACGAAGTACGCGATCAGCGACCCGATGATGAACACGGTGCCGCCCATGGTCGGCGTGCCCCGCTTGCTGAGGTGCGCCTCCGGCCCCTCCTCGCGGATCATCTGGCCGTACCCGAGACGGCGGACGACACGGATCCACACCGGCGTGCCGAGCAGTCCGATGATCAGGGAGAGGGCCGACGCGACCAGAATGGTCCTCACGCCTCGTGCCCCCCTTCGGACATCTCCAGCACTGCCTGGGCGACCTTCTCCAGCCCGGCGACGCGTGAGCCCTTCACGAGCACGACGTCACCCGGCCGCAGTCTCTCGCCCAGCGCGGCCACCGCCGCGTCGGCATCCTCGACCCGCACGCCTTCTCCCGTCCATGACCCGACTTGTCCAGCACCCTGCAGCACGGACGCGGCGGTCTCGCCGACGGCGATCAGCCCCGTCACGCCGCCCCGCGCCGCGTGGGTACCGATCCTCTCGTGCTCACTCACCGTCGCCGCACCCAGCTCCGCCATTTCGCCGAGCACGGCGAAGGCCCGCCGGTCACGGGCCATGTGCACCAGGGTGTCGAGCGCCGAGCGTACCGACTCGGGGTTGGCGTTGTACGCGTCGTTGATCACGGTCACGCCGTCGGGGCGTTCGGTGACCTCCATCCGCCAGCGGCTGGCCGGCGTCGCCTCCGACAGCGCCTCGGCGATGTCGGCGACCGGCATCCCGAGCTCGTGGGCGACCGTCGCCGCGGCGAGCGCGTTGCTCACCGTGTGCGCGCCGTACAGCCGGAGCGCGACCGCGGCCGACCCCGTCGGGGTGACCAGGGTGAAGCGCGGCCGGCCGGCGTCGTCGAGGGACTCGTCCTCGGCCCGCACGTCCGCCTCCGGCGCCCGCCCGAACAGCGTGATCCGCGCGGAGGTGCGGGCCGCCATCGCCCGTACGAGGGGGTCGTCGGCGTTGAGCACGGCCACGCCCTGCGGGGGCAGCGCCTCCACCAGCTCGCCCTTGGCCTTCGCGACGACCTCCCGGCTGCCGAACTCCCCGATGTGGGCGCTGCCGACGTTCAGCACGACGCCGATGTCGGGGCGCGCGACGCGCGCGAGGTGGGCGATGTGCCCGAGTCCCCGGGCGCCCATCTCCAGCACGAGGTAGCGCGTGCCCTCGTCGGCGCGCAGCACGGTGAGCGGGTGGCCGATCTCGTTGTTGAACGACCCGGGCGGGGCCACGGCCGGTCCGAGCCGGCCGGTGAGCCGCGCGAGGAGGTCCTTGGTCGAGGTCTTGCCCGCCGACCCGGTGACGCCGATCACGGTCGTCTCGGGCAGCCGGTCGACCACCGCGCGGGCGAGCGCGCCGAGGGCGGTCAGGACGTCGTCGACGACGATCGCGGGAACGCCGACCGGCCGCTCGGCGAGCACCGCCGCCGCGCCGGCCTCGACCGCCTGGACGGCGAAGTCGTGCCCGTCCGCGCGCTCTCCCCGGAACGCGACGAACAGCGCGCCGGGCCCGGCCTGCCGCGAGTCGATGACGACGGGTCCGCTCACGACCGTCTCAGGGGACGCACCGTCCATCCTGCCCCGGGTGATCTCCGCGATCCTCGCGAGCGAAAGTGGGATCAAGTCTGCTCCTTGCCGGATGTCCGAATGGTCGGTCGGTGCGACGGCACGCCGCGTGCCGTGCGCTCACCGGTCATCGTGTCGCTCCCGGCGTGCGCGCAGGACGCGCCGCATGACCTCGCGGTCGTCGAAGGGGAGGACCGCACCGCCGACATACTGCCCCTGTTCATGACCCTTGCCGGCGACGACGACGACGTCGCCGCGCCGTGCCCGGCCGGCCGCCAGAGCGATCGCCGCGGCCCGGTCGGGCTCCACGATCACGTGCGCGCGCTCGCTCTCCGGCACGGTGAGTATCCCCTCGACCATAGCGGTGAGGACGGCCCAGGGGTCCTCGGTGCGCGGGTTGTCGTTGGTGAAGACCGCCACGTCGGCCAGGCGCGCGGCGAGTTCTCCCATGACAGGACGTTTGCCGGTGTCGCGGTCGCCGCCGCAGCCGAGCACGATGATCAGGCGTCCGTCGTCGGCGACGAGCGGCCTGAGGGTCTCCAGGACGGCCTGGACGGCGCCGGGCTTGTGCGCGTAGTCGACGAGCGCGGCGAACTCCTGGCCCTCGTCGACGCGCTCCAGCCGTCCGGGCACCCCCGGCAGGTCGCCGACGCCGCGCACCGCCGTCTGCAGGGAGATCCCCGACTCGACCAGCGCCACGATCGCGCCGAGCGCGTTGGCGACGTTGAACGGGCCGGGCAGCGGCACCCGCGCGTCGGCCTCCACCCCGCCCGGGCCCACCACCCGGAAGTCGCTGCCGTCCGGGCGCAGGCGTACGTCGGCCGCCCGCCAGTCCGCGTCGGGGTCGCCGGCCGCGGAGAACGTCGTGATGGGAATGCCCGCGATCCCGGTCAGCCGCCGGCCCCAGTCGTCGTCCACGTTGACGACGCCGATCCGGCTGTACTCGGGGGTGAACAGCCGGGCCTTCGCGGCGAAGTAGTCCTCCATCGTCGGGTGATGGTCGAGGTGGTCCTGCGACAGGTTCGTGAACACGGCGACCTCGTACCAGGCGCCGCCCACCCGGCCGAAGTCCAGCGCGTGGCTGGAGACCTCCATGGCCGCCGCGGTCACGCCGCGCTCGCGCATCAGCGCGAACAGGCCGTGCAGGTCGGTGGCCTCCGGGGTGGTCAGCGCGCTCGGCAGGACCTCGCCGCCGACGCGGATCTCGATCCCGCCGACCAGGCCCGTCTCGTGCCCGGCGGCCCGCAGGCCCGCCTCCAGCAGGAACGTCGTGGTGGACTTGCCGCTCGTTCCGGTGACGCCCAGCAGGGTCAGGTCGCGCGCCGGGTCGCCGTACACCCAGGACGCCACCCGGCCGAGCACCGCGCGCGGGTCGTCCACGACGAGCACCGGCAACCCCGACTTCTCGGCCCGGATGCGGCCCTCCCGGTCCGTGAGGATCCCGGTGGCGCCCGCGTCGGCGGCCTGCGCCGCGAACACGGCGCCGTGGAAGCGGCTGCCCGGCAGCGCGGCGTACAGGTCGCCCGGCCGGACCTTCCGGGAGTCGTGCGTCACACCGGTGACCATCCCCGGCACCGGCTCACCCCCCACGGTCAGGCCGAGGAGCGAGACCAGCCCGGACAGCGGGCGGGCGGGGACGGTCTTGGGTCGCATGAGATCGGGATCGGGTCTGTTGGACACGGCGGAGAGGGTACCGCCGGTCACCGCTGGTCTGGGGAGATACGGATCTTCTGTGACCGGCCCGCGCTCGGCGGGACGCGCCGGCTCTGCAGCGCGAAGCTCATCACGTCCTTGAAGACCGGGGCCGCCACCTCACCACCGTAGTAGCCGTTCTGCGGCTTCTGCAGCACGACCTCGACGACGAGCTGGGGATTCTCGGCGGGCGCGAAGCCGACGAACGTCGCGGTGTAGCCCCCGCCCCCGTAGTTCCCGGTCTTGAGATTGACGCGCTGCGCGGTGCCGGTCTTGCCCGCGACGCGGTAGCCGGGGATCTGCGCGGCGGGCGCGGTGCCCTCCTTGGAGATGACCCCTTCGAGCATCTTGGTGAGCTCGGCGGCCGTGGTGCTGCTGATCACGCGGCGCTGGGCCGGTTTGGCCGCCGGGGTGAGGTTGCCGTGGTCGTCGGTGGTGCCGGCGATCAGGCTGGGGGCCACGCGGACCCCATGATTGGCGATCGTGGCGTAGACGCTGGCGACCTGCAGCGCGTTGACCGAGACCGACTGGCCGAACGCGAGGGGGTAGCGGTCGGTGCCCCACCACTGGTTCGGCGGCTTGAGCGAGCCGGCGTCCTCCCCCGGCAGGCCGACGCCGGTCTCCTGGCCGTACCCGAAGGCCCGCATGTACTGGTAGAGCTGCGCGTTCGTCAGCCGGTCGCTGGCCATGATGGTGCCGACGTTGCTCGACTTGGCCAGCACGCCCCCGAAGGTCAGGGGCTCCGTCGGGTGCGTCTCGGAGTCGTGGAACGTCCGGTCGAACTTCGTGATGTGGTCCGGCACGTCGAACACCGTGTCCGGCGTGACGTGACCGGCCTCCAGCGCCGCAGCGGCGGTGACCACCTTGCTGGTGCTGCCGGGTTCGAAGTCGTCCTGGACCACCCGGTTGCCCCAGTCGCTCTCGGGGTACTTGCCGTAGTTCGCCGGGTCGAAGGTCGGCGCCGTCGCCATCGCCAGGATCTGACCCGAGCGGGGATCCATGACGATGACGCTGCCGCTCTGCGCCTTGGTCGCCTTGACCTGCTTGGCGATCGCGTCCTGCGCCTTCCACTGGATGTCCTGGTCGAGGGTCAGCCGCAGCCCCTTGCCGGGGATCGGCTTGAGCTGCTGGTCCTCCCCCATGGGGATCCGCTGGCCCTTCTCGCTGACCTCGACCTTCTGCCAGCCGCTGCGGCCCTTGAGCAGCTTGTTCGTGCTGGACTCCAGGCCCGCGGCCCCGTCGCCCGCGGCGTTGACGAAGCCCACGACGTTCGCGGCCAGGGAGCCGCCGGGGTAGATCCGGCGGTACTCCTGCTGCGTGCCGATGCCGGTGAAGTTCATCGCGGTCACCATGCGGGCGCGGTCCGGCTCCACGTGGTGGATCAGCTCCCGGTAGCGGTCCATCTTCGACCGGGGGGTCAGCTTGTTCAGCAGCGTCGCCGGGTCGAGCCCGAACATCGACGCGAGCGTAGTCGCGATCTTGTTCCGGATGTTGGTGTGGTTCTTCTGCTCGTACTGCTGGATCAGCGAGGGGTCGGCGTAGATCACCCGGGCATCGACGGTCATGGCGAGGGGCTGGCCCTGCGCGAACGTGATCGCGCCGCGGACCGCGGGCAGGGGAATCCGGTTGAGCCGCTGGCGGACCGCCGCCTCGGCGTACCCCTTGGACTCCAGGCCCTGGAGCTGGACGAGGCGCCCGGCGAACAGCGACAGCACGAACGCCACCAGCAGCAGGCCGACGTTCAGGCGTTTGATCGGGTCGCGCCGGACGATGCGACGCCGCAGCAGCGCCCGTGGCCGTCGCCGCGGCGCGGTGGGCGGGCGGACGTCCCGATCGCGCCGGGCGGCTCGCTCGGCGCCGCCGGCCCCTCGGACGCCCGAACGCCCGGCGGAGCCCTGACCGCGACCGCTCTGGCCCCGGCCGGCCTGGCCCCGGCCGGTCTGGCCACGGGTGCTCTGGCCGCGGCCGGCCTGCCCGGGACCGCTCGTGCGGCGCGGGCCTCCGGGCGGGGAGGGGGCGGCCGGCCCGCGACCACGCCGGGAGGTCACCGCGTGCCGCCTCCCTGCCGCGGAGCGGCCTTCTGAGTGTTCTGCTTGTTCTGCGTGGTCTGGATGGTCCGCCGGTTCTTGTCCTGCGCGTTCTGGCGCGGCGCCGGGTCGCCCGCCGGTGGCACGAGCACGCCGGGCGCGCCCGTGACGGCCCCGGCCGCGGCGGCGGCCACGGCCTCGTCGGACACGCCCTGCGGCGGGGCGCCGACCTCGGTCACCCGGCCCGTGTGCGCGTCGATGAAGGCGGCGCCCCGCGGGTCGACCATGCCGAGGCTGCGGGCCTTCTGGTGCAGCACCGCCGGGTCGTTCTCCCGGGCGATGTCGGCCTGCAGCGCCTGCTTGCGCTCGGCCAGTTGCCGGTTGTCGCGCTGCAGCTCGCTGAGCGTGAAGGCGTCCTGGGCGAGGACGGTGTTGAGCAGCAGGAGGCTGACGAGCGCGCCGCCGAGCAGCCCGACGACGAGCAGGACGAAGGGCGCGCGGGCGCGCGGCGGCGCGGGCCGCCGGGGTGCCCGCGTCGCGGTCCCGGTCCGGGTCGGCGCGGTGCGCGTCCGCGTCGCGGTCCCGGTCGCCGGCGTCCTGGTCGGCGTCGCGCCCGTCCGCTCGGTCCGGGTCGCCGGCCTCTTGGCCGCCGTCCGCGCGCCGGCGGTCTTCGCCGCCGTGGTGCCCGCCGACCTGCTCGCGGTCTTCGCCGCGGTGCCCGCCGACCCGCCGGTGGTCTTCCCGCCCGTCGCGGCGCGCGTCCGCGTGCCGGCGGGCGCGGCCTCGGTCCGGTCCTTGGCCTGGGACCTCCCGCCGGTCCTGCCGCGCGGCGCCTTGGCCGCCTTGCCCCGCGACGCCGTTTCGGCCCTGTCGCGCGGCGCCGGCTTCGCGGTCGTCCGGTCCCGCGACGTCGGCTTGGCCGGCTTCTCGGCCGCGGCGGCTCCCCGACCGGTCGCGGGCGTGTCCTTCTTCGCGGTGGCCTTCCCGGCATCGCCCGCCCTGATGGGCGCGTCCCCGCGCCGACGGCGACGCCGGGTCTCCGGCGGCGGAGTCGTGATGGTCATGCGATGCCTCCTGCTCCACTCCGCCCGCTCGGCGGCTGCTCACCGAGGGGCATCCCGCCGATGCCTCGCGGACGTCGCTCCTCCCGGATCCGCTCGGCGGCGCGCAGGCGTGCCGAGGCGGCTCGGGGGTTGGTCGTGGTCTCCTCGTCGGCCGGTTGCTCCGCCCCCCGGGTGAGGAGGCGGAACCGGGGCTGCAGCTCGGGCAGCGGAACCGGCAGGTCGGGTGGGGTGGTGTCGGTGGTGCGCGCGGCCAGCGCCCGCTTGACGATCCGGTCCTCCAGCGAGTGGTAGGACAGGACGGCGATGCGCCCGCCGACTGCCAGGGCGTCGAGGGCGGCGGGCACCGCGCGCTCGAGGGCGGCCAGCTCGCCGTTCACCTCCATGCGCAGCGCCTGGAAGGTGCGCTTGCCCGGATGGCCGCCCGTGCGGCGCGAGGCGGCGGGGATGGCACCGCGGACGACGTCGACGAGGCGAGCCGTCGACGTGAGCGGGGCGCGCCCCCGCTCACGGACGATCGCCTCGGCGACGCGCCGCGCGAACCGCTCCTCGCCGTAGTCGCGCAGGATGCGCGTCAGGTCGGCGACCGAATAGGTGTTGACCACCTCTTCGGCGGTGAGCCGCTGGGTGCGGTCCATCCGCATGTCGAGCGGTGCGTCGTAGGAGTAGGCGAAGCCGCGCTCGGCCTCGTCGAGCTGCGGGGACGAGACGCCCAGGTCGAAGAGGATCGCGTGGATCCGGGGAACGCCCAGGTCGGCCAGGACCTGCGGGATCTCGTCGTAGACGGCGTGCACGAGCGTGAACCGGCCGGCGTACGGCTCCAGGCGGCGCCGGGACCGCTCGAGCGCGGTCGTGTCGCGGTCGAGCCCGATGAGGCGCGCCCGCGGGTAAGCGGCGAGGACGGCGGTGGCGTGCCCGGCGAGGCCCAGGGTGGCGTCGACGTAGATCGCGTCCTCATCGGAGGGCGCCGTCAAGGCCGGGGCGAGCAGCGCCAGTATCCGGTCCAGCATGACCGGAACATGGCCCTGCGCGCGCGGCCCCTCCTCGCGCTCGTCGTCGCCGTGCATGAAACCCCCTCAGGACGCCACTGCTCGCGGACAGCGCTGAGACCGCGCTCGCTGACGCCCGTCGCCCCTGAGGAAGAATCGTTCAGGAACGATAAAGGCGGCCGGTGTGGCCGTCTGCCCCGTGGAAGACGCCACCCCTCCTGCTCGGCGGCTCACCGCTCAATGGCTTTACGCCGGCCCCCGATCGGGATTTCGTCCGGCCAGGTCCCCATCCGCTGCTCCGTGAGGAAGATGTGCAACGGCCATCTGGCACCGGGGAAGGTGCGCCAGCTGGGAGCGGGTGGAGACCTCGCCGAACGGATCCGATCACCGGCGATGGTGCGTCAAAGAATCCCGGGCAGCACCTCCTCCGAAAGGTCGGAGAACTGCTGCTCCTGGTCGGCCAGGTAGGTCTCCCAGGCGGTCGCGTCCCAGATCTCCAAGCGCGTGTTGGCACCGATGACGGCGCAGTCGCGGGTCAGGCCCGCGTAGCGCCGCAGCGCCTGCGGAATGGTGATCCGGCCCTGCTTGTCGGGGACCTCGTCCGAGGCGCTGGCGAAGAAGACCCGGCTGTAGTCCCGCACTGCCTTGGCGGTGACCGGTGCGGTGCGAAGCGCCTCGGTGATGCGCTGGAACTCGGCCTCAGGGAAGACGTAGAGGCAGCGTTCCTGGCCCTTCGTGATCACCAATCCCCCTGACAGCTCCTCGCGGTACTTCGCCGGCAGGAACAGTCGTCCCTTGTCGTCCAGGCGCGGTGAGTGAGTGCCGAGGAACATCGGCCCCCACCTCCCGCTTCGCGGGGTCGATTGCCCTCCCCCACGGCGCCCCACTGTACTCCACTCTCCCCCACGGTCAACGACCAAAACACCGGTCACACGGCATCTCGCCACGCGTACGGCCAGGTCAGAAGAGGGCGCCTTCGGGGGGCGCCACACACCCCGTCAGAGCCGCCCGGCGCGTCGGTCAGGGTCGCCGGATGGCCCCGGCCGGAGGGCCGGGAGGGGCGGGTGGGGGAAAGTGGAGGACCGCCGGGGTCACGACCCGTCGCCGTCCGGCCGCGGACCGCGCCGACCGGGCCGGGAGGTCGCCGCGAGGGCGCCTCGCGCCGCGACCGGGACGTCGCCGCGCGTCGGGCCGCAGCCATCGCCGCGGCAGGGCCCGACGACGTACTGTCAGTACGACATATCGGGTGGGAGCGTCCATCCACGGCGGCCGGGCGATGCGGCACCCGCCGTCCGGGTGGCCCGAGGAGGGGTAAGTGTCAGTAAGCACGCACGGCGACATCGGCCGGGGACTGGACGGGCTGGCCCAGATCTCGAGCAAGATCCTCGGAGCCATCGAGTCCGTCATCGAGGGCAAGCCCGACGTCGTACGCCTCGCGCTGACCGTCCTGCTCGCCGAGGGTCACCTCCTCATCGAGGACGTCCCCGGCGTCGGCAAGACGATGCTCGCCAAGGCGCTCGCCAAGTCGATCGACTGCTCGGTGCGGCGGGTGCAGTTCACCCCCGACCTGCTGCCGAGCGACATCACCGGGGTCAGCGCCTACAACCAGGAGCGCCGGGAGTTCGAGTTCAAGCCGGGTCCGGTGTTCGCGAACATCGTGGTGGGCGACGAGATCAACCGGGCGTCGCCGAAGACGCAGTCCGCGCTGCTGGAGTGCATGGAGGAGCGCCAGGTCACCGTCGACGGCCACACGTATCCGCTGGACGCCCCGTTCATGGTGATCGCGACGCAGAACCCGGTCGAGATGGAGGGGACCTATCCGCTCCCGGAGGCACAGCGTGACCGGTTCACCGCCCGGATCGCGATGGGCTACCCGGAGCCGGCCGCGGAGCTGGAGATGCTCGACGTGCACGGCGGTCCCTCCCCGCTGGACCGGCTGCAGCCCGTCGCCCAGGACGGCGACGTACGGGCGATGATCGAGGTCGTCCGCGAGGTGCACGTCGCGCCCGCGCTGCGCGGGTACGCCATCGCCCTCGTCACCGCCACCCGGGACCATCCGGAGCTGCGCCTCGGTGCCTCACCGCGGGCGACCCTCCAGCTCGTCCGGGCCGCCCGCGCCTACGCGGCCCTGGACGACCGGGAGTACGTCCTCCCCGACGATCTACAGCGTCTCGCCGTCCCGGTGCTCGCGCACCGGCTCCTGCCGACGGCCGAGGCACAGGTCCAGCGCCGGTCGCCCGAGCAGGTCGTCGCCGAACTGATCGAACGCGTTCCGGTCCCCGATCACCGGCGCTGACATGGCGGGGACGCTCCACGCGCTGACCACGCGGGGCCGGTCGTTCATCGCGGCGGGGGCCACCGCGATCGTGTGCTCGTTCGTCCTGGGCGAGCGGGACCTCCTCCGCGCCGGCCTGCTCATCCTGGCCCTGCCGCTGCTGTCCGTGCTGGTGGTCTCGCGGACCCGCTACCGGCTGACCTGCTCGCGCCGGGTGAGCCCCACCCGCTTCCCCGCCGGTGGTGAGGCGCAGGTGAACGTCCTGCTGGAGAACGTCTCGCGGCTGCCCACCGGGATCCTCCTCGTCGAGGACCAGGTGCCGTACACGCTGGGCGGTCGCCCGCGGTTCGTCATCGACCGGATCGAGCCGGGCGGCGCCCGGGAGATGGCCTACCGGGTACGGGCGGACGTCCGCGGCCAGTACCGCGTCGGGCCGCTGACCGTGCGCCTGGCGGACCCGTTCGGGCTGGTGGAGCTCGCGCGGTCGTTCACGGCCGCCGACGTCATCACGGTCACCCCGGCGATCGTGCCCCTCCCGGCGGGCCGGCCGACCGGCTCGTGGACGGGCGGCGGTGAGAGCCGGGCCCGCATGGTGGCCGGCGCCGGGGAGGACGACGTGACGCCGCGCGAGTACCGGCACGGCGACGACCTGCGGCGGGTGCACTGGCGGTCGACGGCGCGCCGCGGCGAGCTGATGGTGCGCCGCGAGGAACAGCAGTGGCAGACGAGCGGCACCCTCTTCCTGGACACGCGGAGGACGGCGCACTGGGGGGACGGTCCGGGCGCGTCGTTCGAGCACGCGGTGTCCGCGGCGGCCTCGATCGGGCTGCGGCTCGGCCGGGAGGGACTCGGCCTGCGGTACGTCACGGATGAGGGCGTGGCGCTCGCCCCGTCCGCGACGTTCGAGGGGGCGCTCCTCGATCTCCTCGCCGTCGTCCGCACGTCGCGGGGCCGGTCGCTGCGGCCGGGCCTGGCGGCCGTCCGCGAGACGGCGAACAAAGGCGACGGCCTGATCGTCGGAGTGTTCGGGCGGCTCACCCCCGAGGACGCCCGGGAGGTCACCGGGGCCGGGCACGGGACCGCCGCCCGCGTCGCGGTGATCATCGGGGAGGAGAGCGCGGACCCGGAGGTCACCCGGATCCTGCGCGCGGCGGGGTGGCGGGTCCTCCCCGTGGCCTCGGCCGCCGCGCTGCGGACGGCCTGGCCCGACGGCGGGGAACGGCGCGGAGGGCCGGACCGGACGGAGGCGCGATGAGGATACGTCTGACGATCGCGGCCTGCGCGGCCACGCTGCTCGCCTCGGTCGCGCTGTACCCGCTGTTCAAGACGGCCGGGTGGTTCGGCAGCGGGCTGGGCGCGGTGCTCACCGTGGGCGGGGCGGGCCTGCTGACCCGGCGCTTCCGCCTGCCCGTCCCGGCCTGTCTGCTGATCGCCGCGATCGCGCTGCTGTGCTACCTCAACGTGCTGTTCGCGTCCGGTGACGCGCTGCTCGGCGTGGTCCCGACCCCCGGGTCGGTGTCCTACCTGGCGGACCTGGCCCGCGACGGCTGGCAGGACTCGTTCCGCTACGCCCCGCCCGTGCCGATGCTGCCGGGGGTGGAGCTGCTGAGCACCGGCGGCATCGGGCTGATCGCGATCCTGGTCGACCTGCTCGCCGTGCGTCTGCGCCGCGCCGCCCCGGCCGGCCTGCCCCTGCTGGCGATGTACGCCCTCCCGTCGCGGTTCCGGCAGGAGAGCGCCGGCTGGCTGCTCTTCCTGCCGGGCGCGGCCGGATATCTCGCGCTCCTCGTGGCCGACGCCCGTGACCGCCTCTCCGGCTGGGGCCGTCCGGTGTTCACGCGGTACTGGTCGGGCGAGGCGTCCCGGGACGACCGCCCCGACTCGAATCCGCTGGCCGTGACGGGGCGGCGGATCGGGCTGACCGCCGTCGCCCTGGCGGTCGTGGTCCCCCTCGCGGTGCCCGACATCGATCCGCACTGGCTGCCCGAGGCCGGCGGCAGCGGCGGCACCGGGCTCACCACGGTGACGACCCCGGATCCGCTGGTCAGCCTGAAACGGCAGCTCGTACGCGCGGACGACGCCGTCGTCCTCACCTACCGCACGTCCGACGACGGCTCCTCCCCCGAGTACCTGCGGATGTACTCGCTGGACCGGTTCGACGGCGACGGATGGACGTACTCCGCCATCCACGGGGACAAGAACGCGCGCGTCGACGGCAAGACCCTGCCCTCGGCGCCGGGCCTGGAGCTGGACGCTTCCCTCCTCCATCCCGTGACCACCAGGATCTACGTCGACTCGCACGTGCGCGGGATGACCGTCCTGCCGACCCCCTACCCGCCGACCAAGGTGTCGATCAAGGGCGACTGGCGGGTCGACGCCCCCACGCTGATGATCTTCTCGCCGCACGAGTCGGCGGGCGGCCGGGCCTACACGGTGTCGAGCGTCCGTCCCACGCCCACGTACCAGCAGCTCGAGGCCGTCGCGCCGCTCCCCGCCGAGGTCGTGTCGCGGTACCTGCCCGTGCCGGCGACGGTCCCGGCCGACGTCGCCGCCCTGGCGCGCAGGCTGACCACGACGGCGTCGACGCCGTACGAACGGGCCGTCAAGCTGCAGCAGTGGTTCACGAAGCCCGGCAACTTCACCTACAGCCTCGACGCGCCCTCTCCGCGCAATGTCGGGGCGCTCCGCGACTTCCTGTTCGTCAGCAAGACCGGGTACTGCGAGCAGTTCGCGGCGTCGATGGCGCTGCTGGCCCGGATCGTCGGCATCCCCGCGCGCGTCGCCATGGGCTACACGGCCGGTGAGCGGCGGGCGGACGGCAGCTGGGCGGTCCGGACCAAGGACACGCACGCCTGGCCCGAGCTCTACTTCTCCGGAATCGGCTGGCTACGGTTCGAGCCGACCCCGGCCGGCGGGACGGGCCAGGGCAGCGCGACCGTGCCGGAGTACACGAGCCCGCAACTGCTCCCCGGCGCGCCGACCGCGGGTTCGACGGGCCGGCTCCCCTCGGGGGGAGAGACGTCGGGCGGCCGCTCGGCCACCGGCTCCGGGTCGGTCCCGCACCGCCGCGCCGACCCGATGGACCGGAGCGGTTCGGCCGGTCCGCTCGCCCCGGCGCACCGCGACGGCCTGCCGGTCGGCCCGCTGCTGACGCTGCTGGCCGTCGTCCTGCTCGCCGCGCTGCCCGCGGCACTGCACCGCCTGGCCCGAGTCCGCCGCTGGGCCCGCGGCGCCACCGAGGCCGACGTGGCGCATGCGGCCTGGGACGAACTACGGGTCGCCGCGGCGGACTTCGGCCTCCCGTGGCGGGCCGGCGACAGCCCGCGCGCCGCGGCCCGGCGGCTCATCGAGGCGCGGCCGCTGGACGAGCCGGCCGCCGAGGCGCTGGCCCGGCTCGTACGGGCCGAGGAGCTCGCCAGGTACGCGCCGGAGCCCGGTCCCGGCACGGGGCTGCGCGGTGACGCGTTCTCGGTACGGGCCGCCTTCGCCGCCGCGGCGGGCCGGCGCGGCCGGTGGCGGGCCCGGGTACTGCCGCCTTCCTCGGCGGCGTTCCTGCGCGGCGTGGGCGGCCGGACGCTCGACGCGTTCGACCGGATCGACCTCCTCGCCCTGCGCCGGCGACGCCGCTCCGCCGGCTGAACGCCGAGCGAAGCCCACCGGCGCGTCCACCCGCCGGCGCGTCCACCCGGCGGCCGGAGGAGGCCGGGAAGCGCGTCACCGCCCGGCGGCCTGCCGGGCGGTGGCGTGGGTCTTCGGACGCTAAAGCTCTCCGTGGCGGCGGCGCCAGCGCTCCTCGAGGCGCTCCATGAACCCGCCGCTGGCCGCCTTCGGCCGCCTGCCCCGCCTGCGCGGCGCCGGATCGGCCACTCCGTTCATCCGCTTCCAGCCGGCCAGCCCCCACGCGCAGCAGGTGACCATGAGCAGGAACCCCGCCACGCTGATCACGATGCTGATCGGCATGGTGTTCACGATCACGCCTGCCAACACCACGAACAGGCCCAGCGCGGAGCCGATCGCGGCCTTCCAGATCCTGCGCCTGTAATGCACCTGCGGATCGGTCGAGCGGACCGCCGAAGCGAACTTCGGATCCTCGGCGTACAGCGCGCGCTCGATCTGGTCGAGCATGCGCTGCTCGTGGTCAGAGAGCGGCACGGCGCCTCCCAAAGACAGCCCCACGAAGGGGAATCCCACGCCGGACGGGGACATGGCTATCGGTGATATGCCCAGAATACGAGCCCTGACGACCGGGGGAAAGAAAACGTTCGACTGTGGACAGGAGGATCGTCAAGTCATCACCCCTGATCACTCGCCGTGGTCACACTGATCACATCCGCCTCATACCTCATTTTCGGCCTCTCGACCGTGGCGAGCATCACGCTCGCGGTCCGCGCGGACCAGGGCGGCGGGGCGTACGGCGCCCGCGCCGAACCGACGGGCCGCCAGGTCCATGGCCGCCTCCGCCTGGCGCCAGCCGACCTCCGGCTCGCCCAGGGCCAGCTGCCGGGGGGTCGTGCCGGCCGGCACCAGATTCTCGACCCGCACGCCCACCAGCCGCAGCGGGACCCCCTGCAGCCCGGACGCCTCGTACAGCGCGCACGCGGTCGCGTAGATCTCCCGGGCCACGTCCGTCGCGTCCGCGAGCGTACGGGCGCGGGTCAGGGTGGTGAAGTCCGGCCGGCGGAGCTTGACCGCCACGGTGCGGCCCGACTGGCCGCTCCCCCGCAGCCGCGCGCCCACCCGGTCGGACAGCCGCAGCAGCTCGCGCCGGATCGCCTCCGGATCGGCGATGTCGTGGTCGAAGGTCTCCTCCGCGCCGATGCTCTTGTCCGGCACGCTCGCCGTCACCGGCCGCGGGTCCCGTCCCCAGGCCAGGTCGTGCAGGTGGCGGCCGACCGCCTCACCGACCTCGCGCCGCAGGGTGTCGACCGGCGTCCGCGCGAGGTCGCCGACCGTGCGCAGGCCCAGGCGCAGGAGGGACTCCTCGGTGCGCTCTCCCACCCCCCACAGGGCCGCGACCGGCAGCGGATGCAGGAAGTCGACCACCCCGTCCGCGGGCACGACCAGGAGACCGTCCGGTTTGCACCTGGTCGACGCGAGCTTGGCCACGAACTTCGTGCTCGCGACCCCGACCGAGCAGGTGATGCCCTGCTGCTCGTGGACCTGCTCCCGGATCATCCGGCCGATCTCCGCGGGCCGGCCGAGCCGGCGCCGCGCCCCCGCCACATCGAGGAACGCCTCGTCGAGCGCGAGCGGCTCCACCAGCGGCGTGATCGACCGGAAGATCTCCATGACGCCCGCCGACGCGGCGGCGTACCTGTCGTGGCGGGGCGGGAGCACGACCGCCTGCGGGCAGAGCCGCCGGGCCCGGCTCATCGGCATCGCCGAGTGCACCCCGAAGGCCCGCGCCTCGTACGACGCGGCGGACACGACGCCGCGCGGCCCCGCCCCGCCGACCACGACAGGACGGCCGCGCAGCTCCGGGTGCTCCAGCAGCTCGACGCTCACGAAGAAGGCGTCCATGTCCACGTGCAGGACCGTGCAGCCGGTGTCGTCCCCCGGCGGGCCGGGCTGTGGCCCGGGCCGGTGCAGCTGCTGTTTCCTGCTCATCGGTCGCTCACTGGTCGCCGTTCATGGTCCTATGACCGGCGCCGGTAGGCCAGGGCGTGGAGCTGGGTGGCGACGTCCTTCAGGACGGGGTGCATGGAGACGGCCCGCTCGAGGGCGACGAGCTCGTCGGCGGCCCCGCGCTCACCGTCGATGATGCCGCTGGGCACCAGGTCGGCGAACACCCGGACGCCGTGCACCGGCCCCGCCCGCAGGCCCGCCGCCTCGATCAGCTCGGCCAGCATCCCGGAGGTGAACCGGCGCGGCACCGGGTCGCGGTCCCCCCAGCGGCCCTGGGCGCTGGACAGCACGCGGCGGGCGTCCTCGAAGTGCCCGGCGAGCGCCCGGTGGAGCACCGCGGCGACCTGGTTGGCGGCCAGCACGCTGACCGCTCCGCCGGGCCGGACGGTGCGGGCGACGGCGGCCAGCGCCGTGGCCGGGTCGTCGACGTACTCCAGCACGCTGTGGCAGATGACGAGGTCCGCGCTGTCGGGGCCGACGACGTCGGGCAGGCCGTCGGCGTCGCCCTGCGCGGCGCGGACCGTGACGCCGGCCTCGGCCGCGCGCCGCTCGAGGCCGGCGAGGGCGTCCGGGCTGGCGTCGACCACCGTCACCCGGTGCCCGAGCTCGGCGAGCGGCACGGCCAGCCCGCCGGTGCCACCGCCCGCGTCGACGACGTCGAGCCGGTCACGGCCCGACTCCTTGGCGGTCTCGTCGAGGACGTCGCGCAGGATCTCCCACACGACGGCGGTGCGCGTCGACCGCGATCGCGGACGATCGGTCACGGCTTGCCCCCTCCCGGCTCGGTGTTCTCCCCACCCTAGGGCCTGTCCACCGGCTGAGCGTCCTCGGTCGGCGGGCGCGGTCAGGGGGATGGGCGCGGGCGCGCGGATACGCACGGACCCGTTCGCCCCCCGGCTTCGGGCGGGGAGACATCCGGCCGGCACCTCCCGGTGCCGGCCGGTCCCGCGTGGCCCCGTCTAGAGGGACAGGGACGGTTTCAGCTCCAGCAGCCGCGACAGCAGGCCGTTGACGAACCGGGGCGACTCGTCGGTGGACAGGTCGGTCGCGAGGGCCACCGCCTCGCTGACGGCGACCCCGTCGGGCACGTCCTCGCTCCACAGCAGCTCGTATCCGCCGAGACGCAGGATGTTGCGGTCGACGATGGGCATCCGGTCGAGCGTCCAGCCGACGGCGTACGTCGCGATCAGCTCGTCGAGGCGCTCGCGGTGCGCGGCGACTCCCTCGACGAGTCGCTCGACGAAGTCCTGCTCGGCGAGCCGGTGCTCCGACTGCCGGGTACGCCGGTCGAGGACCTCGACCGGCGACTCACCGCGGACCTCGGCCTCGTAGAGGATCTCGAGGGCGCGTCTGCGCGCCTTGCTCCGTGCCGCCACGGATCAGGCACGACCCAGGTAGTCGCCCGAGCGGGTGTCGACCTTGATCTTCTCGCCGGTCGTGATGAACAGCGGGACGTTGATCGTCGCACCGGTCTCGACCGTCGCGGGCTTGGTGCCGCCGGTGGAGCGGTCGCCCTGCAGGCCGGGCTCGGTCTCGGTCACCTCGAGCACCACGGCGGCGGGCAGCTCGATGTAGAGCGGCGTGCCCTCGTTGAAGGCGATCACGGCGTTCTGCTCCGGCAGGAGGTAGTCCGCCGCGTCGCCGACCGTCGAGGCCGGGATGTGGGGCTGGTCGTAGGTCTCGGTGTCCATGAAGACGAAGTCCTCGCCCTCGCGGTAGAGGTACTGCATCTCGCGCTTGTCGACGTTGGCCACGTCGACCTTGGTGCCGGCGTTGAAGGTCTTGTCGACGACCTTGCCGGACAGGACGTTCTTGAGCTTGGTGCGGACGAACGCGCCGCCCTTACCAGGCTTGACGTGCTGGAACTCCTGAACGGTCCACAGCTGGCCGTCGAGGTTCAGCGTCATGCCGTTCTTCAGGTCGTTCGTCGTCGCCACTGTGTGTCGTTCTCCCGCTTCGGCGGTCTGCCGCGTCTAGCTGACGAGCAGGTCCTTGGTGGTCTTGGTGAGCAGCTCCGGACCGTCCGCACGGACCACGAGCGTGTCCTCGATGCGGACTCCGCCGCGACCGGCGACGTAGACGCCGGGCTCGACGGTGATGGGAACTCGATCCGTCAGTTTACCGGTCTTGTCATACCCCATGAGCGGTGCCTCGTGGATCTCGAGGCCGACGCCGTGGCCGAGCCCGTGCGGGAATTCGTCGCCGTGTCCCGCCGCCTCGATCACACCCCGGGCCGCGGCGTCGACCTCCTTGGTCACCGCGTCCGGGCGCGCCGCCGCGAGGCCCGCGGCCTGGGCCGCGGCGACGAGCGCGTAGATCTCACGCTCCCAGGCGCCGGCCGCGCCGACCGCGATCGTGCGGGTCATGTCGGCGTGGTAACCGCCCTGGAGGGCGCCGAAGTCCATGGTGACCAGGTCGCCGTGCTCGATCGCGCGGCCGGAGGGGACGTGGTGCGGGATGGCGCCGTTCGGGCCGCTCGCGACGATCGTCGCGAACGCCGGCTGCTCGGCGCCGAGGTCGATCATGGCCCGGTCGAGCGCGATCGCGATCGCGCGTTCGGTGACGCCGGGCCGGATCGTCGGCAGCACCGCGTCGAAGGCCTGGTCGGTGATGGCGCAGGCCTCTCTGAGCAGGGCGATCTCCTCCTCGTCCTTGACCATCCGCAGCTCTTCCACGGCGTGGCCGAGGGGGACCAGCTCCGGCGCGCCCGGCTCGGCGGCCAGCTCATCGTGCGCCTCCACCGTGACGGCGTGCGCCTCGAACGCCAGCCGGCCCGCCGCCCGCGCGGTCAGCGCCCCCGCGGTGGCCCGGTCGACGACGCACTCCAGCTCCGGGCAGACCCGGGCGGCCGTGCCGGCGTACCGGCCGTCGGTCGCCAGCACGGCGGTCCCGTCGGCGCGTACGAGCAGCGCGGCGTTGGAACTGGCCAGCCCGGTCAGGTAGCGCACGTTGACCAGGCGGGTGATGAGGGCCGCCTCCGCGTCACGGGCGGCGACGAGCTCGGCCAGCCGCGCGCGGCGGGCCTCGTGGATCTCCGGCATGCCCCGCACTCTACGCTCGGCGCCGCCACACGACGCCGCCGAGCCCCGCGCGCGCCCGGACACGCCACGTCCGCGCCCTCAGGCGCCTACGCCCGCCCGCGCCATCAGACGCCAACGCCCGCACGCGCCATCAGACGCCTACGCCCGCACGCGCCATCAGACGCCTACGCCCGCACGCGCCGTCAGACGCCCACGCCCGCCTGTGCCGTCAGACGGACGCGGCCAGCTCGCGCACCCGTTCGATCAGCTTGACGCGGGACGCGTGGTCACCGGCCATCGGCGCGACGTTGAGCGTCGTGACGCCGGACTCCTTCAGCGCCGCGAGGCGGTCGCGGACGAAGCCCTCCGAGCCGATCAGGGAGGTCTTCTGCAGCAGTTCGTACGGGACCTTGGCGGCGGCCTCGTCCTTCTTGCCCGCGAGGTAGAGGTCCTGGATCTCCTCGGCCTCCTTCTCGTAGCCGTAGCGCCGGGCCAGGTCGTTGTAGAAGTTGCGGCCCTTGGCGCCCATGCCGCCGATGTACAGCGCCGCCATCGGCCGGCCGAGGTCGAGCAGGCCCTCGACGTCGTCGCCGATCGCCAGGAACGCCTGCGCGACGATGTCCAGTTCGCCGAGCGAGGGGTCGCGCTTGGCCTTGCCGCGGGCGAGCGCGTCGCCCCAGACGTCACCGGCCTTCTCCGGGACGTAGAAGATCGGCTCCCAGCCCTCGGCGAGCTCGGCGGTCATCTCGACGTTCTTCGGGCCGAGGGACGCGATGAAGATCGGGATGCGCTCGCGGACCGGGTGGTTGATGAGCTTGAGCGGCTTGCCGAGGCCGGTGCCCTCCTCGGCGGGAAGGGGGAGCTTGTAGTACTTGCCGTCGTAGACGACGCGTTCGCGGCGCCACACCATGCGGCAGATCTCGATGATCTCCCGGGTCCGCCCGATCGGCGCGGTGTACGGGACGCCGTGCCAGCCCTCGATGACCTGCGGGCCCGACGCGCCGAGGCCGAGCACGAACCGCCCGCCGGAGACGTAGTCCAGACCGGCCGCCGTCATCGCGGTGAGCGTCGGGGTCCGCGAGTAGAGCTGGAGGATGCCCGAGGCGATCTGCAGGCGCTCCGTCCGCGCCGCGATGAACCCCATCTGGCTCACCGCGTCGAAGCTGTACGCCTCCGGCACGAACACGATGTCGAGGCCGGCCTTCTCATAGTCCGCCAGTTCGTCGACGGTCTCCGTGAAACCGCCCGCGTAGTTGAGGGACATCCCGATGCGCATGTCGCCGCACCCCAATCCTGACCTGAACCGCCGAGTAACCGAATCTGATTCAGTCTTACCGTACGAAGGCGGTCGGCGGCACCCCGGGTGTCAGTCCTCGCTCTCCGCGAGGAGCTCGGCGACCGCCTGCAGCGCCAGCACGTACGACAGGAAGCCGAAGCCGGCGACCGTTCCGGTGGCCACCCCCGCGACGACCGAGTTGTGGCGGAACTCCTCGCGAGCCGCCGGGTTGGACAGGTGCACCTCGATCAGCGGGGCGGTGCGCTGGGCGATGGCGTCCCGCACCGCGTACGAGTAGTGCGTGAACGCGGCCGGGTTGAGCACGACCGGGATCCTGCCGTCGGCGGCCTCGTGCAGCCAGGAGATCAGCTCGGCCTCGTCGTCGGTCTGGCGCACCTCGGCGTGCAGGCCCAGCCGCCGGGCGGTGTCCCGGCACAGCGCCGTCAGGGCGTCGAAGTCCGCGGCGCCGTACACGTCGGGTTCGCGGCTGCCCAGCCTGCCGAGGTTCGGCCCGTTCAGGACGAAGACCTCACTCATCGACCGCCCGTCCTCTCGCGCGCCGCCGCTCATCGGGTCACCCGCTCGTAGGCCCGTACGAGCAGGTCTTCGTCCGGGTCCTCCAGGCGGCCCGGCTCGGCGATGCCGTCGAGGACCACGAAGCGCAGCCGCGCGCCGCGCGCCTTCTTGTCGACGCGCATCGCGTCGCGCAGCGACGGCCACACGTCGGGCGAGTACGAGGTGGGCAGGCCGACACCGGTGAGGATCTCCCGGTGCCGGTCGACGTCCGCGTCGCCGAGGCGGCCCGCCAGACGGGCCAGCTCGGCGGCGTACACCATGCCGATCGCGACCGCGTCGCCATGCCGGAAGCGGTACGCCTCGACCTTCTCGATCGCGTGGCCCAGCGTGTGGCCGTAGTTCAGGATCTCGCGCAGGCCGCTCTCCTTCAGGTCCTCCGACACGACCCGCGCCTTGACGGCGATGGCCCGCTCGATGAGCTCCAGGGTGTGCGGCCCGTCCGGCCGGCCCGCGGCCTCCGGGTCGTCCTCGACCAGCTCCAGGATCCTCGGGTCGGCGATGAACCCGGCCTTGATCACCTCGGCCAGCCCGGCGACGTAGTCCGCGCGCGGCATCGTGACGAGCGTCGTCAGATCGCACAGGACTCCGGCGGGCGGGTGGAAGGCGCCGACGAGGTTCTTGCCCTCGGGGATGTCGATCGCGGTCTTGCCGCCGACCGCGGCGTCCACCATGGCCAGCAGCGTCGTGGGCAGCAGCACGGCCTTGACGCCCCGGAGCCAGGTCGCGGCGGCGAACCCGGCCAGGTCGGTGGTCGCGCCGCCGCCGACACCGACCACCACGTCGGTGCGGGTCATGCCGAGCCGGGCGAAATCGGACCAGAGCCGGGCCAGCACGGCGACGTCCTTGCCGGCCTCGCCGTCGGGGACGGGCAGGGCGTGGACGTCGTAGCCGGCCTCGGCGAGCGCCCCGCACACCGGCCGGGCGATCTCCGGCAGGCCCTCGGCGTGCACGACGGCCACCGTCCTGGCCTCGCCGACCAGCGCCGGAAGCCCGCCGAGCACCCCGGTACCGATCACGACCTCGTACGGCGCGTCGCCTCCGACGTGGACGTGGGTCACGACAGTCCCTTGACGATCTCTTCGGCGATCTCGGCCGGCTCCCTGCCGTCCGTGGCCACCCGGAGCGCGGCGAGGCGCTCGTAGATGGGCCGGCGCTCCTCCATCAGCTTGCGGAACTGGCTGCGCGGGTTGAGCACGAGCAGCGGCCGCGCCGATGCCAGCCCGACCCGCTTGACCGCGTCCGACAGGCCCACCTCAAGGTAGACGACCCGGTGCCCGGCGAGGTCCTCCTGGGTGGCCGGGTCCAGGATGGCGCCGCCGCCGAGGGCGATGACGCCGTCATGGGTCTCGAGGGCCTCACGCACGGCCGCGCGCTCGAGGGCGCGGAAGCGCTCCTCACCGTCGTCGACGAAGATCTCCCCGATCGGCTTGCCGGCCGTGGCCTCGACGTCGTGGTCGGTGTCGCGGAACGGGACGCCGAGGCGCTCGGCGACGAGCAGGCCCACGGTGGTCTTGCCGGAGCCGGGCGGACCGATGACGACGACCTTGGAATTCACTTGATCACCAGAGTTGAGAGGTAGCCCTGCAGATTACGTGCGGTCTCCTCGACGGAGTCGCCGCCGAACTTCTCGACCACGGCCTCGGCCAGCACCAGCGCCACCATGGCCTCCGCGACGACCCCCGCGGCGGGGACCGCGGTCACGTCGCTGCGCTGGTTGATCGCCTTGGCCGGCTCGCCGGTCGTCACGTCGACCGTGTCCAGCGCGCGCGGCACGGTCGAGATCGGCTTCATCGCGGCCCGCACCCGGACCGGGTCGCCGGTCGTCATGCCGCCCTCGATGCCCCCGGCGCGGGAGGTGCGCCGCCGGATCCCCTCCGGCGTCTTCTCGATCTCGTCGTGCGCCAGGGAACCCGGGCGGCGCGCGGTCGTGAACCCGTCGCCGACCTCCACGCCTTTGATCGCCTGAATGCCCATCAGGGCACCGGCGAGGCGGGCGTCGAGCCGCCGGTCCCAGTGCACGTGACTGCCGAGGCCGGGCGGCAGGCCGTAGGCGACGACCTCCACGACGCCGCCGAGCGTGTCACCGGCCTTGCGGAGCTCGTCGATGTGGGCGACCATCGCGGCGCTCGTCTCCGGGTCGGCGCAGCGCACCGGGTCCGCGTCGATCCGCTCGAGGTCGTCCGGGCCGGGCACCACGCCGTCCGGCGTGCGGACCTCGCCCAGCGCCACGACGTGGCTGACGATCCGGGCGTCCGCGACCTGGGCCAGGAACGCTTTGGCCACCTCGCCGATCGCGACCCGCGCGGCCGTCTCGCGGGCGCTCGCCCGCTCGAGGATCGGCCGGGCGTCGTCGAAGCCGTACTTCTGCATGCCCGCCAGGTCGGCGTGGCCGGGCCGGGGCCGGGACAGCGGAGCGTTGCGGGCCTGGGCGGCCAGTTCGTCCGGGTCGACGGGATCGGCCGACATGACCGTCTCCCACTTCGGCCACTCGGTGTTGGCGACCTCGATCGCCACCGGACCGCCCTGCGTACGGCCGTGCCGTATCCCGCCGACGACCGTCACCTTGTCCTGCTCGAACTTCATGCGGGCGCCCCGCCCATGCCCGAGCCGGCGACGACGCAGCGCCTCGGCGATGTCGTCCGAGGTCACGCGCACTCCGGCGGGCAGCCCTTCCATGATCGCGACGAGGGCCGGGCCATGAGACTCCCCCGCGGTCAGCCAGCGCAGCATGAAGTGAATCCTTTCATCCTCACGGAAGGCTACGCCCAAGTGTCCGCAGCCTGAGACGAGCCCGCCTCGAGACCGGTCGGATCCGGCCACCCGTACGCGAGCGCCCGAATGTCGGCCCACGACGCGTGAGCCGCTTCGGGCCGCAGACCGTTCCCGCCGACGCTTGCGTCGGGAAGCTCGTATGAGCGCGCGGCGGATCCGCGGTCGGCTGCCGGTCCCTTCGGTCGCATGGCCACCCCTGTCGAACTCGCTGAGTCAAAGATCCATCACGATACGCGATGAGCGTTTCCTGTCGGAGAGCGGCGCGAGACGGGTTGACCCTCACATCGGTGTGAAGCTCTAGCGTGCGGCTCATGTCCTCGACCAAGCCGTCGTTCTCGTGGGGCGACCGGGCCGCACTGGCCGTGCTGACCTGCTGCGTGTTCGTCGTCGGCACGGCGGAGTACGTGATGGTGGGCCTGCTGCCGGACCTCGCGGCCGACCTCCGGGTGCCGCTGCCGACCGCCGGTTCGCTGGTGTCCTGGTACGCCCTCGTGGTGACCGTCGGCGGGCCGGTCGTGACGGCGCTCACCCTCCGGATCCCCCGCCGGCCGCTGCTGCTCGCACTGCTCGCCGTCTTCGTGGCGGCCAACGTGTGCGGCGCGCTGACCTCCGGGTTCGGGCTGCTCCTGGCGGCACGGGTGATCGTCGCGCTCACGCACAGCACGTCGTTCGCCGTGACGATGGTGCTGGCCGTCGGCATGGCGCCGGAGGGGCGCCGGGGCCTGGCGATCGCCGTCGTCTCGGCCGGCTGGAACCTCGCGGCCGTCCTCGGCGCGCCGCTGGGGACCTGGATCGGGCAGACCCAAGGCTGGCGGGCAACCTTCTGGGCGATCGCGGCGATCGGGGCGCTCACGCTCCTCGCGGTCGCCGCGGTCACCTCCGTGCCGGCCGACGAGACGGCCGGTCCGTCCCGCTCCGAGCTCGGAGCGCTTTGGGACCTGCGGGTCCTGACGGTCATCGGGATCATGGTCTTGTCCCAGGCCGGGGTGTTCGCGGTCTACACCTACATCACTCCGCTGCTGGGCCGGGTGAGCGGCTTCAGTCCGGCGGTGGTCAGCGTGCTGCTGGCCGTGCTGGGCGGCGCGGGTCTCCTCGGGAACGTCCTCGGCGGACGGCTGACCGATCGGTCCCCGTGGGCGGGCCTGTGCGCGGCGCTCGCCGCCCTGGCGGCCGTCCTCGGGGTCTTCGCGCTGATCGACGGGACCCGGCCGGGCGCCGTGGCCGGCGTCCTCGTCCTCGGAGTCCTCATGGGGACGCTCATCCCGCTGCTGCAGGAGCGGGCATTCGCCGCCGCGCCGTCGGCGCCCACGCTGATCACCGCGGTCGGCGCCTCGGCGGTCAACCTCGGGATCGCGTCCGGGTCCTGGCTCGGCGGGCGAGCGCTCGCCGGCGGCCTGGCGCTGGCGCACCTTCCCTGGGCCGGGGTCCTCCCCGTCCTCGCCGGGCTCGGGCTCACCGTTCACGCGACCGTGCGGGGCCGCCGCCCCGGCCGGGACCGCCGTCCCGTCCCCGCGTCCTCCTGACGGCCGCCCCGGGCCGTCGCCGCTTCGCGTCGGCCGCGCGCCTGACGGGTCAGTTGGAGCGGTGGTCGTGGAATCGGCGGTGGTGGATGAAGAAGAAGCGGCGGCCGCGGACCCGGGTGGGCGCGTTGCCGGGCGGCCGGACGGCGAAATCGATGCACACGACGCGGCGGCCGTCCTCGTCCGCGCCCTCGAAGTCGGGGTCGAACCAGCAGCCCATCGCGAGCTCGGGCCAGCCGATCGCGCCGGTGAACTCCAGATGGCGGCGGGTCCGGAACGGCCGGCGACGGAACCTGCGGTTCCGGTCGCGGTCGTCGTCCTCCGGACCGATGGTGACGTTGATCCCGTCGTTCGGCGTGCTGCTCGCGCTCGGCGACGGCTGGACACGCGGAACGCCTCCCCGGTGCGCCCGCCCGCCGGGGAGGGCGGCCGCCGGTTCCGGCGGCCACGAGATCGCGACCGTCAGCACCCCGGCCGAACCGGCGGTCAGCACGGCGATCCACCTGCGAGAAGTCAATTGTCGCCCCTCATCCGATCCAGCCCGATATAAGGCGGGTAAGCGCGCGGCACGCGCACGGGGGTCGGGATACCCCTCCGGGGCGGCCGGTGAGGTCGCGAGACGGCAAAGGTGCGGAAAGGGTTCCTGCGGTCTCAGCCGTACGCCAGCACCGCGGCGAGGACTCCGGCCAGCATGAACGGCCCGTACGGGATCTGGGTCCGCAGCGTGGCCCGGCGGCTCACCAGCAGCGCGAGCGACCACACCGCCGCGAGGACGTACCCGGCGCATACCCCGGCCACCCACGCCGGAAGGCCGAGCCAGCCCAGGTAGAGCCCCAGCACGCCCGCCAGCTTCACGTCGCCCAGGCCGATCTGGTTCGGCGCGACGAGCCACTGCAGCGCGTACAGGACGAACAGCGCCGCCATGCCGAGCAGCGCGTGCGTGAACCGCGCCCCGCCCCGGTCGGTGAAGAGGGCCGCGAGGCCGAGCAGCAGCAGGCCGGCCGCGTACGACGGGAGCGTCACCGGATCGGGCAGCCGTTTGAGCGCGACGTCGATGAACGTCAGCGCGACGCCCACCACCGCGAGGTAGCCGAACGCCGGAAGGTCGGGAGCCGGACCGACCCGCCACGCCACGAGCGCGAGGACGACCACGGCTGCTGCGAGGACGGCGAGCCGCCGACGGATCACCGGCTCGGCCCAGTCGGGGTTGGTCACGCCGGCAATCTACGGCCTATCACCGGCATCGACGGCCGAACTCCGACCGCCCGCGTCACCGACCTGTCCGGACAGCACGCCTAGGGCCTGTCTCAAAGTCCCCGTCCGTAGCGAGCGGCGCAGTAGGACAGTGGGGCTTTGAGACAGGCCCTAGCCAGGGACGACGCCGATCTCGACGCCTCCGGTGACGTGGCCGCGGAGGCGTTCGGCGAGGCGGTCCGCGGCGGCTCGTACGTCCTGCGCGCCGGCGCCCTCGGCCAGCCGGAGGCGTACGGCGAGCTCGGCCCGCTCGCCGGGCTCCACGCGCACGCCGGTGATGCCGGGCAGGCCGTCGACCGCCGCGTGCACGGCCACGAGAACGTCGGGGTCCTCGTGCGGAGCGGTGATCGCGCCGCCGTTCGCGAGGACGTGCAACCGGGCGCCCTCGATGGCGTACGGGACGGGCCCCGCCACGTCGACGACGAGCGCGTCGGCGGACTCTCCGACTGCGGCCTGGCACGCCTCCCGGGCGTGCACCGCGACGGGCCGGGCGTCCGGGCGCCAGCGGGCGAGGCTCTCGGTGGAGGTGAAGGCGAGCACGGCCCGCCGGCCGTCGGCTCCGACGAGAGTGGGCAGAGCCATCTCGCTCTCCTTCTCGCGCCGCAGGCCGTCGACGGTCTCGTCCTCGGTCAGCACCGCGACGACCGGCACGAGCAGGCGGGTGCCGGCGAGCGCCGCGAGCACGGCCCGCTCCCCCGCCCGTCCCTGGGCGTAGTCGCTCAGCGCCCGCTCGACCTCGGCGGGGGTCCGCCCGTCGTCGTCGGGGAACTGCGGCTGCGGGATGCGGTGTTCGGACACGGCAGTCCAGCGTATCCGAGCACCCGCGCGCGGCTGTTCAGAGGTCGTGGAGGCGCTCGACGGCCTCGTCGATCACCTCGTCGCGCTTGCAGAAGGCGAACCGGACGTACGGGTCACCGGCGTCGGAGTCGTAGAACACCTGCGTCGGAATGGCGACGATGCCGGCGCGCTCGTGCAGGGCGGTGACGAACTCCCGCCCGTCGCCGAAGCCGAGCGAGCGCACGTCGACCTGCGCGAAGTAGGTGCCCTGCGGCCGGAACGTCGTGAGCCCGGCGGCGGCCAGCCCGTCGCTGAGCCGGTCGCGTTTGGCCCGCAGCGACGCGCGCAGGTCCTCGACCCACTCCTGTTCCTCGCGCAGCGCGTACGCGACCGCGCGCTGGTACGGGGCGCTGGCGGTGAAGGTCAGGAACTGCTTGACCGTCTGCACCGCCCGCACGAACCGCGGCGGCGCGGTGATCCAGCCGATCTTCCAGCCGGTGACGGAGAAGGTCTTGCCCGCGGACGAGATCGCCACCGTGCGCTCGCGCATGCCGGGCAGGGTCGCGAGCGGCACGTGCGCGGCCGGGTCGTCGTAGGTCAGGTACTCGTAGACCTCGTCGGTGACGGCGATGAGGTCGTGTTCGCGGCAGACGTCCGCGACGACCTCGAGTTCCTCGCGGGTGAACACCGTGCCGGTCGGGTTGTGCGGGGAGTTGAGGAGCAGCACCCGGGTGCGCGGCGTGACGGCGGCGCGCAGCTCGGCCGGATCGAACGTGAACCGCCCGCCGTCGGGCCGCAGGGTGACCGGCCGGCGTACGCCGCCGGCCAGCGCGATGATCGCCGCGTACGAGTCGTAGTAGGGCTCGAACACGACGACCTCCTCTCCCGTCTCCACGAGGGCGAGCAGCACCGCCGAGATCGCCTCGGTCGCGCCGACCGTGACCAGGACCTCGTCGGCCGGGTCGTAGGTCAGGGCGTACCGGTCCGCGCGCTGTGCGGCGACGGCCTCCCGCAGCTCCGGCAGCCCGGGGCCGGGCGGGTACTGGTTCGCGCCGCCCATGATGGCCTCGACCGCGGTCTCCAGCAGCTTGGCGGGGCCGTCGGTGTCCGGGAAGCCCTGGCCGAGGTTGATCGCCCCGGTGCGAATCGCCAGCGCCGTCATCTCCGCGAACACGGTGGTGCCGAAGCCCTGCATCCGGGCGACGAGCGGATCGTTCTCAAGGGTCACCGGGTCAGCGTAGTAAACGAGGGTCCGCGGCCCCAGATCGCTACGGTGGAGGGAGGACGAGACGAGGAGGCCCGTCATGCGGATCGCGCTGTGCCAGATTCCCGTCGGCGACGACCCCAAGGACAACCTGGAGCATGTTCTGGAGGCGCTCGCCATCGCCTCGGAGGCCGATCTGGCGATCTTCCCGGAGGCGACGCAGGTGCGGTTCGGCCGCGCCATGGCCGCGGCGGCCGAGCCCCTCGACGGCCCCTGGGTGACCACGCTGGCCGAGGCCGCGCGCAGGCACCGTACGGCCGTGATCGTGGGGGTCTTCGAGCCGGCGCCGGACGGCCGGGTGTACAACACCGCCGTCGCGATCGACGCCGACGGGCGGGCGGCCGGCGCCTACCGGAAGATCCATCTGTTCGACGCGTTCGGGTTCCGGGAGTCGGAGCTGATCGCGCCCGGGGACACGCCGACGGTCGTCGAGCTGGCCGGGACGCGGATCGGCCTGGTCACCTGCTACGACCTCCGCTTCCCCGAGCTGGCCAGGGCGCTCGTCGATCAGGGCGCCGACCTCCTCGCGGTGATCGCCTCCTGGGCCCAGGGGAACTTCAAGGAGGAGCACTGGGTCACGCTCATCCGCGCCCGGGCCATCGAGAACACCACCTGGACGGTCGCCGTCGACAAGGCCCCGGACCCGCCGCAGGCGCCGGGCGGCGCGATCGGGGTGGGGCGCAGTCTGCTGGTGGACCCGATGGGGACGGTCCAGACCGACCTGGGGCCGTTCCCGGGCGTGCGGGTGGTGGAGATCGACGACCTGATCACCGAGCACGTGCGCAAGACCCTCCCGGCGCTGGAACACCGGCGTCCCGACCTGTTCGGCTGAGTCCCCGCCTCATCGGGACCGCCGCGTCGGTGGATAACGCCGGGTCGTCTCCTCAGACGCCGGGAAGGGGCCGGGGCGGCCGACCGCCGGGTCGAGGCACCGCCGGGCACCGGCTCCGGGGCGGCCGACCGCCGGGTCGGCTCACCGCGAGTGCCGGGTCGGGGCCGCGCCGGGCACCTGCTCCGGGGCGGCCGCGCCGGGCGCCCGGCGGCCGCGGCGGTACTGCAGGGCGACCAGGACGAGCCCGGCCAGGAGCCAGGCACCGCCGACGATCTTCGCCGTGGTCGTCGCCGACACGATGATCCAGACCGAGACGGCGGCGCCCGCGGCCGGGACGAGCAGGTGCGGAAGCCACGCGCGGCTCCGGCGCCGTACGACGAAGTAGCCGACCACCGAGGCGTGCAGCAGGGTGAAGGCCACGAGGGCGCCGACGTTCACGATGGACACGAGAACGTCGAGGCCGTTGGGCAGCAAGGCCGCCCAGAGGGACACGACGGCCGCGACGCCGGCCGTCGTGAGGAGGGCGGCCCGGGGCACCCGGGACCGCGCGTCCACGGTGGCGAGCGCCTTGGGCAGGCCATGGTCGCGGGCCATCCCGTACATCAGCCGGGACGCGGCGGCCACCGCGGACATCGCGGAGAACGCCGGCCCGACGCCCTTGACGACGACGAACGCCAGGTGGAGCCAGGAGCCGAAGGCGACGTCGGTCATCTTGTAGAACGCCGTGCCCTCCTCGGCGGGCGCCGACGCGAGGTGCTGCGGGCTCACCGGCATGAGCAGTCCGGCCAGGTACGTCTGCACGACGAACAGGAGGCCGGCGAGGGCGAGGCAGAACAGCACCGCGCGCCCGACCTGGCGCTCGTCCCCGGTGTTCTCCTCGGCGAAGGAGGCGATCCCGTCGAAGCCGAGGAAGGACAGCACGGCGACGGAGACGGCGCCCATGACGGCGCTCGCGGTCATCCCGCCGGTGCCGCCGAACGGCGACGTCCACGGCCGGGCGGGCCCGTGCATGATCAGGACGACGACGGCGGCGATGACGAAGACCGCCAGGAGCAGGATCTCGATCACGAGCACGACGAACCCGACCCGCGCCGCGACGCGCACGCCGGCCAGGTTGAACGCGGTCGTCGCCACGAACGCGACCGCGGTGAAGACCCAGGCGGGCACCGAGGGGATCTGCGAGTGCAGGGCGATCCCGCAGAACAGGTACGCCACCGCGGGGATCAGCAGGTAGTCCAGCATCGCCATCCAGCCGGCCAGCAGACCCGCCGGCCGGCCGAGCCCCGCGCTGGCGTAGGCGAACACCGAGCCGGCGTTCGGCACCCGGCGCGACATCTGGGCGTACGACAGGGCGGTGAAGCCCATGGCGATCGTCGCCACCAGGTAGACGAGGGCGACCGCCCCGGAGCTCTTGGCGTCGAGGACGCCGAAGACGCCCACCGGCGCGAGCGGGCCGATGAACAGCAGTCCGTAGACGATGAGGTCGCGCAGCGACAGGCTGCGGCGAAGTGCCTGCGGCTCCAAAAGGGGTCTCCCGGGGGATCGGATGTGACCGTATGTCGGAATGTATCCGCTCGCGATTCGGGACCCCAAAGCGTTTTACCAGGTCAAGCGGTTTATATGACCTGGAACCGACCCAGCGTTCCCCTCAGTCCCAGCGGACCCGCCCGTGCCCGCCCGGTGGGTCAGCCGGCCTTGGCCGCGACCTCGGCGAGGGCGCTGCCGAAGAACTCCCGCGACTGCGCCCCGGACACCGCCCAGGCGCCCTCGAACACGAAGAACGGGACGCCGGTGACGCCGATCGTCCGCGCCACCTCGAGCTGCGCGGTGACCGCCGCGTCGCCCTCGCCCGCCGCGAGCCGCTCCGCCACGCCCGCCAGCCCGGCCTCGGCGGCGAGTTCGTCGAGCGTCCCGTGGTCGTTCAGGTCCCGGCCCTCGGCGTGGTGGGCCCGGAAGAGGCGGCCCACGACGGCGTCCTGCACGCCCGCCTCGGCGGCGAGCGCGATCACCCGGTGCGCGTCGCGGGTGTTGGCGCTCAGCGCCTTCTCCGGCGCGTACGGCAGGTCCTCGGCCGCCATCAGCTCACGCATCCGGGCGTGCGCCTCGGCGACGCGGTCGGCGCCGCCGAACTTCTCGGCGAGGCTGTCGTTCATCAGCCCGCCGCCCGAGGCTCCGGGGTCGAGCTGGTACGGCCGCCAGGTCACGTTCACCTCGCCGCCGAAGCCACGGGCGGCGGCCGCGAACCGCGCCCGGCCCAGGTAACACCAGGGGCATACGACATCCGAGAAGATCTCAACGTTCACAACGGATGGCAACGAGCCCGGAGGGGCACGCATTCCACCTGCCGCACACCGGTCCCCGGGTGGCTACGCTTGGACACTCGTTATCACCGACAATGAGAGACATCCCCATGGCGCTTGAGCGACCCGAGATCGACTTCCCCGAGGGCGAGCCGCCCGCCGACCTGCAGATCACCGACATCACGGTCGGCGACGGCGCCGAGGCCACCCCCGGTTCGACCGTCTCGGTGCACTACGTCGGCGTGGCGCACTCGACCGGCGAGGAGTTCGACGCCTCGTGGAACCGCGGTGAGGCCTTCAACTTCCCGCTCGGAGCCGGCCGCGTCATCGCGGGCTGGGACCAGGGCGTCGCCGGCATGCGGGTCGGCGGCCGCCGCAAGCTCGTCATCCCCCCGCACCTGGGCTACGGCAACCGCGGCGCGGGCCGCGCGATCAAGCCGGGCGAGACGCTGATCTTCGTCGTCGACCTGCTCGGCGTCGGCTGACCATTCCCTCGGAGGCCCGCCCGACGGCCCCGTCGCCGAACCCTCGGCGGCGGGGCCGTCGGCCGTCCGGGGTCAATGCGCGATCCAGACGTGCCGGCGCACCGACGAGTCCTCGGGGATGAGGGTGAGGATGCCGGTGGCGAGGTCGGCGCGGGAGATCTGCACTCCGCCCCGGACGCTGCGGTCGATCCCCGTGCGGTACCGCCCGGTGCCCTTCTTGTCGACGAGCCGCGGCGGCCGGACGATCGTCCAGTCCAGGTCGCTGCCGCGGACCGCCTCCTCCGCCCGGCCCATGTCGGCGAAGCCGTGCCGCAGGAGCCGCTGCAGGATCGGCTTGGCGACGTAACGCGTGAGGGGGCCGTCGCCGGGGTCCGTGACCATGCCCGCGGCGCTGACCATGAGGAAGCGGCGGGCGCCGGTCTTGGTCATCGCCTCGATGATGCTGCGGGCGCCGTCGTGGCACACGGTCGTCGGGCCGGTGTCCCGATGCCCGAGCGCGGAGACGACGGCGTCGGCCTCGCCGACGGCGGTCGTGATGGCCGCCGGGTCCATCACGTCGGCCGTGACGACGTTCAGGCGCTCGTGGGCGGGGACGTCGAGCCGCGCCGGATCCCGCACCACCGCCGTCACCTGGTGGCCGCGTTCCAGTGCCTGCCGGACCAGATGGGTGCCGGTCCTTCCGGACGCGCCGAAGATCGTGAGCTTCATGGCTTGTCGCCCCTTTGTGGTTAGTGAGTGCTCACTAACCACCATAATGGAGGAACGCCCGACCACCAAGGGGGACCGTGACGACCCGGGATCGCATCCTCGACGCCGCCGCCGGCCTGATGCGCGAACGCGGCATCGCGCGTACCACCACCAAGGAGATCGCGAAGGCGGCCGGCCTGTCCGAGGCCGCGCTCTACAAGCACTTCGCCGACAAGACGGAGCTGATGCTCGCGGTCCTGCGCGAACGGATGCCCGGGGTCGCCCGCGTGGACGTCCGTCCCGGCGCCGGAAGCGTCGCGGAGAGCGTCGCGGCGCTGACGCGGGCCACCGTGGACTTCTACCTCGAGGCCCTGCCCATGCTCGGCTCCCTGCTGGGAGATCCACGGTTGATGGCCGCCCAGCGCGAGTCGCTCCGTAGGTACGGCGCCGGACCGGAGCATCTGGTCCGGCGGCTGGCCGACCACCTGCGCGCCGAACGCGACCTGGGGCGCATCGCCGCCGACGCCGACCTCGACGCGGCCGCCGCCCTGCTGGCCGGCGCCTGTTTCCAGCAGGCCTTCTTCCGGTACTTCGCCGAGGGCCCCGACGCCAAGCCGGTGCCGGACGCGACGGTGACCGCGCTGAGCGGCACGCTGCTGCGCGCCCTGGGCGCGGACTGAGTCCCCCTCTCCAACCCCTCGTCGTCCAAAAGTGACGGCGGATTGCCCGAACCTGGCCACCACTTCCGGGCATCAACCCCTATGCGGATACTTAAGATCCACTGAGGGAAAGCTGGGTTGGATGCGTGAAAAACGGTTGATCGCGTCGTGCCTGCTCGCGGCGGTGCTCGGAGTGACCTCCGGCGCGTGGCCCGACATCCGCGGACGGGTGGAGGGCTCCCCCGCGCACGCGGCGGGTCCTCCCGCGATGGCGCAGGTCATGGCGCCGCCGCGGTGGCCCGCGCCGAAGCCCGGCACCTGGCAGGTGTCCTACGAGCGGCACGGGGACGGCCTGCCGCCGGTGGTCGACCGGATCAAGACGAACGACAAGGTCGTCTTCATCACCATCGACGACGGCTGGGAGCACGACACCCGCTTCGTCGACATCGTCCGGACCCAGCGGGTCCCCATCATGGTCTTCCTCACGGACCAGGCGGCCCGCACCGGTTATGAGTACTTCTGGGCGCTGCAGCACGCCGGCGCGCCGATCGAGGACCACACGATGGACCACGCCGCGCCGTACAACGACATGCGCCGGCTGTCCGCGGCGGCACAGCACCGGCAGATCTGCGACTCGGCCGACATCGACGCCCGGCAGTACGGGCGGCGGCCGCAGATCTTCCGGCCGCCCGGCGGATCGTACGACCAGGTCACCCGTACCGCGGCCCGGGATTGCGGCATGAAGTCGGTCGTCATCTGGTCGGTGGAGTTCTACAACGGCCTGTCCGGGAAGCTGGCGCGCATGGACGGGGGCTCGGACCTGCGGCCCGGCGACATCATCCTGATGCACTTCCGCCGCGGCCTGGCCGGCGACTTCGAGCGCCTGCTCACCTGGATCCGGCAGGCGGGGCTGCGCCCCGCGGCGCTGGCGAACTACCTGCCCCGCTCCCAGGGCGGAGAGGCGGCGGGGTGAGCGATCCCACGCCCACAATTCGGCAGGAACAGGTTGATCACCGGCCGAATCCGGACAGTCTCGTAACCGTCGCACCGCCGCTTCGAGGGGAGATCCGATGCGCCCACAGCTGCGCGCTCTGACCGCGGCCGCCCTCGCCGTGCTCACCGCGGGCGGACTGACGGCCTGTCACCAGGGCACCCCGCACTCCAGATCGGCGGCGCCGGTCGCCTCACGGGGGCCGGGTGGCGCCGAACCGAGCCTGACCCCCGGCCACGGGCCGCCGTCGTCGGCTCCGGTGACTCCGCCCGCGTCAGCCTCGCCGTCGGCGAGCCCGAGCGGCTCGCCGAGCGGTTCGCCCACCGCGACGACGCCCTCGGCGATCCCCCGATCGCGGGACGGGCTGCCCCCGGTGATCAGCCGCATCCCGGTCCAGGACAAGGTCGTCTTCATCACCATCGACGACGGCTGGGAGAAGGACGCCGACTTCGTCCGGCTGATCCGCGACGAGCGGATTCCGGTGACGCTCTTCCTCGAGAACCTGGCGGTGAAGAAGAACTACGGGTACTTCCGCGAGCTGCAGCAGGCGGGCGCGCTGATCGAGGACCACACGATGACGCACCCGTACATGCCCCGGCTGTCGTACAAGCGGCAGAAGCAGGAGATCTGCGACGCGGCGGGCATCTACACCACGCAGTACGGCGCGCGCCCGACGCTGTTCCGCGCGCCGTACGGGTCCACCGACCATGACACGCTGCGCGCCGCCCGGGACTGCGGGATGAAGGCGATCTTCTTCTGGCGCGAGGTGGTCAGCAACGGGAAGATCGCCTACCAGGTCCCCGGCCGTCTGCACCCGGGGGACATCATGCTCGTGCACTTCAACCCGAACATGACCGCCGACTTCAAGAAGATGCTCCGCACCATCCACAAGCAGGGTTTCCGTCCCGCCGCGGTGCGGGATCACCTGCCGGCCGAGTTCTTCCAGTAGTCCCCCGGTCAGGGGTGCAGGGCGGCGCGCAGCGCCCGGAGCCAGTGCGCGGTCGTCGACCTGGCGACCGCGCTCTCCGGCGCGAACGCCTCGAAGAAGTGCCAGGCCCCGGGCACGTGGTGCAGCTCGACCGGCACGTCCGCCTCGATCAGCCGCCGGGCGTAGTCCACGCCCTCGTCGCGGAGCGGGTCCAGCCCGCAGGTGAGGGCGTACGCCGGCGGCAGGCCGCGCAGGTCCTCCGCCCGCGCCGGCGCGGCGTACGGCGGGGCCTCCTCCCGGCCCGGACCGAGGTAGTTGTCCCAGGTACGGGTGATGCCCGGGCCGTTGATGATCCTCCGGTCGGTGATGTTCCGCCGGGAGGCGGTCGTGGACCGGTCGTCGAGCAGCGGGATCAGCAGGCACTGGTAGGCGATGGACGGCCCCTGCCGATCCCGCGCCATGAGGGTCATAGCGGCGCTCAGGCAGGCGCCCGCCGACGCGCCCGCGACGGCGATCCGATCCGGGTCGACGCCGAGCCCCGCGGCGCCGTCCGCCATCCAGCGCAGCGCCGCGTAGCAGTCCTCGGCCCCGGCGGGGAACCGGTGCTCCGGAGCCAGCCGGTAACGCGCGTCGACGACGACGGCGCGCGTCTCGGCACAGGCGTCCCGTGCCATCGGGCTCGGGCCGTCCAGCTCGCCGTAGGCGAAGCCGCCGCCGTGGATGTAGAGGATGCCGGGCAGCACCTCGCCCTCGGCGGCGTCGGCCGGCCGGATGACGTGCAGGTCGATCGTGTCGCCGTCCGGTCCCGGGATGACCGCGCGGTCCACGGTGACGCGGGGGTCCGGGCCCATCCGCGGGGCCATCAGCGCCGCGAAACCCGCGCGGGTGGCCTCGATGTCGGCGTAGGGGTCGGCCGGGCGGTCCGGCAGCGCGGCGAGGACGTCCGCGAGTTCGGGGTGGACGTACATGAGCACCTCAATAGTCTCAGTGATACGGTTGCAATGAGACGAAAGTAAGGTCCCAGTGAGACGGTGTCAACGGGAGGCGCGCGTGGAGTTGAGCATGTCGGCCTACGTCGTGCTCGGCCTGATCGCCCGCCACGGCCCGATGACCCCGTACGAGCTGAAGGCGCGCGTCGAGGAGAGCATCGCGCCGTTCTGGCCCATCCCGCACGCGCAGCTCTACCGCGACCCGCCCCGGCTGGCGGAGCTGGGCCTGCTGACCGAGGAGACCGAGGAGGGCGGCAGACGCCGCCGCTTCTTCCACCTCACCCCCGCGGGTGAGAGGGCGCTACGGGAATGGCTGTCGGCGCCGGAGCTCCCCCAGGCCGAGTTCCGTGACCCCGCCCAGGTCAGGCTGGCCTTCGCCGACCTCGGCGACCCCGCCGACCTGGTGCGCCTCGCGCGCACGCAGGCGCGGCAGCACCGGGAGCTCATGAAGACGTACGAGCAGCGGCGCGCCGCGCTCGACCCGGGCGACGCCGGCACCGTCTCCCGTGAGCGCATGCTGTCCTACGGCATCCTGCACGAGCAGGCGCACGCCGCCTTCTGGGAGACGATCGCCGCGGCCGACGAGGACCCGGACGACCCCTCCGGGCCGACCCCCAAGGACCGCTGGCAGCACAACTGAGCCGCCGCACCCGAATACCGGGACGACGCACCGGCCGACCGGGGAGCCGAGGCCGTCCGGACCGCCGGGAATCCACTGGCGGGGAGATCCCGTCCCGAGCAGGATGGAGCGCATGGGGCACCCCGCGCACTTCATCCTGGTCGACGACGCAGGCCCGCGGCTGTACTACGACCACTGGGCCGCCGACACGATCGGCGACGTCCTGATCGCCGGCCCGCGGTCGGCCACCCGGTACGTCACCGCTCAGCGCCCCTGCGGTGAGCGGGATGACGAATGGCTGGAGGAGGTCTCGGCCGAAGGGGGCGCCACCATCGACCACCGCGCCCGCCGGCTCGTCTTCTTCGGCGATGACCTGATGCGGGAGATGCCGGCCCGGCGCGCCTTCCTGCGGCTTCTCGCGCTGACCTGGCCGGGATGGGACGTCCGCTGGGCGTACGACGGCCTCGGCGACCTGGCCGAGCAGGCCGGCCTCGGCCGCGCGGCGGTCCGCAGGGACGCCGGTCGCGAACACCCCATGCCGGAGGTCCCGATGCCCTCCGGCGAGGGGGACCGCGTCGCGCATCTGGTGACCGTCCGCGACGGGACCGGCGCCCTCACCGCCCATCCTTTCGCCCGCGCGGGCGAGCACAGCGCCTGGCAGGGGCCGGGCCTCCTCGACCGGCTGCCCGACGGCGGCCTGACGCGGCTGGACCTTCGCGTGGTGCCGGAAAGCGGCCTGCACATGGACGTCCGTACGCGCACGGCGGAGGCGTGGACGGCCGTGGCCGTACCCGGGCTGTGGCCGCTTCCGGCGGAGCTGTGGCCGGGCTGGCGGGTGCGGTTCCGGGAGGATCGGTACGAGGAGCAGCTGCGCCGCTGTGCCGACGCGGTGACGTTCCCGCCGCTCGACCTGGCCGCCGGCCTCGACGAGGTGCTGACGGCGATGGTGCGGCGATGCGGCCACGACCCCGTGCCCGCCCTGCTCGAGTCGGCCGGCCGGCGCTCGCCCCAGGCCGGTTCGAACCTGACGGTGGAGCTGAACCCGCTGTTCACCGCCGCGAGCCCGATCGAGGCGACCCCCGAGGAGTGGTCCGCCGTCCTGCGTGCCGCGACCAGGTCGCGCGGCGGCCGCTGAGCCCGCGCCCGGCCGAAGCGGGACACGGCGGGCGGCCTCACGGGGTCCCATTCAATCCCGTGGACGAGGCCGTCCCGCCGACCCGTGCGCCCCTGCCGACAGGTGACCAACCCGCCGCTTCGCAGAGAGGCTTACACAAAGCGGAGCTTACCCGGAACCGTCGCCAGGGCACGTGCGTCACACAAGTACAACACCAAACAAGAGCCACCCGGCTCTCGGTGTTGCGTCCCATTCACAGGGCGCACGGGAGCCGGGCTGACCACCCGGGACTTGCGTGCGCCACGGCATGAGGAGTCATGCATGTCCATGTCCAAGGGGGAAACCCGTCATCCTCTGGCCCTGGCCGAAGAGGCCCTGCCGATCCGGTGGGTGTTCGACCCGGGGTTCCGGGCCAAGTTGCTGGACGCGTGCGGGTTCACGTGCGTGTTCTGCCACAACGAGGGCACTCCGGTGACCTCTGACCAGGTTCCCGGAACGCCGATCACGGCCGGTCCGGGCAACCAGAGCCAGCGGGTGTCGATCTACGCGGAGAAGAACGGGGTGGACTTCCTCGCGGACCGCATGCGGCCCGACGAGGAGTTCAAGCGTGTGATCACGCTTCTCCGCGACAAGTGCGGTCTCACCGAGATGCACGGCACCGGCGGCGAACCGACGTTGCACCCTCAGCTCAGCGAGCTGATCGCCCTCGCCCACGGCGCGGGCTACCGCAACATCGGCGTCACCAGCAACGGCGAGAACGGCGCGCTGGCCCTGCCGAAGGCCGCCCGCGCGGGCCTGCGGAAGGTGAACTTCTCCATCTTCGGCACCACGGCGCTCGAACTGGCCGAGGTGCAGGCGGAGAAGTACGGGCGCCTGAAACTGGCCGAAAAGAAGATCGTCGCGTTGCAGCGGTCGATCGAGGCGGCCTTGGAGAGCGATCTCAAGGTCAGTGCGAACATCGTCGTGCCCGACGAGTCCCACATCGAGCGGGTACGGCATCTCATCGAGAGGTACGGGCGCCGGGTCGAGATCCGGCTCCTTCGCTCCATCGCCGAGCCGGCGAGCGCGAACGCGATCTGGACCCTCCTCGAGTCGCTCGGGGCCACGCCCGTCGAGCGGGTCGACGCCTGGAACGTCTCGGGCGGGTACAAGGTCACGTACGCCCTGCCGGACGGCAGCACGGTGAGGCTCAAGCAGATCCGGCCGGTCTTCCTGCCGGAGACCTGCGGGAAATGCCCGCTCGCCCCGTGGAACGGTGGCGGGTGTGACGAGGGCTACTACGGCCTTCGTCTGTACAAGGCCGTCGGCGGGCCGTACATGGTGGGCGTCTGCATCCAGCGGATGGACCTCACCATGCCCGTCGACGAGTTCGTAGTGTCCGAGCTCTGCGCGGAGGTCATGCGGCGGGAACGCCGCCGCGCCTGACGCGCTGAGCTAGCAGAACCGATGGTGCCCGCGGCGCAGTCGCGCCGCGGGCACCAGCCCTGTTTCACCGAAAAGATCGTCCTGCGGACTCAGACGCCGACGGGGTGCCAGACGGTCTTGGTCTCCAGGAACGCGGTCATCCGGGCGGTACCGGGGTCGGCGGTCCAGTCGTCGGCGGCCGGGCGGTGCACCCGCTTGAGGTTGTCCGCCGCCGCCCGCGCGCAGTCGGCCGCCAGGTCGTCCGGCGCGCCGGCCAGGTCGATCGCGTTGACGTCCTGGTGGGAGGCGAGCCAGGGGGCCAGCTCGGCGCGGTGCCCGGTGAGGAGGTTGACGACGCCGCCCGGCACGTCGGAGGTGGCGAGGACCTCGGCGAGGGTGATCGCCGGGAGCGGCGCGGGCTCCGAGGCGACGACGACCGCCGTGTTGCCGGTCGCGATCACCGGCGCGATCACCGACACGAGCCCGAGCAGCGGCGAGTCCGGCGCGACGACGCCGACCACGCCGGTGGGCTCGGGCGTGGAGAAGTTGAAGAACGGCCCGGAGACGGGGTTGGCCGACCCCGTCACCTGCGCGATCTTGTCGGCCCACCCCGCGTACCATACCCAGCGGTCGATCGCCGCGTCGACCTCGGCGGCGGCGGCCGTCTTGCCGAGGCCGGCGCCGCGCAGCTCCTCGACGAACTGGCCGCGGCGCCCTTCCAGCATCTCCGCGACGCGGTAGAGGATCTGGCCGCGGTTGTAGCCGGTCCGGCCCGCCCAGCCGGCCTGGGCCTTCCGCGCGGCCACGACCGCGTCCCGGACGTCCTTGCGCGAGGCCCGCGCGGCGTTGGCCAGGAACTTTCCCTTGGCGTCGTTCACGATGACGGTCCTGCCGGACTCCGACCGGGGGAACGCGCCCCCGATGAACAGCTTGTAGGTCTTGCGAACACTCAACCGCTCGCTCATCGAAGGTAGGCCTCCAGCCCGTGCCGTCCGCCCTCGCGCCCGAAACCGGACTCCTTGTACCCGCCGAAGGGCGAGGCGGGATCGAACTTGTTGAAGGTGTTCGCCCAGACGACCCCGGCCCGGAGCCGCTCGGCCATCCACAGAATGCGCGACCCCTTGTCGGTCCAGATGCCCGCCGACAGGCCGTACGGCGTGTTGTTCGCCTTCTCGACCGCCTCGGCCGGGGTACGGAACGTCAGCACCGACAGGACCGGGCCGAAGATCTCCTCGCGGGCGATCCGGTGCGAGGCCGCGACGCCGGTGAACACGGTCGGCGCGAACCAGAACCCCCGCTCGGGCAGCTCGCACGGCGGCGACCAGCGGGTCGCGCCCTCCGCCTCACCGCTGTCGGACAGTTCGCGGATCTTCGCCAGCTGGGCGGCCGAGTTGATCGCGCCGACGTCGGTGTTCTTGTCCAGCGGGTCGCCGACCCGCAGCGTCGCCATCCGCGCCTTCAGCCGGTCGAGCAGCCCGTCGACGACCGACTCCTGCACGAGCAGCCGCGAACCGGCGCAGCACACGTGGCCCTGGTTGAAGAAGATGCCGTTGACGATGCCCTCGACGGCCTGGTCGAGCGGCGCGTCGTCGAAGACGATGTTGGCCGCCTTGCCGCCGAGCTCCAGCGTGAGCCTCTTGTCCGTCCCGGCGACCGAGCGGGCGATCTGCCGGCCGACCTCGGTCGAGCCGGTGAAGGCGACCTTGTCGATCCCGGGGTGCTCGACCAGCGCGCGGCCCGTCTCCCCCGCCCCGGTGAGGATGTTCACGACGCCGGGCGGCAGGTCCGCCTGCGCGCAGATCTCGGCGAACGCCAGCGCCGTCAGCGGAGTCGTCTCGGCCGGCTTCAGGACGACGGTGTTGCCGCAGGCCAGCGCCGGCGCGACCTTCCACGCCAGCATCAGCAGCGGGAAGTTCCAGGGGATGACCTGACCGGCGACGCCCAGCGGCCTCGGCTCGGGGCCGAACCCGGCGTGCGAGAGTTTGTCGGCCCAGCCGGCGTAGTAGAAGAAGTGCGCGGCGACCAGGGGCAGGTCGACGTCCCGCGACTCGCGGATCGGCTTGCCGTTGTCGATGGACTCCAGGACGGCCAGCTCGCGCGACCGTTCCTGGATCAGCCGCGCGATCCGGAAGAGGTACTTCGCCCGTTCGGCGCCCGGCATCGGGCCCCACACCGTGTCGTACGCGCGGCGGGCCGCCGCGACGGCGCGGTCGACGTCGTCGGCGCCGGCCTCGGCGACCTCGGCCAGGGTCTCCTCGGTGGCCGGGTCGATGGTCTTGAAGGTGTTCTTCGCCTCGACGAACTCACCGGCGACGAACAGGCCGTACGACGGCTTGATGTCGACGATGTCCCGTGACTCCGGCGCGGGGGCGTACTCGAAACTCATCCGCTCAGTCCATCGTGAAGTAGTCGGGACCGCCGTACACGCCGGTCGTGAGCTTGCGGCGCTGCATCAGCAGGTCGTTGAGCAGGCTGGACGCGCCGAGCCGGAACCAGTCGGGCGTCAGCCAGTCCGGCCCGGCCGTCTCGTTCACGAGCACGAGGTACTTGATCGCGTCCTTGGTCGTGCGGATGCCGCCGGCCGGTTTGACGCCCACCTGGCGGCCCGTCGCCGCCCGGAAGTCGCGCACGGCCTCCAGCATCACCAGGGTGACCGGCAGTGTGGCGGCCGGGCTCACCTTGCCGGTGCTGGTCTTGATGAAGTCGGCGCCGGCCAGCATCGCCAGCCACGACGCCCGCCGTACGTTGTCGTAGGTGACCAGTTCGCCGGTCTCCAGGATGACCTTCAGGTGCACGTCGCCGCACTCGGCCTTGACGGCGACGATCTCGTCGTACACCTTCCCGAGGTCGCCCGCGAGGAACGCGCCGCGGTCGATCACCATGTCGATCTCGGTGGCGCCGTCGTCGATCGCCCGGCGGGTGTCGGCGAGCTTGGCGTCGAGCGGCGCCCGCCCCGACGGGAACGCCGTCGCGACGCTCGCGACCCCGATCCCCGTGCCGTCCAGCGCGCGCACCGCCTCGCCGACGAGGTCGGAGTAGACGCAGACCGCCGCGACCTTCGGCACGCTCGCGTCGGCCGGGTCCGGATGGGCCGCCTTGGCGCACAGCGCCCGCACCTTGCCGGAGGTGTCCGCGCCCTCGAGCGTCGTCAGGTCGACCATCGAGATCGCCAGGTCGATCGCGTACGCCTTCGCCGACTTCTTGATCGAACGGGTCGCCAGGCGCGCGGCCCGCTCCTCCGCTCCCACTTGGTCCACCGCCGGCAGACCGTGCAGGAAGCCGCGGAGCTCGGCCGGCGACATGGCCGTGTCCGCGAAGGTCGACAGGTCAGGCACGTCTCCCCCTGTGTTCGAGTGTCCGATCGAGGATAAGCGCCGCCGTGCGGAAGATGACCACCGGGAGTCGCGCGATCCCCCAAGATTCAACAACCTACGCATAACGGACGGCAACACCACGCCGAACGGCCCCCGAACACTGGGACGCGCCGGAAGCCGCAGACGTACACTCACCCGTCTTCTTCGCCGAAAGGGGAACATGTTGCTCCGTCGTGTGATGGCGGGAATCGCCCTCCTGGCGCTGGCAGGGTGCTTCGGGCACGCGGATCGGCCGGTGTTCCGGCCCGACCGACCGGCCACGGGCGCCGCTCACCGCGAACTGAGCCGCGCGCGGACTCACCGAGCGGAGTCCAGGCCCAGTTGACGGGCCGCCGCGTCCACGGTCTGTTCGAGCAGGACGGCGATGGTCATGGGGCCGACGCCGCCGGGGACCGGCGTGATGAGGCTCGCGCGGGTGAGGGCGGTCTCGAGGTCCACGTCTCCGACGTTGCCGGGGTTGTAGCCGGCGTCGATCACGACGGCGCCGGGCTTGACGTCCTCGCCGCGGATGAACCGCGGCCGGCCGACGGCGGCGACCAGGATGTCGGCCTGCCGCACGATCGACGCCAGGTCGGCCGTGCGCGAGTGGCAGTACGTGACCGTGGCGTCGCCGGCCAGCAGCATCATCCCCACAGGCCTGCCGAGGATGGCGCTCCGGCCGACCACGACGGCGTGCCGACCCGCGAGCTCGACGTCGTACTCCTCGAGCAGCCGCATGATGCCGCCGGGAGTGCAGGACGCGAAGCCCGGCAACCCGAAGCTCATCGCGCCGAACGAGTGCAGCGTGAGCCCGTCGACGTCCTTTCCCGGGGCGATGGCCTCGAACGCGGCGCGCTCGTCGATGTGCGGCCCGACCGGATGCTGGAGCAGGATGCCGTGCACTCCGGGATCCTGCGACAGGGCGGTGACGGCGTCGACCAGTTCCGCCGTCGTGGTGGTGGCCGGCAGTCCCACGTGCCGCGAGGCGATGCCGGCCTTCTCGCAGCGGGCGCGCTTCATGCGCACGTAGGTCACGGACGCGGGGTCGTCGCCGACCAGCACGGTCGCCAGGCACGGCGGCGTGCCGGTCTCCCGGGTGATCTGCGCGGCCCTGGCGGCGCTGCGCTCGACGATGCGGCGGGCCGGGCCCGCGCCGTCCATGAGACGGGCGGTGTGCGTCTGGGTCACGGGCTGCTCCTGAACGGTCTGCGTGAGGGCGGCCCAGGCGCACGGCACGATCGAGTGGGCCGCTCCCCGGTGGTGCTCCACCTCAGCGCCAGTCACGGCCCGAGATCCACCGTACCGCCCTTCCCCGATCACCGGTGTCCACTGCCGACAGGCGACAATGCGCGCCGGTGACCGTGCGTCCCGAAGCCGTTCCGGCCGCCGATATCCAGTTCGTTTCTTCGGAGGGGCTGAGTACGGTGTGCTGGTGATCACTGAAGCGACCTGGGCGATCGGGCCGGAACCGGTCGAGACGGCGGGGCTGCTGCGGACCTATTTCACCGACGTCGCCTCGCGCTACTACGGCAGGCCGGCCACCGAGGCCGAGGTCGACGCCGCGATGGCCGAGGATCCCAGCGACGACCTCGCCTGCTTCCTGGTGGGACGGTACGCCGGGGTGCCGGCCGGGTGCGTCGGCCTGCGGCTGATCTCTCCCGGCGTCGCGGAACTGACCCGGCTGTACGTCATCCCGGCGGCGCGGCGCACCGGCGGCGGCCGCGCGCTGCTGGCGGCGGCCGAGGAGGCGGCGCTCCGGCTCGGCGCGCGCACGATGCGCCTCGACACCCGCCGCGACCTGGTCGAGGCCCGCGCCCTGTACGCCGCCCAGGGATACCAGGAGATCGAGCCGTACAACAACGGCCCGTACGCCGACCACTGGTTCGAGAAGCACCTCGGCCACTGAGATACCCCAGACCCTGATGCCTGGCGATCGCTGCCCCTACAGCGCAGTGAACGCCAGTGGGCGAATGCACCACCGTCGCGAAAGGGGAGACGGACGACGTGCCTCATGGTTGGACGGCCGATCCGGTCCTCGGGGGCGTCGTGCTGGCGGGCGCGTCCGTGCAGCGGCTCGCGCGGATCGGGTTCGCGCCCGTCGCAGGCGCTCAGCGGAGGTGACCGGACGCCCGCAGGTCGTCGAAGATGAGCTGATCGACCGGGGACACGCGGTCACGGTCGGCGTAGGAGAGCCAGACGACCTCCTCGATCTCGCTACTGGGCTCGAGGGTGCCGTGGTAGTCGCCGGTATAGCAGGTCATCCGCACCGTCACGCCGTCCCGATGGCCGTGCGCCTGCGCCTCGTACGTGCCCAGGGGCGCCACCGTCTCGGGGACGATCGAGACGGTGAGCTCTTCTCGGACCTCGCGGGCCAGGGTCTGCATGTCGCTCTCCCCCGCCTCCCGCTTGCCGCCGGGAAAGTAGTAGGCGTCCTTGCCGCGCGAACGCGTGCTGAGGACCCTGCCATCCTCGACCCTGACCCACGCCACCTTGTCGATGACCGGCATCTCGCCTGCTCCGATCCCCGGACGACCCTGACCCGCCCGACCCTACCGAGCGGGCACGCGCCGCCCGGGGACGGGCGTCGCGGGCCGCCGCGGAGCACCGGGCGCAGTCGGGCGGCTCGGGTCGCGTGGGCATTTCGTGACCGTCGACCCGGCCCCTACCCCTCGTCGGTCTCGGTGCGGCGCTCCGGGGCGCCGGGGACGACGTCGCGCTCGCCGGGCGCGATGACGCCCGCGCCGGTGTCGCGTGGGGTGCGCTGGACGGCGTTGAGGACGTGGTAGCCGAACAGGACGGCGACGGTGCCGAGCGCGATGCCCTGCAGCGGGAAGTCACTGGTGATCTTCAGGGTCACGTTGCCGATGGCCAGGATGAGGCCGGCGGCGACGGGGACGAGGTTGACCGGGTCGCCGAAGTCGACGCGGTTCTCGATCCAGATCTTCGCCCCGAGCAGGCCGATCATGCCGTACAGCACGACCGTGATGCCGCCGAGGACGCCGCCGGGGGTGGCGGCCACCAGCGCGCCGAACTTCGGGCACAGGCCGACCAGGACCGCGACGATCGCGGCGACGTAGTAGGCGGCGGTCGAGTAGATCCGCGTGGCGGCCATGACGCCGATGTTCTCGGCGTACGTCGTGGTCGGTGCGCCGCCGACGGCGGTCGCCAGCACGGTGGTGGCGCCGTCCGCGGCGATGGCGCGGCCGAGGTACGGGTCGAGGTCGGCCCCGGTCATCGCGGCGACGGCCTTGACGTGGCCGGTGTTCTCCGCGATCAAGGCGATCACCGGGGGCAACGCGACGAGGATGGCCGAGGTCTTGAAATCGGGGGCGTGGAAGTGCGGGAGGCCGAACCAGTCCGCCGTCTTGACGCCGCTCAGGTCGACGCGGAAGTGGGTGGTGACCTTGCCGCTGCCGTCGGGGGCGGTGATCCGGCCCGCGGTCCGGTCGAGGACCCATGACAGGAGGAAGCCGAAGACCAGGCCGATGAGGACCGCGATCCGCGACCAGAAGCCGCGCAGCACGACGGCGCACAGGACGACGACGGCCAGGGTGGCGAGCGCGACCCACTGGTCCTGTGGCCAGTAGACGTCGGCGACCACCGGGGCGAGGTTGAAGCCGATCAGCATGACGACCGCGCCGGTGACCACGGGCGGGAAGATCCGGTGGATGACCTGGGCGCCGAGGACGTGGATGACCAGGCCGACGACGGCGAGCGCCGCACCGGCGACGAGGATCGCGCCGGTCACCTGGGCGGTGCTCCCGCCGGCCGCGCGGATGGCCGCGACGGCGCCGACGAAGGAGGCGCTGCTGCCGAGGTAGCTCGGCACCTTCCCGGCGGAGACCAGCAGGAACAGGATGGTCGCGATCCCGGACATCATGATCGCGAGGTTCGGGTCCAGCCCCATTACGACGGGGAACACGAACGTCGCGCCGAACATGGCGACGACGTGCTGGGCGCCGATTCCGACGGTGCGGCCCCAGGACAGGCGCTCGTCCGGTCCGACGACCTCGCCCAGCGCGGGTGTGCGCCCGTCACCGTGCAGTTTCCAGCCGATCGCCATGGGGTCCTCCCGGGGGGTGTCGCCGCGCGGGCATGGCGTAGCGGCCCGCCCGCGCTCGTGGAGCCGGTGCCTGCCCGGCCCGCGCGCGGGCGGTCGGGCCTCAGATTCCCCGCATGCGCAGGACGTGCAGCGCGAGCGTGAGGTTGAGGCGGAGATGGGCGTCGTCGGTGAACGGGCCCAGCAGGCGCTCCAGTTTACCGATGCGGTAACGGAGCGTGTTGTAGTGGAAGTGCAGCCGGCGGGCGGTCTCCGCGACGTTGAGGTTGGTCTCCAGCAGCACCTGCAGGGTGCGCCGCAGGTCGACGGCCTCGGGGTCCTGGTCACCGGCGAGCTCGCCGAGGGTCTCCTGGACGAAGGCGTGCAGCTCGGCGGTGTCCTCGACCAGGCTGAGCAGCCGGAAGACGCCGAGCTCGTCGAAGTGCACGACCGCTCCGTCGCCGTTCATCTGCCGCCCGACGCGTACCGCCCTGATCGCCTGGTCGTACGCGGACGGCAGGTCGCCGGGCTGCTGTGCCACCCGGCTCACCCCGGTGGAGAACGTCCGGTCCTGGTCGGCGAACACGGCGGCGGCGTCCTTGGCCAGCGCCGGCACGTCGCAGGCGTCGGCGGCGACGACCGCGACGACCTCGCCAGAAAATCCGGCCACCGCGGCGTTGCGGTCCCGGCGCCGGACCGCCGAGGTCCACGCGGCCACGAGCCGGTCCTGGAGGACGCGCTCCTCGGGACCGCGCGCCGGTCCACGGTCGAGGGCGGCGACGACCACGGTGGCGGGCCGGCCCAGGTCCCAGCCGAAGCTCGCACTGTGCGCGATGACGTGCTCGTCGGTGCCGGACCGGCCGGTGAGGACGTCGCGCAGGAAGTCGGCGCGGTACTTGCTCTCCACGGCCGACACGGCCTGCTGCTTGGTGATGACGAGGGCGACGACGGTGGCCACGCGCTCGAGGATCCCGACGTCGGCCGCCGCCACGCCGGCCACCGCCATCCGCCCGTAGGTGAACCCGCCCGCGACGACGGGCACCACGATCAGCCCGTCCGGACCGGTCCCCGGGGCGTCGTCGCGCGTGGCCGGCCCGGCGGGATCGGGCGCGGGCTCCCCCGGCGCGGCGTCGGTGGGCCACACCGGAGCGACGTCGGCCGGCGGCACGTCCGGGAGGACCTCCGGCGTGGGCGCCTCGCCCTCCACGGCCGGTGGGACATCCGTCAGCGCGCTCTGCAGCCGGGCCAGGAGCGCCTCGTCACCGGAGGCCGCGAGCCGGCGGCCGTCGCCGTCCAGGACGGCGACGGCGGCGTCCAGGAGGGTGGCGACCTCGTCGGTCACCTCCTGCAGGCCGCCGCCGCACAGCACGATCTGGATGAGGGCGCGGTGGACCTCCTCCCCGCGCGCCAGGACCGCGGCCTGCCGGTTGAGGACGCCGGTCAGGACCTGGTTGAGGATGTCGTCGAACCCGGCGTCCTCGGGCAGCCGGATCAGCGGGAAGTCGAGCCGGTCGGCCTGCTGGAGCATCTCGTCCGGCAGGCGGTCGAGATAGCGGCCCGGTTTGACGGCGAGGGCCGTCAGGCCGCAGGCGTCCAGGTCGGCGACCAGCCGGCCGAGGGTCTCGGGACTGTGGCGCAGCGGATAGCCGGTGGTCAGCAGCAGCTCGTGCGGCTTGACGTAGGCGAGGACGTCGGGGACCTCCATGACGCCCAGGCGCTGCACGACACGGTCGAGGCCGCCCGCCCCGGCGACGAGCCGGGCGCCCGCCAGAGTCGACAGGTCCAGAACCTCTTCAACGGACAGTCCGTACGCCGGCGTGCCGGAGCCGGCGGGACGCAGAGCCGGAGGACGAGATCCGCAAGAAGACGACATGGCCGCCCAATCTGCCGAAGTGACCCCCGAGTAACGATCACACGATGACGAGAAACACGAACGCTGGCAAGCATCCTTGGCAGGATTATCCATACGGCCATGGCTCGGAGCGGTTTACGTTCACGACCATGACACCCCGGCCGGGGCCCCGCGACCGAACCTGACGGTCCGCGCCGTGCGGGCCGGCGGGGGCGATCCGACCCATCGCGCCGCGGGAGGTCCGGGTGAGGCCGTCCACCACCGCGGGGCGGCGACGCGGCCCGCGCACCGCCCCGGCCCTGAGCCTGCCCGGTGCCGCCAGCCTCGGCGTCCGTGCCGTGCTCGGCGGTCCCCGGCGCGCCGCCCGCGCGGTCGCGGTGTTCCCCGCCACGACGTACCTGAGGGTGGACGGGCCCGCCGAGCCGATCGTCGTCGCGCTCGTCACCACGGACGCCGTCCGGCCGCCGAACGCCGTGGTCCTGGCCGCGCCGGCACGGCAGGAGCCGTTCCGCGGCGTCCGCGAGGGAGACGTGGCGTTCGTCGGTGACGGCGGTGTGGAGGTCGCCGCCCGGCTCCGCGTGCGGATCCGCCGCTGGTGGGATCCCACCCCGGTGCTCGGCCCGCTGTCGCTCGTCCGGCTGGCGCACGGGGCCCGCGCGCTCGGCGAGCTCGCCGGGCCCTGGGGGCTGAGCGGGCATCCGGTGCCGGACGTTCTCGCCGACAGTTGCGCGGCGGGCGACCTCGCCCACGCCGTCGACGCTGCGGAACGGATCGTCGGTCTGGGACCCGGGTTGACGCCGAGCGGCGACGACGCGCTGGCCGGCCTCCTGCTCGCGCTGCGCCTGCTGGGCGGGGCGGTCCCCGGCGGGGGCCGGGCCGTCCGGCTGGCCGACTGGATCGGCGCCGCCGTCACCGCGTACGCGTGCGAGCGCACGACCGCCCTGGCGGCGACTCTGCTGCAGTGCGCCGCGCGGGGGCAGGCGAGCGTGGAGACCGCCGCCGTGCTGCGGGGCATCGCCGGCCAGGAACCCGTCGCGCCCGCCGCGCGCCGCCTCATCGACATCGGTCACACCTCGGGCAGCGACGTCGCCTGGGGCCTGCTGACCGGCTGCCGCGCCGCCCTCGCGCTCAGCGGCCGTGACCGCGGCGGCCGATCCGGCACCCCGCGCCCCGGTCAGCCGTGACCGGGGAACGGCGCCGTCCTCCCACCGGCCACAATCGACCCATGACACTTTCCGGGATCCAGTACGAGATCGCCGCCGGCCCGTACGCCGCCGTCGTCACCGAGCAGGGCGGTTCGCTGCGCGCGCTGTCGAGGGACGGCCGGCCGCTGGTCCTCACGCACGACGCCGACGAGCAGCCGCCCGCGGCCTCGGGACAGTTGCTGGCGCCGTGGCCGAACCGGATCGACCGGGGACGCTATGAGTTCGGCGGCGAGGCGTACCAGTTGCCGATCAACGAGCGCGCGCTCGACAACGCCATCCACGGCCTCGTGCGCGAGGGCGCGTGGGCGGTCGCCGAGCACGAGCCGCACCGGGTGCTCCTCACGTACCGGCTCCTCGGTCACGGCGGCTATCCGTTCCGGCTGAACCTGACCGTGGACTACTCCCTCGACGCCGAGCAGGGCCTGACCGTACGCCTGTCGGCGCACAACGCCGGCACGCGGCCCGCCCCGTACGGACACGGCGCGCACCCGTACCTCACGCTGGGCCGCCCGCTGGACGAGTGTGTCCTGACGATCCCCGCCGACCGGTACCTGGAGGTCGACGAGCGCGCCGTCCCCGAGCCGGCGGCCCGGGACGTCGCCGGCACCGCGTACGACCTGCGCGACGGGCGGCGTCTCGGCGACCTGAAGATCGACAACCCGTTCACGGAGCTGCGCCGGGACGCGGACGGGCGCGCGTGGGTGCGCCTGGAGGACGGGGCCCGCTCGGTCGCGCTGTGGACCGACGAGGCGCATCCGTGGCTGGAGATCTACACCGCCGACGCGGCGCCCGGGGACATGCGCCGGGCGGGGGTGGGCGCCGAGCCGATGACCTGCCCGCCCAACGCGTTCGTCACCGGGACGGACCTGATCACACTCGAGCCGGGCGCGGAGTTCGGCGGCTCCTGGGGGATCGTCGGTCACTGAGGGGCGGCCCGCGCGAACCGACCGCCGCGGACGGCGATCACACTCCCGGGAGTTCTCCCCCGGCCCCGGTGCCCGCCTGTCGGCGATCACCGCGGGCGGGTGGCCCCGGATCGGTAACGTGTGACGCGGTGTCTATGGGAAGGAACTGCATGAAGCTGACCCTGTCCTCCGTCGACGACCTGAGCGCCCGGGTGGAGGAGGCACGCGCGGAGTACGACCGCCACCACCCCGGCCTGCCGGACCAGCGCCGTCCGGTGCACACCCTGTACGTCCCGGCCGACCAGTTCACCGCCACCACCCCGGCCGACCTGGGGAAAGAGGCGCTGCGGCTGCTCGAGACGCACGTCGCGGACGGCGCCGCGGCGGCGGGCGCCTTCGGCATCGACGCGGCCCTGGCCGAGACCGTACGGGAGCGGGTCGCCGCGAAGCTGACCCGCGAACCGGTGGAGGACCTGCGCATCGACTTCGAGGACGGCTACGGCGTCCGCGACGACGCCGAGGAGGACGGGCACGTCGCCGCCGCCGTGGAGGCGGTCGCCCAGGCGTACGAGACGCGTTCCCTCCCCTATTACTGGGGGCTGCGGGTCAAGTCGTTCGCGGACGGCGGGCACGGCCGCGCCATGCGCACGCTCGACGGATTCCTCACCGGGCTGGCCGAGCGCCTCGGCCGGCTGCCGGGCGGCTTCGTCGTGACCTTCCCCAAGATCGTGACGCCCGAGCACGTGCGGATCTTCGCCGACTTCCTCGCCCGCTTCGAGGCGGAGATCGGCCTGCCGGAGGGGCTGCTGCGCCTCGAGATCCAGATCGAGACCCCGCAGTCGGTCGCCCGTCTCCCGGAGGTCGTGTCCGCCGCCGGTGACCGGCTCAGCGCGGCGCAGTTCGGCGTCCGCGACTACACGGCCGCGTGCGGGCTGCCCCCGTCGGAGCAGCGGCTCGACCACCCGGCCTGCGACCACGCACGCCACGTCATGCAGGTGACCCTCGCCGGCACCGGCATCCGCCTGTCGGACGGCGCGACGAAGATCGCCCCGGCCGGCGAGGACACCAAGGACGTGCACAAGGCGTGGCGACTGCACGCCGGGCTCGTCCGCTACTCCCTGATGCACGGCTTCCCGCAGGGATGTGACCTGGATGTCGCGCAGCTGCCGAGCCGCTACGCCGCGGTGTACGCGTTCCTGCTGAACGGCCTGGACGACACCCTCGACCGCCTGCGCGCCCACCGTGCCGGGCAGGCCGACGCCGCCCTCGACGACCCGGCGGCGGTCGCGGCGCTGACCGCCCGGCTCCGGCACGCGGTCGACTGTGGCGCCGTCGACCGCGACGACGTCCGCGACCTGATCGGCTGATCGGGCGGAGCGGGCGCCCTACCGGTCCACCGCCGCGCCCGGGCGGGGCAGCGGCACGCCGTCGTCGACGAGCCGGTCCTCACCGCGGTCGTCGACCCCCATGAGCTGCCGCAGGTCCTCGATCGCCATGGTCTGCTCGCGCATCTTGGCCATGATGTCGCGCAGCGTGTGGACGACGACGAGGGTCGCCTCCGCCTGGGCGAGGGTGGCGTGGACCTGTGCCGCCGCCGTGTCCGGGGGCGTGCGCGCCAGGGCGTTCTCGGCCTTGAGCAGGTGGGAGGCGGCACTGTCATTGTGCGTCACCCAGTGGTAGCCGGGTTCCTCCGGCCAGGCAGACGTCATAGCGGGCTGCTTACCTCTCCAGCCGGTGCCCCCGGCCCGGCGATCTTGTCCGTCCGTACACGTCCCCGCGCGTCAGTATGACGCGCGAGTCAGCCCGCCGGTTGACAGTCGGGACTTCACGCTCCGGCCGTCCTCTCCCGCTTCACGGCCGGCTCAGGCGCTCGAGATCCTCGGGGGTGTCGATGTCGTCGGGGGCGGCGACGTCGTCGCAGGGCACGGTGGCGACCAGCTCGGGATGGGCGCGCAGGAAGGCGCGGGCGCCGACGTCTCCGGAGGCGCCGGCCGCCGCCTCCGCGAAGTACTCGTGCGCGATGAGGACGGGGTTCCTGGGCCGGCCCGCGTAGGTGGCGACCGCCGCCCGCGCCCCGGAGTCGTACGCCGCGCGGAGCCGGCGCACGGCCGCCGCGGTCACGCGCGGCTGGTCGACCAGGGCGATGACGACGGCCGGGCAGTCGGCCGCCAGCGCCGACAGCCCGGCGCGCAGCGACGAGCCCATGCCCGTGGGCCAGTCCGGGTTGTGGACGACGACTGCGCCGGCCACGTCGATCGCGGCGGCGCCGGTGACGACGACGATCGGGGTACAGCCCGCCTCGTGGAGCATGCGGACCCCACGGTCGACGAGCCGCACCCCGCCGATCTCGACGAGCGCCTTCGGTGTACCGAGCCGGCGCCCCTCCCCGGCGGCCAGCAACAGCCCGGCCGGGGCGCCCGCGTGTCTGATCCCCACCTTGGGAGCGTATCCGTCGGTGTGGTCCCGGTCACGTGCTGATCGAGAGCCCGACGGATCCGTCAGCGGTGGCCGGCGACGGGTGGCAGCACGCCGTGGCCGGTGTGGTGCGGGGCCGCCGCCGTCCCTCCGGCCACCGCCGCGGCGATGAACGCGGCGACGACGAGCCGGCGCACGACGATCTTCCGGGCGTTCTGCGACATGATGATCGGCCTTCTTCCCCGTTCGACTGGACTCTTCCGAGTCTGGGCCCCGGCGCGCGCCCGCGCAGTGGGGCCAGGCCGACTCTTGGACGGTGGGGCCAGCCCCCCTGGATCCCTCGCGGTGGCACGACCGCCGCGGATTCCCTCGGCCCGGTCCCGGCGGGGTCACTCCCCGTGGATCCGGCCCTCCGTCTCGCTGAGGGGGCGCCCGGTGCCGCCCCAGCGGAGCCGGATGAGCTCGGCCGCCACCGACACCGCGGTCTCCTCCGGGGTGCGGGCGCCGATGTCCAGGCCGATGGGCGAGCGCAGCCGCGCGAGCTCGTCCTCGGTCACGCCGGCGTCGCGCAGCCGCTTCAGCCGGTCGTCGTGGGTGCGCCGGGAGCCCATCGCGCCGATGTAGCCCGCCGGGGTGCGCAGCGCCACCTCCAGGAGCGGCACGTCGAACTTCGGGTCGTGGGTGAGCACGCAGATCGCCGTGCGCTCGTCCACCTCCGTCTCGGCCAGGAACCGGTGCGGCCACTTGACGACCACCTCGTCCGCGTCGGGGAACCGCTTGGGGGTGGCGAAGACCGGACGGGCGTCGCACACGGTCACGTGGTAGCCGAGGAACCTGCCGACGCGGACGACCGCCGCGGCGAAGTCGATCGCGCCGAACACCAGCATCCGCGGCGGGGGCGCGAAGGAGTGCACGAAGACGGAGAGTTCGTCGCCGCGTCGCTCGCCGTCCGGCCCGTAGCGGCGGATGCCGGTGCGGCCCTGGGCGAGCATTCCGCGGGCGTCGTCGTCCACGGCGGCGTCCAGCCGTTCGAGCCCGAGCGAGCCCGCTACGCGGTCGGGCCAGACGATCCGCCGGGCACCGGTCTCCCGAGGGCCGTCGACGACCGTCACGACCGCCACCGGCTCGTGCCGTTCGATGGACGCCGCGACGTCCGCGAACTCCGGGTACGTCGCCGGACCGACCGGCTCGACCAGCACGTCGAGGATGCCGCCGCAGGTCAGGCCGACGGCGAAGGCGTCGTCGTCGCTGACGCCGTACCGCCGCACCACCGGCCGGCCCGTCTCCATGACCTCGCGCGCCAGCTCGTACACCGCGCCCTCGACACAGCCGCCGGACACGCTGCCCACGGCCTCGCCCGCGGCTGACACCGCCATGGCGGCGCCCGGCGGGCGGGGCGCGCTGCGGAACGTGTCCACGACCGTGGCCAGGCCGAACGTCTCCCCCGCCGCGTACCAGGGGCGGACCTCGCCGAGGACGTCACGCATCGCCGATCACTCCCGCCAGTTCCTCGAGGGCGGCCAGGCTGTGCCCGGCCACGAAGTCGTCGACGTGCGGCAGGGCCGCCGCCATCCCGGCCGTGAGCGGTTCGTACCCCGGCCGGGCCTTGTGCGGGTTGGCCCACACCACCCGGTGGGCGAGCCGCCGCAGCCGCGCCATCTGCGCGCCCAAGAGCGTAGCGTCGCCGCGTTCCCAGCCGTCCGAGGCCACCACGACGACCGCGCCGCGCGCCATGCCCCGCTGACCGAACCGGTCCAGGAACTCCTTCAGCTCCTCGCCCAGCCGGGTGCCGCCGCTCCAGTCGGGGATCGCGGACGACACCGCCGCCATCGCCGCGTCGGGTTCGCGGTGCCGCAGTTCCCGGGTGACCCGGGTCAGCCGCGTGCCGAACGTGAAGACCTCGGTGCTGCGCGGGGCGCAGCGCAGGGCGGCGTGCGCGAACCGCAGGAGCACGTCGGCGTACGGGCTCATCGACCCGCTGACGTCGACGAGGAGCACCACCCGGCGCGGGCGGGTCCGGTGCGCGCGGTGGTGCGGCCGGGAGATCTCCCCGCCGCGCCGGAGGATGGCGCGGACCGTCCGGCCCGGGTCGAGACGTCCCCGGTGGGCCGGGGCGAACCGCCGGGATCGGCGGCGGGCCGAGACGTTGTCGAGCAGCGCGACGAGCCGCCGCACCTCGTCCCGCTCGGCCGCGCTGAGCCGGGCGACGTCGCGTCTGCGCAGGACCTCGGCCGCGCTCGCGGCCGTCACGCTCGGGTCGCCGCCCACCTCGGTCCCGTCCCCTTCGGACCCGGCGGCGGGCCGAGCGGTGAGTACCGGCGACCGGGACACGCGGCGCACCGAGGCGGACTCGCCGGAGAAGTACGCGGCGAAGCACCGGTCGTAACGCGGCAGGTCCGCCGGGTCGGCGCACAGGGTGAGGCGCCCGGCCCAGTAGACGTCGCGCGGATTCCGCACGTCGAGGCGGTCGAGCGCGCCGATCATCGCCTGGAGCCGCTCGGGGTCGGCGGGCACGCCGGCGGCGCGGAGCGTACGGGCGAAGGCGGTCAGCGTCTCGACCAGGTCGCGCGGCACGCCCATCGTCAGGACCCGTCGAGCAGCGTGTCGAGGCCCTTGGCGACGCGCTCGGTGTCCTCCCGGTACTTCAGGACGGCGCCGAGCGTGCCGGCCGCGGTGTCGGGATCCAGTTCACGGGCGCCGAGGGCGACCAGCGCCTCGGTCCAGTCGAGGCTCTCGGCGACCCCGGGCGTCTTCAGCAGATCGAGCCCGCGAAGCCGGGCGGCCGCGCCGGCGACCTGGCGGACGAGCCGTTCGGACGCCTCCGGCAGCCGCCGCCGGATGATCGCGACCTCCCGGTCGAACGCCGGGTGCTCCAGCCAGTGGTAGAGGCAGCGGCGCTTCAGCGCGTCGTGCACCTCGCGCGTACGGTTCGAGGTGACGATGACGACGGGCGGGCGCTCGGCCCGTACGGTGCCCAGCTCGGGAATCGAGATCGTGAAGTCGCTCAGCACCTCCAGCAGGAACGCCTCGAACTCGTCGTCGGCGCGGTCGATCTCGTCGACCAGGAGCACGCTCGGCCGCTCCGCCGAGGAGGTCTCCAGCGCCCGGAGCAGCGGCCGGGCGACGAGGAAGCGCCGGTCGTACAGCTCCGACTCCAGCCGCTGCACGTCGGTCACGCCCGCGGCCTCGGCGGCGCGCAGGTGCAGCAACTGGCGCGGGAAGTCCCAGTCGTAGAGCGCCTGTGCGGCGTCCAGGCCCTCGTAGCACTGGAGCCGGATGAGCGGGACGTCGAGCACGGTGGCGAGCGTCTTGGCCAGTTCGGTCTTGCCGACGCCGGCCTCGCCCTCCAGGAAAAGCGGGCGGCTCATGCGCAGGCTCAGGAAGCAGGCCGTGGCGAGCCCCTCGTCGGCGAGGTAGGCATGCCGGTTCAGGGCCTCGCTCAAGGCCGCCGGCGAGGTGAGGTCGGATGCCGGGAACGCGGTGGGGTGCGGCACGCCTCAAGGCTACTTCGCCCGCCAGATCTCGCACGGAACCCGAAATGGTCGCCTTGTCGGAACTGCCGGATTCTGCGGACGGTGCGCACTACGCTCCGATGATCATGAAAAGAGCGACCATGGCGAGGAGCCGTTCGATGGGCTGGAGATCTCCGGTGATGGGCGCCGCCGCCGCGGCGCTCCTGGTGGTCGGGATGGCCACGGCCGCGTGCTCGCCGGCGCAGCAGGCGTCGCAGACCGCGGCCGGCGCGACGGCGAACACGGGGCCGCTCCCGTTCCAGTTGCCCGCCCAGAGCGTCCTGCGCTCCTCCGGGCACAAGGTCTTCGCGCACTACTTCACGCCGTATCCCGTCTCCCTGGACAACAAGGACGCGGCGAGTGACTACTACACGAGGAACTACCTGTCGCCGACCGGTGAGAGCGGCAAGCACGCCGCCTACGGCGGGCTGCTCCGGGACCGGCCGATCGGCCGCGCCCCGATCAGCGGAAACTGGCAGTTGGAGGACATGAGGACGGAGGTCCGGCGCGCCGCGGCGGCCGGTCTCGACGGCTTCACCGTGGACCTGCTGTCGGTCAGTTCCTCCAGTCCCAACTGGGCCCGCGTCAAGCTGCTCATCCAGGCGGCCGAGCAGGTCGACCCCGGCTTCAAGATCGTCCTGATGCCCGACATGAACGGCCTCGCGAACGTGGACGCCGCCACGCTCGCGGCCGCCGTCGCGAGCGTCGCCAAGTCGCCCGCCGTCTACCACCTCGCCGACAAACGCCTCGTCGTCTCGCCGTTCAAGGCCGAGGGCAGGACCGCGGCGTGGTGGTCGTCCTGGATGACCACCATGCGCGACAAGTACGGCATCGAGGTCGCGCTCGTCCCCTGCTTCCTCAACTTCGGTCCCAACGCGAGCGCCTTCGCCCCGATCAGCTACGGCTTCTCCAACTGGGGGAACCGGAACCCGGCCGCCAACGCGGGCCTGGCCGCGAACATCACCAAGGCGCACCAGCTCGGCAAGAAATGGATGCAGCCCGTCTCGGTCCAGGACGAACGGCCGAACCAGGGCAAGTACGACGAGGCCGGCAACACCGAGAACCTGCGGGTCACCTGGAACGCGGCGATCAACGGCGCCGACTGGGCGCAGATCCCCACCTGGAACGACTACTCCGAAGGCGCGCAGCTCTCCCCTTCGGCCAAGCACGGGTGGACCTACCTCGACCTGTCGTCGTACTACCTCACCCGGCTGAAGACCGGGAAGTACCCGACCATCACCAAGGACGTCGTGTACGTCACGCACCGCGTCCAGCCGGCGGCGGCCAAGCCGACGTTCGCCGAGACCAAGCTCATGACGCTGCGCTCGGGCAGCACCCCCGCCCGCGACCAGGTCGAGGTGCTCACGATGCTGACCGCCGCCGCGACGGTCACCGCGACGATCGGCGGCACCGCCCACACGTACAGCGCGCCGGCGGGCCTGCACGTCCAGACCTTCCCCCTGAAGGCGGGCACCAACAGCGTCTCGGTGACGCGGAACGGCACGGTCACGGCGAAGGTCACCTCGCCGTTCACCGTGACCGCCAAGCCGCGGGTCCAGGACGAGCAGTACTACGGCGTGACCAGCGGCCGGTAGGCCTCTGAGCCCGGCACGGACCGGCGGTTCCCGTCGCCGGTCCGTACGGCGTCCTCCGGCCGGCGGCTCGCGTCGCCGGCCCGTCGGCCGTCCTCCGGGCCGCGGACGGCCGCGCGCTCGTGAGCCGCGCGCTCCTGGGCCGCCACCACCGCGTCGGCGTACTGCTCGGTCCAGCGGCCGAACGCCTCGATCGGCTCCAGCAGGCCGCGACCGGCCTCGGTCAGCTCGTACTCGACCCGTGGCGGCGCCTCGGCGTAAGCGCGCCGCGTCACCAATCCGTCGTCCTCCAGCCGGCGCAGTGTCTCGGTGAGGACCTTGCCGCTGATGCCGCCGATCACCTTGCGCAGCTCCACCGGCCGCCCGGGCCCGTGGCGCAGCGCGTAGATGACGACGGCGTTCCAGGTGTTCGCCAGCAGGTCGAACGCCAACCGCGTCTGGCAGTCGGCGAGGAGATCCCGGTCCATCCCTATGTCCTTACCGCATCGGCCGGGCACCGATCGGTGCCCATCGGAACTCCTAGTGTCGCGCCATGCGAATCGGAATCCTCGGAGCGGGGAACATGGCGGGCGCGCTCGGCGCCCAGTGGGCGCGCGCGGGGCACGAGGTGCTCGTCGGCGCGCGCGACCGGGACAAGGCGGCGAAGCGTGCCGCGGAGATCGGACCGGGCGCTCTCCCGGGCGGCCTGCGGGAGGCGGCCGCCTTCGGCGACGTGACGCTGCTGGCGGTGGCGTACGAGGGCGTGGAAGAGGTCCTCGGGCAGGTCGGGGACGTTCTGCGCGGGCGGACGGTGATCGACTGCGTGAACGGCATCGTGCATCCGGGCGTCACGCTCGCCACCGGCACCGGGCCGTCCGTCGCCCGGCGGATCGCCGACGCGACCGGCGCCCACGTGGTGAAGGCGTTCAACCTGTGCCCCGACGCGATGTGGCGGATGACGCCGCCCCGGGTCGACGGCCGCCCGCTGACCGTGCCGATCTGCGGCGACGACTCCGGCGCCCTGGCCGCGGCACGGACCTTGATCACCGATCTCGGCTGCGTCCCGGCCGACGCCGGGGACCTCGACCGGGCCGGCGTCCTGGAGGCCACCGCGGCGTACGTGATCGGCCTGCACATCGCCGGCGTCGATCCGCGCTCCGCCCTCCCCTCGCCCGAACAGGAGGTCAGCGGCGCCAGGCCGGCATGACGGCGAACATCGTCGCGGTCTTGGCGGGATCGCGGTCGACGAGTTCGTCGAGCACCTCGTCGATCCGCTTCATGATCGAGTCGTCGAGACGCCGCCCGCTGACGGCGGCGTTCTCGGCGACCTGCTCGGGCCTCGAGGCACCGATGATCGCCGCGGCGACGTTCGGGTTCCGCAGGACCCAGGCGACGGCGAGCTGGGCCATCGTGAGCCCGGCCTCCTCGGCGATCGGCCGCAGCCGCTGGACCCGTTCGAGCACCGTGTCGGACATATAGCGGGTGACGAAGCGCGAACCCTGTGCGTCATCGGCCCGCGACCCCGCGGGGGCCTCGCGTCCGGGCAGATACTTGCCGGTGAGAACGCCCTGGGCGACCGGGGAGAACACGATCTGGCTCAGGCCGAGACGCTCACACGCGGGCACGACCTCCGGCTCGATGACGCGCCACAGCATGGAGTACTGCGGCTGGTTGGACACCAGCGGCACTCCCAGCGGGCGGGCGAGCTCCTGCCCCTTCGCGATCTGGGCGGCCGTCCACTCCGACACCCCGATGTGGAGCGCCTTCCCCTGCCGCACCAGATCGGCGAACGCGCGGATGGTCTCCTCGAGCGGAGTGTTCCCGTCGAAGCGGTGCGCCTGGTAGAGATCGACGTAGTCGGTGCGGAGCCGCCGCAGGGATGCGTGGCAGCTCTCCATGATGTGCTTGCGAGAGAGCCCCCGGTCGTTCGGACCCGGACCGGTCGGCAGGCACACCTTCGTCGCGATCACGAGTGACTCGCGACGGACCCCGGCCAGCGCGCGGCCGAGCACCTCCTCGGCGCGTCCCCGGGAGTAGATGTCGGCCGTGTCGAACGTCGTGATGCCGGCGTCCAGGGCCGCCCGGACGCATGCCGCCTGCGTGTCCTCCGCGATCTGGCCGTCCAGCGTCAGCCAGTTCCCGAAGATGATCTCGCTGACCTTCAGGCCGCTGTGCCCGAGGTATCGATGCTCCACGATGATCATCGTAACGACACGCCGACGACCGCCCTGGTCCGCCTACCAGCGGCATCGACCCGCGTCGGAGTCTCTGGACGCGGCCTCGGTCACACGGCCGCGCCGGGGCCCGGCAGCAGGTCGACGTCGCCCGCGTGCATCGGCTCGCCGCAGTGGGCGCAGCGCAGGTCGACACCGCTGATCTCACCGCACGCGTGGTGGCGGTAGAGCACCGGCGGGCCGGCCTCGCCCGCGAGCCACTTGTCCCCCCAGCCGACCATGACCATGAGCAGGTCGACGAGCTCGGTGCCCTTCTCCGTCAGGCGGTACTCGTAGCGCGGCCGCCTGTCATAGGGACGGCGCTCGAGCACGCCCTGGTCGACGAGATGGTTGAGCCGCTCGGTCAGCACCTTGCGCGAGATCCCAAGGTCGGCCTGAAGCTGGTCGAACCGGCTCACCCCGACCCACACGTCCCGCAGGATCAGCGGCGACCACGGCTCACCGATCACGTCGAGGGTGCGCGCGATGGAGCAGGCCATCTCCCCGAAGTTCGTGCGTTGCATGGAAGCAGTCTAACGATTTGAGTTCCCTTACGGAACTCCACCTGCTACTGTCGTGGCGTCTCTTGAAGGAACTCGGAAGGAACAGAGATGAGCAAGGTCTTCAGCGCGATGGCGGTCTCGGCCGACGGCTATGTCACCGGTCACGGTCCTGACGCCGGGCGAGGCCTCGGCGACGGGACGGCGCTCTTCGACTGGTACTTCGACGGCGACACCCCCAGCCGGGTGTTCGACGGTTTCAAGCTCAGCGAGCCCAGCGCCCGGGTCTTCGACGCCGTCGCCGGTCGCGTCGGCGCCGTCGTCGCGGGCCGCAACACCTACGAGGACTCCGAGGGCTTCGGCGGCGGGAGTCCGCACCCGGCGGCGCCGCTCTTCGTCCTCAGCCACCGGCCGGCGCCGGAGATGACCGACCGCCAGACACTGGTCACGGCCGGGATCGGTGAGGTGGTCGCGGCGGCCCGGGAGGCGGCCGGCGGCAAGGACGTCGCGCTCATGGGCGGCGGCGTCGTGACCGAGGCCCTGAAGGCGGGGCTCGTGGACGAGCTGGTCCTCCACCAGGTGCCGGTCCTGCTCGGCGGCGGCCGTCCCTACTTCCAGGAGCTGCCCGAGCACGTCCGGCTGCGCCTCGTCGAGGTGGTGCCCGCGCCGGGCGTCACCCACCTCCACTACGAGGTCGAGCGCTGATCCTCATCACCGACGGCCTCGCGATGATCAGCGATGAGGTCGTCGTCCACGACATCGACAGAACCCACGCCAGGAGATGACCACGATGCTGAACCCCGACGTACGCCGCGTGCTCGACGGCACCTCGCTCGCCCACCTCGCCAGCGTTCTTCCCGACGGCGCTCCCCACTCCGTTCCCGTCTGGGTCGGCACGGAGGGCGACCACGTCGCGATCCTCACCGGCCCGGACTCCCGCAAGGCCCGCAACCTGCGGCGCGACCCGCGGGTCGCGCTCTCCCTGACGCCGGCCGACAACCCGTTCCAGCCGGTCATCGTCCGCGGCAGGGTCGTCGAATGGCTGGAGGGCGACGCCGCCTGGGAGATCGTCGACCGGATCTCGACGAAGTACATCGGCGGCCCCTACTCGCGCGACGAGGAACGGGTCGTCGCGCTCATCGAGCCCGACCGGCAGAGCGTGGGCTGAGACCGGTGACTCGGGCGAAGTCGCGGATGACGGCGCTGTCCGTGCCGGCCGGCCAGACCGGGGCGCAGATCATCGGCGGCAGTCCGGTCACGGGCACGGTGACGACGTGGGGGTTGTCCGGGCGTACGGCCGCGATCGTCAGGTGGACCACGTCTCCCCCGGCGACCAGGACGATCGCCTCCTCCAGCGACGTGGACGTGTGCCGGGGAACCCGGCGGAGCGGGACGCCGCCGGGGGTGACCGGCGGTATCCACAGGTCGGCGAGCTGCTCCGGCATGTTGCTCGGATACAGGATGGCGTGGTCGGCCAGTTCCTCGGCGTCGACGGCGACGCGCCGGGCCAGCGGGTGTCCGGCCGCCACCAGCACCGCGCGTTCCTCGCGCAGCCACGCCGGGCCGACGCCGAAGCCCATGGCCTGGACCAGCGTGAGGTCGGCGGGCAGCCAGCCGACGAAGACGTCCACCGGCCAGTCGACACCCCAGCGGACCGGGTCGGTGTTGGGATGCGCGGACCGCACCACGGCACAGTGCGGGCGGACCCGTTCGAACGCCCGGATCGGCCCGTCGATCACGGCGTCGGGCAGGCTGGTCGCGACGCCGACGCGGAGCGCCGCGATACTCGCGCTGCGCCGCGCCTCCCCCAGCGCCCGCTCCATCCGCTCGTACGCGGGCCGGAGCTCGGCGTGCAGTCGTTCGCCCAGCGGCGTCAGCCGGACCCGCCTGCTGGTGCGCTCGAACAGCGGACCGCCGACCCGGCGCTCCAGCGCGCGCACCGCCTGGCTCACGCGCGGCGTGGAGACGCCCAGCCGCGTCGCCGCCCGGCCGAAGTGCAACTCCCGGGCGACCTCCAGGAACGCCTCGATCTCCCGCATCTCCATGCACCCATTGTGTCGCCTCGCTTAACGATCGTGGCGCGATCCGTCATTGATCGGCCTTCCCGGCGCGGCCAGCCTGGAAGGGCTATGGGACTCGAAGAGCAAATTCCCGGCGGTTTCCTTCTCACGACCGTCGAGGCGGTGGCCGGCATGGCCCGCAAATCGTCGATGTGGCCGATGACGTTCGGCCTGGCCTGCTGCGGCATGGAGCTGATGGCCGTCGGCGACCCGCGGCACGACTTCTCGCGGTTCGGCATGGAGCGCCCGTCGGGCTCGCCCCGGCAGGCGGACCTCATGGTCGTCGCCGGCCGGGTGAGCCAGAAGATGGCACCGGTGCTGCGGCAGTTGTACGACCAGATGGCCGCGCCGAAGTGGGTCATCGCGATGGGCGTGTGCGCCTCGTCGGGCGGCATGTTCAACAACTACGCCGTCGTACAGGGCGTCGACCACATCGTGCCGGTCGACATCTACCTGCCCGGCTGCCCACCCCGGCCGGAGATGCTGCTGGACGCCATCGTCAAGCTGCACGACAAGGTCCAGAACACGAGACTGGGCGCGCACCGGCGGGCGGAGATCGTGGCCGAGGAACGCGCCCGCCTGACGCGACTCCCCCTGGCCGACGCCTGCTCGACCGCCCACTGAGGCTCCGGCACCGACGGCCGTCCGTCAGGCGGCGGCGCGTTCGCCGGCAGGCCGGCGGCGGAGGCGCGCCTGCTGGAGGGCCGGCGGCACGTACGCCTGGTCGAGCGTGCCGACGTCGGTGCCCGGCGGGACGATCTCGTCGATCCGGTCGAGGACGTCGTCGGTGAGCGTCACGTCGATGCCGGCCAGGAGGTCGTCGAGGTGGCTCATCGTGCGCGGCCCGACGATCGCGCTGGTCACGCCGGGATGAGCGATCGCGAACGCCATGGCGAGGTGGGTCAGCGGCAGTCCCACCTCCTCGGCCAGCGAGATGAACCGCTCGACGGTTTCGAGCCGGCGTTCGTCGTTGACGTGCTTGACGAAGGCGGCGCGGCGGAGTTCGTTCGGCTCGTCCTTGCGGACACGCCCGGTGAGCAGTCCCTGCCCGAGCGGCCCCCACACCAGGGTGCCCATCCCATGGCGCTGGGCGACCGGCAGCACCTCGCGTTCGATGCCGCGGTTGAGCAGCGAGTACGGCGGCTGCTCCGTGCGGAACCGTGCCAGACCGCGCCGGTCGGCGACCCACTGGGCTTCGACGATGTCGGACGCCGGCATGCCGGACGACCCGATCGCACGGACCTTCCCGCTGTGGATCAGGTCGGAGAGCACGGAAAGCGTCTCCTCGATGTCCGTGGTGGGGTCCGGCCGGTGGATCTGGTAGAGGTCGATGTGGTCGGTCCGCAGGCGGCGCAGCGAGTTCTCGACCGCGGTCACGATCCACCGCCGCGAGGCGCCCTGGTGATTGGGATCGTCACCCATCGAACGGCTCACCTTGGTCGCGAGGACGACCTCGTCCCGTCGCCCCTTGAGCGCCTTCCCGACGATCTCTTCGGAGTCCTGGTAGGCGTCGGCCGTGTCGATGAGGTTGATCCCCGCGTCCAGCGCCTTGTGGATCATGCGGGCCGAGTCTTCGGGGTCGGGGTTGCCGACGGACGTCGCGAACATCAATGCGCCGAGCGCATAGGGACTGACCTTGATACCGGTCCGGCCGAGCGTGCGGTACTGCATACGGAGAATGCCTCTTTTCGCAGGAAGGGGCGGAACGAGCTACGACGTCGGCGAATCCACACCCGGCGGATATGGCAGTCGTGCGGCTGCCGCAGGTGCCACGCGGCGGCTCTTCGGTGCTCGTCTCGTCGAACCCGCGGGTGCCGCCGGTCCGCCGAGCCGGTTCCCAGCCTGCGGCGGTACGGGCGCCGGCGGAAGAGACGTCCTTAGACGTCGTTTCATTTGGGGTGATCAGTAGGATCCTGCCGTGTCGATGGTGGAGCGTCTGGTTCCCGATGAGTTGTGGGAGTTGTTCGAACGGGT